>CAZTSI010000050.1:0-21778 GCA_964616755.1 uncultured Saprospiraceae bacterium | reverse complement strand
ATCATTGTGAAACTTAATTATTAATTTTGTCTAAACTTTGGGGTGCAGTCTATGATTCTGAGGCTTTTTTTTTGATCCATCACCTTATCTTGATTTGCAGTCAATTAAGGATCAGATGCCTCCGTTCTAAATAAAGAGAACCAAATACAAGTGAGTATTGTAATAGAAGTAGGTAGGGGTTCTCATTGAACGGATTATAGCTGTAAGCACTATAGCTTAACATTATTAGACTGGACCACAGAAAGAAGCTTCGAATGGGAGTCATTGTAGAAAGAGCGATCGGCAAAAGGATATACCACGGATGAACAGTAGCAGATAAAAGCAAGAATCCTAAGAAAATGACCACTATTACACTAACCAGTTCTGTCCACACGACAAGGCGCTGACGAACGCTTAACCAAATTGTCCAAACAGTCAATAAAAGAGCGGATAGTGGGCCGATAAGATGTATTAGATTATACCCTTTGACCCAATAACCGATTTCACGGAATATATAGTAAAGACTAGCGTTAAACTCGAATTTGCGCAGATAAAGTTGCAAACTTTCAAATAAGAAAAGGGGATTTTCAAGATGTAAGAGTAGGCATCCGAAGCTTAAAAGGCAGGTCGTTAGACATGCGGATAAAAATCGTACCCTATCACCCCATTCAATGATAAAGAGGAATATTACGGGCATAAACAATAGGGGCAATAACTTAGAAGCAATGCCAAGCCCTAGCGCCACGCCTGCCCAAATATAGCTTTTAGATTTGAGCGCTAGTATGCAAAGTAAAACGAAGCAAATCATGAAACCTTCGTGATGCATATTTCCCATAATCTCAACCAGAACCAATGGGTTTAATGCATATAGTGCAACACGTTGGGTTTGTGAGAGGTAGTGTCTAAAAATGCGCACAATAGCCCATAAACTCACCAACTCTGCAATCAATAGAAATAACTTCATGCAAATAATGGTAGGGCGAAATGTATTATCTTGTAAGAATGCCGCTAAATAATTGCTCAATTGCGCTATAGGTGGATAGATGGTTCGGTAATCCGGTGAATTAAGTTTGTCAAAAAGTTCCAACGAAAGGTCTAGATTAGTGGCAATAAGCTCTCTTGGCGTAGCGCTAAATGGATGAATCCCCATATGCCATAATCGACCATCCCAAATAAAGCGATAGACATCATCTGATAATTGAGGTGTAAAAAATACTAATACAAACCGCGTCACAACAGCAGCTATGAGTATTTTCCTCAAGCCTAATGTAGCACATTGAGTAATGACAAAGTAATAAGCTCCAAACGCGAGGCAAGCCCAAATGGCGATACCAACAAAATCATCTTGTGCTACTTGAGAGGCCAATACAAAACTGGCTACACCCCACACACTAAGTATAAGTGAGTTAAGCGTGCTAGTACCAACACTATTTGTTGCCATGATTGAACGAAAAGATAAATATAAATCCATAACCAAACGCCAGCATTAAGTGCAAGATGGTAAAACTATAATTATCGGTATGGATGCTATAAACAAAAGCAATGGCAAAATAAAGCGAAAGTAGCCCCTCGAGCGCTAGAAGTCTGAGCGAGCCCTGGTTAGAATAATTTAATAGGTTAGTAGGTGTGGTGAGGGATGCAAATTTAGGGGTACGCACAAAGTCCGTTTTCTTGCCTCTATAGCCATGAATAACAGCAACCGCATTGTGCAGCGACAATCCCATTGAAAGAGCGAGGAATAGAGGAAATAGAAAGATAAATTTGACTATGCGAGTCATTAGATGTTCTTGTCGCCACGCCATTTGGACATTTGCAACAAAATATACTGTTGCAACAGTCAATAAACTCAATATAAATAAGGAGAATACATTTAGGGGAAGCCCCAGTGGTTTCACTATTAGGGCAAGAGGAACGCTTACGATACCAAGGGTAAAAACTGCTAAGAATATACTCGAACCAAGCAAATGAGATGAAGCATGAATTTTTCGCTTAAGGCTCAATTGGGATCGCCAAATAGTCGGCAGAACTTTTTTCGCCGTTTCGGCGCCGCCCTTCATCCATCGATATTGCTGCGATTTTAGTCCGTTGATTTGACTAGGGAGCTCCGCTGGAGAAACTATATCCTCGAGGTATTTAATCTTCCAGCCTTTTAACTGTGCCCTATAGCTCAAATCTAGATCCTCCGTTAATGTATCAGCCTCCCATCCGCCGGCATGTTCAATGGCTTTTTTTCGCCAAATGCCAGCCGTGCCGTTAAATTGTAAAAAGAGATCACCTTCGTATCTGCCGCGTTGTTCGACACTAAAATGGACGTTTAACTGAAAGGCCTGAACTCTTGTCAATAACGTTTGATCTTGATTGAGATGATCCCACCGCGTCTGCACAACCCCAATCTTCGGATCATCAAAATGTGCCATCGTTTGCCTTAAAAAGTCTGACTTTGGTACAAAATCTGCGTCGAAAATCGCGATAAATTCGCCAGTAGCTTGAAGTGTCGCATTTTTTAGGGCACCTGCCTTAAAGCCTTCGCGATTAGCTCTGCGGATGTGCTTAATATCCACTCCTTTAGCCAATTGTTTAGTGACTTCTGCTTGTATTATTTCTTTTGTTTCATCAGTAGAATCATCCAATACCTGAACTTCAAGCTTATTCAATGGATAATCTATTGCACAGATCGCGTTGATAAGTCGTTGAACGACAAATTTTTCATTATAAATCGGGAGCTGAATAGTAACTTTTGGTAGATCATTGGAGGCTTTTGATGGACTCTTTTGATGTTCGACTCCCTGCTTGTAAAAGTAAAGTAGATGAAATTGAATGAGACAGTAGAGCGTTATCGCAATCAACGAAACACTGTAGATACTAATTAATACATAGGCTACAATCTCCATTGCGTTCATACTATATCAATTTAAATATAGTCCATAAAATCTTATGCCCCGCCAAAATAGTTCCCTTGATGGTGCCGCTCACTTTTGATTGACCTATTCGTCGTCGATAGTTCACGGCTATCTCCGTGGAAGGAATTTTGAGCTTCGCTACTTTTACTTGCATTTCAACCGTCCAGCCAAAATCTTTGTCCTGCATCTCAAGTTGTTGCAGAGCCTTATAACTTATGGCTCTAAAGGGACCTAAGTCACTAAATTCATACTTGTAAATTAACTTTATAAGATTGGTAGCCAACCAGTTACCAAAGATTTGAGCTGGAGTCATGGATCCTTTTTGAAGATCTCCTTTAACTCTACTGCCTATGACCATTTCTACATTCCCTGAAATAATCGGCGACACGAGTTCAGGCAATTGTTGTGGGTAATCAGAATAATCGCCATCGATGAATACGATAATTTCAGGCTTTTGTACTAATTGGTTTATGTACTCTAATCCTTTCAGACAAGCTCTGCCGTAGCCAGCAATGGGTTCGTCGACGACAATAGCCCCGGCTTCTTTAGCCACCTGAGCAGTTTGATCTTTGCTGCCATTATTGGCGACGATAATATTTCTAACCCAATGTTTGGGTATTTCGTTTATAACAAGATGAATCGCCTTTTCTTCGTTATATGCCGGTATTACAACGTCGATAATATATGAGAAATGTGATTGTTGATCGTTCATACGCTAATTCGCTGCAATCCTAGTGATAATGCTCAAGCTTGTCTATTTTTGCAGCTCATTTTTTACTATATAACGCAAAGGTGCATAATCAACCTTACTCCATCCGAATTACTCGAACTAAACTTTCCTTTATTGTCTTTTGGCTAACATGTACTATTTCTCTTTCATCTTGTTTTGATGAGGAATTTGTGCCAGCGACGACCATGGATATTGATGTTTCGACGGATACGCTTCGTTTCGATACGGTATTTACAACCATAGGATCAACGACCTTGAACTTTACGATTAACAATAGGAGTGATCAAAACGTTATTGTGGATCAGATTTTTTTAGACGCCCCTAACACAATGTTTAGGTTGAATGTCGATGGTATAAGCACGAATAACGCGCAAAATGTCAAAATTTTGGCAAATGACAGTATTTATGTCTTTGTGGAAGTGACGGTTAATCCAGATCAAGATGTCTCGGTGAGTCCCTTTATAATTGAAGAATTTCTAAATATACGTAGTGGTTCGAGTACCAAGAGAGTCTTACTAGAAGCATGGGGACAAAACGCTAATTATATAACAGGCAAGGATGCGCGTGGCAGGTTCTTGCGCTTTTCTTGCAATAATGGACAGATCATTTGGGATGACCCCAAACCATATATTATCAACGGGGTGGTATTTATTGATAGTTGCACGATCGTAGTGCCGGCAGGTGCGCGGGTCTACACGCATGGTGGCCAGTTTATTTCAAATAATAGCCTTTTGAACGATGGGGCACTCATTTTTTTACCCACAGCTCAACTACAAGTGAATGGTACAGAGTCAAATCCGGTTATTTTTCAGGCGGATCGACTAGAACAGGAGTATCAATCCGAACCAGGACAGTGGAGTGGTATCCGTTTTTTGGCTGGGCAGAGTGTTCATAGTTTGAACAATGTTATTATAAAAAATAGTATCGTTGGCATCAGGGCAGATAGCGCCACTTCGGTCAGTTTGCGCAATGTACAGATATATAATACCTCTTCGATAGGCTTGGTGGGCATCAATGCCAACATTCAAATGGATAATTGTTTGATCTATGCTAATGAAGCGCAAAGTTGCGTTTTTGCCAGTGGTGGTTCATATCGGTTGCGACATTGTACATTGGCTAATTTTCAAAATAGGTCGCCGGCTCTCTATATGGACAATTTTTCTTGCCTCGATGAAGATTGTATTAATCGTTTAGCGCTTCCGTTAGATGTAGTGGTCGAAAACAGCATAATTGTAGGCTCTAATGATGACGAGATAGAGGTGGTCGATGTGACAGGTGGGCAAGATGAATTCTTGAGCCTTAGCTTTCAACGTACCTTATTGAAAATACAAGAATCCAAAGTGGCGATAGATTTTAATGCGAATTGCAGCAATTGCCTTGAATGGGGCAATGAACAATTATTTTTAGATCCTGATAATTACAACTATGCCTTGGATACGCTATCTGTTGCTCGTGATAAAGGAATATTGATTTCAGATTTGCGCACCGATATTTTGGGTACTAATAGAGATGCTAATCCGGATTTGGGGTGTTTGGAATTTATTAAATAGATAAAAAGAGAGAGCCAATCACCTTGACTCCCCTTTTTTTTATTAATTTTTAGCAATCACATATTACGACACAGCGGCGAAAACTAAAGTTTTACACAAAATACCGCCCATCAGCATCAACGTAATCAACCAATAGACCGTATGAATGGCTATATATTTCCACCCTCGTCTTTCAAATAGCGCGTTAATCGCAATAAGAGGAAGAACTATTATCAAAGTTGTAGCCATCCCATGCAAGGCGCCGTGTCCAAAGGTTCGGAAGTTGTTGCCATAAATAGCCATAAAATCGTTGAATTGAGTCTGTGCATCACTGCCAGACACTTCTATTTCGGGCATCATGACTTGATATACGGCCATTTGATGGATTACTATACCCATCAAGCCTAACGAGAGGATTAAGCTAAAGAAATAACATAATCCTAGAATTAAGGCCATATTCCCACCTTTTAGGGAATCTTCTGTAAAACCGTTGGTGCGCATCCAAACGTTTCCGGCTACTTTGGGATGATAATAGATGGCTCCGACACACATCGGTATAAGCGCGACAATAAATAGAAAATAAAAGTTAGTAGGCATATGTAATGTTTTTGATTATTTAAATACGTGAGAAAGATAGAGATTACTTTCTATCTTTCCATTATTAAGTGTGTTTATTTGACGGCTTTTGGTGGACTCGGGAATCTTACTTGGACAAAGAGTATTAGAGACATTACAAAATACAAGCTCAAGATCAAAACGCTATACCTCAAATTATGCGTAAGGCTCTCAATCAGACCGAATGAAAAGGTGCCAAATACGATCGACAGGTAAAACAAAAGATCATAAATGCTGAAGTAAGAACTGTATTCGTTTTCTCCCTCTAATAGTTTAGAATAGCTTGCCCGTGAGCTAGATTGTAGCCCTCCGAGCACCATGCCTACAGCAAAGGATAAGGCAAAAAACATCATCTTCGTTTGGACGAAATACGCTCCTATGCAGATGCAAAACCAAATAACGAGCATCAAAATAATAGCCTTTCTGCTCCCGTGCTTAGTCGAATAACGGGCAAAAATGAATGCACCAATAATCGCCACCAACTGAAGAATAAGAACTGTGAGAATCAATTCACTACTCTCAAATTGTAATTCCTTTTCAGCAAAAATGGTAGCCAGATAGATAACTGTCTGAACTCCAGCACTGTAAAAGAAAAATGAGCTCAAAAAGAATTTGAGAGATCTTTTGCCTTGTACCTCTTTCCATACTTTTTTTATTTCGCTATATCCAGATTTAATCAAGGAAGATTTCATGACCGTACTTTGATCATTGGGTAAATGTTTGAAGGAGTATTGAGCGAAGCCAAACCACCAGATTCCTACAAGCAGAAAACCTAGACGATAAGGTAGGGCACTTTCTGTCGAAAAGCCAAACAATTCTGGTCGTTGGCTCATGAACAAGATAAATATTAGCAATAAGACACTGCCGATATACCCAAACGCGTAGCCTCTGGCACTTACATTATCATATTGATCTGCCGTGGTGATATCTGGCAAGAAGGCATCATAAAAAATCAGACTACCTGCAAAACCAACTGTCGCAATTATAAAAGCTGCTGTTCCTAGCCACACCAAGCTTGCATCGCTAAATAAAAAAAGGGTCCCACAAGCTAAACTTCCTACCAAAGTAAATAAGCGCATAAAGTACTTGCGCATATTACCTGCATCTGCAATACCACCTAAGATGGGTGCTACAAGTGCAATGATGATATAGGCTATACTGATCGAGAAGGAGTACAACGCTGCACTTGACAGCTCAAGGCCAGCAACATTAATCACTTCGGGAGAAATAGCAATAAAATATATCGGAAAGATCGCTGTCGAAATAACCAACGAATACGCGGAATTGGCCCAGTCGAATATTGCCCAAGCATTAATTACTTTCTTATTGTTCATACATCGTTTTTCACTTGATCGGGAAAAATAGCATTAATCATTTGAATAATGGCTTGGTTCAAAAACTTATACGATATTGAGGGGTAATTTTCATCAACATAGATCATCACATGAGTGTGCATCGCATTTTGATATTGTCGCGCAATCCGGAGCTCTATAGCACTAGAAGCCTATTTGAAGCTGGAAGAAGGCGCGGCCATTTTGTTCGAATAGCGGATCATCTTCACTTCGACCTTTTCATAGAAGGCCGTGATACTAACGTTTATCTTTATGGGGAGCCATTACAAAGATATGACGCTATCATACCTAGAATCGGCAGTACAGCTACGCATCAAGGGGCGTCGGTTATTCGTCATTTTGAGGCGATGGGAATCTATACCACCTTGAAAGCAGATGCTTTGTTGAGAGCTAGAGATAAGCTTAGTTGTCTGCAAATATTAGTGCAAGACGGTATTCCCGTGCCCAAAACTATGCTGGTCAGTAACCTCGATAGTATGGAAAGCATGATTTCCAAGATCAACGAATATCCTAAAATCATAAAGATATTGAGTGGAACACATGGCATTGGTGTGATCAAAGCAGATAGCCGTGACGTTATGCAGACAATGATGGAAACATTTTACAACTTGCAGCAAAAGGCGATCATTCAAGAGTATATAAAAGAGTCAAATGGCTCAGATATTAGAGTATTTGTGGTCAATGGGGTCGTCGTTGCCACGATGGAACGCACTGCGGCAGAGGGCGACTTTCGATCTAATCTGCATCGAGGCGGTAGCGCTAAGCTTGTGGACATAACGGACTATGAGCGAAAAATAGCCTTGCGATCCGTTGAGATTTTAGGTCTAGAGGTAGCTGGAGTTGACATGCTTCGATCTAATGCAGGGCCAGTCATTTTAGAGGTTAATGCATCACCAGGATTAGAAGGTATTGAAACAACCACCAGGATAGATATCTCAAAAACAGTAATGGAGATGATAGAACAAAGATTATATGAGCGAGCAAAACGATGATATAATAACGATAGGCGGTACGAAGGTAGCCCGGGGTGAAAATGCTACTGTTCTATTGAAAATTGGGAAACTTCCTTCAGGAAACTCTATTCACATTCAGGCGCATATTTTCAGGGCGCTGGAGCTTGGTCCTAAGTTGTTACTAATAGCTGGTGTACATGGTGACGAAATAAATGGCGTAGAAATTCTTAGACGATTTTTGTACCAAAATGAAATGAACAAACTCCTCCGTGGTACAGTCATTATCATACCCTTGCTCAATATATTTGGATTCATTAATTTCAGCCGCTTCGTGCCTGATGGTAAGGATGTCAACCGGAGCTTCCCCGGCATCAAAACTGGCTCAATGGCCTCCAGGGTGGCGCATGCTATTACTAAGCAGATTTTACCTAGCGTAGATTACGCTATTGATCTGCATACGGGTGGCAGCTCGCGATATAATTTTCCACAAATTCGGTACAGCAAAAGGGATGAGATCGCTTATGCCTTGGGCAAAGCTTTTGGCGCGCCATTTATGATTCAAAAGGCATATATCGCCGACTCTTTTAGAAAGGTAGCTAATGATATGGGCGTGTCGGTCTTGGTATATGAAGCTGGTGAAGCTATACGTTTTGACGGGCTATCTATTGATATTGGCTATAAGGGAATACTAAGAGTTTTATATTATCTGGAAATGATGACTATGGTACCTGATAGCCATTATTCTACGCTAAATTTCTCAAGTACAGGTTGGATTAGAGCAAGTGATTCGGGCATATTTTTGTGGTCGAAGTCATCGGGGCAAAAAATTTTTAAAGGCGAGCCCCTAGGGGAAATTATGTCTCCCTTTGGGGAGCGAGTACGCGATGTACAAGCCAAAAGAGATGGATATATAATTGGTCATAACAATGCCTCTGTCGTGAGTGTAGGAGACGCATTATTTAATATTGGATACGATGCTCAAGAAATATAGCCATTGCCTAATACTTTTACTAGTCGGGCTAAATGGTCTTACGGCGCAGTCAGACTTTGCCACTCTCAAGGAGTTTATTCAATCTCTCCAAGAACAAAGTCCTCTACAAAAAACTAACTTTTCTATCTCCCTCCGCGACGAACAAGGGCTCACGTTGTTGGAGCATAATGCCGATATTCGATTAATGCCTGCGAGTACTTTAAAGTTAGTAACCACCGTTTCGGCCATCAAACTGCTCGGAGCAGACTTCAGATATCACACTGATTTTTATATCAAGGGTACTCTCGCCAATGGTGTATTAAAAGGTGATTTGATTATTGTGCCCTCTTGGGATCCAAGTTTTGGTTCACCAAGAGATCCTTCGGCTGTTGGGCCTGATAGTTTAGTGCAAAATCTAATCCTTTTATTACATGCAAAGGGGATTAGTAGTATAACAGGAAATCTGGTAGTTGTCAATCGTCAAGAAGACGGTATTAACGTTCATCCATCTTGGCCTTGGGACGATTTAGCGAATTATTATGCAGCGGGAACGTATCCTTTTAATTTTCACGAAAATTATTTTGACTACATTTTTTCACGCAGCAAGAAAGAAGGTGAACTCGCAGGATTTGATAGCATGGATGCGCATGCCCCTGTATCTGTGCAAAGCATGGTGACCATCGGCCCCAAAGGGAGTAGCGATAATGCCTATTTTTATGGAGCACCAGATAGCCGTACGCTAACAATCAAAGGAACGATTCCGCCGGGGACTTTACCCTTTAAAATCAGAGGGGCCGTTCCTTTTCCACACGAACACTTTGCTAAATTTCTCGGAGCAAAAGCAGGATGGCCTTCATTTTCACCTAAAATAGTGACAAGTTATGCGCTTGATTCGGCATTATTCATCTACCGTCATTTTTCAGAACCACTGATCAAATTGGCGCAATATGCGAATGACGTAAGCAATAATCTGTACTGTGACGCTATTTTAAAGTCACTAGCGAGCCAAAACAAGAATCCTGGGTTCGACGGTGGAGTCAAGACCATCGCTGATTTTTGGCAAAATAATGGCCTGAATGAAGACGATTTGACGCAAGTTGATGGCAGTGGTTTGAGTATGCAAAATAGGATTACAGCTACCGGGATGACGGAGTTTTTATCAAAGATGGTATTAGGTGACAACGATATAACATGGAAATCAGTCATTCCCTCCCTCGAGAATAATTCCTACTTCATGGTCAGCGAAAAGCGCCGAACACGATGCTGGTTAAAATCAGGGAGTTTCAGATCAGTGTTGTGTTATGCAGGTGTAATAGAAGATCGTCATGGAAAATGCTATTCAATTGTACTTATGTGCAACGGACATACCTCCACTAATCGGACCATCCGTGCGATTTATGAGCGAATTATCTCCAAAATTTTTGACACGATCGATCAAGAAACAAATTGAACATGCCAAGCTTTGTACATCTATTATTCTTGTTGATTCTTATCACTGTAATAGGATCTTCATGCCAAAAGAACAAGACATCGCAGCAGACTAAGTCCGATGCTACTGTAGATTTGTTAAAAATTGATCCATTTAATGTTCCAATCGATGAGGTAGAGCGTATGGTGTGGCAAAAACCCAATCAGCTATTAGACCGATTTGGAGATCTGTCAGACCGTGTCGTGGCAGACATTGGTTCTGGTACCGGATATTTCACGTTTCGACTAGCACTTAGAGCTAAAAGAGTTGTAGCCATAGATATTGATACTAGCATGTTATCATTGATTGATGATTTTAAAGTAAATTTAGATAGCCTGACAGCCTTGCGCATCGAAACGAGATTAACTGTTCCTGAAGATCCGGGTATCAAGAAGAACGAAATGGACGACGTTTTGATGGTCAATACCATAGGATATATTACAAACAAAGAAGATTATTTAAAACGAATATTTGATCGCTTGAAAGTCAAGGGCAGATTGGTGATTATTGACTTCAAGATGAAGCGATTGCCTTCAGATATTGCACCGAGCAGAGAGCACCGTGCCCAAATTTGGGATGTTGAAAATTTGCTCGAACAAACTGGATTTAATCTTATTGTAACTGATGACATGAGCTTAGATTATCAATACATTATTGTCGCAACTAAAACGAAATGAACACTCGCAAATTTACCCTTTCCTCTACAGACAACTCATTTGAACTTTCTCAGGAGGAACTAGCATCATTGGAAATGACTCAATATGCGAGTGGCAACTGGCACATTATTGAGCACGGAGTTGGGCATAAAGCTCAAGTTGAAATTTGTGTTAAAACACGCTTCGCTAGTGTAAGATTAGACGGGCGCTATTATCAATTTGAAGTCAAAGATGAACTCGATCAGTTGGTTGAAGCTCTGGGCATGAATAAGGTCGATAAAGTTTATGATCAACATGTTCTAGCGCCCATGCCTGGCTTGGTGCTGAGTATTCTAGTGAAAGAAGGTGAAGTCGTAGAAAGGGATACTCCCTTGCTTATATTGGAAGCAATGAAAATGGAGAATGTCATAAAATCCGCCGCTAGAGCTTCTATTGAAAGCATAGAATGTAGTCTTAAATCTCCTGTCGAAAAAGGACAATTACTGATCAAATTAGGCGCCGTATGATCATCCCGTGGGAAAAGTATTTTGATCGCCCAGAGACTGCCGATTGGCATAAATTAATCTGTCAGGAGTTAAAAGTATCTAGCTTAGATCAATATCTTACTTCTCCCATTGACCAGGTGGGTAGTTCGCCATTTTTGCGACAAGGCGTTGATGTTCAATGTATTACTAGTGTTCCAGCTTCTTCTTCAAGCACTGATTATTACAGTATAGTATATGTTAAGGATGAATTGAGCGCAAATCAATCTATCCTTCATGAACTTCAGTTTGGGGCAAGAGGCATTGAGCTGCATCTCACGACAAGTGCGATCAATTGGGCGATCTTACTTCAAAATGTCTATCTAAATTTTATTGGATTACATATCATAGTTGGGCAAAGTGAAGCCGGTGCTTGTGCTGATGCTGTTTACCTTTTTGCCTTGGAAAGTGGTTTTAAAAAAGATGAATTAAGTATTGCGATTGTCAGCAGCTCAATAAAAAATACAGGAGTAGAGCGAATTCTTTTAAATGAATTGTCATGGGCAAAGATAAATGTGCAAGTAGACATAAGCCCTTCATTGGTAGAGAGATCTGCCAATTTGCTTATTAGCTTAGCAGAACAACTATCCTCTTTAAAGGCAGGACTTCAAGTACAAAGTATTCATGTTCGCATAGGACTATCTTCGGATTTTATAATTAATATTTCGGCGTTTAAGGCCATACGTTCATTAGCCTTTCTCATGCTTGAGGCGCATAAATTAGAGGGTATTCAGGTATATGTGCATAGCTATATTCCTGATAGTTTATTAAAAGAAGATTCGAACGCACAGTTAATTGCGCATACCACTTATGCAGCGGCGAATTATTTGGGGGAAGTTGATTCTTACTCTTTACCTTGTATACATCAAGGACAATTTGATCGACGAATTACGCGTAATATTTCACATTTGTTAGAATTAGAAAGTCAGCTCGGTCAAGTGGCAGACCCACTAGGTGGTGCATATTACACAGATCATTTTGCCTATGCAATGGTTGAACAGATTTGGTCATTATTTTTAGAAAAAATGAAAACATGATAAAAAAAATATTAGTGGCCAATCGAGGCGAAATAGCGCTAAGAATTATGAGAACCTGTAAGCGCTTAGGTATTAAAACTGTGGCCATTTTTTCAGATGTAGACCGTCAGTCACCTCACGTATTATACGCAGATGAGGCAGTAGCTCTTGGCGACCCTCAACCTACCAATTCGTACTTGGCGATCCCCAAAATTATAAAGGCATGTCATCAAACGGGGGCAGATGCTGTCCATCCAGGCTATGGCTTCTTGAGCGAGAACCCGCTCTTTGCTGAAGCGCTGAAGAAAGCTGGGATCATCTTAATAGGTCCAAGTCCTGAAGCTATGCGTATAATGGGAAGTAAACTTGCTGCAAAAGAGGCAGTAGCAAAATACAACATCCCGATGGTGCCCGGCACACCCTCAGCGATTACCGATAGAAGAGCTGCCGCATTGTTAGCAGAGAAAATAGGCTTTCCGGTCTTGATTAAAGCATCAGCCGGGGGTGGAGGTAAGGGGATGAGAATCGTTGATAAAATAGAGGATTTTGATGCCCAGATGGATCGAGCTGTAAGCGAGGCAGAATCCGCTTTTGGCGATGGGGCGGTCTTTATAGAAAAATATGTTACAGGCCCGCGGCATATTGAAATTCAAATAATGGCAGACGAATTTGGCAACACTTTATATTTGTTTGAAAGAGAGTGCTCTGTTCAGCGACGCCATCAGAAAGTAGTCGAAGAAGCCCCTAGTGCAGTATTAACGCCTCAATTGAGAAGGCAAATGGGAGAAGCGGCAGTGCTGGTTGCAAGGTCATGTGACTATACAGGCGCTGGCACAGTGGAGTTTTTGCTCGATGATAAACACAACTATTATTTTCTAGAGATGAATACGCGCCTTCAAGTAGAGCACCCAGTGACCGAAATGATTACGGGGCTGGACTTAGTCGAAATGCAAATTCACGTTGCCAATAGCCTACCGCTCAAAGTACGTCAAGAAGACCTTCACATTAATGGGCACTCCATTGAGTTACGTGTCTATGCTGAAGATCCTTTGAATAATTTCTTGCCGAGCATAGGCAGACTTCAACGATACGTTTTGCCAAGTGGTGAAGGTGTGCGCGTAGATGACGGTTATGTGCAGGGGATGGATATTCCGATATACTATGACCCGATGATTTCTAAACTCGTTGTTCACGCAGAAAACCGATTTGCAGCCATTGAAAAAATGAAAAAGGCCATTGCCGAGTATGATATTGTAGGTGTGAGTAACACCTTGTCGTTTGGAGATTATGTGCTGTCACATCCTGCTTTTGTGTCTGGCAACTTTGATACGCATTTTGTCACGATGCATTATAGTGCCAAATTGCTCCAAGATGTCCAAAGGGAAAGAGAACTCTTGGCGGCAAAAATTGCGTTAGCAGCTTATCAAAAAGAGCTTGAAGTTGTAAAAGTAGCTGATGCCGAAGTAACACAATGGTCGCGAGTATGAAGTTTTATCAACACATCAGACCTCGATTATTTGTTCCTGATCGGAGTGTCCTTCCTCAGGAGAGCAATGAGAAGGCAAAGCAACGATATACATCAGTCGATACGGAGAAAGTTGGCCATTTGGGTTTCGTTTCTGGAATACCGCCATATTTGGGTGGGCCATATGCCTCGATGTATGTTGGAAGGCCTTGGACGATAAGGCAATACGCTGGCTTTAGTACCGCCGAAGAGAGTAATACATTCTATAGAGCCAATTTAGCACAAGGACAGAAGGGTTTGTCAGTCGCGTTTGATTTGGCTACGCACCGAGGATATGATAGCGATCATCCACGCGTTGTTGGCGATGTGGGCATGGCAGGGGTAGCTATTGATACCGTGGAAGATATGAAGATCTTATTTGCTGGCATTCCATTAGACAAGATGTCTGTGTCTATGACTATGAATGGGGCGGTCATTCCTATTTTAGCCTTTTACATCGTGGCAGCAGAAGAATCAGGTGTTAGTCCTGAGCAATTGTCTGGCACGATTCAGAATGATATACTTAAGGAATTTATGGTGCGCAATACGTATATCTATCCCCCGGGACCTTCTATGAGTATTATCGCCGATATTTTCAGATATACCAGCCAGTTCATGCCAAAGTTTAATAGCATTAGCATAAGTGGCTATCATATGCACGAGGCTGGTGCGCCAGCGCATATTGAGCTAGCATATACCATCGCCAATGGATGGGAGTATGTCCGGTCAGGCATAGACGCTGGATTAGATATAGATGACTTTGCACCACGTTTATCATTTTTTTGGGGAATAGGTATGAATCATTTCGTCGAGGTCGCTAAAATGAGAGCGGCGCGACTTTTGTGGGCTAAAGTCATTCAACAGTTTCATCCAAAGAATAGCAAATCATTGTCTTTGCGCACACATTGTCAGACATCCGGATGGTCATTAACAGCACAAGATCCTTTTAACAATATAGCCCGCACGACGATAGAAGCAATGTCGGCAGTCATTGGGGGGACTCAATCGTTGCATACGAACGCGCTGGACGAAGCTTTGGCGCTACCTACGGATTTTTCGGCCAAAATTGCGCGTGATACACAAAAATACTTGCAACAAGAGGCGGGCATTACTAAGGTCGTGGATCTATATGCTGGATCATATTATGTCGAACATCTGACAGATCAATTAGTGCAAAAAGCCTGGGATTTGATCATGGAAGTAGAAGAGGCAGGCGGTATGGCAAAGGCAATTGAGCAAGGATTGCCCAAACGAAGAATAGAAGAGGCGGCCGCTGTAAAACAAGCAAGAATCGATGCGCAAGTTGAGAAAATTATCGGTGTAAATATTTTTCAAGTCGATGATGAACGAGAAATAGAAGTCAGACAAGTGGATAATCGCGTCGTGCGCCAGTCACAAGTAGAAAGACTGAGAAAGACGAAAGAGAACCGCAATAGCTCCGCAGTTTCGGATAGATTATTTGAACTGGAACAAGGTGCACGTTATGGATCTGCTAATCTGCTGGATTTAGCCATTAAAGCCGCTAGAGCTAGGGCTACACTGGGCGAAATTTCAGATGCCCTTGAGCGGGTGTTTGGACGTTATGTCGCCAAAAATCAACTCATAAAAGGGGTCTATATGAAAGAAGTAGATCAAAACCAATCCTTCCTAAAAGCTAGAGTTTTGGCCGATAAATTTTCTGAGCAAGTTGGAAGAAGACCACGTATATTAATTGCTAAACTTGGTCAAGATGGACATGATCGTGGAGCGAAAATTATCGCTACGAGTTTTGCAGATATTGGTTTTGATGTAGATATAGGCCCTCTATTTCAGACTCCAGAAGAAGCAGCACGCGAAGCGGCCATCAATGATGTTCATATTCTAGGGATATCATCGTTGGCGGCGGGTCATCGGACATTGGTGCCGCAAACCATTCATGCGCTTAGCAAAATTGGAAGAAAGGATATATTGGTTGTTGCTGGGGGGGTAATTCCACCACAAGACTATGATTTTTTATTTGAATCTGGAGTGATTGCTGTTTTTGGACCGGGTACAGTCGTAGCCGAAGCGGCTATTCAAATATTAGAAATTATGCTTGACTATTTTAAAAAGTAATAGGTTATGAAAACGAAAGAGTTCAAAAATAATGACTTAAAAGCTCGGCTAGAAGAGGCGCGAAAAGGGGGAGGCCAAGAACGGATAGACAAACATCATAGTCAAGGAAAGCTGACCGCTCGCGAACGGGTATTACTTTTATTAGATAAGGGAAGTTTTGAAGAGATAGGTGCACTAGTGACTCATCGATCATATGATTTTGGCATGAGTAATCAATTTTTTTTTGGAGATGGGGTGGTGACAGGTTATGGGACGATAGAGGGAAGGTTAGTTTATGTGTTCGCTCAAGATTTTACTGTTTTTGGAGGATCATTATCTGAGACACATGCGGAAAAAATTTGTAAGGTCATGGATCTAGCAATGAAGAATGGGGCACCTATTATTGGCCTTAACGACAGCGGTGGGGCAAGAATTCAAGAAGGCGTAAGAAGTTTAGGCGGCTATGCTGATATTTTTTATCGTAACGTGATGAGTAGTGGTGTGATTCCTCAGATTTCTGCGATTATGGGGCCATGCGCAGGGGGGGCGGTGTATTCACCAGCGATGACTGACTTTACGATTATGGTCGAGAAATCGAGCTATATGTTCGTAACTGGTCCGAATGTAGTCAAGACAGTGACCAATGAGGCAGTAACAGCAGAAGAGCTCGGCGGAGCACATACTCATGCAAGAAAATCAGGGGTCACACATCTGACGGCACTTAATGACCTAGATTGTATTACTCAAATCCGCAAATTGCTCAGTTATTTGCCGCAAAACTGCGAATCAAAAACAACTTTACTTCCGTATACTTTGACTGAAGAATATAGGGAAGTATTGGAGTCGATTATTCCAGAGTCTGCACAAAAGCCCTATGACATGCATGAGCTCATTAGAGAGCTTATAGATACGGATTCATTTTTTGAAATACATCGCGAATACGCGGATAATATAATTGTAGGTTTTGGTCGGTTAGCCGGACGAAGTATTGGCATCGTTGCTAATCAACCTATGTCGTTAGCAGGTGTGCTTGATGTCGACAGCTCTAAAAAGGCAGCGCGATTTGTACGTTTTTGTGACAGTTTTAATATTCCCTTGTTAACTCTTGTTGATGTGCCTGGCTTTCTACCGGGAACAGATCAAGAATGGAATGGCATCATAACTAATGGCGCCAAACTTCTTTACGCCTTTAGTGAAGCTACCGTTCCTAAGATAACCATTATTACACGAAAAGCATATGGTGGTGCGTATGACGTTATGAGCTCTAAGCATATTGGTGCAGACCTCAACTTTGCTTGGCCGACAGCAGAAATAGCCGTAATGGGTGCGCGCGGAGCCTGCGAAATAATCTTTAAAAAGGAAATCGCTGACTCACCTAATCCAGAGCAAAAACTAGCAGAGAAAGAGGGTGAATATGCCCATATGTTTGCAAATCCTTATTCAGCGGCTCAAAGAGGATTTATCGACGAAGTAATTATGCCACGCGAGACTCGACGAAAACTCATCAAAGCCTTTGCAAGTTTGCAATCAAAATCTATTAGTATACCAAAAAAGAAACACGGCAATATCCCTCTCTAAATATGGTACGCATCCAAAATAAATACTTGTCAGTCGGCATCAATAGTAAAGGTGCCGAGTTGGCCTCTATCATACAACGCTCAACAGGGGTAGAATATATGTGGCAAGCAGATCCAAGATTTTGGGGTCGTCACTCATGTATTTTGTTTCCAGTCGTAGGTCAAATGAATAATGATACTATACACTGCTCAACCAAACCCTATCCTATGCTAAAACATGGAATAGTGCGAGACTTAGATTTTCAGTTAAAAGAACAACACCCTCATCGCGCAATTTTCATGTTAGAGAGCAATGAGTATACGTTAAAGTATTTTCCCTTTGATTTTCGATTAGAGGCGGTGTATAGTCTTATAGAAAATACCGTTCATATTGATTACATTGTTCATAATATTTCAACGACAGATATGCCATTTTGTATTGGCGCCCATCCTGCCTTCAATTGTCCACTTTTTACTGATGAAAAAAGAAATCAATATAGCCTTGAATGGGAATTGCCAGAGTATTTAGAATCAAAAATAATTAACGAGAAGGGCTTGGTGACCGAAAGAACAAAGCTCGTATTTGAAAATGAAAATAGTATACGCATTGCAGATAATCTATTTGATGAGGATGCATTGATTTTTTCTAATATGGAATCCTCGTATATTTCTATTGTAAATATGCAGGGTAAAAAAATTTTAAATTTCTATTTTGACAATTTTTCTCAGTTCGGTATTTGGTCTAAAAATAAAGAATCCCCTTTCGTATGTCTTGAGCCTTGGAACGGGATGGCAGATTCAAATAATTTTGTGGGCGAATTGGCTGATAAGGAAGGTGCGATCAACTTAGCCAAGGGGCAATCATGGACTTGCACACAAAGTATCGAGATATTGGATTTAACAGACTAAATTCTAGGGGTTCCCTTCAAAGGCTTTCTGTAGTTTATAATATAAGCTGCATAATCTGCACATCGACAAATGCCTCGTTCACGTATCCAATATTTTTTTGAATACCCACTTTTTCATAGCCTAACGACAAATTATACTGTATACTTTTTCGGTTAGTGGCTATAATTCTAGCCACTAGGTGATGATAACCTAATTCTCTGGCCTTAAGAATGATATGTTTTTTTAGAGCTGAACCATAACCTTTTTCTAAATATTCTCGATGAATAAATAAAGAGGTTTCGCCGGCACGTGCATATCCAGACTTATATGAGTAAAGCATTAATCGAGCCCATCCGATAACACCATTTGTTTCTTGGGCTTCTATCACTAAAAATAATTCCCTTTCTTTCTTTGCGCTAATAATGGTCATAAAGTAAGCATCATCGCGTATGTCCAGATCTAAGGTCTTTGTGCCTAAATACTCATTATAGATAAAGGAAATAGCACTACAGTCCGAAAATAGGGCGTCTCTGATGCGCATAAGCCTTGGCTAGTTTATTAGTTCTTCTTGAATGTGCCGATTTAATTCTTGTATGCTATCGTAGGCTGAGGTCATCTTTGAAGAAAATGCAGCCAAATCGTTTTTCTCTTTTAATAGATGTTCATCGAATCTTGTAAAGTTCGCTTCTATTCTTTCTTTTATTGTAAAGATATATCGCTTCAAATGCTCACTTACATCCGTATTAAACTTTAATCTGCCAGCGTCCACTTCATGCTCAAATTCAGAAAGAATCTTGCGACGTTTAAAACCCAACGTTACTCCAGCAAGGAGCAAGCCTGCCGTAGTCAATACACCTCCAGTGATATCAAAGACCATCCCGTTAGTGACAGTTGCCATCACTAGACCTACGATAGCAATTCCGCTACCTGCAGCAAGGTTAGGTGAAATTGACTCGCTCGTTTTCGTGATAGAGCTATCATAAAAATTTTTGGAGTCACTTAAAAAATGAGTGAATGACTGTTGTAAATCTCTTAAGACATTGGCTCTTCTCTCTGCTATGTCGCTAAATATTTCGTGATCATCCTTTAAAACGGTTTTGCTATTCCGAATCTTCAAATCGACCATTTTGCCCATTTGTTGAATGCTATCTGCTATATCAATGACTCCATCATTTAATTTGGTTTTTAATTTGTGATTGAGCGTTGTTTCTAATTCACTCAATATTCTAGATAGCCAATCTTTTGGTTTTTCGGTAGTGCCAAAAGCAGAGCCTATAGAACGGCTCATCATACTCATAAATCCTAGGCCGTCTGCAATTTCTTTTACCCTTGGACGAGTAACATTGTCATATTCTGCTATGAGATTTTCTACTAGCATATCTACTTGCCGAGAAGAGACTTCTTCTTGTTTGTTCAACGTCTCAACGATATCATTTCTAAATGATTGGTCTAATTGATATTGATGCTGCCGTATAGTTAAGCCATTTTGAATTTTATGATGGATATTATGTATGGTAGACAGATTATTTTGTTGTTTCAAAACAGGGGCTTTCCCCCCTAAAATATGCTGATTGATGTAATTACGTAATTCCGTGTAACCGCTATTTTCTTTAAGGGCTGATTGTTCTAGTTTTGCAGATACAGCAAATACATTAGGTTCTGAAATTCCTTTTTTCTTAGCGTGGTCGGTGACACCTTTAATATTGATTTCGAGGTCGCCTTGATCCAAAAGATCTTTTTGCTGCAAAACGAATATTACCTTCTTCCACCATTCAGCATTTATAAAATCAAAAAACTTCCATGCAGATTCGCGATAAGGGTTTTTGGCTTCAAAGACGAAAACAATAAGATCAGCAGCTGGAATGAAACGTTCAGTAATTTCCTGATGATGCTCGATTATGGTATTGGTTCCAGGTGTATCGACGATAGATATTTCGCGCAAAATTTCAACTGGATGTGTAATACGCTTCAGATAAGTATTTATAAAAACCTCACTTTCTTGTTCTCCATATACAATTTGTTGAATGGTATCAGTCATGGGTGATGGTGCAACTCTGCAGATATCTTTTTCTGTGCCTAGAAGTGCATTAATAAAACTACTCTTGCCCGCCTTGACCTCCCCAACGATGACAAATAGAAATGGATCTTCTAGGTGCTTGCGCACGTCTAAGGCGGTCTGGTGCAACTCTTCGTGCCCAATTTCTCCTGTGAGACTTATAAGTAACGAGTTTAAGGAAAGTATGGCTTGCCTTATCTTTTCTAGGCGCTTAGCTTGTGTTTTAAACATAGGCTCTTATTATATTTGTAGATTACCTGTGGTCGATGTCTGAGGATAAATGTACGGTTTTAGCTGATAAGTCGCGAAGCAAGGTTTTCGTCTGAGGACCTAAACAAAACAAGGCATCAACAATGCTCAGGTTAGGTGTAAAGCCTTGTCGATCACTATGCACTTGCTCATATACAATGCCTTGATATTTGGAAAGATTGGTTTGTGAAGTTGATAAGACTCTAATATCTATATCTGCCTCTGGATAGACTGAGATATAGTCACTAGTAAATTCTATGGTGATGTCGAGCTTCAGAGCTGAGTTTATATAATTGAGCCAAGCCAAATTAAGCTCAAATAAATAGATATATCTGCTTTGTGCAATTTTAATAAAGCTGTCGAAATAGTAACTGAAGTAGGGGGCACTACCATAATTAGTGCGTACATGACGTTCAAGGCGTGTCACCCAATCTTCGTCATAGGCTATTTCTATTTCGCGAATACTCTTCTGTTGATGTTTGCCTTTTCTTAGAGGTATGCTAAATGATTGCACACCTTGAGCACTAAGTGAGAAGAATTTATTGCGAAAGCTTCGCTTTTGATAATGCTCACTCGTTTCGATCAATAGTTTGTCGGCCTTAAGTATATAGAACCAAACATTGAGCGGGGGCAAACAAAAACAGGGCATGATACAATTCATGAATAGCTACATTTTCAATTGCCCAATTAAGAATTAAATATTTGGCATGAATGTTGAATTATATACTCTGTACGTTTTCAACTACTATTCAGTTTATAGTAA
>CAZTSI010000049.1:0-24085 GCA_964616755.1 uncultured Saprospiraceae bacterium | reverse complement strand
TTAGACAAAATTAATAATTAAGTTTTATAATGATGAGCTCGATATTGAATCGGGCTCATTCCGTTTAGATTGAGTTTTATTCTGTCGTGATTGTAGTACTTGATATAGCCCTTAATTTCCCCTGTTCGGCGTAGGTTGCACCCTACCGTTTACACACAAATATGAGAGGATTTTATTATATTACAATAAATATTAATATGATGAAAGTAACAGTAGTAAACAAGCTGGATAAACGGCTTGTAAAAAGGGGGCCAAAATTTTAAGGGATGTCGAGAGCGGTTTCTCTTCTTCAATTCATTCCATATGCAAAACCAGAAAGGCCTGTGTAGGCACGTATCGGTATCTTCATAATCCAAAGGTTACTGAGCAGTATCTGATGGATGGGCTCTTGACTAAGTGTCGAAGGGCGGTCGAAGGAAGACGCATCATAGTAGCTTGCGATACGACGGACTATAATTTGGATGGCCATAAGAATAGGATCAAGGATATGGAGGGATTAGGCTGGATGGGAGACAATACAAAGCGAGGTTTTATTCATCATGGATTATTGGCTATAGATAGAGATAATAAATGCAGATGTTATGGATGGGCAGGAAGCTATTTTTATAAAAGAGATCATCCCGAAAAGAACAAAAGACAATTCAGAGCTAACAATAAAATAGAAGATAAAGAGCCATACAAATGGCTAGGCCCTTCCCTGCAAAGTAGAGATACCGTATTACAAGATGCCCGTCACACCCTATTTGTAATGGATCGAGAGGCAGATATTTATGAAGTGTTGTCTAAAATAGGAAATACAGATAAGTCTGATGTGCTGATAAGAATACAGCAGAATAGACGTTTGACGACAGTTGAAGGTAAATCAGTTAAGCTATATGAGGACATGGCTCAGTCAGAACCGCAAGGCATAGTATCTCTTAAAATAGCAGGAGACAGAAGAAAGCGAACAAAAAGAGTGGCAAAATTGGAGATCAAGTATAAAAGCTATTGGATAAAACGCTCTTCACAAATTAAAGAAATAGATAAATATCCCGATCAGATCAAGATGCAAGCCCTTGAAATAAAGGAGTTGGCCAGTAGCGTTCCCACAGGTGAAGAGCCTATATCATGGCGACTATGGACAAGCGAAGCAATAACAAGCATAGAAAAAGCGATAGATTTATTAGAATGCTATCGTACAAGATGGCACATAGAAGAAGCCTTTAGATTATTGAAAACGGAGGGTTTCAATATTGAGTCAAGCGAATTGGAAAGTGGAAAAAGTATAAGAAAACTATTATTAATAGCCATGGAAGCATCAGTAAAAATAATGCAACTCAAAGCGGTCAGAGATGGAGATGAAGATGAAGTAATTCATGATTATTTCACAGCAGGTGAGGTTGAGTATATTGAGAAACTGAACGAAGAATTGGAGGGTGAAAGTGCAAAATTGAGGAACCCGTATCTTCCACACACCTTATCATATGCCTCATGGGTCATAGCTCGTCTGGGAGGATGGAAAGGATATAAAAGTCAAAGACCACCAGGCACTATCACTTATAAGATAGGCCTTGAAAGATTCGAAATCTCATTCTTCGGTTATAAAATAGCTATGCAATCTAAAGATGTGTGTAAACGGTAGGGTGCAACCCTACGCCGAACTGGGTGAAAATGGACATTTCTTATTCAGTAAAATTAGAAGTCATTGAATTGAAGAATAGCTGAGAACAACCAACAATTGCAACAGTAAGAAAACTTAAGTACTAATTTTGTCTAAACTTTTAGGGCAGTCTATAAATCTTCCTGTGGCTTTTTTTCTTTTCTAATCTTTTTATCTACGGGCACAGTTTTGATCATTTACGATCAAAAAAAGCTACTTTAAAATGTTAGCGCCTAGTCCTTTAATTCTTTAATCTTGGTAATATCCTTACTATGGATCAAGTCTGACATGATGGAAAGTGCCTCTTCGAGATAAATATCTTTGCGGAGGTTAGATTTCCAATTATCATTGCGTGCAATCGTAGACTCATCGAGCTGAATCGCACTTTGATCCACCTCCATATTGCTAATTTTCATTCTTTCTATCTCTGTAGTCATGACATTTTCAAAGGCCTTGATGGATTCCTCTTGTTCCTTTGATTGTTCTTGCCACTTATTGAAATGCAATGTGAAATTTGTTTTTTCTCTATTGTCTTTAAACCATTTGGCTTGTTCTTGAATACGCGAAAACTCTGGGTTATTAGCAATACGCAGTTCAGACTTTTTGCGGATTTGATCTTTCGAGCTAATCTTAAATACGTCTTGATTAAAACTCAATGCGCTGATTTCACTCCATGGCATTGCGTGCGGATATTCTCTTTCCCCTACATCAATATAGCTATAGCGATCTGGCAGGATAATATCGGGAGTAACACCCTTTAGTTGAGTTGAACCACCATCTATTCTATAAAATTTTTGCATCGTAACTTTGAGCTCACCAAGAGGCTTGAACTCATCTTGACCTCGGCGGGCGCGATCAAGTGGAACGAAGCGTTGAACGGTGCCTTTGCCGAAAGTTTGGCTTCCGACAATAATGGCGCGATCATAATCTTGAAGAGCTGCTGCTAAGATCTCTGAAGCTGATGCACTAAAAGAATTTATTAAGACAATCACAGGTCCAGTGTATTGCACTCGTGCGTCTTCGTCTTCATAGATATACGGCCCCCGATCTCGCGGTTTCACTTGAACGATGGGACCTTTCTCGATGAAAAGACCTGACATATCAACGACATCTCTCAATGATCCACCACCATTGTTTCGGAGATCTAAAATGATACCGTTTACATTTTCCTTCTTAAGTTTTTCAATTTCGTTAGCTACATCCACCGCACAACTATTTCCATCTGGGCCTTCAAAACTGCTATAAAATTTAGGTAAGTCGATATAACCGATACGATCGATAACTCCTTCGAGATCTATGATTGCTGACTTGGCAAAAGAATCATCAATATTTACAACATCACGCTCTAATTCTACATCTTTGATACTACCGTCCTTTTGCTTTATAGTCAACGTGACAATCGTGCCCTTTTTCCCTCTAATCATCGCTACCACGTCGTCAATTCTCATTCCAAAAACATCTACTGCTTCTTCGTCGCGCTGTTTTACTTTAAGGATAGCATCATTTACCTCTATTTGCTTATTCTTCCAGACTGGGCCGCCTGGTACAATATCCACCACTTTCGTTAAATCGCCTTCGGTGCGCAGTCTTGCACCAATGCCCTCCAGCTTTCCTCCCATATTAATGTCAAAATCTTGCTTTTCTTTAGGGTTATAATAATCCGTATGCGGATCGTGCATATGCGCTATGGCATTTAAGTAGAGTTCAAATCTATCTGATCTCCTTAATTTTGAATAGATTTTATACCAATCATTGTAAGTGCCCAACACAGACTCTCTGGCTTCCTTTTCGATTTGTTCAAGAGTTTTTTGTTCTTCTTCCTCATCTGCTTCTTGCTTCTCTACCCGCGAGGCCATTCGACTTAGGATATCGTATTTGAGCATTTTACGCCAGTGTTCTCTAAGTTCTGCCTCATTTTGGGGATACTCTCTCTTTTCCGGATCTAATTCATAAGACTCCTCCAAAGTGTAATCTATAGGAATGGAGAGTATATCGGTAAATAATTCGTCTATTGATTCTACTCTATTCTGTAAAACAAGGATTGACCGATCAAAGAACTCTAACGAGAGGGCCTTAACTTGGTCATCCAACTGAAGTTCATAAGCTTTAATTTGTGCCAAGTCTTCTTGTGTAAGAAAGCGCTTGCTACCATCGAGATAACTCAAATAGAGCTTATAGACTTCCTTGGAAAACTTATCGTCAATAGATATTGGTTCAAAATGAGCCTGATCTAAAACCCCCATTAGGGTTTCTAGTATTACTTTTTCCTTCTCTGGATTTTCAGTTTTCGAGTTATATGTGGACACAGCGTAGCTAACCAATCCGAAGATGGCAAGGACAAATAATCTTATCATAAATTTATTTTGAAACACGTTATTCAATCGTATTCAATAATACATGAAATAAATCAAAAAGTGCCCGTCAATGACCGACGAGCACTCGTACTTTAACGGTAGAATAACATAAAAGTTATCAAAAACCGTGATTTATCTTAGAGCTTCTGCTAAGTCTACAAGAAAGGCGCTATCACTAGAGCGACAACACTCATTAATTTTAGCAATATGTTTAGAGAAGGTCCTGAGGTATCTTTAAACGGATCCCCTACTGTATCTCCTACAACAGTAGCTTTATGTGGCTCTGACCCTTTATAATACATTTGTCCGTTTATCTCTACACCCTCTTCGAACATTTTCTTAGCATTATCCCAAGCACCGCCGGCATTTGACTGAAAGATGGCCATTAACACACCACAAACTGTTACGCCTGCTAATAAACCTCCAAGCATGGTGGCATTTCCTAGAAATCCTACGATTACAGGTGAGAGTACGGCGATAAGGCCAGGTAAGATCATTTCACGGATCGAGGCTTTGGTGCTAATCTCTACGCATTTTTCGTATTGGGCTTTACCATCAGCAGCCTCAAAGGTATCTTTGTCCGCTACACTCCAAGTATTCATATCTTTCCCATCATTTCTTTTCATGACAGCTAGAGCGGCTTTGAGTTCTGGTATAGTATTAAATTGACGACGCACTTCTTGAATCATATCCATGGCTGCACGACCAACGGCGTTCATGGATAAAGCCGAGAACAAGAAAGGTAACATTCCTCCAAGAAACAGACCTGCCATTACTTTAGGATCAGCGATATTGATTGAGTCGATGCCTGCCGTTGTCATAAAAGCCGCAAATAACGCTAACGCCGTTAGGGCTGCAGATCCAATGGCAAATCCTTTGCCCACCGCGGCGGTAGTATTACCTACTGCGTCCAATTTGTCTGTTCTTTTTCGAACTTCCTTATCTAATTCTGCCATTTCAGCAATACCACCTGCATTATCTGAAATAGGTCCATAGGCATCAACAGCAAGTTGAATTCCTGTGTTTGATAACATTCCTACTGCAGCGATGGCAATACCATACAAACCAGCAAAATGATAGGCGCCAATAATGGCCGCTGAGATGATCAAAATTGGAATGGCTGTTGACATCATGCCTACACCCAAACCTGCTATTATATTTGTAGCCGAACCTGTTATCGATTGCCTAACGATAGATAAAACAGGCTTTGTACCTGTGCCTGTGTAATATTCAGTGATCATACCTATACCAAGACCAGAAGCAAGACCAATGATCACAGCCCAAAATGCACCAATAGAAGCATACGTAGCGCCACCGATCGTCCAGGTGGGGGGTAATAACCACTGTACTAAAGCGTAAGTGGCTATAAGCATGATACCTGCTGATACAAATTCGCCGCGATTCAAGGCTTTTTGCGGGTCACCGCCTTCAGCAACTTTTACGAAAAATGTGCCTATGACAGAAGTGATTACTCCCACACCAGCCAACATCAATGGCAGGTAAATTGCCGATAATCCGTTAAAATTATCTGCCCATCCAGGTGTACCCATAAGCGCAGCACCTAACACCATTGTACCTATAATGGAACCTACATAAGATTCGAACAAGTCCGCCCCCATGCCGGCCACGTCACCCACATTATCACCGACATTGTCGGCAATGGTTGCTGGGTTAAGAGGGTGGTCTTCGGGAATCCCCGCTTCTACTTTACCTACCAAGTCAGCTCCAACATCTGCCGCCTTCGTGTAAATACCGCCTCCTACTCTAGCAAATAAAGCAATAGAGGAAGCACCAAAGGAAAATCCGGTGATAATTGTAATAACTCTTGTAACAGCAGCTTGTGATTCTATACCGTATAGATGAGAATAGATAAGGAATAAAGATCCAAGACCTAAAACACCTAAACCAACAACACCCATACCCATCACAGAGCCTCCAGCGAAGGCCACTTCTAAGGCTTTTGCCAAACTAGTTCTAGCGGCATTTGTAGTTCGCACATTTGCCTTCGTTGCAACGCGCATACCAATGAATCCTGCTAAAGCACTACATAGAGCGCCTAAGATGAATGATAGTGCCACCAAAGGAGATGAATTCGGCGTGTTGCCTGAAACTGCTAATAAAATAGCCACGGCTGCGACAAAGATGGAAAGAACGCGGTATTCAGCTCTTAAAAAGGCCATCGCTCCATCGGCAATACTTTTGGCAATGCGAGCCATTTTTTCAGTCCCTACCTCTTGTTTGGTTACCCAACCGGATTTCCAAAAAGTAAATAGAAGACCAACTACCCCAAACAAGGGAATCAAATAAAGGATCTGTGTCATACAGCGTAAATTTTACTTTTGAATTGAGTTTTTCATGAATAAGAGGACAAATGTACAGTTATTTTGTTTTTTCAAAGAGTTGTGCAAGAACCGTTTAAACAGCGCAATGAATGATTTTTTTCACAAATGCAAAAAAATATTTTAGATAAGTCTAAAAATAAATATATTTATCCTTAGAAGCTATCTTATGCTAACAGTAACAGAAGAGAATTACCTTAAAGCTATTTTTAAACAAAGTACACCGAGAGTCGAAACAGTAAGTACAAATACCATTGCACAAGCCATGGAAACGACGCCGGCCTCTGTGACTGACATGCTGAAAAAATTATCAACAAAAGGTCTGATTGAGTATGAACGCTATAAAGGGGTCAGGTTAAGTCCTTTGGGTTCAGTGATGGCTACTGATTTGGTAAGAAAACACAGGTTGTGGGAGACCTTTTTAGTTAATAAACTTGGTTTTACTTGGGAGGAAGTACATCCTATCGCCGAACAATTAGAGCATATCCAATCGGACGCTCTAATCGATCGACTCGACAGTTACTTGAGTTTTCCAAAATACGATCCGCACGGCGATCCGATCCCTAATGCCGAAGGCAAGTTCACGCTGCGCGATCAACAGTTACTATCAAGTAGTTCAGTAGGAGATCGAGCAACCGTCATCGGAGTAAAAAGACATGATACGCAGTTTTTGACGTATCTCAATAGTTTAGAAATAGGTATAGGGACAAGAATTAGCATAGAATCTAAAAACTTGTTTGACCATAGTATGGTGCTTGTACTCGAGAACAAGAATACTTGCACGCTATCCGATCTAGCTTGTAAGAATTTATACATAAAATTTCTTTGAGCATGAGAAGGTTTTACTTCCTAATCACAGCATTTTTTGTTCTTTTCAACGTTGCAGCTGAAAAACCGAAAGTTGTCGCTTCAGCATCAATGATAGCCGATATGGCTACTCAAATTGCAGGGGAGTTGATAGAACTTAGCACAATTGTACCCATTGGCGGTGATCCTCATTTGCACGAACCAACTCCGAGAGATGCACAGATCATCTCAAGGGCTCAGCTGATTTTAGTCAATGGTCTCACATTTGAAGGCTGGATTGCTAAACTCATCAACAACAGCGGGACACAAGCCAATATCGTAACAGTAACTCAAGGGCTGCAGCCCTTAAATTCTATAGAATATGCTAATAGCGCCGACCCTCACGCTTGGATGACCGCTCAAAATGGTCAGATCTATATCCAGAACATTCGAGATGCGCTGATTCATTTAATACCAGAACATAAGACCATAATAGAGGAAAACTATGTGCGCTATAAAAATAAACTTTCCGAATTAGAAACTTATATCTCGAAATCCATACAGACTATTCCACCCGCCCAACGTGTGCTCATCACCTCTCATGATGCTTTTCAATATTACGGTCGTCACTATGGTCTTCAACTCGAGGCTATTGTGGGCATATCGACGGAATCTGAAGCGCAAACTTCCGATATTATGCGTGTCAATAGAGTGATTCAGGAATTTTCTATACCCGCCATATTTGTCGAAAGCACGATAAACCCTAAACTCATCCAACAGATAGCCCAAGACAATCAGATAACCATAGGTGGCAAATTGTTTGCAGATTCGCTGGATGAACCTGAGAAACCAGCTGGATCGTATGTCGGAATGCTAAAGCACAATACTGACACTATTGTAAGTGCTTTAAGTATATCGAAGGAAAAGAAATTAAGCGAAGGAGTTCAACAAGGGATAAATTGGCCAGCGCTATTGGTCATTGGTGGATGTATGTTATTGACACTAGGTGTCGTCATGGTTAATATTCACAAATAATGAGTGAATCAATTATTTCCATAAAAGATCTCTCGGTTTCTTATGACCGTAAAAGAGTACTGAGTAATATTTTCTTAGAAATATCCTCTGGCAAGAGCATCGGAGTTATCGGGCCGAATGGCGCAGGTAAATCCACACTTTTCAAATCTATTCTTGGATTGGTAGAAATGAATACTGGACAGATAAAGATCTTTGACCAAGAACTACAAGATGTGCGCCAAAGAATCGCCTACATCCCTCAAAGAGACGAAGTGGATTGGAGTTTCCCCGCATTAGTACAGGATATAGTATTGATGGGACGCTACCCACATCGGCGCTGGTGGCAAACCTTATACAAAGAAGATCATGACATGGCAATGGTCGCTATGGAAGAGATTGGAATCGTGGATTTACGTAATCGACAAATAGGGGCTTTGTCTGGAGGACAGCAGCAACGGGTATTTATCGCTCGCGCCCTTTGCCAAAAAGCCGACGTCATACTAATGGATGAACCTTTTGTTGGCGTGGACATGCTGACGGAGCAAAAGATAATAGAAATCATCAAACATCAGGCCGAATCGGGCACTACTATTTTAGTGGTACATCATGACTTAGCCACCGTACCAGAATATTTCGAGCAAGTGATCATGCTCAATCAGCGATTAATTGCTTATGGTGATACTTCAATAGTGTTTAATTCTGGTAATATTTCGAAGACGTATGCTTCGCAGTTGAAAATACTCCAAGATATTGCCTTGGCTGAAGGAAAAAATAATTGACACTTTAGATCACGTAGTCACTTATCTGAAGAGTTAGGGAATCTATATCTTTTCCTTTTTCTACTGGTCAATAATCACCCTTCCCTTCCATTCATAAGATTTAGACCAAGTTGCAACTATAGGTAATAAGAATAAGTATAAACTGTGAAGGATGCTCAAAATAATAAATCTGCCCGTAAACGATCTTATGGGCAAGCCTAAAAATACAAAATCAACCAGCAACTTTGTGCACAACAATAAGACGAACACGCCGAGATTAACCCAGCCGAAGAGGACAAAGAGGATGGAAAAGATAATATTCGCTTGAAAAAACCACTGAGATGCTAAAAAATAAAGAATATTTCTATGGCTGTAGCCTTTGCTCTTTTTTGCCCACCGGATACGCTGTTGTACAAAGGCAATCCATGTGGCAACTGCCTTTGTTTCCACACGGCCTGAACGGATGCAGTTAAAACCAACTTGCAATCCTTGCTGAGCCGCCCAATGAAGTAAAAAGATATCATCGCCAGAGGCCGTATAGTTATCTTTTCTATCCTTCTCAAAACGTTCAAATAAATCTCTAGAAAAGGCCATACTTGCAGCGTTTGCACTATAAAATTTTTTAGCTTGTATGCCCGCTTGGGTGGCAAGCATGGTGCCGCTCATCTCCATATTTTGAAAATCCCCCAATATAGATCGATCAGAAGGTATGTGAATAAGACCTGTCACGACATCATAAGTTAGTAGAGCTTTGATCATAGAAGAAATCCATCCATGACCGACTACACAGTCCGCATCTGTGGTTAAAATGGTAGAATAACTAGCAGCATTTATCCCTCTGCGCACAGCTAATTTTTTAAAATGCGCCACTCCACCTGCTTGGCTAGCCAAAGAAATGATGCGTAAATATTGAATGTTCATTTGGCGAGCCAACTCCACGGTCGAATCGGTGCTCTGATCATCAACTAATATGATCTCAACATGTGGATACTGATTATTTACGATTGAGCTTAGGCAAGCAACAATATTGTCGGCCTCATTCCTTGCTACAATAACAATAGACACAGGTGGCAAATGCATAAGAGGCTCATCTTCGTCTTGTGGTAATACGAGCTTCGCTCGAAGCCACAAAAAAATTCCTACCTGACCCACCACAAGTCCGACTAACCAAAAAGCTAAGAATGCACTGAAGAAGCTCATAAAACGATATCTCTTAGTCGCCCCAAAATACAATTATTGCATGCCCCGATTGCTCACTTCACTTCGCATATCAAGGCAAAATCACAAAACTACTGGATGTTCCCTTTGTGCCTGTAAGTGCCAGAATCAATCTAAAAAATATTTTGTTTAATGTTTAATGATTTTTATTTAAACAAAATTGAACCAGAAACGCAAAAAGCTGTTCATTTAGAACACTTACGTACTTAAGTAGACCAAAAATGATTTATTTATCAAAAAAAAATTCGATTATGAAATTCAATTTATTTTCTGGCCTTATGGTGGCTATTATTATGTCTGTTGTTACGATATCTTGTGGTGACGATGAACCAGAACCACAGACAATTGCACAAATTGTGGCAGATGATAACAACTTTAGCTCTCTCTTAACGGCATTAGAGCGAGCCAATCTTACCTCAGTATTGAGCGGTGTGGGTCCTTTTACGGTTTTTGCACCTACTAATCAAGCTTTCACATCAGCCGGTATTAATGTCAATACTATTGATGTCACTACTCTTACTAATGTCTTATTATACCATGTTATCGGCGGTGCCAGTATTCAGTCTACTGCATTAGCCGAGGGTCAAACCTATGCTAGCTCTGCTTCGGCTTCAGGACCTGAGAGCAAAGCATTGTCTTTATTAATCGAGAGAACTGGGACAGCTGTTAAAGTGAATAATATAGCTAATGTGACGACAGCCAATGTAACTGCTACTAATGGTACAATACATATTGTTGATAATGTCCTTCTGCCATTAGACATTGTTGGGCATGCTGCCGCCAACGCTAATTTCACTTCACTCGTGGGTGCTCTTGGAGCAGCGGCTGGTGGATTGGTAAATGTATTGAGTGGTACAGGGCCATTTACAGTTTTTGCTCCGGTGAACAGTGCATTTAGCACAATTTCAGCGATATCTGCAGGACTATCACCAACACAGTTAGCTCAAGTATTAACTTACCATGTTGTCGGGGGGAATGTAGTTTCTTCAGGCTTAAGTAATGGTATGTCAGTGACAACAGTCAATGGCCAAACCTTTACTGTAAATATTTCGAATAGCACTATAACATTGACAAGTTCCTCTGGTAATGTGGCGAAAGTACTTTTAACGGATGTCCAAGCAACCAATGGCGTCATTCATGTATTAGAAACGGTGATTATACCCAATTTACAATAGCATATAGTTCATAAAAAGGGGGATGACTTGAACATCCCCCTTTTTATACCCTAATTTATGGGCATTTTATTTGAGATTTTTGAATTTGTCCTCTAGGTCTTGATTTTTTTTCTGAAAATCAGATAAATCCAAAAAATCATCTTCTACTTCTTCGTATGGCACGAACTTAGGCTGTTGCTGTCTTTCTCTTTTTGTCGATAATGACTTGAGGAATAAAAAGCCTGAAACAATTGGAAAACCAATAATGGTAGCTACTACGGCGATGATACCCATTAAAGGGTTGCGCATTAAAAGATCCTTAAGCCAAATCGCATAGCCCCAAACCACGCGATAATTTAATATTATCGCCGCAATTAGCAAAAAAGGAGCTGCCTTAGCTAAAAGCCAAAATACACCTTTTGCTATATAAAACAACGCTACCACAAATAAAATAACTAAGCTTAAAGCCAGGAGTGGATTAACATTGGTTGTTTTAAACATTCTTTGTGTAGTCATAATTTTATCGTTTTAAGGCCATCATTCAATTGACTAGACTAATATAAGTCATTCACATCACACAGCTAAAATCAATAGATTAATCCTAGAAAATTAAAGACAAATGCACTTATTATGATATTTGCATTTCTTCATTGAATTGCATTTCGTATAGTTTACGGTATTTGCCGCCCTCTATTTCTACGAGAGATTGGTGTGTACCTATTTCTGCTATACTTCCCTTTTCCATGACTAATATATGATCAGCATTGCGGATGGTTGAAAGTCGATGGGCAATGATAATCGAACTTCGACGCGCTATTAGTTTTTCGATGGCATATTGTATTATCTCTTCTGTCGCAGTATCTATACTCGAGGTGGCTTCATCTAAGACCAGGATATCAGGCTCTGCCACTAAAGCTCTGACAAAGGAAATAAGTTGACGTTGCCCCATGCTAAGATTATTACCACGCTCCATGATCATGTAGTCATAGCCACCGTTGAGATCATGAATAAACTTGTCAGCACCAATCTGTTCTGCCGCCAATTCAACTTGCTCACGTGTAATCTGAGGATTTCTAAGCGTGATATTATCAAATACAGTTCCTTGGAATAAGAAAACGTCTTGTAAGACGACGGCAATACGCGAGCGTAAAGATTCGAGGTCATATTCTCTGATATCCCTTCCATCCACTTCAATTCGACCTTCTTGGATGTCATAAAACCGCGCTAGAATATTGATGATCGACGTTTTCCCCGAACCAGTACTCCCTACAATGGCAAGAGTCTCTCCCGCTGGAAGTGAAAAACTTATATCTTTTAACACAAGGTTTTCTTCGTCATATGCGAACGAAACACGATCAAATTTGATATCGCCTGCTAAGCTACTGGGCCGGACATACCCGTTATTCTCAATTTTTGACGAATTGTCAATCACTTCAAAGACTCGATTAGCAGCGACCATGCCCATCTGAAGAGTATTAAACTTGTCAGCAAGCATGCGCATGGGCGTAAATAGCAAATTGATATACCAAGGAAATGCCAACAACGCGCCGAGGCTCACGGTCGATTGCATTACCAGGCTTGCGCCAAAGTAGACAAGTAGAGCCAATGCTAAATAATTGATAAACTCGACTACGGGAAAAAAAACTGCATAATGCGTAATCGCATCTAGGTTAGCCTGAGTATAATCCCGATTTATCTTCTTAAACCTTTGCATCTCCTTTTTTTCCGCATTAAAAATTTGGATGATTCGCATCCCAGTAATGTTTTCTTGCAAAAAGGTATTTAAGGATGAAAGATGCGTCCGCACCTTCTCGTAGGCTGCTTTTACCTTCTCTTTAAATATATAGGTAGCTACAAATAGTAAGGGCAGGGTGCAAATAACGATAAGGGTCAATTGCCAACTCGTGTAGAGCATAATGCCTATGACGGCAAAAACACCCAGCAAATCAGCAATCATGGTGATAATGCCTTGCGTAAAAACAGTATTAATCGTTTCTACGTCATTAATCGTTCTAGTCGTTACTCGGCCTATAGGTGTTTGATCAAAAAACCTTAATCGCAGCAAAATCAAGTGATCAAAAACTCTGTTTCTCAAATCCCTAATGACTAGTTGTCCTAAAAAGCCGCTGTAATAACTCAGCAGATACTTTAGTACGACCGTAGCCACTATAGCAATAAAAAAAATAAAACCCATCAGATAGAGACCCGGCAAATCATTTTGTAGAATATAATCATCGACCATGAGTGTGACAATATACGGCCTGATCATAGATACTGGAGCAGATACAATAGCAAGAGCGATAGTGCCTAAAAAAAGCTTTCTATATGGGCTAGCTAGCGAAACTATGCGGCTCAGCAACTCAATATCAAACTTTTTCTTTGGGGATTCGCTCATAATTTTTAAGAAAAACATTTCACCCAACTACATAGGTTGAGCCATATAGGGCAAAGATGAAACAAAGGTATACAACTGCTGCTCAAATACTTGATTCAATTCATCATCGATGATGCCTCTCTCTTCTTTAAAATTGACGTAGAAGCTCGGAAGAGAAAATTTTGCCACCACTCGCCCGCCATTAAACGGGAAACGACCTGCCGCTATATCCAAGACAGTCGCCCCGCCTCTAGTGCCAGGTGAAGTAGACAACAAGAATATGGACTTACCTTGCCATACGGCCTGATCAATACGCGATACCCAATCAAAAATATTCTTGAATGCAACGGAATAACTGCCGTTATGCTCTGCTAACGACATAATTATTCCATCCGACCATTTTATATGACCGAAGAAAGCATGCGCCTCTTCAGGAACTCCATTGTTTTTTTCTCTTTGAGCAGAGTAGATCGGCATCTCGAAATCATTGAGATCCAGTTCAATTTTTTTATCCGCTGAAACTACAGAAGCTGCATAAAAGGCCAATTTTCTATTGATCGAAGAATTGTTATTGCTGCCTGCGAAGTGTAATAAATTCATCTGTATCCGTTTGTACATATAAACAGCTCAATCGAAAAAAGATTATTATTAGTAATCTTTACTTTCGATCTCATCAAACAAAAATTTACTTTTGAATACTATGATAGAAGCAATTATTCTCGCAGCAGGGCGATCTGAACGAATGGGCGAAAAAAATAAATTACTTCTTCCCTATGAACAGACGACCTTATTGAATAGGGTTATCGAACAAGTTAAGCGATCAAAAATCCATAATATCACGGTGGTCCTTGGACATGAAGCTGAGCTAGTGCGGGAGTCTATAATAGATACATCTGTTAAGATTGTTGAGAATAAACATTTTGCCAACGGACTGACCTCAAGCATTATCGCAGGTCTCGAGCAATTGAATACCAAGACAGATGCGATACTTTTGACACTTGGCGACTTACCTATGATCACTCACAAGGATTATAACAAACTCATCGAGCATTTTAAGCAACTGCCCAAACCCGCTATAATGCGACCTGTATACAAAAATTACGTTGGTCATCCCATATTTTTTGACCGGGTTTTCTTTGATGATTTGCGTGCCAATCAAGAGAAAGACGGATGTAAGTTGGTTATCCAAAAACATCAAAAGCACTTTCATGCAATTGAGGTAACTGAACTACTCTACTTTTTTGACATTGATACACCGGCAGACTATAAACGACTATTGAAAACCTTAGATTTGTCGAAAAGAAATAAACGTCAAGATACAGGTCAAGAGACCTGAACCGTTTAAATCTTTTGACAATCAATGAAGCTTATGAAAAAAGTATCTTCCATCACTATCCTTTTTGTTTGGGTCTTCGCCATGCTTACACAATGTACATCGGATGTGGTTTCGCCACCTGTTGATTGTGACAACGTGACTCCCACCTATACTTCTGATATTAAGTCGATTATTGATCAAACTTGTGCATATAGCGGCTGTCATGATGGTTCTGGTGGTCTTGGCCCAGGAAATTATTCAAGTTATAATGGTATTTTGCCCGATTTACGAAACGGATCATTTGCCGATAGAGTAATCAATCAGCGCGATAACCCTGTAAGAGGCATGCCCCCAAACCGGTCCATTTATCCCGAATCACAACAAGATGATTTGACAGAAATACAATTTCAGTTAATGAGTTGTTGGCTCCAAAATGGTTTTGCAGAATAGACATATTTGTGTCCAAAGAGTTATACATAATGACAATTAACACTAGAACTTAAAATTAAGAATCATGGCAGTAAATAAGGTAGCCTATGTCACTGGAGGCTCAAAAGGAATAGGTTTAGGCATATGCGAAGCTCTGGTGCGTAAGAATTACAATGTGGCGCTTACCGGGCGTACTCAAAAAGATATTGATTCGGCCGTGGCTAAACTGAATACTATAAAAGCTGACTCCGCCATAGGCCTGAAGACAGATGTGCGCAGTTTTGAAGATCAGAAATCTGCTGTATTAAGTGCTATTGCTAAATGGGGCGGGTTAGATGTGGTCATTGCTAATGCCGGGGTCGGACATTTTGCCTCTATTGAAGACATCAGCAGTAGCCAATGGCAAGAAGTCATTGATACAAATCTGACAGGAGCATTTTATACCATTAAAGCGTCGATTGAGCAGCTAAAGGAAACTTCTGGATATTATATTACGATAGCTAGTCTTGCCGGGGTAAATTTTTTTAATAATGGTTCGGCGTATAATGCCAGTAAATTTGGATTGGTCGGCTTCTCGCAAGCCGTAATGCTGGATTTGAGAAGGTACGGAATCAAAGTAAGTACGATAATGCCGGGTTCAGTGGCTACCTATTTTAATGATCATGTACCAGGACCAGAAGATGAGTGGAAAATTCAACCTGAAGATATTGGGCAAATCGTCATTGATTTACTTGAAATGCACCCTAGGACATTACCATCAAAAATAGAGGTTCGTCCTACTATACCGGGCGGGAAAGGATGAAATTAGATGCCAGTTTTTGGAATGAAAGATACCTATCCAATCAAATAGGTTGGGACGTCGGTATCATAACGCCTCCGATCCAGCACTATCTTGATCAGCTCAGAGACAAAAGTATTCGCCTCCTGATTCCGGGTGCTGGAAATGCCTATGAAGCTGAATATGCATGGAAAAGTGGCTTTGTTCATACCTTCGTATTAGATTGGTCGGCTGAAGCACTTCAAAATTTTCAGCTTCGTTGCCCTGAATTTCCCATTAAACAGTTGATTCAAGCTGACTTTTTTGCAGCACAAGGCACATTTGACCTAATTATTGAGCAGACATTTTTTTGCGCCATACATCCTAATATACGCGCTCAATATGTTCAAAAGATGCACGAATTATTGTCACCAGATGGAAAACTTGTCGGGGTGCTATTTGATGCACCTATGTACGACAGTCGCCCACCATTTGGCGGAAGCATCGCTGAGTATCAGCGATTACTCAGTGATTATTTTATTCTTCAAACATTAGAGCCTTGTTATAATTCAATAGCTCCACGGAGGGGAACAGAGTGTTTTGTGATCGCTCAACGGAAAATATTCTTATAATAGTTCATAACTCAAAGCCTTTTTAGATTCCTTGTAATTGAATGATCCTGCCTTTTGTCAAGAAAACAAATAAGATAGAACACTCATCGTCACATCGGATCCTTTTTTAGGAATGAACTCGTTGCACCTACTCTGCGTACTCATTTTTTTAATTTTCCTTGATTCTTCAGCCTTGGTGACACATCTAATCTGGACATTCCACCGCTAGTTGCACCTCTAATATCCATTTGCAAAATGGTTCGGACAACCCTCATCACTAGGTGTGAAAGGATGATAAAAAACACCTCTATGTAGCTAGTCGCTTATAGAATTACTCCTACGTATTATTCTATTCTGGAATATGAAGACCACCATATAAATTCCAGTTGAATGCTTGACTACATAAACTTTCAACAATCAGTTATGGCAAAATAGCATTCTCGCTGGCTTAATAGGTCGGATCACAGTTTTCACCCTTAGCAGATGGTTTTGTGATATGTTTAGCAGCTAGAATGTTCAACTATTCGTAATACTCGGGATATAAAGCTTATCTTAAGTATTCTATTACGTTTTATATATGATGGACTATGATCGACGTACGCGCTATTCAAAATTTTTACATCATTCTGAAACCAATTATCAATATCACTATTCCCATCCCTATTAGGGCGCAGAATCCCATAGTAGGTATCGGTGTTATTGGTGAAGCTAAATGACATACCTGCACATTGTCAATAGCAATATCCCCTAACCCGGTAATCAATTTCATACCGGAAAACTGTAGTTGTATTGATGCGCCGGTATAGCTGTTTAACCCCAGCGATATATCCTCCCAAGATGATAAACTCCCATCTAAATGCTGCCCTCCATCTCTTTTGAAGATAGTATCGATGATGGCGTCTTTTATCACTTCGACAGCAAAACTACCGACATCACTACCGTACATCAAGTAGGCTAAATGTAGGCTGGTTGAGCCCGATGTTGGAACTTCTATGATCGGTGTTCGAATACTAAATATCGCATTAGTTGGTGCTGGACCGGAACTCTCCATATAGGCTTAATGGCTTCCTTCTGCTGGTACTGAAGGCCCTGTCCCTGGTGTAAGCGATGGTCCCGAAGATGTCGCCCATCCCTCTACAAGTCCACCTCCCAGCATATTGAAATCTCCTGTCCATCCTACGGGAACTATTGCGCCAAATGGTTCCGAAAATAATGTCAAATCACAATCTTGTGCCTGGATTCTTAGGCACAATATTACTAATATGGCTAAAATACATTTTCTCATTAAAGTATTCTCTTGCCTCAAATTTAACAATCAAATGCTAAACAAGTGTCTTTCCAAAGTAATAATCTGATCGAAACACTACTTACAAATCCTGTAAACTTCCGAATACAGCTTTCGTTCTAGAAATTAAATGTGTCAATTTATGCAGCTTACAATCTGATATCTCGAATTATCTTATTAATACCCCATTACGGGACATGAATGCAGATACTACTTAACCAAAAAATAAATCACTTCAGATATCCAATAGACTTTTCAGATATTCTTTAAAAAATGAACGAATTCCCATTGGCTGAAACCAATTTTCCCGTTTTAGATAGCACATATCCCATTTCACCCCTCCTTTAACTAAGCAGAACTAGTGAATACATGTACTCGAAGTACTTATCCAATGTCACATTGCCACCTGTAATAATAAGCCCTACCCGTTTGCCTTCAAATAAGCTTGGTTCGGTCATTATCGCTGCGAGAGTTGTGGCACTGGATGGCTCTATAATGATCTTCATACGCTCCCATACTAGGCGCATAGCTTCTACAATATTGGACTCACTAACGCGAATGATTTGATCGATATATTGATAGATGATAGGGAAATTTTTGTCACCCAATTGTGTGCGGAGACCATCGGCTATAGTTTGCGGATTGAAAGATGGAACAATTTCACCCTTGAGCAATGATTTATATGCATCATCTGCGCCCAAGGGTTCTGCGCCTATCACTTTGGTCATAGGTGAAAAATACTTGGTGGCCAAACAAGTGCCAGCGGCCACACCACCACCACCGACGGGGGATAGGATATAATCGAGATCAGGTACTTGATGGATCAATTCATACGCCATTGTTCCTTGTCCGATAATGACATTGGTATCATTAGAAGGATGTATAGGTGTAGCTCCCTTTGTCTTGACTACCTCCGCAAGTGCTGCCTCTCGATCTTGGAGAGTGCTAGGGCACAAGATGACCGTTGCTCCGTAATCTCTTACCGCCGCTATCTTAACTTTTGGTGCATTATCGGGCATGATAATATAGGCTTGAACACCTAAATGACGTGCTGCCCTTGCCAATGCTTGGGCAAAATTACCAGATGAATGTGTCGCTACTCCCTTTTCTCTTGCCGCCGTGGACAATTGTAAGATAGCATTTGTGGCTCCGCGAATTTTGTACGATCCCGCCTTTTGAAAATTATCGCACTTAAAAAACAATTCCGCCCCTAATCGCTCATTCAACAAAGAACACGTCAATACGGGAGTATAATGGATACTGCTCTCTATTCGTCCAAGCGCCATCAATAGATCAGTAGCACTAGGCATTCTAAAATCATCAAATGTTCGAATGGGTCTGTTCATGGTAGTTGAAATTAATCATATCGAAGTATGAAGGTATATGTTCAAAACTAAACTAATCTAATGGTGGATGCACTGTTCGAGGAAAATTGTTGGATAAATAAACAAAGCTTTCTACAATCAGGTATAAAAGGCTAAATTTTCTATAAAAACCCCAAATTTCCGCTATTGCGCGCGCCTGTCGCAAGAACTAATTTTACAGAATCGAAACTATCCGTTCACGAATGAAGAAGTTGTCCGAGAAAATTTTTAGTCTTTTTGTATTGGTCTTATGGGCAGGTACAAGCCTTAGTACCAGCGCGGCTTCTAGCATTCCCTCTGATACTGATCTTTTAATGCGTGATGCTTTGAAACTTCTTCCTCGCGAAATGGCTGTTGAGTATTTGGCCGACAAATCACTTAAAGAAGGCTTGGTGTCGGAATGTGTTGACGCCCTCGAAACGCAACATTTGCGCACCTTCCCAGCCTGTCAGCCTAGTGGTTCGGTTTATGCTATGACTGAGTATAATGATGAGTTATATGCCGGAGGAACTTTTAAAACAGCTGGCGGCAAAATAGTAAATAGTATTGCAAAATGGAATGGTACGAGTTGGTATCCTTTGGGAAATGCTTCTCTTGACGGTATTGTATTAGATATGGCTGTCAATAACGGTCTATTATACATAGTTGGCGGCTTTACAATAGCGGGAATGGAGACTTTAAATAACATTGCAGCATGGAACGGCAGTGCATGGCAATCTGTTGGTGATGGAACCAATGGTACAATCCGAGCCATTGAGCCCATTGGCAATGAAACATTTATAACCGGCGATTTCACTCAGGCAGGAAACGTAGCAGCTAAGCAAGTAGCTAAATGGAACGGATCAATATGGTCGGCATTAGGAGCGGGCGTTAGTGGTCTTGTTTCTGACGCCGCCTCAGTTGGCACCGACTTGTACCTTGGTGGATCAATTATTCAAGCTGATGGAATATCGAGCAGTCGAGTGGTAAAATGGGATGGGGCAAGCTGGTCTTCACTTGAGCAAACATTTCAGACGCTTTGCCTTGCCTCTGATGGTGCGAATCTTTACTCTGGAGAACTCAGCGGAGATATTTACAAATGGACAGGTACTAGTAAGACGAAGATTGGAACAATGAATGGTGCAATAGAAAGTCTAGAATTTGTCGGAACAACATTATATGCTGGAGGAAGCTTCAGCACCGCGAGCGGCACTACTCAAACGTTTAATATAGCAAGACGAGTCGGAACCAACTGGTCTAGCTTAGGATTTGGAGTAAATGGCAGGGTGCTGTCCCTTTACAATTTGAATGGAACGCTTCAAGTCGGTGGGTCATTTTCACAAGTTGGCACCTCTAATGCAAACAACATAGCACGATGGAGTGGCAGTAATTGGTCGCGACTCAGTTGTCAAGATAATAATGATATTGGCATATCAGGAACGGTAAGCTCCATCATCAAAAAAGGTACTGATATCTATGCTTCAGGCAGTTTTATATACGTAGATAATAAATACGTCAATTACATTGCTCGATTTGACGGAACATCATGGCATAGCTTATCCTTCGGTCTTAATGGGCATGTAAATAGCATGGAGATTTATGGCAATGACCTCTATGTTTGCGGAAACTTTCAGCAACAACAATCTAGTTCAACTTTAGCTCTTGGTTATGTTGCAAGGTGGACAGGCAGCTCTTGGGCGGCGGTTGGTGGCGGCGTCAGCAGTACAGCTAATGTGCTCAAAATTTTTAATGGTGAATTATATATTGCTGGTTACTTTACACAAGCAGGAGGTCAGCCCGCCAACAGGATTGCCAAATGGAATGGCAGCTCATGGTCTGCCGTTGGACACGGGGTAAATTTTTATATTAACGCGATGACTGTCCATAACAACGAGCTTTATATCGGCGGAATTTTTAGAACATCGAATGGTGTAAATCTAAATAGAGTTGCTAAATGGGATGGCACCAACTGGGTGCCTCTTGGGGCAGGAGTTGATAATGAAGTATTTGCGCTTACCTCCTTTAACGGACGATTATATGCTGGTGGCTCATTTATGAATGCTGGTAATCAAGCAGTGCGCCGCATAGCCCAATGGGATGGATTGTCTTGGTCGGCTGTTGGCACTGGGGCTGATAAAACGGTAAGATCATTAGAAAGTGTTGGCAACTTAATGTATACAGGTGGCATATTTGATGAAATAGGCGGCCATCAATTCTCCTATTTTGCAAAATGGGATGGCGCCAATTGGACTTCACAAAATCAATTTGACGGGCCAGTTTATTGCATTTACAACACATTAGAAGGCATTTATGTTGGGGGAAGTTTTGACGAGGTTTCTGGCTGTGTCTCCAATGGCTTAGTACGCATAAATACAACTAGCTCTTCCTCATGCTCAGATGGCATTAAAAATGGGGATGAAACCTTTTTAGATTGTGGTGGCTCTTGCGCCTCCTGCACAAATTGCTCTCATGGTGCAGTAACCATCAATGACAACCCTATGGCCAATGAATTGTACGTACGTTCCTCTAACAATATACTATCGAGTGGTCGTGTCGCAAATAATCACAACGCCTTATTTCAAGCTGCGAATGCTATCGAATTACTTCCCAACTTTGAAGTAAGTATTACTGGACAATTTCAGGCTACCATTTTTAATTGTCTTGACAATTAAACTATACCTGCTGTTAATATTCAAGCCTTTCGGTGCACGAAGTAGCTTTGTATCAAGCCAATATTTTTGATTTCAAAAAGCTCTCTCCTTATGAATTCAAAGTCCGGTATTGATTTTATAGTTTGAAACACATCTTCAGAAATTGCAATGTGGCCAGCCTCACCGGTTGACTCTAATCTTGATGCAATGTTGACTGTATTTCCCCAAATATCATATTGAAACTTTCTAATACCAACGACACCTGCTACTAGTGGCCCTACATGTATGCCAATACGCATGTTGAACGGATGTTTTACACAATGATTCTGATCTTTATGAATTTGCGCTACAACTTCTTGCATCTCGATGGCCGCATTGACGATAGAGCGCACGTAGTCAGGGTCATTGCTCAAACCACTCACTGCTAAATAAGCATCACCAATAGTTTTAATTTTTTCAATGTTATACTTTACTGTAATCGCGTCAAATTTTTTGAAATAATAATCAATACTATCAATGATATCTGAAGCTGTGAGCTGCTGTGCGATACTTGAAAATCCTTCAAAATCGGTAAATAGAACCGCAATGCTATCATAGCTTTTGGCCGTAGTCTTTCCATAAGTTTTTAATTCCTCGGCTATTTGCGCTGGCAAAATATTCAGTAAAAGCTCATCAGATTTCTCCTTAGCTCGCTCAGCCCGCCTAAAAAAGAAATAACTCACTGCCGAAAAACCTAACAAAAGCAGCGAACTAAGACTAAGTAAAAGTGTGCGTGTGTGTGATTTTTGAAGACTCAGATCACGTATACGTATGTCCTTGTTGAGCAACTCTATTTCAGATAAACGCCTTTCACTTTTATACTTAGCTTCTATTTCGGCAAGATCCTCTTGGCGCTCGATGATCGTAAGGCTATCCTTAAATTGGATGAATAATTCATAGTTTAGCAATGACTCCTCAAAAAATCCTGACTTCTTCAGCTCATGAGACTTAGATTCATAATATTCCGTCAAAAAATCTATATCATTTAATTCTTTGCCGAGCGTCTCCGCCATAGTCCAGTATTGCTCTGCTCTTATAAACAATCCCTTTTTTGCATATGCAGAAGCCAAATTCAAATAAACACTTGGCAGACCTTCTCTGAAATTTTGTGATTGCCAAACCTTCTCTGCCCGCTCTAGGTAGCTTAATCCCTTAAAGTAATCACCTTGATCAATATATCTCGCCCCCAATCCATTGAGAGAATATCCTTGGCCTATAACATTGTTAATTTTTTCAAATATGACCAAGGCCTTTTCTTGATAGTAAATCGCACTATCCTTGTTGTTTATATAAATACCTAAATTCTGATAGGCAACACCTAAATTTAAAGAATCATTAAAACGACTAAAGACTCCAATTGATTTCTTGTATGTCTCTACAGTAGTCGTAGTATCGTGCATGACGTCATAGATCTGCGCCATGTTTATTAAAGCTGTTCCAGCCAATACCGAATCACCCCCAGCCTCCGCATACTTTATGGAGCTGATAAAGCATTCCAAGGCCGTGGTATATTCCGCCTTACCTTTGTAGGCTATTCCTAAAAGATTATTACAGGTAGAGCTTAGTTTCAAGTCCTTCAAAATGAGAGCTATCGAGTCACCCAATTGTGCATACACTATCATGCTATCCAATTCGAATAAATAGTACTGACTTAAACTCAAAGTATAGTAAAGTTTGCCTAATGATTTTATATCTTCGGCACGTTTAGCTGTTGCAATGGCATCTGCACCTAACGCCAAACAGATTTCAGGATTAGTACTTTTATTATGGTCAATAAAATCCCTATAGGCAATAATGCGATCCTCCACTTTGGGCATTAAGCTTATCGAATCATTAATGCTCATAAAATCTTGTGCTACAACAGAAGAAATCCTTGAGAGACCTGTCATCAATAAACTTAAGAATAGGACTTGCCAAAGATTCTTCATGATGCATCAGAATTATGCAGCAATATAAAGGAAACGTATCTTAGATTCAAGTCACAAATGCAACTTTTGGGGGGATATTATGGGATAATAT
>CAZTSI010000048.1:0-24184 GCA_964616755.1 uncultured Saprospiraceae bacterium | reverse complement strand
CCTTTATAGAGGTCAACCGAAGCTGCCAACACGGCATCGGTATAGTATGCGGATGAGGTCCCTCATGACTTATTTAGCTAATTTTTCTCAAGAAACCTTCTTATATTTGCAGCCTCAATTTAGTACATTGATGAGGGCTTATGCTTCCATTACGATGGATTCGTAGGTTCTTTTTTGTTTTATTTCGCTCCATACGTCTATCATGTGGCACATGACAACACTCCGTCGAGCATAGGCACAGCCATTCATTACAATACATTAACAACTTGTATTAACTGTATAACACAAGACAATGCTCCAATCCACTCGCGAACGGACAAAATGCCCGTCACGAGTCTAGATCACTCAGACACTATCCTAAACATGATGCAGCGTCGCAGGACACTACGGTACATCATGTACTCTTTTCAAAAACTACGAAGCTCTTCCATAACTTCGTCGTTTAATGATAAATATAATCAAAAGAAAGAATAAACTGTTTTTGAAAAAAAAGGGGAATTTTAACATTTGGGCTCGATTCGTCGAGGCACTAATCCATAAAAAAACGTAACTACTCAGTTAAATGCCTTTGAGATGAAAATTCAGAGATTTTTATGTAAGAAAAAGCTCATTTTCAAGAGGATAACAGTGCCATAGTTAAAAAAATAACCGCATTATGACGTTAGAATGGCCATTTTCAGTCAAAATTGATCATAGATTAATAGACACTTGGCATTTAGTGCCTTATATGGATGGTAAGACCATCCTTTCGTTCTCTTTAGAAAGTCAGCACCACAGCCGCGCCGAACCTTGTCAAGTTCTAGGCATTTTATAGCAAATTCGGTGGCAGCACTTTCTAAACAGCAAGGAGAGAGAAGATCCTTTTAAGAATGTAAAAACCACTGGTCAACATCTATTTCAGATGCATCATCGAGAACAAGTGGCCTAAATATCCTTGTTGCAGAACTTGCAACCAAACTTCAACTTCTAAGTCTTAGATTCATATTTCTTAACAATTCTCCCCTACTTAAAACAATCCTCTAGTCAGTATAAACACCCCAGCACCGGCCAGAAAACCTAGCGCAGCCAGCCATGCTATATTTTTTAAATACCAGATAAAGTCGATTCGCTCCATACCCATTGCCGCAACACCTGCCGCACTGCCTATAATCAACATACTGCCACCAGTGCCTGCAGCAAATGCAATAAAATGCCAGATGGGATCATCCATTGCAAAATCATACATACCCATTGAGGCTGCCACTAAAGGAACATTATCAATAATAGCAGAAAAGACACCTAAAAGCAAAACAACCAAATCTTGCGAAGGCACGACTGCATCAAGATATTCTGCTAAATGTTGTAATAGCCCTAAGCTTTCTAATGAAGCAACAGCCAAAAGGATACCTAAAAAGAATAAGATACTAGACATCTCAATTCTCGACAAGGCCGTATGCGCACTATACAAATGCTTACGTTCATTGTCAAAATCTTCTTCAGGATGTATATATTCGGATACTAGCCATACAATGCCCAGGGCAATCATCATTCCAACATAAGGCGGCATATGTGTGATGGACTTAAAGATAGGAACAGAAATAAGCCCCCCCACTCCAACAAATAACATCGTCTTGCTGCTTAGCACACTTTTTTTCTCTACCTCTCTAAATACTTCTCGTGAGCTTAAATTAATCTTTCCTTGAAACGGCTTTGTCATGGACGCTATAATTACCGGTACAACCACACATACAATAGAAGGCAACACTAAATGTGAGATTAATCCCATAGTACTTACTTTTTGGCCAATCCACAACATAGTCGTCGTGACATCCCCTATGGGCGACCAAGCACCACCGGCATTCGCCCCAATAACCGCCATGGACACAAACCATAACCGCTGCTCTTGATCAGGCACAAGTCGACGCAACAAGGACACTAAAACTATTGTCGAAGCGAGATTATCTAAAGTTGCCGAAAGGAAGAAGGCTAGAACACATATTAATATAAGCATAGATTTCTTGCTCGTGGCGGTTATTCGATTTGTGATAACCGAAAAACCTTTGTGCAAGTCTATGAGTTCGACTATCGTCATCGCACCGATCAAGAAGATGAGAATCTCCGCTATCTTACCAATGTGATGTACCAAGACTCCTGAAAGCCCTTCATAGTAATCATCCGTATGAATGGCGTGACCATGGTGATCGTACAAATCCAAATTGCCGAGAGAAATCAATGCCCAACATAAGGCTCCCATAATCAGTGCGGGTACAGTTTTGTCTAATCGAAGCGGATGCTCAAAGACAATAATGATATACCCAATGATAAAACATGCGACTACTCCGATTAACATTCTTTAGGTTTTTGACTAGTTTGTAAAATAAAATCTATTCTAATGAAAATTTTCAATATTAGATAGAATTCTCACAAAAAGAATGTCAGTGTCCTGCATTTTTAACATCGGAGTACCCAGAAGACACAAAAAAGTCAATTATTTTCTTTCTCTGATCCCCTTGAATAATGATTTGACCTTCTTCAATATATCCGCCTGTACCACAAGATGCCTTTAGCTTTTGGGCTAAGGTTTCGATAGACTGATTACTAGGCGTCAGCCCCTTGACAATACTGACGGTCTTTCCGCTGCGACCTTTTCGCTCAAGGTAAACTCTAATTTTATCTTTAAGGAACGAAGGAGAATTATTCGCAGATATTACATCTTGCTCGCCAGGGGCGTTATCAGGATCGCCTAGAGATTGAAACGCCTCCCAAGATAGTGACTGAGGTTTTTTAGACTTACTCATTTTGCGAATTTCAATACAGCATAAAAGGCCGCAAGGCTTCAGTTCATCTGCCTATCATTTATTCTTTCATAAAGATTCGATGTATGAAGATAAATGATTGTCGTTGATAACTGCAATGTACCCGGAGCGGGAATCGAACCCGCACTCCTTCAACAGGAACAGGATTTTAAGTCCTGCGTGTCTACCTATTCCACCACCCGGGCGGGATATTCTCACGAATATGTGTCGAATATCGCTAAAAACTAAAAAGGTGGTTATCAAAACCACCCCCAAGAGCGAATGACGAGACTCGAACTCGCGACCCCGACCTTGGCAAGGTCGTGCTCTACCAACTGAGCTACATTCGCCTAATACACCCTCCTCTTGTGAAGGGAGCGCAAATATACCACAAAACAATTTTTCTAAACAAGGGGCAGTAAAAATATTCCTCAAGAATTGTTTAATAATCCTAACAATTGGGTAGAAAGCTAAGTACAATTTCAGCCCTGAATGATTAGGTAGGCGTTAATTATCATACCTTTTCTCCGAATGATGTCTGATATTCAGAAAATCTACCGCTCTAATCGATTCCTTGGCTTAGAATGTGAGCGAGCAAATGCGAATGACGCAACCTTAGTAAAAGTATAATATTGCTCTAATCCCGAAATGCCTGTAGCACCGACTTCAGCTAAGTCAATATTCCCATCATCCGCTATGCGCGATTCATCCATCCGGACCCACAGAACTTCGCCAACCATCAATATTGTACCATTAGCCTTAATTGGATATTCTTCTACCCAACGCAGACCCAAACTCAACGGAGATTCAACAACAAAAGGGGCCTTACACCCCTCCGCATAGGCAGGTGTTAAACCGCAATGACTAAATTCACTTTCATGGGCTGCAAATTTGGCCGAGGACCAATGTGCCTCAGCTATAAAAGATGCGTGCACTTGATTCATGGTGTATTCCTTATGATGATGAATATAGTCGTATGTCTGCCTACCTACCGTCAAAGGGCGCAAGATCATACCTATTAACGCAGGATCTGCGCCGAGATGGACCGCCGAGCTAAATAAAGCAAGATTTTCTATTCCTCCAGGGGATAAGGTACCTATTAAGTTGGCGGACTTTATTCCCGTCAGGCTGTTGAGTAGATTGATCTTGTAGTATGGATCCGTCGATGATAGTTCGCTTATGCGCTGAATACGGTGCTCAGGCGGATTTTTCAAGTTGCTCTATTTTCTTCATAAGCTCATCTGCTTCCGCATATTTGGCATCGGCCTTACGACGATCTAGTTTTGATAGATCAAAAGCTTCTTTCATTAAGGTTTCGTATTGAGCTCTGAATTGTTCCGCGGGGCTCTTCTTTTTAAATAATCCAAACATATCGCTATTCTTTTAAAGTTTTATGGTGTTCATACCGGCATCCATTTGTATTACTTGACCCGTCATATTTAGGGCATTTTCACTTAATAAAAAATGAACCATTGATGCAACTTCTTTAGGCTGAAGTATCCTTTTCAAGGGATGTCTTAATGCTAATCGCTCTCTGGCTTCATCATTTTTGAGCAAACCAGCAGCCAAGGGGGTATCTGTCAATGTCAGCGCCAAACAATTTACTCGTATCTTTGGAGCTAATTCAGCTGCTAAGGATTTGGTCAATCCTTCAATGGCTCCCTTTGCTGCCGCTACAGAAGAATGATACGGCATACCTAGAGACGCTGCCACCGAGCTAAACATGACAATAGACGCATCGTCAGCCTCCTTCATTGAGCGATGATATTTTTGAATACACCTTACTGCTCCTAGTACATTGATGGCAAAATCTGCTACAAAATCTGCCTCCTTAAGAGAGCCAATTGGCTTGAGTAAGATACTGCCTGGACAATAAACAAGACCAGACAACTCGCCCACCTCGGGCAATTCGTCATTCTGCACATCACAGGCATAATGTGTAAGATGATCATTCGCCTCAATAGGAACAGATCTACTAATATTTACCATCAGCATTCCTTGATTTAGGCCTTTTGTTATCACCGCTTGTCCAATACCCTTGCTCCCGCCAACTACCAATATCCTCTTCATGCGCGTTTGTTATCTTTTAGAAATTTTGTTTTGAGCTACTGCCTTTTGCCTTGAACAAGCGAAGCGTTGTCCGAGGGAATCAACACTGAGTTGCGCATGCTTTGTACGGCGTCCATTTACACGTTCTCGCCACATTCTAAAACTCGAAGGTTTCATCTCTGAGCGCATAATTTGAATCACTTCGCTCTCTTTTAATTGAAATTGCAGTTGTATAGCATCAAAAGGGGTTCTATCTTCCCATGCCATCTCGATAATTCGATCCCTTTCATCTTTGCTAACGGCTGGCTTATACTTACTCAATGATTTCGTCATCTAAGTATCTAAACAGAAAAGCTGACAGATGGTTGAGTCTTTTTACAATGCTACTTGGTTTTTTTAACAAGTCGAAAGTTATTAGATGCGGTAGATATTGTCTATTCCGAAAAGCGAGACATGTTGAGTCACATTAATCGTTATCATCACAACTATTTAGAAGTCAATTAATTACAAAAACAACTATCTTTTCACTGCGTCGATAAATTCGATCCAAATACTTTGTAATCTCGATAACTGCCTTTAGCTTTGCCTTTATGTTAGTAGATAATAGTTATCGATTTTCTTTTTACTTTTTTTTTGGCCGTCTAGAATGGACCGAATAGGAAAAGATTATGCGATAATCAAAATATTAGGGTCCTACAAAATGGGGCCCTTTTTTATTTAGAGTCATTATGAAAAGAAATACAAAGCTGGTTATTCAGGGATATCCTGGCAGTTTTCACGACGAAGCATCGCGAAGATACTTTGGCAATAACCACATTGATCTATTACCTGCCAAGAGTTTCAATGCCTTAGCACAGATGCTCTCTGAAGATGATTCGATCAACTACGGGGTTATGGCGATAGAAAATTCTATAGCTGGCAGCATCTTACCTAATTATAATCTATTGCGCGAGAATAATTTTTGGATCAGCGGTGAAATATATCTGCGCATTTCGCACAGCTTAATGGCTCTGGGCGGACAAACGATCGCCGATATCACAAAAGCTAAATCACACCCTATGGCACTTTATCAGTGTCTTGATTTTTTTAATCAGTATAGACATATTGATTTGATCGAATCCGCTGATACGGCGCTTTCGGCTAAAGAAATTGCTGAAGGGAAGCTGAAGGGTGTTGCGGCTATCGGGTCAAAATTAGCTTCAGAAATTTACGGTCTTGAGGTGTTAGAAGAGGGCATAGAGTCTTCAAAGGTAAATTATACTCGTTTTGTCATCATCTCTCGCCAGCCCCAATATTCCTCTTTGGGCAATGCTGACAAAGCCTCGATATATTTGAGGGTGGCGCATGATCCTGGTAGCTTGCTAAAGACCATTCAATGCATTTCAGATTATCAAATTAACTTAAGCAAACTACAGTCGTTTCCGGTCTTAGGGCATCTAAACAATTACTACTTTCATATGGATTTGGAGTTCGACAACATCCAGCAATATGAAGATTGTATTGAAGATCTAAAAAAAGTGAGTTCGCATCTTGATGAGTTAGGTATTTATAAAAAAGCACATGTCTATGATCTTCAAGCCGTCTAACCGATTATCAGGTATCAGCGAATATTACTTCGCCGCCAAGCTAGCTGAGATTGCTAAAATGAATACTCACGGGAGTCCAGTTATCAATCTTGGTATCGGCAGCCCAGACTTGCCCGTGCATCCTAACGTTACCGCAGTATTGTCTGCTAGCAGCCTTGCCCCTGCCGCAAGCATGTATCAATCCTATAGAGGCATACCCGAGTTACGTCAAGCCTTTGCCCAACATTATGCCCAACACTTCCAATTCGATTTAGACCCGACTACAGAAATATTGCCCCTGATGGGCTCAAAGGAAGGAATTATGCACATTGCTATGTCCTTTTTGAATAGTGGTGATCGAGTGCTCGTGCCTAATCCGGGTTATCCTGCCTATAGTGCCACAGCGCGTATTGCTGGCGCAAATGTTATCTATTATCAACTATCAGCGGATAACAACTGGTTGCCAGACATTCATACATTAGCATCCTTAGATCTGCAAAAAGTAAAACTAATGTGGATCAATTATCCTCATATGCCGACAGGTGCAACTATCACTCTCGATGCTCTTGAAACATTAGTAAAATTTGCTCGTCGGCATAATATTATACTTTGTCATGATAATCCGTATAATTATATATTAAACACCTCACCGCTTTCTATTTTTCAAATACCAGATGCTAAGGATTGTTGTCTTGAATTATTCAGTATGAGTAAAGCCTACAATATGTCTGGATGGCGAGTAGGTGCTTTAATTGGGCATGCAGAATTGATTAATATAGTATTGCGTTTCAAGTCTAACATGGATTCAGGCATGTATCAACCTATACAACGAGCCACCATTGCAGCCCTACAATTAGGGGAAGAATGGTTTGATGGATTGAATAAAATATATCAAGATAGACGTAAACTCGTGTGGGATCTATTTGATAGATTAGACTGCACATATGACCAATATGCAGCTGGTTTATTTGTTTGGGCAAAAGTGCCTGACTATGTGCATGATGTCTCGTCATGGGTTGATGAAATATTACATGAGGCACGGGTGTTTATTACACCGGGGTTCATTTTTGGTTCTGCTGGAGAGCGGTATGTTCGCGCAGCATTATGCACTGAAAGTGAATCGATTCGTCAGGCCACTTATCAAATAGAAACCCAATTCATCAAAGCAATCACTCAATCATGAATATAGGCGTTATTGGTGTAGGCCTTATAGGCGGATCTATGGCTAGAGATCTAAAAAAACAAGGGCACTATCTTATGGGTCACGATAGAAATCCAAGCCATGTACAACAGGCATTAGATCTTGGTATCATCGACAAAGCATTAGATATCAAAGATTTATGTGTGGCTTCGGATCTGATTATTATTAGTATTCCTGTAAAATATGCGCCACAACTTTTAACCCAAGTGTTGGATCAAATCAGCTGGACTTCAGTAGTCATCGACACGGGATCGACAAAAGGTAGCATTTGTACCGCCATTGAAAAGCATGAAAAAAGATCGCGTTTTGTTGCGTGCCATCCACTAGCGGGAACAGAGTTTTCTGGCCCTACGGCGGCCATTGAAAGTTTATTTTTGAAAAAGAAAAACATTATTTGCAACGAATCGCAGAGTGACGAAGATGCTGTCAGAACTGTGCTGGGAATTTTTGAAGAGCTTGGTATGCACACCTTGTTTATGGATGCTACAGGGCATGATCGAGACATGGCCTATGTATCGCACTTGTCGCATGTGAGTTCATTTATGCTTGGGTCGACTGTTTTGGATATTGAAAAAGATGAAAAAAAAATAGTCAATCTTGCCGGCACTGGATTTGAATCCACTGTACGATTAGCTAAGAGTTCGCCTGCTACTTGGTCTTCTATTTTTATAGATAACAAACCGCATGTCCTCACAGCGCTTAAAAGCTATATCGAACATCTATCTAGGTTTGAGAAAGCCCTCGAAAGAAATGATGAAAAAGAAATTGAAAATTTAATTGTGAAAGCAAACGAAATCAAACGAGTACTATCAAGTATGAAGTACAATATTGTAAAACTTAGCTAAATGTAAAGCATTAAAATGTAAAGAATCATGGAAATTGAAGCAAAAGAAGTGAAATTGAAAAATTGGTTGACCAAAGAAAAAAGACCTATCGTCATTGCAGGCCCTTGTAGTGCTGAGACTGAAGAACAAGTTTTTGAGACTTGCCGGGCAATAGCCAAAACAAAAAAGGCGGACATTTTAAGAGCGGGCATTTGGAAACCCCGCACCCGTCCTGGCACATTTGAAGGGATCGGAATAAAGGGTTTGCCGTGGATGAAACAAATGGGTATCGAAACAGGCATGCCTGTAACAATAGAAGTAGCAAAGCCCGGACACGTGGAAGCATGCCTCGAGTTTGGCATTGATATTCTTTGGGTGGGAGCACGGACGACTGTCAATCCTTTTGCCGTTCAAGAAATTGCTGAAGCCGTGAGGGGTGTCAATATTCCTGTGCTGATCAAAAACCCCATTAACCCTGATTTGGAATTATGGCTTGGTGCTATAGAGCGGTTTGAGCGAATGGGTATTACAGAATTAGGCGGTATTCATAGAGGGTTCTCGAATACAAGCGAACGCGTTTATCGCAACCGACCAGAGTGGCAGATGGCCATTGACTTTATGCGCATTCGCCCAGAACTGCCTTTGATCTGTGACCCTAGTCATATATGCGGTAGACGAGATCTCCTAAAGGCCGTATCCCAAAAAGCTATGGACTTAAATTACGATGGTCTAATGATTGAATCGCATAGAGATCCAGATAACGCATGGAGCGATGCCAAGCAACAAATCACACCAGATGTATTTGGACAAATGATTACCGAATTGGTGCTGAGACACAACCGAGAAGATGATAAAAATGCCCAACAGTCTCTAGAATTTATGCGTCAAGAAATCAATCAATTAGATGATGACTTGATCAATTTGCTCGGTGAACGCATGAAAGTGGCTCGAGAAATAGGTGAATATAAAAAGAGAAACGATATGACCATTTTACAACCTAAACGCTGGGAAGAAATATTGGGCAAATCCTTTGAAAAAGGAGATAAAAATCAGTTGAGCAGGGACTTTATGACAAAGCTTTTGCGCGCTATTCACGATGAAAGTATTGATCAACAAGAAAAGATAATCACTAATTAACGCGATAGGATGTAAGCCGTCGATGCTATGAAGAATGATTTAGGCTAATGTGAAAAAGCAGGTTCTAGCTATTTGAAAAACACTCCCTTGTAGGCGTCATAACCAGGCTTGATTCCTAGATGAAACAAGGTTCGCTTATATTCGTATGATCGGCTATCGATGATATAGACCTTTGCGGCTACGGCTTCTTCGAACTCTTGATGTTCTGTTTTCCACGAATGTGCTATAGCCCAAGATGCTGCATCAATAGAACGAGTCCATTTAGTTCTAATTTCCAGTTCTAGGTAAATAATACCGTGCTCATACTTGATCAATTTTGAAGACAATCCCTTACCAACACGAAAGAACATGTCCGTTTTGATAAAATGTTTGCGATTTAATTCATCAATATTCATAAGGATGACAGAACATAAATTGTGCCAGATCTTAATGTGGCCTATTGACGAAGGCAAGGAATAATAAGCTTAAAATTATCCGCTGATCATAATGGAGAGCACTCTTTTAGGTGCTAGCACATTTTCGATGAATTTACGCATCATATTCATAGCAAAAATGGCTGTATATTCGATGTTGCCTTTTCGATTCTTGTTTAATTGAAGGCGAATTACTTCTTGCTCAGTAGAGGTACCCACCGCAATCCAAATAGTACCCACGGGCTTTTCGGCTGAACCTCCTGAAGGCCCCGCAATTCCTGACGTAGCTATGGCTATATCTGCTCCAGTCGCCGCTACAGCTCCGCGCACCATTTGTCTTACTACCATCTCGCTAACAGCTCCGTTTTCCTCCAAGGTAGCATCTGACACCCTCAATAGGTTAGTCTTTAGCTCATTACTATATGCCACGATAGAACCTCTAAAGTATGCTGACGCCCCGGATTCAGAGGTGATCAATTCAGCTATATGGCCTCCGGTACAGCTCTCGGCAGTAGCTAACTGTAATCGATGTTGCTTGCAAATCTGACCTAAGGCTCCGGCTATAGTAATGTCCCCAAAACCAAATACATGTTCCTTGATCTTATAACTTATCTCTTGGGTGTATTTTGAAAGCCACGATTGAAGTTCTTCATAGTTTTCTCCTTTGGCAGTCAGTCTAAGCTTGACGCTAGCCGTACCAGGCAGAAAAGCAATACTTAACTGATCCGGCATCGTAGAAGTAATGCGCTCAATCTGCTCCGCGATAAGTGTTTCACCAATACCCGCTGTCTGAATGACGCTATGTATGATATAACTCGTCAAAACTTTGTCACTTATCATCCGAAGCCCATTATCTTTCATAATGGCCTCCATTTCGCGAGGTACTCCTGGCAAGGAAAGGTAGATATTTTCATTTTTCTCCATCCACATGCCTGGTGCTGTGCCTTGTGTATTAGGGAGCAGCTGCGCAGTTGATGGCATAAAACACTGCTGCCTATGCAGCTCGGTAATAGTGCGACCCCGTTGTTGAAGTAATAGAAGGATATTGTCGTAGGTTTTTTGATCAAACACCATCGAGTCTCCGACAAAATACGCTAAAGTTCTTTTTGTGATATCATCTATAGTTGGCCCTAGACCTCCAGTGGTGATAATAAGTTGTGCATGCAGTGAGGAATATCGAAGCGCCTCTATAATCGCATCCTTTTTATCTGGGACCGAAAACTTCAAGATAAGATCAACCCCTATAAGATTTAATTCTTTAGCGAGCCAAGCCGAATTAGTATCAATGGTTTGACCATTTAGAATTTCGTCCCCAATAGTTAGAATAGCTGCCTTCATGTGTTCATTATCTCAGGTACTAAACTGCACGATGGAAGGAAGGTTTAAACTGAATCATCAGGGTAGATAAGGCGACATTCGCCCATGGCATATATCTTGACAGTCTCTTTATGGAGTAAAACAAGTCGTCCATCCATAAGTATATCCTTTATAAACACGGGTATAGTTTCGTTACCAATAGCGGCCATCACCCATGAATCATAGCCCATTAATGCTTTTTTATAAGCGATTTGGATTTGGGTTGGCGACTGTAGTAGTTGATCATACCATTGATCTAAATAGCTACCCAATGCAACCAATATTTCATCGGTAGCCAATTCTTTGCCTGTGATAGCTCTAAGTGAAGTGGCATGTGTGAACTCTCCAAAAGTCAATTGGTTCACATTTAAGCCTATCCCTATAATAGAATAATCCAAGGTCTGTCCTTGGAGGATATTTGAAATCAATATTCCACAGATTTTCTTTCCCTTCAAGAGAATATCATTGGGCCATTTAATGACTGCTCGATCCAGATTTATAACGTCTTTCAAACAAGAAGTCACCGCCAGCGCTGCCACCATACTGATCAAAAATTGGTCTTCTATCCGAATTTCCTTTGGTCGGATGATCCAGCTAGAGAGAATATTATTTTCAGGGGCGCTTTGCCATTCACGACCGTATTGGCCTTTGCCCGCTTCTTGATAATCGGCGGTTATAACCGTCTTTTGTAGAATAGTTTGCGCTCGGATCAGTCGCTGAGCTTCGAGGTTTGTAGAATCTATCAAAGGATAATGCATTCGTTGAAATGACATTTTGGGCTTCATATCGCTCGCCTTTTGTATTCTTTAGACTGATCCAAAATAAATATAATTCTATATGCGTTTTCTTCAATTATATTCTTGATTACAAAGCAAGATACCGCTAAACATCTTAATGAGTGCTACCATTTACTTCACAAAAGCTTACTATGAAAAGTTATTTCAATTTATTACTGGCGACTTTATTCCTGGTTTCCGCAGTTGCTTGTTCGAGTGATGATTCATCAGGAGGGGGAAATACTGGTGGCAATAATCAAACGAATTGTGACAATTTCACACCTAGGTTTTCTGCAGATGTGCAACCTATTATTAATCAAACCTGTGCCATTGCTGGTTGCCATGTTTCTGGATTCGGATCTGGGGACTTTACTACGTTCAATGGAATAAAAAATAGAGCAGGCAGCATCAAAACTCAAGTAGTCGCTAAGTCAATGCCCCCGCCCAATTCAAGCGGACCGAAGTCGCTAACAGACGATCAAATTAGAACTATTCGCTGTTGGATTGATAATGGGGCTGAAAACAACTAATTCGGGCAATAATAAAGGTTCATCAATTCCTCTGCCTTAGGGGCTGAGGCGTGTATAGCCGCGGCTAATTCTGGGAATAGTGTAGCCACTAGCATCCTAAACCGAACGCCATCATTTTGGGCAATGATCGAAGGATTTTTAAAGAATACTTTCGTAAAAACACATTCAGTCATATGATCTTTGCGGGAAGGATATACACTGGATACTATCTGTGATACCCATAAATAATGCTCATTATAAAAGGCGTCCCAATGCTGCACAGCAGATCCTACATTATCAAGGGGTTGGGTGGTCATATTCTTTGATTAACTAATTAACGATACATACGATGGTTAAGGCAAAAAAGCTGGTTTTGCCCACCACATTTACATTGTCATTTAAATCAAATATGTAGCCAAACTTTTAACGAGAGGAGGTCAAGAGCAAATTAAGGGCAATATATTTCATGTCAAACCTCTTGGCCAAATACTCATTTGTGATATGTCCGGCGTAGGCATATAAACCGTGCCGGATACCCTCTGAGTGATATAAAATTTCTGTAAAAGAGGGTGCACTGCACAATTTTAGTACTAGAGGTGTGAGAATGTTAGAAACAGCCATAGAACTAGTACGTCCTACCATTGAGGCAATATTAGGCACGCAATAATGAATCACTCCATATTTTTCGAAAACAGGATTTTTATGAGTCGTAACCTCCGACGTCTCGATACATCCGCCTTGATCAATACTCACGTCTACTATCACTGCGCCCGGCTTCATGTTTTTAACCATTTCTTCGGTAACTAATATCGGCGATCTTCCGCGAGTAGAATGAAGAGCACCAATGACAACATCAGCACTAGTCAATTGATACGCCATATATTCGGGGTTAATTGTCGAAGTGTGCAACGGTCGTCCGATCAGGTTTTGAATCTGAATGAGCTTTTCAATATCGTTATCAAAGACCCTTACAGAAGCACCTAAGCCAAGAGCCGTGCGAGTGGCATGTTCACCAACTACCCCTGCGCCGAGGATAATAACTTTAGCAGGTGGCACCCCAGATACACCGCCTAGTAAGACGCCACGCCCACCTTTATTAGTAGCCAAATATTCGGCTGCTATCAAGATGGCAATTCTTCCAGCTATCTCACTCATAGTTCGCGTCACAGGGAAAGAGCCATCTTCGTGACGCAAATGCTCCATTGCAATGGCGCTAATTTTCTTTTCTTTAATTTTTTCAAGAAAAGCCCGCCCTACCAAGGGCATCTGTAAGGGGGTGATGAGGATGGCGTGATCGATCATTGCCGATAACTCTTCAAGACTCGGTGTGCTAGATTTTATGATGATGGGACACTTATAAACCTCGCTCTTTACGGAAGAAATCTCAGCCCCCGCAGCTCTAAAATTCTCATCTGAAAATGAAGAGCGTACTCCAGCTTTCGTCTCGACAATAACCCTATGTCCATATCCAATAAGTGTGCGTATCGAATTTGGAACAATAGGAACTCTGTTCTCGTTTTCGTCCGACTCAGCTGGTATGCCGATGACGGCTTTTTGTCCGTCTTCATCGGTAGCGAGCCTTTCTACTTGGGTTTCGTACTGTCCTTTAGAAAAAAAAGTTGAAAACGAAAAATGTTCCGAAGCCATAATATCCTAGGTTATTTGCACAAAATAGTTAATTATTGATGCCGACATTCAGTCAAAGAAAAAATTCTGTCCTCCCCTACCACCTCAATGCTCAATTTTAAATAGTCATCCCGTAAAAACGGCACGATTAATTCTGGCCATTCGATGAGGCACATCCAATCGTCTCTATCCAGATAATCCTCAACACCAATGTCATATATCTCCTCTTCAGTTTTGAGACGATAGAGATCAAAATGAGCGATTTGCCATTTACTTGGAGTGCTATATTCATTCACGATAGAAAAAGTAGGACTGCTGACTTCATCACCGCTGCCCAGACCCGCCATTAAAGTGCGCACAAAAGTGGTTTTGCCGGCACCCAAATCACCAAACAAGAGTAATAGCGGCATATCTTGCAAAAAGGGCACCAACTCCTTTGTCAAAGATGACAGTTGATCCTTCTTTGATATACGCCATTTACCCAATAAAACTTTTACAATAGGCATGAAACTCGGTATTTTGTTCTCTCTTGAAGCTGTTAAGCGAGGACGATGACGAAATTATTAAAACTAGCTATTTATGAGAAGCTTATATATATACAGTTTGCTCATAAGTGGGGTAAAAATAGTACCTTTGCGACACTAAAAAAAGAAGTAAGACTATAGCTAAATTATGGCAGAAAATCAAAATACATATGGTGCGAGTGACATTACTGCACTCGAAGGCCTTGAAGCCGTCCGTTTGCGCCCCGGAATGTATATCGGCAGCACCGATACGAAAGGCTTGCACCATTTGGTTTGGGAGGTCGTAGATAATAGTATCGATGAGCATTTAGCCGGATATTGTTCGACGATTGATTTGATCATTCACCCAGATAATTCGATGACCGTTAGCGATGACGGGCGAGGTATCCCTACGGGCTTACATGAAAAGCTTCAAAAGTCAGCTTTAGAAGTCGTTATGACCGTGCTTCATGCCGGAGGCAAATTTGATAAGAATACGTATAAAGTATCTGGTGGTCTTCACGGAGTTGGTATATCATGTGTAAATGCCCTATCCAGCTATCTAAAAGCAGTCATAGAGCGTGAAGGCAAGAAGTTCATGCAAGAATATTCCGACGGCAAACCTATATCAGAAGTGATCGTGATAGGAGAGTCAGACAGAACGGGAACTGCGATCACATTTTCACCTGATAGTGAAATATTTGAATCGACAGAATATAGCTTTAGTATCATAGCAACTCGTCTTCAAGAGATGGCGTACCTGAATAAGGGATTAAAGTTAAGCTTGACAGACGAGCGCAATGTAAATGAAAAAGGCGAAGCTAAACGACGCGACTTTTATTCTGAAGGTGGTATTGTCGAGTTCGTGGCCATGCTCGATGAAGGCAAGCATGCCATTATTGAACAGCCGATCTATGTGACAGGCAGCGAGGAGAACGTCGAAGTCGAAGTTGCCATGCAATACAATCAAAGTTATAAAGAGAATATCTATTCGTTTGTCAATAATATCAATACTCGTGAAGGTGGAACGCACGTAAATGGATTTAGGCGGGCGCTAACACGTGTGTTCACGCAATATGCTACCGATAACGGACTATTCAGCAAATTGAAGTTTACCATTTCTGGTGAAGACTTTAGAGAAGGACTCACAGCAGTTGTATCCGTGAAAGTACCAGAACCACAATTTAAAGGACAAACGAAAGGTGAATTAGGCAACTCAGAAGTGACAGGCATCGTATCGCGTGCGGTGGGTGATATTTTGAAATATTATCTTGAAGAAAATCCGAAACAAGCACGACGCATTATCGATAAAGTGATTCTTGCAGCCACCGCTCGTCATGCGGCGCGTAAAGCACGAGAAATGGTGCAGCGCAAAACGGTCTTGACCAGTGGTGGATTACCGGGCAAATTGTCGGATTGCGCCACGCGAAACCCTGAAGAGTCCGAATTATTTCTCGTAGAAGGCGATTCTGCAGGAGGCACCGCTAAACAAGGCCGAAATAGACATTTTCAAGCCATCTTGCCTCTGAGGGGTAAAATTTTGAATGTCGAAAAAGCACTAGAATATAAGATCTACGAGAATGAGGAGATCAAGAATATGTTTACAGCATTAGGAGTCAATATTGAAGAAATGGATGGTGAGAAAACTCTCAACATTTCAAAGCTTCGATATCATAAGATAGTCATCATGTGTGACGCCGATGTCGATGGTAGCCATATTGTGACGCTCATTTTGACCTTCTTCTTTAGATACATGGCGCCGCTCATTGAGAACGGTCATATCTTTGTGGCCGCACCACCGTTGTACAAGGTAAGCCGCGGTAAACAATTTCAATATTGCTGGACTGATGAAGACAGAAAGAAAGTCATTATGGCATATGCCGATGGAGACGAGTCTAAAGTAAAAACACAGCGCTACAAGGGTCTTGGTGAGATGAACGCCGAAGAACTATGGGAGACAACAATGGACCCAGATACGCGTATCCTAAGACGAGTAACTATTGAAGACATATTAGAGGTGGATAAGGTGTTTACGATGCTGATGGGTGATGAGGTGCCACCTCGTCGCCAGTTTATCGAGGAAAATGCGATCTACGCCAAAGTGGATATCTAATGCAGCATCATAAAAAAATTGAAAATATTCTATTGTTTATAAATACTTATCAATGAACACAAAAACTTCTACTCGTCCAAAGTACAAGGTAAAAGATATCAATCTTGCTAGTTGGGGACGCAAAGAAATGGAATTAGCCGAGGCAGAAATGCCTGGACTTATGGCTCTAAGGGAAGAATTTGGCACTAGCCAACCCTTGAAAGGTGCTAGAATAGCTGGCTGTTTGCACATGACTATTCAGACGGCTGTATTGATCGAGACTCTTCAGGCATTAGGCGCAGAAGTATCTTGGTCATCATGTAATATATTTTCAACCCAAGATCATGCAGCAGCGGCTATAGCCCAAACAGGCACCCCAGTTTATGCATGGAAGGGATTGAACGAAGAAGAATTTTGGTGGTGTATTGAGCAAACGCTCTTTGCCTTTGAAGGTGACAAACCCCTAAATATGATTTTAGATGATGGAGGAGATTTAACCAATATCGTCCTTGACAAGTATCCAGAACTTGTCGCTGGTATTAGAGGTATATCAGAAGAAACAACCACAGGCGTACATCGACTCTATGAGCGCGAAATCAATGGCACCCTGGCCCTCCCCGCAATCAATATTAATGATTCAGTAACGAAGTCAAAATTTGACAACAAGTATGGTTGTAAGGAATCTTGTGTGGATGCAATAAGACGCGCTACAGATATTATGATGGCTGGCAAAGTAGCTATCGTTGCAGGATATGGAGATGTAGGAAAGGGTTCAGCTGCTTCACTGCGTGGTGCTGGATGTCGTGTGATCGTAACGGAGATCGATCCTATCTGTGCATTGCAAGCCGCTATGGATGGTTTTGCTGTGAAAAAAATGTCTAACGCACTTCCTGAAGCCAACATCATCGTCACGGCCACAGGGAATAAAGACATCATCAATGAAGAACACTTCAGAGCAATGAAAGACAAAACCATAGTTTGTAACATCGGACATTTTGACAATGAAATCAACGTCGGCTGGCTCAATAAAAACTATGGCAGCACCAAAGTGGAAATCAAACCACAAGTGGACAAATACACAATTGATGGCAAAGATATCATCCTTCTAGCTGAAGGCCGACTAGTCAATCTAGGTTGCGCAACTGGTCACCCTTCTTTTGTCATGTCCAACTCCTTTACCAATCAAACCCTTGCGCAAATAGAGTTATGGCTAAATCATAAAAACTATGAGAACAAGGTATACATGTTGCCGAAACATCTTGACGAAAAAGTAGCCAAATTGCACCTAGAAAAAATAGGGGTAGAATTAGAAGAACTATCTACTGATCAAGCAAAATATATCAATGTACCACAAGAAGGGCCGTATAAGCCAGACTATTATCGGTATTAGTCTAAAGTGATATACGTGCGTAATTAAAAAGGGGCGGCTGAGATTTTCAGCTGCCTTTTTTTTGCCTTATTCAGTCCATTAGCACAAATGTTCATCTGGGCCATTGAAAACAATCATTAGGATCAAGCCCCTTTTTACCATCTTAAAATGAACTGTAGCCCAATACTATGAACAGTCCTAAGCTAATTCAATGTTAATATAGAGTAGCGACTAGTCGAAGTCATTCCTCATAATGCTATAAGAGGTACATTCGTAAACTATCCCCCCATTCGAATGTAAGTTAAATTTGTTTTAGTAGAGACAAAGGACTAAACCGGTAGTTAAATGACTGTGGATCAACAAATTATATAATAAATAGAAATGATTGACAGAAATAAATTATTTGGACTCGGACGAAATATAGCTTCGGTTGTACCCAAGTATTACCACCTCCAGGACGCTATAATAATGTGACGTACTAGTTGATTTAGATCCTATAGTCCCTTCCATAAAAGAATGATCGAGCCTGTGATTTTCTTGTATTAAATCATTAATATTTGAAAGGTACAAAAAAAGAAACTTGTGCAAAGTTCTTCGAAAGGGGTGCTTTGACCATATAACTTTATTGCTCCTTGGGTCTATGTCCAACTCAACGGTATTTTCGAGCCCATCCAGAAGTAATAGACTTTTTGCGGCCGCCCTTTTTGATAATACCTTACGCCACCTAGTAGGTTCATTCTTTAATACAGCCCACAGCAACTTTTGACATCCCTTCAACAAAAAGAGGTGCAGTCATTAGATAGATACCTTTGCACAATACTTAACATCTTTATACCTCACGTTTCTGCTCAATTTTGGCTACCGCCAACAGACTTTATTAAAGGGATTGTTAGACCTGAAAATGTTAGAATTGTAGCATTCTATACCACTTTTTTTTGTACGAACATTAATGACGATTCAATCTGCTAAGCATTTAGTTACCGTCACTTCTCGTCCTCATTGTTTGCCCCAATTCGACTGACGATTAAGCCTTTTGGTATTTATACTAAAAAAAAATAATTATATTTACTATTTTAAGCAGCAAGGGCAACTATGATTTCAATACTCCAAAAAAGAGCGTTTTGCCACATAGCAAAGCAGTGGATGCCGTTAAAACTATGATATACCCTAAAAAAATATGAAAAATGACGCTTAAATTTATCTAATTTTAAAAACTTTATCAACCATGAAGACTAAATTATTCCCTTTTTCCTTATTACTAATTCTCTGTACAAGCCATGTCAAAAGCCAACATCTGCAGGTGGCAAGACATAATAAAGAATTCAAAATAGACATCGCTAATCCGAATTTTTCAATTCACTTTCCGACGGGTTTAATTTACCAAGATACCACAGGCATTGGATTTGCCAATCTGAACGATGAGGTGCTACGAATATCAAATCGACCCTTCGGATTTCAATCTCAGCCCTACAATTCTGTGTACAGCGAACAAACGAAAAACTCCTTTAGCATCAACCATTGGAATGGCACACCAGGTATATTTCTCATCGGTCCAAGTCAGCGCGCCTATTGGGGACCAAGAACACCAGCGGATGCTTTCCCACTGTATTATGATATAAAAACGGTTGGAGATATTTATAATGTTGATCTATCAAATAGAAAAATGGCAGAACTGCATATCGAAACTAATAGAGGTGGACTTCGCTTGTTTAGATATGCCGATGATTTCATCTACTTTCATACTCTAACCATAAATGATGCCGGTAATCCAGTATGGAGTGCAGTAAGTGATCGAAATGCAAAAAAAGACATTACGGATAGAACGAATGTACTTTCAAATCTTTCCAAATTGCGACTCAAAAACTATAAGTACAGAGGGAGCGATGTAGAAACCTCTGGATTTATCGCACAAGACGTGCAAGCAGCCTTTCCAGAATTGGTAGAAACTAATGATGATGGACTGCTCAGCGTAAATTATATGGGTTTCTCCCCTTTGGCAATACAAGCAATCAATGAACAACAAGAAATCATCGAAACCTTGATAAATAGAATTGAAAAATTAGAAAAAAGCTTACTTGAAAATAAATAAGCTTATTTGTGAGGCCAACATCGCTATATCGCTGTTGTTTAGATCTCCCTCGATAAAATAAATGCGATCAGGCTATTACGGCTAAATTCACCATTTCGGTCAGGCGTTCTATATTATAGGTTTGGGCTTCGAAATGATATACTTTTTCAGTCAACTAGAATTTCCACGTGTTCTGTTGCAGTGCCGCAAGAAAGCACATATAGCTGACTGAGTTGCGTCTAGTTTTAACGCGAAGGTCTATTATGTGCTGAGCAACACAGTTCACACACATGATCGGGGCTTGGCCTCTCAAGATGTTGTTTTTTAAGAAATTATATTGATCGTGTAGGCACACAGATATATGTATTCAAAGTAGTAAAATAGTGATCCGCAGACAAGCTCGGTGATTCTTCAAATATAGGTTCTCGTATAGAGACATAGAGACCATTCCCGAATAAGCCGAAACACAAGTCTATTAGCGCACACTTATCTATTCTATCGGAGTGCGAGACACTACTTACTGACTAGCAATTTCCACATTATTGGCCATCAAGGCATTTCTGGCCACATTAAGACTCAGCTCTTTTAGAGATTTTAGATTGACATTCATCAAGGGCGAATCATTCTTCCCAGAGGCTGTCAATAGCTTGATATAACCGATGACCATTGTCCACCCTTGAATGGAATGAATCACTGGATCTATATCGCCACGGATACTCCCATCTTGGATTCCTCTAGCTATCTCTTTGACCGTCAGTTTTATGGGTAAATTTTGTAGGTCTTGAATCTTTCGAAAGAATATGGAATCCTTGGCCGTCTGATCAAACTCGCTAGATTGAGACCGAGACATATTGCGAATAAGCGAAAAGTAGTCAAGCATGGCCTCAGAATATAAAAAATTCTGCTCACAAAACAAGTAAAAAGACTCAAAGATACCCATCGTCGACTTCAACCCCGATTTGTCTTTATGACGATCAATCGTCGTATAAAATATCTCCGTCAGCGCCTGAAAGGCATCATAGGTGATCGCCAAGTATAGGTTTTCTTTGCTCTGAAAATAACTGTAAACCGTAACTTTCGTTATGCCTGCCTCTTTAGCTATATCTTCCATCTTGGCATTTTTGATGCCAACCTCTGACAATACTTTTATCGCGGCATCAATAATATGCCGTTCCTTCGTGAGCCTTTTCTGTTGATCCATACACTCTCTAAGCAGTTAAAAGCTGAAAGCTAAGCAAAAAAAAATCCCGATGAGTAACACCCACCGGGAAAACAAAAAATTTATTACCCCAAAAAAACCAATTGTCTATGAATCCTTCTGACCAAAATTCATGCCACAAGACAAACAAGGCGAATCAATAAGAAATGATTGTATTGAGGAAACATAATTAGGTATTTAGCTGTACTTTCAAGTTCTTGGCTCGGTGATTACGGCAAACTAGAATATACTCTACATTTGCAGCATGATTACACAATTGCCCTTACTATTTGATACTTTGAATTTGCGTCAGCTCGATGAGCTTTATTATGAAGGCCATAATCTAGATATAGGTAGTCCCCAAGTATATGGCGGGCAGGTATTATCGCAATCCCTCGTTGCCGCAGGGCGAACAGTACCCACTGACCGCTTCCTACATTCTATGCATGGTTATTTTGTACGAAGGGGCAATAATGCAAAGCCGATCCAATTTGAGGTCGAGGTAGTGCGCGATGGTGGCTCTTTTTCTACCCGAAGAGTAAGGGCATTGCAAGACAATACCATCATATTTGTTACCGCCGCTTCCTATCAGATCGAAGAAGAAGGCTTTGAACATCATACTACTATGCCCAATGTGGCACAACCAGAGAGTCTTAGTTCATTTCCGGAAATTTTCGCGCAGCTAGCAGAAAAATTTGATATTAAACCAAAAGGTATTTATGCGGAAGATAGCCCTATCATCTTTAGGCCTGTAGAACATTACAACCCCTTTGAGCCTGGTATCATGCCCGCTAAGAGCCACGTATGGTTTAAGCTCAATGGTGATATGCCGTTAAAGGGTATAGAAATGGAGAAGATATTAATTGCTTACGCCTCCGATTTCAATTTGCTGATCACCTCCTTATTGCCACACAATGTGTCCATGTTCACGCGACCCATTTTCATTGCCAGTTTAGACCATGCCATGTGGTTTCATCGAAAATTTGAATTTAATGATTGGTTGCTTTATGTAGTTCGAAGTCCTAGTGCATCAAATGCTCGCGGATATTGTACCGGCGAAATCTTCAGTCGCCAAGGTAGACTACTCGCTTCAGTTACTCAGGAGGGATTAATTAGAAATATGCAAGAATGACAGAGATTGCACTACGTCATTTGATACATATCTATTCGGATAGTCATACAAAAAATCTGACAGATGATGCGAAACAACTAGAGCGCCAAAGCCACCTATATGCACATGATACACGCATGGTTTCTGATAAGGTTCAAGGCAAATTGCTGGCTCTATTCTCTCGATTGATGCGTCCAAAAACCATAGTTGAAGTCGGAACTTTTACGGGCTTTGCTAGCCTTCATTTGGCTTCAGGACTTCACGAAAATGGTCGAATGTATACCATAGATCATTCTCCTCAATACCATGATCTCGCAAAGTCATTTATTGAAAAAGCGGGTTTGAGCGACAAGGTTACTTTTATAATAGATGATGCCATAAAGGCGCTCACAGCGATTGAAGGTCCTTTTGATTTGGTGTTCCTCGATGCTGCTAAACGTCAGTACGAACAATACTACGATATCGTCATGACCAAGATGCACTCAGGTGGTCTAATCATTGCAGATAACGTCCTTTGGAAAGGAGAAGTCACAGAAGCGCAACCATCCGCTATTGCAAAATCATTGGATCAATTCAATAAGAAAGTATTGCGCGATCCAAGAGTAAATGTCACTTTACTACCCCACAGAGATGGGTTGAGCTTGATACAAATCATATAAAAGATAGAGATGGCAGGCATCTATATGCATATACCATTTTGTCGTAAGGCTTGTCATTATTGCAACTTTCATTTTAGTACACAGTTGAACCACAAAGAAGCCCTTGTACAAGCAATGTGCGTTGAGCTCAAATCGCGCAAGGATTTTCTACTACCGCACAAGATTTCGACCATCTATTTTGGCGGAGGCACACCTTCACTACTTGAAGAGAAAGAATTAATGGCACTTCTTGAACACATTCATGCTCACTACGATGTAGATTCAGCCTGCGAAGTAAGTCTAGAAGCCAATCCAGAAGATCTGGATTCCATAAAACTGGCTATGCTTCGTCGATCGGGTATCAACCGACTGTCTATCGGCGTCCAATCTGTACATGACGAAGAACTCATATTTATGAATAGAGCACATACGGGCGATGAGGCGATCCGCTCGATCCAAGTAGCTCAGGATGCAGGGTTTGACAATATATCTGTTGATTTAATGTTTGGTTTGATCAATAGCACGCATGACATGTGGATCGAAAATTTACAAAAAATAGTCAATCTAGACATACCTCATCTGAGCTGTTATAACCTCACTATTGAGGAACAAACTGCACTATCTCAATGGGTAAAAAAGAAGCGCGTTAATGTCAAACCAGATGAATACCAACGCCGACAATATCTGTATGCCGACCAATGGCTCAGCGCGCAAGGATATCAGCACTATGAAGTATCCAATTATGCCAAATCAGGGTATCGCAGTCGTCATAATGCGAATTATTGGCAGGGCATCCCCTACTTGGGTGTCGGCCCCGCGGCACATTCCTTTAAGGCGAGCCAACGTTGTTGGAATGTAGCACATAATCACAAATATATTCAGTCGGCTCACGATCTCAGCTCCATACAGACAATTGAATCCCTATCCGAGACAGATCAGTACAATGAATTGATTATGTTGCGACTACGTACATCA
>CAZTSI010000047.1:0-25731 GCA_964616755.1 uncultured Saprospiraceae bacterium | reverse complement strand
AGCGGCGCACGTAAACCAGGATATTGAGCTGTGACGTCGATGGTCGCATTAATGGGGTCACCAGTCCAAACAACTGTACCTCCGCTATTTATCTCAAAAGGTTTTGCGATTAATCCGTATGCCGTGTATAAATAGCGACCAGAAAGAACATTATAGGTGCCATAGACACTAAACTCGCCATCGCGTTTTATTCTAATTTGTAGATCCCCCGTACCTCTTCCGACTAAAACGTTATTGGTGTTTGGATCATATATCACTTGCACCTCTGCCTCTGGAGAAAACTCAAGATTCATTTCAAAGTCCACACCACTTTCTTGCAACCTATTGACAAGAGAACTCTCATTTACACTATCTCTGATTTCCCTTTCATAGTCAAATTTTATAAAGGACTCCTCATATGAGATTGCGCTACTTCCTAATGGAATATATAAACGTGACAAGCGTCCTGCTTCCGCGTCAACACGGATATTGATAGCATCAAATTTTCCTTTAAAGGAAATATCCACTCGTCCATTTCCCAAGCCATAATAAAGTGGATTATCCAAATTGGTCGTATTGAGGGCAATAAATTCGGGAGAGGATATGGCTAAATCCGCACGGATATCTGCTAGAAAACTATGTCGCAATCCACCTGAAACAACAGCTTCATTATCACGTTCATCCTTCAAAATGACATTATTAAAGTCAATAAAAGATTCGTCGAACTTAACGCTTTGATTTTCTATACGATAATAGGCGCCAAGATAATCCACCTTCATCCCTGCGTTTTCAATAAGCGCCGTACCATTCATTTTCAAGTTGTTGATTGGGCCAAAAACAGTAGCATCCAAATTCGTCGTTCCGATGACTTCAGACAAACCATCTGTGATGATATATTCAAAAAAATTCATCGGATAATTGCTTATGGATACCTCTGCGTCTACTTCATCCTTTTGGGTATCATAAGAACCCAATACTTTCAATGTTTGAATATCTTTGACTATAGACAAATCCACACCTATTAAGCCTTCATCAACTTGCTGTGCGCTCAAATACAAACGTCCAAAAGGGTCACCATTAATTCTGAAATCCGCAACGTCCAAAATACCTTGCACTTGCCGGTCGTCATAAATATCCGTAATGTTGAAGGTAGAATTGATTAAGCCATTAAATCGAAGCTTATCATAATTTATTAAAGCATCTATATAGCCTAATTCAAAATTATCCATACCAATTTCGAGCCCTTTGCCTTTGACATCCTTCAACGTCAAACTTCGTGCTCCGTCTGTTATGTTCAATAATTTTAAGCCAATTCGTTTTGGATACAAACCAATACCGTCCAATGCAGTGACAGACCATTTGACACTATCCACCAATATATCATCTGTTATCAATTCGGAAAAATATCCCTTATCACTGATTTTAGAAGTGCCTTGAAGAATAAAGCGATTGAATAAATCATTAAAATAGCCAAAATCCCAAAGGATTTCATCGCCATCAAATCGCACATTTACCTTAGGCTCTACAATCTTGATATTCCCTCTATTCAATTGGTTGGCATCGATGGCTATTGTGCTGAACTCGGACGTGGATGTAAAGAAAAAGCCAAAATCATCTGCCTTAGCGGTTCCAATGCGCATTTCTGGCACATTCGCATTGAGAACCATTATAGATTCTTTAGTATTATATCTCCCAGATATTACCGCGCCACTGTCAATGGCCACCCCAAGATTTAAGAATTTCAATGCAGGATTGATGTTCATTAAATTTATTGAAAAACTAAAGTCTTGTTCGACATACGCGCGATCTAAAACTTTAAGACCCAACACTTCTGCATGCTCAATTTCATTTTTAACAAATTGATCAAACATCTGCGGAAACATTTTCGCCAAATTATACTCCCCCTTAATATCCATATTCGCTATATCTGAGCTCAATGAAAACGATCCTCCGCTATTAGACAAGTAACTCTGCAACTCCATATAATTCATTGCAAACAAAAATGTATCATGTCGCAATTTAATATCCTTGAATGCGACACTTCCCAATATATCTTTTCCATTATTACCTTTCAGATCTACATAGCCAACAAAGGATAGCTCACAAGGAAATGTAAAAAGATTTAAATCACAAAAGTTAATCTTCTTTGCATTAATATAGAAATCATACACTGGCACCTCCTGTGCAAAATCGACCTTGCCTTCAAACGTTAAGTCTAGCGCATCATCACTGATGTGAAAAGTGCCATCAACCACCTTACTGCTCAATACACCATTATAAATCGCATTGGTATACGTATAATCACTAAAATGCAAATAGTCAATTATCGCTTCAATATCGGCAGAAGATGCATCAAAGTTAGGCCCCACTCCATTCGCTATTTTGACGGATGCATTCGTTAATCCAAACTTAGAATTAAGCGTCATTTTGCTCAGATCAAAACTATCCAATTGAACGCTGCCGCTATATTGCAATGACTGATCACCATTACCGCTTAGATCAAACTGTATATCCATATCTGCCCTACCTATATCGCTCAACAGTATACCATCAGCAACGAAATCATTAATAAATCCGTCAAATGAACCTGTAAAATCAATCATGCCAAAGCGCAACAGTTCGTCCGGTACATTAATTTTAGTGTACAATTTGTTCAATTCTGACAAGTTAGAATGCAACGCTTTTACCTCAACATTCAAAAGACTTTCTTGCCATTTATTAAAATAGTTGAAACTACCACTTCCATTAAAATGATGTCGTTTATCTATCCAAAAATCCAAATTGTTCCACTCTACTGACTTATCTTTCCAAACCGCACTTCCTTTCAATTGAAGAGGCTTGTATGCGATAGGTTGGCCAATGAGTGCATTGTTTATTTCTGGAAGGAGGTGCATAATATCTTTTAGAAAAATAGTTGCGAATTTTATGTCGAGTTTTCCAGAAGAGAGTCCTTGTACGACGTCTTGAATGCCACTATTGAGTTCTAGGTCAAAAATCAACTTACTCTTTCCTATATTCACTTTACTATCTCTTAAGAGCACGGAATCATTTTTCTTGCGTACATCTCCCACCGAGATCATATCTATGTTTAGCTGCTCACTTTTGAAGGAAAGATCCTCAAGCACGAAGGCTATATCGTCAATGGAATGGAAGTTAAGTTTACTTAAGATCACATCCAACGATTCTGCTGCAATGGATTGAGTTAATAGTTCGATATCGACAGTTCCATTAATGACAGCAAAGTCCTTGATTGAGACTATCGGTAATCTCCGCGCTGACAATGGGAGTGAGTCTGTTGATTGGACATATGGCTTTAGATATTCGCTTTGTTTGAAATGTAACACAGGTTCGACCATGGTTAGTCGGCGGATATCAAACATCATTTCTCCTAGAGCATAATCATTCAGCACTAAATGAAATGCCTTAAAAGTGGCATCGGCGTACTCACATCGCACTTCGTCCCGATACACAAATCCGAAATCTAAGATATTCACAGCACTTAAGTCAATGTGCGAAGGCGCCGCATTATTTGGCGCATTGTTAGATTCTTGTTGGATTTCCATCCAATTGAGTATATCTGTATCCGCATAGTGTATGAACCATAACCTTAGCCCTTCAATACGCAAATTATTGAATGCTACATCTCTAAACAGCCCAAGTAATGTATTTCGTGGACTAATGCTTATTTCTTTGACAAACAGAAGGGTATCTTGACGCACCTGTGATAGCATGTAAATCCTTTCGAAAGTCAACCCATCGAAGATACTAAAGTTGGTTGCTTCAATGGTCAAAGTAGCATCAAGATTACTGGTGATTTGATTGACCACTCGCTGAGTCAATGCTCTTTGAACAGTAGGCATATGTAAAGCCCCAAGAATCGAGAAAATAAAAATCAATAGCACAAAAAATATGCGCAATAAAATAGAACTAATATGCTTTGGAGAGTCCTTCAAGAGAAAAGCTTTGACGCCGCATATTTAACTCATAAACGAGGTAAATTATTAGGGCTTTACCCTGTTTTTAACGCAAATTTAAGCGAGAATACCTTTGTACTTCGACCAGAGCAAGATACATTCTTTGGCTTCACGCACGTCATGGACTCGCAAGATATTCGCTCCTTGGTACAAAGCGAGCATATGAAGTGCTGTGCTGCCATTAAGGGCTTGATCCGAATTAATGCCCAAATAATTGTAAATGAAGCTTTTACGAGACAATCCAGCCAATATTGGACGACCTAAAAAACTAAAAGAGGCCATTTGGCTAAGTAGTTTAAAATTATCATCGAGCGACTTGCCAAACCCAAAACCAGGATCAATACAAATATCTTCGATGTTGTATTTTTTACATTCAGCTATTTTGGCAATAAAAAAATGGCATATCGCCCAAATAATATCCTCATAAGCAGTGTTTTGTTGCATAGTTTGCGGTGTTCCACGCATGTGCATGAGCACATAAGGCAACTTGTTCTCTCCAACCAAGGCCAAAAATGAAGGGTCGAGATTACCAGCACTAATGTCATTGACAAGTTGTATGTCATAGGATAAGCAGCTTGCCAGGACTTCGGATCGATACGTATCAATAGAAATAGATACGTCCGGAAACGTATCACGGATTACCCCTAAGGCCTCTAGAAGTCTGGATTTTTCTTGTTCCTTTGAAGGCGCTACTGCACCAGGCCGCGACGATGCAGCCCCCAAATCAATAATATCAACGCCTTGATGAATCATGTCTTGCACCTTTAAAAGTAGGGCTTCCTTTTGGCGGAATCGACTTTTCGCATAAAATGAATCATCGGTCAAATTGATAACGCCCATTACAATTGGAGTGCTCAAAATATCTACGAGTTTATTCTTTAGTCTAAGAATCATAACAATATATTCATCAAAAAAACGGTTGTCAAATTTAGCTTAGTAGGTAACAACTTCAAAAATCTTGTTTACCTTCGATCATGGTTCGCCGGATTATTTCCGGTAATTATCCGAAAAAACCCTAAAGTCACGCTAATGTACGTAGCATTATATCGAGGCCATTCTTTTTACTTATTTTTCCTAGTTACGGTGGTTATCTTGTTTCAGCGCTGCAATCTTACGGCTCCACAAATGACGGAGGCGTCAGAAGATCATAGCGCTTACCAGATCGATTATCCTATTCAGCTAAAGTATGGTTTCAATATTCGCGAAGTAGTTTTTGAAGATCACAAAATCGCCCCAAATTCTTTTATGTCTAATATTTTAATGGGCTACGGTATAGCGTTTAATAAGATCATAGAGTTGGAGCAGAAGGCAGAAGAAGTATTCAGTCTCCGCAAGTTAAATTCAGGTAAAGATTTGATTTTTGTGCGTAAGGATGCTTGTGAAGCACCTGTTTGTGTGGTATATGAGCCAAATGCATTTCAGTATGTTTTGTTTACCTTGGGGGACGAAATCTCCGTGACGAAGTTTGATAAGCCTTATGAAATTTGTCAAAAAATAATAAGTGGAGTTATCACTAACAATCTCTCTCAAGACCTTATCAGCAGAGGCGGTAATTTAGAGCTCGTGGATAAAATAGAAGATGCACTGTCTCAGGTTTATTTCCCTGGCGCACAATATGGCGATCAATATCGATTAGTCTATGAAGAAATAAAAATTGATGATGAGATCGTAGGGATTGCTGATCTTTTGGCGGCACATTATCGCAGCGGAGAAAAGAATTACTATGGTTATTATTATGCCAACGAACAGTACAAGGGCTTTTATGATGAAAGCGGAAACGCTAACAAAAGAGCTTTCTTAAAATCTCCGATCAGAGAAAGGTATCGTATAAGCTCTAGATACAGCAAGAATCGGTTTCACCCTGTCTTAAAGTACAACAAACCTCACTTAGGCACCGACTTCGCCGCTGCAAAAGGTACGCCTATTATGGCCGCTGCTGATGGCGTGATTATTCAAAGAGGTTATAATAACGGTAACGGCAACTTTGTCAAAATTCGACATGACAAAGTTTATGAAACACAATATCTCCATATGAGCAAATTTGCCTCTAATGTGATAGTTGGCACAAGAGTAAGACAAGGCCAAACCATCGGTTATGTTGGTCAGACAGGTTTGGCCACTGGCCCACATGTATGTTACCGATTTTGGAAAAATGGTCGTCAAGTAGATCCGCTACGTGAAAACTTTGCGCCTATTCAACCGCTCGTAAAAGCAGAAATGCCCGCCTTTAACCAGCGAGTACAAGAGTTAAACAAAATGCTTGAAGATATCCCCTTTGTGGAACCTCAACAAGAAGTAGTTTTGGAAGAAGATACTTTTTTAGAAGAGGATATTCAGTTATAAACTTTCGAGGTTTATTTGCCCGCTTTTTCTAGCGTAAAACCAAAAGTAGTGCCTTTGTCTTTCGTACTTCGCACATTGATGGTCTGATGATGCGCCTCGATTATATGTTTAGCAATTGCCAATCCAAGCCCGCTTCCTCCTTGCATTCTATTCCCGCTATGATCAATACGATAAAACCTATCGAACACATGCTTAAGGTGCTCCGTAGCCATTCCGATGCCATCATCACTCACTTCGATTAGTACATTGACATGCATGTCATAGAAGCCTACAAGCACTACCCCACCTTTTCGTCCATATTTTATACCATTTGTCAACAAATTAGTAATCACTTGTCTAATTTTTGACTCATCGGCGTTAACCCTAAACGATTTTCGCGCTCCTTGTTTGAAATCAAGGGTTATTGATTTTTCTTCAGCGAGTACTCTCAATTCCTCAAAAATATCAAGGCTCAACGTCTTGATATCAAAGATCCTCATATTTAACAACAATTGACCGGACTCCAACTTATTGATCGTTTCAAGATCTTCTACGATAGATTGAAGACGATCGACATTTTTAGCAGCGCGATGGAGATACTTAATTTTTATTCGATCATCGTTTATACCCCCGTCTAATAATGTATGAATGTAACCTTGAACGGCAAAAATCGGGGTCTTTAATTCATGCGATATATTACCCAAATAATTGCGCCGGTAAATCTCTAACTCATTTAAAGCGGCTATCTCGCTTTCTTTATTGGTCATCCACTCTTCAACTTCTCGATTTACCTCCGAAAGTGATGCCAGGCGAGACTGGGCGGCGCTAGTATTCTTTATGCTATTCTTCGTTCTGCTTATCGTCTTGTATATTAATTTTATTTTTCTGAAAACAAATCGGTCTAACAAGTATCGCACGAATAAGAAAATGCAATAAACTACAACTAAAAAAAGAGCGATAATATAAGGCCAACGGAGATTTAAAAGATCAATAAACAAATAAACAAGCCCGTAGGTAATTGCGGTTCCTATCGAAATGTATCCGGCTAATTTGCCAAGAGTAAGATCTTTAATCAATATGTTAATCTTTTAGTTTGTAGCCCACACCTTTGAGTGTTTTGATATGTCCTTTGCCTAACTTTTCGCGCAATTTGCGAATATGGACATCGATCGTTCGATCTCCGACAATTACTTCTGCCCCCCAGACTTTGACTAATATTTCAGCTCTTTTAAACACCTTGCCTGGCTTAGAGCTAAGTAATAACAAGAGGTCAAATTCCTTTTTTGCTAGAGCAATGTCCTTGCCATTAATGGTGACTTTGTACTGTTCTTGATCTATTTCTAAATCGCCGACCTTCAAAATTCTCGAAGAGCTCTCCTTTTTTTGAAAGGAAGGATGCCGCCTCAGCAGCGCCTTGATTCGACTGAGTAAAACGTTGGTCTTTATCGGCTTAGTGACAAAATCATCACCACCAGCGTCCAAGGCAGATATTTGCGTAAATGACTCGCTCCGCGCTGTCAAAAAAAGGATGATTGTATCGCTCAATGCATCTTCTTTGCGTAAGAGGGTACAAGTTTCTATACCATCCATCTGAGGCATCATAATATCTAAGATAATAAGATCCGGAACAAAAGACTGAGCTACGTCCAACGCCTTTTGTCCCGAGTTGGCCTTCTTTACTTGATAGCCTTCCTTGTCTAGGTCGTAGGACAAAAACTCTAGTATATCGGGTTCGTCGTCGACAATTAAGATTTTGGCTTTTTTCGTCATGGGTGCATCATACTACTCTGTAGTAATCGTTTGTTGAATGCTATCTAACCGAGTTCTAACATCTGACAGCATTGTGGAATAGGTTTCTAAATCTTGTTGGTAAAGGTATAGGTTGCGCTCAAGCTCCTCCCTAGTTACTTTGTGAATTTTAAGTAAAGTTATCATTAACTGTGTTTGAACAGAATCTTGCTGTAATCCAGGATATCTGCGCAGGATATCATCACAATAAGACATGTCTAAGATGATATTTGTCATTTTGTCTTGAGAAATAGTATACGCTGGTGAGTGTTGGCAGCCAGCGAAAAGATAACTGCTACAAACAATAAGCAATATGACTCTTTTCATTAAACAGATTTCGGATAGAACAAAAAGCCAGTGTGCGTATTGTGCGATGCGATCGACTTCCAGTCCGAAGCATTAGATATGAGTTCAAAAACCCCACATGTGGGCAAATTATCTAAAAAATTGCCGCTAAAATAATTGTATAGCTCCGTTAGCCCTGGGTTATGTGCAAAGAGAATGACGCTGTTAACATCGTCAGGCGTTTGTTTTATGAGACGAAGTATCGTTGCAGGGTCGCTATGATATAAATCATGGGTATGTTCGCCTCTAAACAATTGACATGCAGATTGAAAATGGTCAAACGTCTGACGGGCTCGCACTGCTGTGCTACAAATGAAATATTCTATGTTTTTAACACGATTATTTAGTGCTTGAGCCATAAGGGGCGCATCTCGCTCACCTCGCTCATTTAATGGACGATCGTGATCACTGATACCCCAAGAAGACCAATCGGACTTAGCATGTCTAACTACGAATACACTTTTCATTCTTTAGTTTTTAAAGAGGGTGTACAACTAAACTTAAGGAATTATCCGGTATTTAAGAAATTGACCTTGGCCGTCTCTATCGCTCCCCTCAAATTTAACATTTTTTTCAATAGCCGCCAACACTAACCATGAGAGATGCCACAGAACTTTCTATGATTGGACACTTATGGGTCGTTAAGAACCCAAGTCCGAATCAATAGACACATAAATGCACACAGTGGCCTGACAGCACATCACAAAAATCACTATCTTTACGAGTTGGGCTCAAAAACGCGCCTTTTTTGGACATGGCGCTTATTTATTTGAATACAAACTAAAGAGAGTTGAAGCTATCAGGTGAAAAAATCGGTTTCATCGAGTCAAAAATCGATGAAGAATACTTGCTTCGTGCAGAAGATATCATAGAAGAACTGCATTATAGCGACTATCGACTAAAAGGCAGCAATGATCATCGAATGGTAATCGCCGACAGGGGCTATCACTACGATACTCGGGTAATAATGATTGGCGAACGCATCAAAGAGGGCTCATGCAATTGTCCTACATTCAGTAAGAACAGCCTATGCCCTCATTTAGCTGCTTCATTACTTATCATTCGAAAAAAACTTAACGAGCACCAAGAGCAAGCTGCCGAACCTACTCCATCAAAAAAGAAATTCTCTCGACGTAATTCCTTAGATTCTATAATAAATGAGCTCAATGCAGAAGAATTGCAAAACTATATTCGCGAATATGCACGACAAGATTCTTTTTTCAAACTGTATTTTCTCTCTCATTTTTACGAACACCTATCAGAAGAACAAGTAAATCATCTATTAGAATCTGTGTTTCCTCCATTGACTAAATCCAATGAAAAAGTCAGCCCTAAGCGATTGAATAATTTTATCAAATTAGCAGATATACTTTTAATCCATTTTAAATCCTTAATGGGGCAGCAAAATTACATTGATGCTTATGATTTAAATTTTAGACTACTTCAGAAATCATTTTACATCAAGTATAACCTCGGACAGTTTAATGAAAAACTTCTTAAGTACCATACCATTTTTCTTGAAAATTTCGTCGAGACGCTAAGACTCATAGAGGCACCTGAATACAAAGAACACATTTATAAAGAATTGATCAACCTACTTTCTGCTTCCTATATTTCGGCTTCGCTAAGGCAAGAACGACAATTATGGCTTACCGCCTTAGAGCTCGCCGATGTAGTGCCTTCATTGATCACCATTTGCAGAGAACATCTTACCAGAACCAATAAGACAGATATTAATACGTATTATTTTATGCGATTCCTTATACTTTATCTATCAAAAACAGAGGATAAGAAGGAACAAATAACCTATTTTGATCAACAAGAGATTTATAGAATAATTCAAATTTGCGTTGAATTTGAGGATTCGCCTGGATCACAAGAAGCTCTCTACATATGTCTTAAAATAAAAAAACTCAATTTACCCGTATTAAAAATAGTCCTGCTGCATCTCCAACATTCCTTGGACATAGAGTTATTACTTTGCTTGATCGAATATTATAAGCTCTATTTAGATAATGTGATTTTAGAATATATACAATTTAAAAGTGAGGATTGGCAAAAATCGAAATCCATTATTCAAGATTTGCTAGAAGAGCACGGCAATACAGATGCCCTAATTAGGTATCATCTTTATACGTCTAATATTGCATCTGCACAAATCTACATGAGCAAATTGACTTCGCTTGCGGAAATGACAAGATACGATCAACGACTTGCTGAATTAGATACAAGCGTCCTGACATCTTGCTATAAAAAGCTCATGGATGACTACCTTCTAGAGCACTTTGGTCTAGCCGCCCAACAATTTGTAAATGAGGTCTATCAGCGAATTGAAAAAATACAATTACCTAAAGTAAGGCAAGAAATCGAACGTTACATCATTGATAAATATAAAGACCGTAGTTCATTGAATTAAGTCCATTGATCAAGATATGTCAACCTCTCGCACGAAATACTTGATACACATGGTTAAAAAGCTGAATATGCCTTATTTTGCGATTTTTTATGCCAAATTGTGTATTAATGATCAAGGGGCTAATATTTGATTTAGACGGTGTTTTAGTAGATACAGCCAAGTATCACTATCTGGCATGGCGTAAACTAGCCATGCTTTTGGGCTTCGAGTTTTCGGAGGAAGATAACGAACCTTTGAAAGGAATAAGTCGCATGGCGTCATTAGAGCATCTTCTGAAGTTAGGGAATATCGAGGCAAGCTTTGCCGATAAAGAAAAATATTGCATTGCTAAAAACAACTGGTATTTAGAGTATACAAGCGATATGAATGCAGATGAATTGCTCTCTGGTGCTCTGGATCTTATACTGCTTGCAAAAAAAATAGGGCTTAAGATCGCTCTAGGTTCGGCAAGCAAGAATGCAAGGCCGATCTTAGAAAAAACAAATATTCAGGTATTTTTCGATGCTATAGTCGATGGCAATGATGTTGTCAATAGTAAACCAGATCCTGAAGTTTTCTTAAAAGCTGCTGCTGCATTACGACTCCAGCCTGAAGAATGTCTCGTCCTCGAAGACTCTGAGAAGGGAATTGACGCAGCGATTAGCGGCGGATTTTACGCTGTTGGAGTTGGAAAGGAGGAGAATCTCGGACACGCCCATAAAGTAGTTGGGAGTCTTGAAGCTTTAGATTTGAATCAAATTGTTAGGTCAGATAATTATTTCGCCAAGACACAAATTTGATAGTCATTTTATTAAATCCGTCTTTTTACCATGAATAAATATATCGAAGAAGATCCTTGGCAAATTATTGAGAGAGGATTTGATCCTAATCTCCATCCTATATCCGAGAGCTTATTTAGCATAGGTAATGGACGTATGGGGCAACGGGCAAACTTTGAAGAAAGTTATACCGGCGAAACATTGCAAGGCAGTTACATTGCTGGAGTATATTATCCGGACAAGACACGAGTCGGATGGTGGAAAAACGGGTATCCGGAATATTTCGCTAAAGTACTCAACTCTGTCAATTGGATCGGGTTGACGCTTCGAATCGATGGTGAAACCATTGATCTAGCAAAAAATAGCCTCTTATCTTTCAACAGAAGTTTGGATATGCGCGATGGGATCTTGTGTCGCACTGTTCGTATCGCGCTCAGCAGCGGTAAAGTAGCTACCATAAGCTCCCGACGCTTTTACAGTTTGTACAATCAAAATTGGGCATATTTAGAATATAGCGTTGCCACTGATCAAGCTGCTGAAATAGAAATATGCTCTTTTCTAGATTTTAATGTTCGTAATGCTGATGCTAATTACGACGATGATTTTTGGCATAATAGACATCAGGAATATACAGGGGACATTTCATATCTGAGCGCTACTACCAAAAAGACAGATTTTCAATTGGCAGCCGCAGCGTTGACGGAGGTTAGAGTAAAAGATTCCTTGATAGCTTTAGCCAATATTGAATGTCGTGAAGGATTTGTGTCAACCCAATGTATTAAGAATATTCCCGCAGATGTTCCCTTAATATTAACCAAATACGTTGCCATCCATTCTAGCTTCTATGAACCTAAAGAACAACTACGTCACAAGACATTTGAGAGTGCTGCTGAGGCTCATACTTTAGGAATAAGCGCCGCTATGCAGCATCAACGACGCATTTGGAGCGAACGATGGAAATTATGTGATATTGAAATTCAAGGCGATGTAGCTGCACAACAGGGCATCCGGTTTAATATTTTTCAGCTATATCAGACTTATAGCGGTGAAGATCATCGCCTCAATATTGGCCCAAAAGGATTTACCGGTGAAAAATATGGTGGCAGCACCTATTGGGATACAGAAGCGTATTGTCTACCGTTTTATATGGCTATTGCACCCCAAAAAGTAGCCCATAGCCTGCTAGTCTATCGTCACAGCCATCTCCAAAAGGCCATTGAAAATGCTACTAAATTAGGCTTTGGTAACGGTGCTGCATTATACCCAATGGTAACGATGAATGGTGAAGAATGTCACAATGAATGGGAGATAACTTTTGAGGAGATCCATCGAAATGGAGCAATAGCCTATGCCATATATGATTATATACGATTTACGGGCGATCAATACTATTTAGCGAGTCATGGTGTCGAAGTGTTGATAGGCATTGCGCGGTTCTGGGCGCAAAGAGCGAGTTGGAGTGAGGACAAAAACCAATATGTCATTCTTGGGGTGACTGGACCCAACGAATATGAAAATAATGTCAACAATAATTGGTACACCAACTATATGGCTTCTTGGTGTCTTCGTTATGCCTCTGAATCCATTTTGTGGGTTAGGCAAAATTTTAGTGAAGAATGGAGTCGTATCAAAACGAACATCGAATGGGTAGATAGTGAGACATCTCAATGGAATGATATTGCTGTGGCTATGTATTTTCCGAGGGATAATCGTCAGCAGATTTTTCTCCAACAAGATGGTTTTTTAGACAAAGAGCTATTGACCGTAAAGGATTTGAAAAAAGCAGATCGACCCATCAATCAAAAATGGTCATGGGATCGTATTTTAAGATCTGTATTCATCAAGCAGGCAGATGTACTTCAAGGCATGTATTTCTTTGAAGAAGAATTTAGTTATGAGGAGCATCTACGCAATTTTGATTTTTATGAGCCGCGCACTGTCCATGAATCGTCATTATCACCATGTGTTCATGCCATATTGGCGGCCAAGTTAGGAAAGACCGAAAAGGCCTATGAAATGTACCTGCGCACAGCTAGACTCGATCTAGATAACTATAATAATGATACCGAAGATGGTTGTCATATCACTAGTATGGCGGGCACATGGCTGGCTGTAGTCAAAGGATTCGGGGGAATGCGATACGATGAGTCTGGGCTGAGTTTCGCACCCTTTCTGCCATCTCAGTGGACCTCCTATTCATTTAATATCCTGTATCGAGGGCATGTGCTATCAGTCAAAACATTTGAGGACAAGCTAAAGATTATGAATAACTCTGACCACCCGTTGACCCTAACCATATATGGTCAAGAAGTTAAGCTTTTACCTAATAATCAACATTCGATACAACGCATATGAAAACCTCGCTGATGTTGAGCCTGATATTAGCCTTATATGGATGTAAAATGAAAGAAATAAATGTGCCTATGAACGAATTGAATCGCTACCGCCCAATACCGCTATGGGCACAGGACGCCACTATTTACGAAGTAAATATTCGCCAATACACCCCCGAGGGAAGCCTTTTGGCCTTCGGCGAATCGCTGCCGCGGCTCAAAGAGATGGGAGTTAAAATATTGTGGTTTATGCCGATCTATCCAGTCAGCGAAAAAAATCGCAAGGGCTCGTTGGGAAGTTATTACAGTATATCGGATTTTAGAAAGATCAATCCTGAATTTGGGACCCTAGAAGATTTCAAAAAAATCCTTGCACAAGCGCATGCTCTCGACATGAAAGTCATCCTCGATATGGTACCCAATCACACCGGATGGGATCATCCTTGGATTGAGCAACATCCAGATTGGTACACCCAAGACAGTCTTGGTCATATCATTTCCCCTCTCGATCCATGGAGCGGGCAGCCGACGGGATGGACAGATGTTGCAGATTTAAACTACAACAATCCAGAGATGCGGCGCGCATTGATAAATGATTATCATTATTGGGTCGATGAAGTGGGCATTGATGGTTATCGGATGGATATGGCTCATTTTGTGCCCTTGGATTTTTGGCATGAAGTTCGGCAATCTCTCGACAGCTCCAATAAAGAGTTATTTTTCCTAGCTGAATCCGAGCTTGGTGACCACTTATACACAGGACTGTTTCATGCCAATTATGCTTGGCCGCATCACCATTTGATGAATGACGTAGCCAAAGGCCACAAACCTGCCGCTGAGTTGAGGTCATGGATCTTACAGGATCAATATAACACGCCAAAAGGCGGGCACATGTATTTTCTATCCAACCATGATGAAAACAGTTGGTCTGGCAGTGAGATCGAGCGAATGGGCCCAGCCTACAAGGCATTTGCCGTACACACCTTTACTATTGGTGGCATCCCTTTGATATATTCTGGCATGGAAGAACCGATGGTCAAGCGATTAGAGTTTTTTGATAAAGACACTATCCCTTTTAGCCATTTTGAAAATCAAGCCTTTTACCAATCGTTAATACACCTTAGAAATATCCATCCAGCTCTTCATTTTATTGACGCTGAAAATCAAGCGCGCTTTTTGACAGACGATCCGCATATCCTGATCTATAAACGCGTAAAAGCACGCAATGAAGTGATTGTAATTCTAAACCTGAGTGGGGTCGATCGACAGATTACCTTGAATATTGATTTGCAAGGATATTTACGCGCGCTAGGCAATCATGATGTACAGTCAACTTTACTGCTATCCCCTTGGTCGTACAATATTTGGACAAAGGGCTAGTATTTGCATATAAGCTTTGCAAGGTCGACCTTAGACTAATGCCGGCGATGATTCCAATCTGACTAAGTGCTGCTTATTAAAGATATCCTCCATCGTTTCGCGTTCGCGAATAAGATAATCTTGACCTTTATGTAGCATCACCTCCGCGGGACGATAACGAGAATTATAATTACTACTCATAGAAAAACAATATGCCCCTGCATTGCGAAAGCAAAGTATGTCATCCTCTTGAATTTCACTAATTTGACGGTTAATGCCAAAGGTGTCTGTCTCACAAATATACCCTACTACTGTATAGATACGAGACTTTGCCAATGGTCGCGAAATATTCACTATTTCATGATGAGCATCATAAAACATAGGTCTTATAAGATGATTCAAGCCAGAATCGACGGCTGCAAAAACGGTAGAGGTAGTGTGTTTTACTACATTTACTTTAACCAAAAAATAACCCGCTTCACTCACCAAATACTTGCCTGGCTCAAATTTTAGCGTCAAGCTTCTACCATACTCTTTGCAAAAAGTCTTAAATCGTTTGGTGATTTTCGTTCCTATCTCTTCGATATTTGTCTCAATGTCATTTGGCTTGTAAGGTACTTTAAACCCACTTCCCAAATCAACATATTCCAAATCCTTAAATTGTAATGCCGCATTAAATAAAATTTCGGCTCCATTAAGAAATACATCTGCATCCAATATTTCAGAACCAGTATGCATATGAATGCCATCTACATGCATGTTTGTCGTCTTGACAATGCGAAGTACTAACGGTAGTTGATGAAATGAGATGCCGAACTTGCTATCTATGTGACCTGTAGATATTTTGCTGTTTCCCCCAGCCATAATATGCGGGTTGATACGAATACAAACAGGATAATCAGGATAACGCTGACCAAATTGCTCAAGCATGGAGATATTGTCAATATTGATCTTCACCCCTTTTGCGACAGCGAGATCCATTTCCTCCATAGAAACGCCATTAGGTGTATAGAGTATTTCGTCAGGCAAAAAACCCGCGTGTAATCCAAGTCGAATTTCTTGAATAGATACGGCATCAAGACCCGTACCCAACTGCCGCATAAAGCGCAAGATGGAAATATTGGCTAAGGCCTTGCAGGCATAATTGAGTTTAAGATCAACACCAGCAAACGCATTGACCAGTCGGTTGAATTGACGTTCGATGATGGCTGTGTCATAGACATAGAGCGGAAATCCATATTTTTCGCCCAAGCTCAATAAAGATTGACCATCGGAGGTGACGTAAGTATCATTTTGTAGCTGCATATCATTTCATCTTTAGTGCATAATGCAGAGCTTCTTCATAGAAGCGCAAGCAACAAAGGTAGTGCACTCTCGGCAATAATTATGGCATTCCAACATTCACATATTTTTGATAACTCCATGTGTTTGGCTCATGGTCTAAAGTATGAGGCGACATTACCGAAACGATGTCCGAACTGTTTTAACACAATATCTATTATTCCTATCGTCCATTAAAGTAATATTGAAAGGCCAAAAGGCTGCGAACATAAAATATTTGCACTTTTCGAAAAGCGGCCAAAACCATCCTGACGATGCTGTACCTTTGACTATCGAAAAAAAGACGATTCAGATATTTTGAGCCCTAAACAGAAAAAATTAGTCGTAATAGGAGGGCCTACTGGGTCTGGCAAATCTAGTTTGGCCATACGTCTTGCTAAGGTGTTGTCGTGCCCGGTTGTATCTGCCGATAGTCGGCAAGTATATGCAGAATTAAATATCGGCACGGCGAAAGTTACTCCGTGTGAAATGGAGGGCGTCCACCATTATTTGCTAGGTCATCGTAGCATACACGTACCATATAGTGTGGGAGACTATGAGACAGATGCCATGGCCATTTTGTCTGAGCTTTATACCGTTCATGATGTTGTGATCCTCGTCGGAGGCACTGGACTTTATATTAAAGCAGTGTTGCAAGGGATAGATGATATACCAGCTGTAGATCCACAAGTCACTGCCATGTACGAACAATTGTTCATGGAGAGAGGTCTGCTATTTCTGCAGGCAGAACTAATGACCATAGATCCTGAATATGCCAAGTCCGTAGACCTCGAAAATCCACGTAGGATTATTCGTGCTTTGGGCGTGGCTCGTGTCAGCGGAAAAGCATTCAGTCATTATAGGAAACAGACCGAAAAATCTCGACCCTTTGATGCGATCTGTCTCGCCCTACGTCCAGACCGCGCTGAACTATATAACAACATTGAACATCGCGTAGATGAAATGATTAAAAATGGACTCATCGAAGAATGTCGAGCATTGTATCCCTATAAACATTTGCGCAGTCTCCAAACAGTGGGCTATCAAGAGATATTTGCCTATTTTGATGGGAAACTAAGCCTTGAGCAAGCCGTTGCAAAAATAAAGCAGCATAGTCGCAACTACGCCAAGCGCCAAGGTACATGGTTTAATAATCAAGGAAACTGGCAATATTTTCAATCGTCGTTAGACCCGACAATTATTTCTGATATTTTGAGCCATTTAGCGTTGAGTTAAGACGGACGCGTTCGTATCTTGGTCGCTGTGGCTATTATTGACCGTCATAAAAAAATTGATTTATGCTTAATTTATCTACCATTTTAGAATCATCCGCTCGCTCGCGGCCTCAGGCACCTGCCTATACATTCGGAGATAAAACGCTCTCCTTTGCGGCGATCAATGGGGCTGCCTCTCAAATAGCTAATGGACTGAAGGCGATAGGAATTGTTCAAGGAGACAAAGTAGCCTTAAGTTGCTTTAACCTACCTTATTTTCCGATGATATATTTTGGCATCCTTAAGGCAGGGGCAGTTGTAGTGCCCCTAAGTGTCCTCCTCAAGGATGAAGAGATCGCCTATCATTTGGATGATAGTGATGCTAAGGCATATTTCTGTTTTGAAGGGACCGCAGATTTACCTATGGGGCAGATGGGACATAAAGGATTTCGATATGCCCCTAAGTGCGACCATTTTATCATGATCACCGCTAATCCGGCAGCCCCAAGCCCGATCGAGGATACAAAAACACTTGGTCAGTTGATGCATGGTCTATCACCAGCATTTGAAACCATCCATACCGACCCAAATGATACGGCTGTTATTATCTATACATCAGGTACAACTGGCAAGCCCAAAGGAGCGGAATTGTCGCATAGCAACTTGATGCTCAATGCGGTATTAGCCGCAGATTTATTTGAAATGACGCAGGAAGACAGAGCACTGATTGTCCTGCCTTTGTTTCATATTTTTGCTATGACCTGCTTGATGAATGCTGGACTCTATCGAGGGGCTCATTGCATTCTATTGCCAAGATTTGACGCTGCAACTGTATTTGGGCTTATGCAGCAACATAAGATTACCATTTTTGCAGGAGTACCCACCATGTATTGGGGATTGCTTAATTATACAGAAGACACCTTTGATTATACGGCTATAAGTCAGCAATTGCGGCTTTGTGCCTCAGGAGGAGCAGCCTTGCCGGTGCAAGTTTTAAAGGATTTTGAAGCTAGATTTAAGACTCCTGTCCTCGAGGGGTATGGTATGTCCGAGGGTTCTCCCATTGTGACGTTCAATCAACTGAATGTAGGATGCAAGCCAGGTTCGATTGGCACGCCGGTCTGGGGTGTCGAGGTAAAGCTCATTGACGACAATGGCCAAGAAGTAGCCGTTGGCGAAAAAGGCGAGCTTTGGTATAGAGGTCATAATGTGATGAAAGGGTATTATAAGCGACCTGACGCCACCGCGGAAACCATCTCGGAAGGATGGCTACATAGTGGTGATGTGGCCATCAAAGATGAAGACGGGTTTTATTATATTGTTGATCGAACCAAGGATATGATCATAAGGGGTGGGCTCAATGTGTACCCACGAGAAATAGAAGAGGTACTTATAGAGCACGAGGCCGTATCATTGGTGGCGGTAATCGGAGTGCCCGATGAAAAAATGGGCGAAGAAATCAAAGCATATGTTGTCAAGCACTCACATATGGCGGTGACCGAGGAAGAACTTATGGCCTATGTCAAAAGTCGTCTTGCCTCGTACAAATATCCGCGAATCATTGAATTTATTGATGCCTTGCCTATGAGCGCTACAGGCAAAATATTAAAAAAAGAATTACGAAAAATGTAAGTATATGACGAAAATAGCAGTAATAGGAGCTGGAACTATGGGCAATGGTATTGCTCACGTTTGTGCCCTAAAGGGTCATAATGTGCATCTTGTCGACATCTCAGATAAAGCCCTAGCTTTAGGCATTAGCACCATAGAAAAGAATCTAGGTCGTATGGCGGCTAAGGATTTAATTAGTCAAAATGAAGTAGTAGCCACCCTAGGACGCATACGAAGATTTGTATCTTTAAGTGAAGGGGTAAAGGATAGAGACCTCGTGATTGAAGCGGCCACTGAACGTGAAGATTTGAAACTTAAGATATTCAAAGAATTGTCAGAACATTGCTCGGACGACACTATTATGGCGAGCAATACCTCATCCATTTCCATAACGCGGATCGCCTCTGTCACAAAGAGACCAGATAAAGTCATCGGTATGCATTTTTTTAATCCCGTACCTGTGATGAAATTAGTGGAGATTATCAAAGGATACAGTACCTCTGAAGAAACTTGCCAACGCATTAATGCACTATCTGTACAACTAGATAAGATTCCCATACAAGTAAATGACTATCCGGGTTTTGTATCTAACAGAATACTCATGCCCATGCTCAATGAAGCGATCTACACGCTTCACGAAGGCATAGCCGGGGTTGAAGAAATCGATGCTGTGATGCGACTTGGTATGGCACATCCAATGGGGCCACTTCAGTTAGCTGATTTTGTCGGATTAGATGTTTGCCTCAATATTTGCGAAGTATTGCACAAAGGTTTTGGCAATCCAAAATATGCCCCCTGCCCACTTCTCGTCAATATGGTGGCAGCTGGCAAACTAGGCCGAAAATCGGGAGAAGGGTTTTATGATTATACCAATGAGAGCAAATCGCTAGTGGTGGCAAGGAGGTTTAGATGAAGAAGGTTTATTGAACCAAAAATATCCTCCAGTAACCAATAAATATATCGATACATCTCAAATTGTCAATATTTCTATTCGTTCGAAAAAATAGTCTAAAAATAATTCACTCAATACTAGGATATATATATATATATATTTGCATTGTTATGTAACGCAACCCTTTTTAAAACACTGGGGCAGTCCAGTAAATTCTATTTATTAATCAGTAAAACAAATTTTATGAAAAAATCTATTTTAAAATCCGTATCGATTATGGGTTTTATGCTAATGTGTTTGTATAGCTATGCTGATTGCGGAGCAGGCAATATAGTTGTATGTGGACTTATTGAATTAGACAGACAAGCTGGCACGGTTATGATGCATTGTCCTGGCGCTGGAAGCATAGATTGTTGTATTCCAGAATGTATACAATAAAATGGGATATTTAAACAATTAGTAGCATATTAACTTACAATCCTAACAGAACTTTCTCGAGTTCAGTTCTGTCAGGATCTTATTAGCGTATTCATCAATTGGCAAAAATGAAATATTTAAATTTGTTAGTCCTTCCTTTTGCCGTGTGGCAGTGCACTAATCAATCTACAGTTCCGTCTACCATGACAGATGGGAAATCAGTTCTATTCACAAATATAGTTACAATAGATTCCTTTATAATTCCAGGACTTCAACGATACAACTGGCTTGCCACTACAGAAAGTGGGACAACCTCTATATTGTACAATCACGATGCTGAGGAAGTTTTACTTTATAATCTGCAGCAAAAAAATATTACTAAAAAATACTCCTTTGGTCAAACACCAGATTTCGACAATTTTAGAGCCGCAAGTTTTATTAATGAGACACCATTTCTTATTTCCACAAAATTTATATATCGCTGGGATAGCACCCAATTAACAAAAATCGCCATTAACCCATATTTTAAAAACGATCAGATTGGTGTCTTGGGCAGCAATGCCGCTTGTCTAATAGAAAATGCTGATACAGCTTTCATATTTCGAATGTCAGAGCTTCGGCCTATCTATACACCTACTACTAGAGATGTCGATTCTATTCAGTACAAAGGACAATTCCTCAGCCTTCGTCGGCTATCACGAGAAAAACTCGAACATATTGCTCATTTACCTTCCTCATCGCTACTTCTCTCCGCTGAGGTATTGCGAGAACCTATCTATGATGTAAAACCCTTTCCAATAGCTTGGGATAACAAATTAGGTGTAATATTTTCCCCAGAAAACAGAATACATTTTTACAATTTGACAAATGATAGTTATAATTTTTCCAGTAGCATGGACATACCGATTCCAAACTATAAAATAATCAATAGGCATTTAGACAAAATAATTGATAGAAATTTAAGAATGATAATGCAGCCAGCGATATTTGAACCCTGTTATACTAAAAATAAAATTGCTATAAACTATAAACATGCCTTATCTGAAGAATTGCTCGTAGAGCACAAACTCTACGATATATCTTTATATAGTTTTGATTTCAATTTATTTTTTAGCCTATCTAATAATTACACAATTATCTATGATAAAAATAAGGACTCATGGATTAATGCAAAAATCCCTGCACAAATGACAACCATCGTCGCCATTCTGCCAAATAATACATATATCGCAAGTGCAAATCCACATCTTGTGGAAATGGACTCAGGTCAGCTATTCTACATTGTGAAAATAGAGTAGTCATTTATGCAGCCCTTATGTGCGTAGATTTGGATTTATGTATTATGGCACAACTCATGGGACCATTGCAATTGGCCGATTTTGTCGGCTTAGATGTCTGCCTAAATATCTGCGAAGTACTCTACAAAGGTTTTGGCAATCCAAAATATGCCCCCTGTCCCCTATTAGTCAATATGGTAGCAGCCGGCAAACTAGGCAGAAAGTCAGGTGAAGGGTTTTATGATTATACCAATGAGAGCAAATCGCTAGTGGTGGCAAGGAGGTTTAGATGAAGAAGGTTTATTGAACCAAAAATATCCTCCAGCAACCAATAAATATATCGATAAATCTCAAATTGTCAATATTTCTATTCGTTAGAAAAAATAGCTAAAAATAATTCGCTCAATACTAGGATTAGTCAATATATATATGCACTATTGTGTAAGGCAACCCTTTTTAAATGCGGGGTTGGTAAACTTTATTAATTTGTAAAACTAATTTTTTGAAGAATTTTTTAAAAATCGTACTCTTTTTTTGCTTGTCTATAGTCATTTGCCATACTACCCAAGCACAATGCGGAGCCAATGAATGGCAAACTACAGGTGCCTTAATCATTAACTGGACCACGCAAACTTTTCATGTCAGATGCCCTTATGACGGTTCGGATATAGTATGCTGTGTGAGTTGTGACGTGACGTAAGTATGATTGAAACCAACCTAAGTCAGAGCCCAATAGCAGCAGTTAATGAGCACTGGCTTTGTAAATTAGTATAATTCAAAAAATGTCAAAAATTCTTTACCCTGTTCTGAGTATCTTATTTTGGCAATGTGCCAACCATCGTGATGACGCTTATCTTCAGACAGATGAAATAAGGGATGAGGACATTTCTCTTAAGATCGTTGACACCTTGATCATCCAAGGCATAACACCGTTCACATGGATCGCTACTACTGATAATGGTGGTCTGGGTCTGCTCTATAATAGCACTAAAGAAGAGGTCATACACTACGACATAGAACAAAAAGCAATACTAAAAACATACGCTTTCAATACAGCCCCTACGTTTGACAAGTTAATATCAGCTACTTTTTTCGGATCTACTCCCATATTGATTTCAGATCGAAATATCTATAAATGGACCGACGAATCCCTAGAAGTCGTAGCTCTCAACGAGTATTATAAGCCCTTTCTCGATCTGATAAGTCCTGCTACTATTCTTGTCGATGACAACGATACGTCGCTAGTTTTTAACATGTCTAAGAATCTACCCACCTTAACACCTAAGACTCGAGATATTGATTCCATAAAATATTCCGGCGAATACTTGACTCTACGAAGATTAAGCACAAGCGCAATTGAACATATAGGCTATCTACCACCTAATTCAATACTGTTGTCACCAGAAGTTTTAAAAGAGCCACGGTATGATCTCAACGCATATCATGTCAACTGGCGAAATCAATTAGGCATAATCTTCTCTCCCGAAAACACTATCCATCTGTACAAATTAAAAAATAATGGGTATGAATATACCTCAAGTATGGAAATTCCGATACCCGATTATCGTATTATCAATCGGCATCTTGATAAAGTAAGTGACAACAATTTTCGCTATATGATGTACCCAAGAATCCATAGCACTATACAAAATAGCCAAAAAATACTCTTGCATTATCTCCATGCAGTAACTGAAGAAAAAATCGAAGATCACAATCTTTACCATAGCTCTTTGTTTGGAATAAAGATGGAACTATTTTTTAGTCTCAGGAATCAAAGCGTAATGATCTATTCTATATCAGAGGAAAAATGGATAAATCAAGCCCTTCCAAAGGAATTGAGCACCATCGTCGCCATTCTGCCAAATAATACATATATCGCAAGTGCAAATCCACATCTTGTGGAAATGGACTCAGGTCAGCTATTCTACATTGTGAAAATAGAGTAATACTTTATGCATCCCTAATATGAATAGATTAGGATTTATGTACCAAGGCACACCATATTGGGCCGTTGCAGTCAAGTGATTCAATCGGATTAGGTGTTTGTCTAAATATTTCCGGAGTATTGTACAAAGCAATTGGCCAACGCAACTTTCTAGAGGTCAACCGAAACTTTCAATATGGCATCGCTATAATATGCAGGTGATAATATACCCAACTTGCCACAATCCGCCATCACTCCACACCGTTGCCCATTCCCCCCTTGGGGGACAAGCTTATGCGTCCATTACTATGGGTTCGAAATATCACAATTATTAGATTTGGTTTACTGCAATTAATCACCTCAGTTTCGACCATAAAATTCGTCCACTCAGTAAGAGCACCAAAACACGGTATACCAAAAATAAAATTATTGTCTCATACCAAAACTTATCGTATGGTGAATTCTATTATGATATGACTTTCTCTAAATCTGGCATCCCCAATAGTATATCTTTTTAGAATAACCACCTTGTCTTTACCTGTATAATTTGGCATTGGTTGATAAATGTACGATAAACTTAAATCCCATAAAATTTCACTTCGTATTGCCTGAAGAGGAGGTTCTTTTATGGAGAACCCACCATCTACTGGTGGATTGCCCAAGTTATATACCCATGTTTCTCCCTTAGTCAGATCTTGGGATATCACCAAATTCTCATCTACTATATCAGGTTCGCAGGCACACAATAAGACCATACAAATAGCTAATAATTTTCTCATACATTTAATGATTAACAACATGGCAAATTACATAAAAAAGCGTTCGAAGGACAGTAGGTATATCTCAACGCATATCTGTCTCCATCCGTAAATTCTCCATTTGACTGTGCGTTAAAGCAAGACATAAAAACGGAATTAATATCCCCATTTGGTAATTGTGTAGTGCCTATTATCCACACTGCTCCAACTCCGGCAAAACCTTCATTTCCTCCTACTCCACAAGACACACTACGATTACTATAATCTGTATGGCGCATACCCAAACAATGACCGATCTCATGGGTTGCTATATGTTCATTCATATCTATGGGCAAATTGTTATTTGAAGAATACAATATAACCAGATTGTATGGATTACCACCAGAAGGGAAATCCGCAAATCCGCCGAATTCTGTACTCTGTTGAATTACAATATTAATAGTTGATCCATTATTCACAATATTGTTGGCAAATTGCAAGGTAAAACTTAAGTTCAACCAATTCTGGGCATTAAGTTCATTATAATTATTAACAGCCTCAATTAATCCGTTTCTAATATTTGGGAAATTACCCATATTTATTGCTCTTATGTTTATAACTCTATTTTGATGTGGCCATACTATACTATTAGTTCTATATTGTTTGCGTTTATTGTCTTTAATTATTCTTTTTAAATCCTTTTCAGAAATATATGCATCGCCATCAATTTCATACTCAAAATAAGGTATTCGATTATCTTTATCAGTAACCTCATACTTCTTTATTAATCCCAACATACCAGCAGATTTTAAATCTTCTATTTCAGTCTGAGTGAATACATGCTCCATTAACAACATACGATTCTTACTGAATAAAAGCTCTTCATAATTCATATTTGCATTAGATTTCACTGTTTTTGATTCACTAAACTCGGCCTCAATTATAACTTCAGATTCGCAAGATACTCCTAGAAAGAATAGGGATGAGGTAATAATGCAATAAGCAAATAACTTTTTCATTTCAATAAATTTAAAAAATATGAATCGCCCCCTCACATCTTTCTAG
>CAZTSI010000046.1:0-26514 GCA_964616755.1 uncultured Saprospiraceae bacterium | reverse complement strand
CTTTAATGCACTAATTACAACCGTGCCCTCTTCTGTAAACTGACCTAGCTTAAAAATCCTGAATATTCGTAATAATCGCAGTGCACGTATGATCAATAACTTTTGCGACCCTACCACGAATACACTAACATAGGTTGGTATCACTGCCAACAAATCTACGAGACCATAAAAGCTAAAAACATACTTCATTGGTTGACGATCGACGGCTATGCGCAATAAATATTCGATGGTAAAAAAGATAGTAATGACCCACTCCATTACAAATAAGATACCCCTAAACGTCGGACTCAACTCAGGGACAGTTTCAATCATTACGATGAATATGCTCAGGACAATCACAAATATTAACAAGCGCTCAAACCGTTTACCCCCCTTCCCTTCTGTCTCAATAAGGATTTGTCTAATGTCTTGCTGCCGTTTTTCAGATAAGAAACTGCCCAAGACGCGCCGCACGACATCCACTGCACTAATCACCAGTTTTTTGACTAATTGTAAACTTCCCCTTTCCTTCATAACTTTATTACCGGCCCTAGTTTGTGATAACTTCTTCTATTGTAGTCAAACCTCCTGAGGCAATATACAACTGAGGAAAAATATCTTTGCCAAGACTTAGACGCAATTTTATATAACGAATAAAGAAAATACGCAGCACAAGAAGAACACTGATCCATGGCTTGAATTCTAATCATCGAATAGGCTTTAGTAGCAGTAAAACGAATAGACGTATTATTGACGATTCAGGTAAAGTGTATAGCGAAATCCTCATTAGTAAAGATACGGAGAAGTACGTATTCATCCCCATCGAATCAAAAAAAGACATCCATAAAGTAGTCAAAACTCTAGCGCCGAGACACCTCTAGAGCAAACATTTATGAGATTCAGCAGAGTACACTTGATGGTGCTTATCATGGGAACTTCTACGATGAAATAATGGTACTACGCTAAGAGCTAGGTTGTCGATAAATCTAGGAAAAACGAGGAGGGCTAATTGACCTTTGTTCGCCGATCGAAATACTTCTTAGATATATTTAACACTCTTAGTTCATTTTTTCTTTTCGAGGCATGCCCTTCCATCCGTATTAAAATGTCCTTGAGGATTTTTATAGCATCATTGATAAAAGGCCCCTTGTTGAGCATAACGCATTCTGCTTGTGCACCTTGAGAGGCATCCGTTATTTCTGCGCGGGTCGGAATGCCTGTTTTGGCAAGATTATCAAGCACTTGTGTAGCCCAAATAACAGGTACATGCGCCGCCTCACAGATCCATAATATTTGATTTTGCACTTCAGATATACGTTCAAAGCCTATTTCTACAGCCAAGTCACCTCTAGCAATCATTACTCCAATTTTATTTCGCTTCATACCTTCAAATAAGATTTCCGGCAAATTCTCGAAGGCCTCGCGATTTTCAATTTTAAATACAACACCAATGTTTTTTGCGCGGTAATGATCAAGTTTGGCATACAATTTAGCTACATCATTGGCCGAGCGCACAAAAGAGTACCCTACAATATCTGCATGTTTACAAATGAAAGGAAGGCACTCCGTATCCTTTTCGGTCAAAGCAGGCAAGTTGAGCTTTGTATCTGGAAGATTAATTCCTTTGTGAGAGGCCAATTTCATTTTAAAACATTCCGTTATCGACAGCACTAATTCATCTTCATTCTTATCCACTACTACGGCTCTTATCATACCATCATCAAACAACACAACATCCCCTATTTGCGCATCATCGATTATTTCATGCAGCAATACTCCTACTTCTGCCATTTCAATCTGTTCGCCATTTTCGCTAAATATGGACTTCTTGCCCAGAGTTTCCCTTTTTGTTAATATGAAATGCTCCCCTACTCTTAAGGAAATACCATCTTTCACCTTGCCATTCGCACCTTGTATTTCTATGAGGGACGTACGGATTTTTGGCCCAGATAAGTCCATATAAATTTTAATCTTTTGGCCAGTTTCCCTTTGGACTTGGTGAATGATATTGACCATGCCCGACCACATAGCTAAATCGCCATGGCTCAGATTAATCCGTGCTATTTCCATTCCACTCAGCACCATATTTCTTATAACATTCTCATCAGTGGCTGCCTCATCTGGCAGTGTTACCATAATCTCAGTAAAATGATTTTTCTGTTCTTCATTAAACAATTTGTTGGCATGCTTTCTCAATAATCGCTTGCTATTTTTATACCCTACGATTTCGATATGCTCCGATAATTCAAAGGGCATATTTTGCAAAAGGCGAAGATGTTTGATGACATTAAATAGATTGCTAAACACATACCCCTCTGCCGTACGGATAGACGACAAGCCCATATCAGAGAGGGTGTCGTGATATTTTCTTAAATCATGACTTCTTAGGATTAAATAACGAACAAATTCTTTGCACTTAGCTTATAGTCACTATGCAAATGGGCAAATTCTTGATCGATCATTTTTTCGCTTTCGATCATCCTTACTAGGATTTGAGTTAATTCCTTATCTAGTCGTTTAAGCTTCATATGATTTGTCTGTGTTTTAGTTAGTGCTTCCGAGCATATCAAACCATTTCGTTGATCTACATTCATTACTCTTCAAAGCACCTCTCCAACGAACGAACAATCGCTAATATTAGAGCGAAATCAACAATGTGCTCGCAGATTTTATTAACCAACCTAAAGCCCATTTTGTTGATGAGCTTGACTATGAGCACACTCTTTAGGCCAGACATTATTCGGTCATGGTACATAAAACCAACGTGAGCTATCGGCAACAACTATAACTTAGCTATGTTTTTCATTTGTCGGCCTATTCAACATTATTTCTTTCATGGCGGATGAGCCACTTTTTACGTTCTATTCCCCCGCCATATCCTACCATTGCCCCATCTTTACCTATTACTCTATGACATGGAATGATGATCGACACCCGATTAAAACCATTAGCAGAGGCTACGGCGCGAATAGCCGTTGGTTGATTGATATAGATGGCTTGTTGTTGATAGGTATGCGTAGTGCCGTATTGAATTTTTTGCAATGCAGCCCAGACGCGCTTTTGAAACGCTGTGCCAGCTATATCTAATTTGACATCGAAGATCTTTCTTCGTCCATCAAAATACTCCTCCATCTCTCTTTTTGCCTGTGTACTATGGGTATTCTCACCAGTAATGAGGGTTGCCGAAAAAAATCTCTGTACATCTCTAAACTCAGTTTCGAGCATGCGCCGATCCACAAATTCGAACAAACATATACCGTTGTCCGTGGCACAGACGAACATGGGCCCTAATGGAGTAGTCAGACGACTTATCCTAATGATGCACTTTTGACGACTATGGTTCGGGGAGTTTCCGATGATTTTTTTAAACATATACCCAAACCCACTCAAGGACGAATACCCGCTTTCATAAGCAGTGTCAGTAGTATCTTTACCTGTTTTCAATTCCAATAAGGCATTATTGATCCGATACATGCGCTGAAACGCTTGAAATGTCATGCCATGGTGTTTTTTGAACCACCTTCGCACTACTTCTGGCGAAATATTGTGAAGCCGTAATTGATAGTCTCTCAATTTTTCTTTAGGATTTTTCTTTACTAACTCGATAGCTAATTGTACGGCTGCAGGTGCTTCATGAGCGTTTTCTGTAGGTTTGCAGATTTTGCAAGGTCTAAATCCGTGGTCCAATGCTTCTTTGAAAGTAGCATAAAAAGATACGTTTTTCAATAAAGGCTTTTTGGCGCTGCAGGTCGATATACAAAAGACAGAAGTAGTTTTTACCCCGACAAAAAAGATGCCCACATATTGCTCATTTTTCTCTAATAACGCCTGGTAATATTTGTCGATGAGCCTTGGATCTTTAATAGACATTTTGAGCTAGTTTATATATTTCTGTATGCATTTGCTACAACGCCCCAAAGCAACGCAAAGAAATAGAAAGTGGCAACCGAAAATTGGACGACTATTTTTTTTTCGATATTCTTTTTTACGCTAGTGGCTGCACTCTTAATGTCGATATTCCAAATACGTTTTCACCTCATTCGAAATGTCCTCACCATAAAACTTGCTTAAAAGATAAAAGGCCATATCTATGCCTGCGCTAACTCCCTCAGCTATCACCACATCACCATGATCTATATAGCGACAAGTACGATCAATGATGACAGAAGGATCAATTTCGATCATATCGTCCACAGCACCAAAGTGTGTAGTTGCACGTCTATGAGAGAGCATACCCAACTTAGCCAGTAATAATGATCCAGTGCAAACAGTGCAGATGATTTTGCTCTTTTCGATGAGCGCCTTAAATTTGACAAGCGCCAATTGGTCTTTTATAATAGCACGGGTGCCAATGCCCCCTGGAATAATCAATAGATCATAACCCCTTTCGACAGGACTCCATAGGACATTAGGACGCACGGTCAATCCACATTTAGCCACCTCAATACTCTCTTGAAAAGCAATAACATCAATATTATCTATCGTGTCTGAATACAAATGTTTAGCCGCAGCCAAAACCTGTAATGGGCCAGCAAAATCTAATAATTCTACTTGATCGAATAAAAAGACTCCAACAGTTGCTGGAACAAAAGGAGACACTTCCATAAAGCTATTTTAATTGAAGACGACGCGCGACGTATTTTCCAATAATATCATATTCCAAATTAACAGCGTCGCCAATCTTTAATTGTTTAAAAATAGTATGTTCATAGGTATAAGGTATAATGGCCACTTCGAAATAATCATCCGTTGGATCAATAACCGTTAGGCTGACACCCGATACGGCAATCGAACCTTTGTCTACTAAAAGATGTCTAGCAGAAGAAGGATACTGAAAGCGATATCGCCAACTTCCCTCTTCATCAACAATGTTACTGCATATACCGATACCATCAACATGCCCTTGCACTATATGCCCATCGAGGCGTCCATTGAGCTGCATACATCGCTCCAAATTAACATTTTGCCCTTCTTGCCATCGCGCTATATCAGATTTAAGTATTGTCTCTGCCACTGCTGTTACGGTGTGTGACTTATCCTTCAATGCTTCGACGGTCAGGCAGATGCCGTTGTGACTCACACTTTGGTCAATTTTTAATTCCCCTGAAATGGGCGAAACGATGACGACGCGCAAATTGTCTCGTTCAGGAAGGATAGCCTCGACTCTTCCTATACACTCTATGATTCCAGTGAACATGCTTATCGTATTAATTGAATAGATCCTGTCAATATATCTTCTGAAGGGCTAACCCCTGAAACTCTTCTTATGAATATTTGGCATTGATAATAATAAGTGCCTGCTAACAGTTCTTTTCCCTTTTCATCGCGACCGTCCCAGTTGATGAGTGGATCAGTAGTCCTAAAAACCTCTTGCCCCCATCGATTGAAGACGACGAAATCAATGCGCTCTACAAACCGCGCGACCCTAGGAACGAAAAGATCATTGGCATTATCCCCGTTGGGGGTAAATGTATTGGGCAATTCAAAAGCTGGACAATTATCTACACATGTAAATGCAGATAATGGACTCTCATTACCACTTGAATCAACAGCAGATATAGCATAACAACCTACAATATTGTCTTGTCTTAAGTGCTCATAAACGAATTGATCCCCAGATAATCTTGTTAAAATATCCACCTCGGCATCGGTGGAATCTTTAAAATATAAATTATAAGAAGTAAGGTCTGCATTTGAAGGACAAATAGCATTATTTGACCATCGGATGGTGTTGACAGGATCGGCGTTGAGATCATTCCGATCGCAGACGGTAGAAACGACAACGTCAGGTGTACAAGGCGGCAAGCTATCGCGTGGTACAACACAACTAATCTGACTGTAATTAAAGAGAGGATCTTGAATTTCGGCAATATTATACTTCCCTTCGCTCACGACAAGAAAACAAGATTGCACCCCATTGACTAGATCAAAAACAGTGAATTCCGCTTGATCTGTTGTCCCTTTAAAGATCTGATCACCATTGGAAAGTACTTCGAAGATGTCATACCTAACATTCTCCCAAGGCACCATAAACTCCCAGCTTAACTCCGCCCGCTCATCATTTCCTCGACTGCGCAAGAAAATACTACTTGCTGGTTCCGATTCAGCAAGATTGCGATCTCCTTGATAGTCAATATCTACTTGATAACTGTGGGCTGTCGAAAAAGTATTGATGTTCAATGCCCTAAAACTTGTATCAAAGGCATCTAGGCGATTTTGTTGTTGTATAGAGGCAGGAATTACTGCCAAGCCGACACCGCTGCCATTAGCGGCGGTTAAAAGGCTTGTTTTGTATGGAGCGGGAAATCGATCCTTGTCAATTTCTTCATCCTTTGGCATATACCATTGGATGTCTATTTGACCTTGTACAGGATCCGTCGCAACAACGGAGACGTTTGTGATCAAGGCTGTCTCTCGGTTAGAAAGCACGCAGCGTTCTTCGGATGTCAAGCTGGTTACTTTATTAAAAGGATTGCCATTGTCTGTACTTTTGGCAAATTCGGCCAACACCCTATAACACCATATATCCGCGCCGTCTATATCTAAGTCGTAGTGCACATAATGTCCGTCTTCTATCTCATCTGTGATAAATACAATTTTTTCATAGCCTTGACCTTCGAGGCCAGAAAGGCAGGTATCGATAACAATACTTTTTGTGCCTGAACGACGCCAAATAGAAAAGCCTTGAAAATTCCCAGATTCTTGGCAAATGTACGGCAGCTCCCACGTCAGCCGTACACTGCCATCTACAAAGGCAATATCTTGCACTTGTGGCGGCGGCCCTACAACTTTAATTAATAATGTCTTAAGCGTAGCTAAGGTTGTCGCAGGTCTAGTGCCTGCGTCGGTTACCTTAAACACCACTTTGTAAGACTCTAAGGAGATATGTTCACAGGTGGTTTGCCACACAAATCTTCCCGCCACCCTAGATTCACCAAGAGAAGCCACTTGCGTAAAACTAGCTGGGCTAGTCATTTGCTCAAACGGCCCACCGAGGGCTGTCATATCAAGGAGCTCAAACGAATCCTGATCCGTACCCAAAATTGTAAGATCGATTAATTGGCCAGCTATGACACAAATCTCAACAGGTAAGTCTATAGAAGGAGGCGTATTCTGATCTGGACACAACCGCACCAATATTTGCATATCGCGAATGATGCTATTTATTAATACACCTTGGCGATACTCATTAATCAGATAGGTTATATTAAACTCCCCTTGTATTTGCGGCGCATTCCAGACAAAATCTCCAGTAATCGGATCCAAGCGCGCAATATTGTCGGCGCCAGGGCGAATGCGGTCGGGCAATTCATAATTGGGTACAACAATTCCTGAAGCTTGAAAAGGAGTGATGAGCTGATAGGATAAGCTATCACCGTCGGGATCGTAGGCATTTGGATTATGCGTGAATATCTGTCCAATACAGGCATAATCAATAGGTGGTTGAAGTAAAATCGCCGAGTTATTTCTTCCCTGAAACCTCGGATCTAAAAGAGTGAAGGTTGTAGCAAGATAGAACTGAATATTAACAGAATTAGGAAAATCTATATTAAGTATGCCCGCAATTCTGTTCGGGTCGGTCATGGACATCGTGTAGGTGCCCCTTGTGGGATAGGTGTGCTCAGCGGTGTAATAGTTTACCTTAATGTCATTCGGTAGCTCTTCTCCATTCCCATTCGAACGTCGAATAGACTCTATCACACCATCGCCCCAAACCATTTCTAAACTATCTCTATCGGCCCCAAAACTGGCCGTTCGCGTGTACGTTGTAATAGTTGCACGAATAGTCAATGGACCTATTTGCTCATAGGTAATCTCCCCCGCTCGATTGTGGGTGGCCGACAGTTCATAGCCCGCGAATACGGTCATCAACATCATGAACAAATATCTCGCTCGCACCATAAGGAACTAAAATAGTCTTTTCACAAGTAAAATTTGTTATGCCAATCTAATAATAGACAAAAACATACATTTGGGAACATTTTTTTATCCCCAACGTATATAACGAACGTATGTCAGCATTGTTAGAACAAAAAATTGCCGCTCTAGAACAATTAGCAAAGCAACTAGAGCCCGGCCAAAAGCAACGAAGTGCTCTTCGAAAACAAGCAGTGGCCTACGGAGAGCGGTTTTTAGAAGATATTTACACCTCACCTGCTTATGTTCCGCAGAATGGACAACTGGCACTGTTAGATCAACTCAACGTTGAAGATGACCCTAAGTCTTTACCGTTGCTTTTAGATACGATGGCCAAAACGGTAGATCTCGTAGGAATCAATCCTGCATCTGAAGGCCATTTAGGCTATATTCCTGGCGGCGGCATTTATACCTCTTCACTCGCAGACTATCTGGCAGATATTACCAATCGATATGCTGGATTATATTTTGGATCACCCGGCGCAGTCAAGCTTGAAAATTCTCTGATCCGATGGACAAGTGAACTGGTTGGCTACCCTGCCTCGGCTTTGGGCAATATAACTTCCGGTGGTTCCATCGCTAACCTCATTACCATCACCACGGCTCGTGATGCTATGCAGATAACCCCAGATAAAATCCACAAGACTGTCATCTATCATACCCAACAAACTCACCATTGTGTCAATAAGGCCGTGCGCATAGCCGGCCTAGGATCAGCCATCATGCGCAGCATCCCCTTAGACAATCTATATCGCATGAACCCAATACTATTGCGAGCCCAAATCGAGTCGGATAAAGCTGCGGGGCTTTTGCCCTTTTATATAGCGGCATCATGTGGGAGTACAGACACGGGCGCTGTCGATGAATTGGATAAAATTGCTGATATCGCAGCAGAAAATAATGTTTGGTTTCATGTTGATGCTGCTTATGGCGGTTATTTTATCCTTGTTGACAAATTAAAACCCTTGTTTAAGGGTATAGATCGTGCCGATTCGATCGTCCTCGATCCGCATAAGAGTCTATTCCTGCCCTATGGCACCGGCATAGCCCTCATTAAAGATGGAAAGGCTTTATTTCAATCTCAGCATTATATGGCGAGCTATCTACAAGATGCGTATGACGGCACTGAAGAAGTCTCCCCTGCCGATTTGTCACCAGAATTGACCAAACACTTTAGAGGTCTACGCCTTTGGTTGCCATTACATTTACATGGCTTGGCTCCCTTCAAAGCTGCCCTAGAAGAAAAACATCTTTTGACCCTATATTTTCATGCCAAGGTGCAGGCGTTGGGGTTTGAAGTAGGGCCGACACCTCAGTTATCCGTGGGCATCTATCGTTTTGTTTCAAAGAAAGAAGACGCCAATGCTTTTAATGAAAAATTGGTGAAAGCTGTACAAAAAGATGGTCGTATTTTCGTGAGCTCTACCAATATTAAAGGTACATATTGGATTAGGATTGCCCTTTTATCTTTCAGGACACATAAAGTAACGATTGATCGTTATTTGGGTATTTTGGAAGAGAAAATAACCGAGCTAAGCGTCTAAGTATCCTGCCCCATACGCATGGCGTAACCCCTTACGATGAGATATTGAGCAGCGATATATGTCGCCATCACAGTAATGCTGCCTACAGAGATTGATGTAAACCTCTCCACAGCGATGCAGCTATCTGAAATAATAAACAGTAGGGTACCTGCGAACACCCACCAATATCCCGGCAATCGAAAATCTCTCGTAAAACTCACCCAAGACATAGATAAAATAGCCGTCGAATACACCAGAACTGGAACGCGCATCTCCCCAAGGCCTTGCCATAATTGACTCATAACCGCGGCCATCAACAATATCAATATCGACCCATACAAGTACTCTCGCTGACCCGCAAAACACTTGTCACGCTTGAAACACACTATATATAATAACTGCATGACCAAGAAGGCACCCAGACCAGCAATGAATAAATTATCCTTCATTAAGAGTATATCACCTGCCAATGCCGCCACCAGCGCCATTAGAAATAAACCATTGGTCAAATCCAATCTTCGTGTCGCAACAAGATAATAGGTGATCAAAGAAATCATGATCATCGGTTTAGTAAACATTCTGATCTGCCATCCAAAATGCACCGCTAAAAGCTCAGCGATAGCCAGGAAGTAAAAAATATATAGAAAATATCGCGGATTCATATGTGGACTATTTTAGTGAGGTCATTAACACAAAGTACTAAAAGAATTTCTATCCTAGTTAGGTCTTACCTCTAATAATTCGCGAATCTTCTGGCAAGGATTTGAGGTCTTCTTGGCATTGTACCGTACTATTTAAAAATCTAACGGAAGTCATTTTTGACACTTTAGGTTCTCAAAGTTGAATATAGAAGAACTGTTCCATCTATCTGCGAGAGCGACCCTATTGCCTCTGAGACTAACATCATTTCCGTTTATACCCGATTAAATAGATCCATTCTATCCTCTAATTCGTCATTAGTACCCTACTTTAGCGAAAGTTGAGCGCCCATTTGATTTTTCGTGCAAACTGAGCGCACGGATACTCTTATTTTGTCCATAAATTAAACCCAATCGCAAAATGAAGAATTTTGATGCAGACCAATACGAGCGAACTTTTGTAGAGGCCTACTCGAAGCTCAACCTTGAGCAAAAATTAGCTGTCGATACACTCGATGGCCCGGTCATGGTGATTGCTGGGCCTGGTACTGGCAAGACACAAATCTTAGCCATGCGCGTCGGACAAATTTTGCGCGAAACCGACACTAAGCCATACAATATCCTCTGCTTGACCTTTACGGATGCTGGAGCGATTGCTATGCGACGGCGATTGATACAAATGATTGGCCCAATGGCACATCAAGTCAATATCTGCACCTTTCACGCCTTCTGCAATCAAGTGATACAAGAAAATCTTGGTAGGTTTAATCAATTTCGCGAGTTGGATGTACTCAGCGATTTAGAGAAAGTTGCCCTATACGACCACCTCATCGAAGAACTACCCAATGAGCACATCCTCAAGCGTCTCAAATCTGATAATAGCTTTCTGGCTAGGCATCTTAGCCAACTATTCGAGGTGATGAAGCGCGAAAACATATCCATGGGCGAATTTGAATCCGAGATAGATATGTATATTTCAAAACGTCTCGCCAATAAAGATGATACAGAACTATACTATCAAAAAAATTACAAGGACAATGCCAAGGGAGACCTTAAAGAACATAATTGGCAGAAACTAGAACGCCGGATGGCTGAGCTACGATGTGGAGTTCAGCTTTATGGACGCTACCAAGATATACTCAAAGAAATGAATCGGTTTGAATACACCGATATGATCTTGTGGGTGTTACGAGAGTTCATAAAGGATGAGAGTTTTCTATTGGAGTATCAAGAGAGATATCAATATTTTCTGGTTGACGAGTTTCAAGATACCAATGGTGCTCAAAACGACCTGCTTCAATGTCTGATAGCCTATTGGGGCGATGAGGCCAATGTTTTTGTAGTCGGGGATGCCGATCAAGCCATCTACAGATTTCAAGGAGCCAATGTTCAAAATATTATCGACTTCAAAACTCGATACAAGCCTACTGTTATTGAACTTACTCAAAACTATCGCTCTACCCAGCACGTCTTAGATACAGCATATACGCTTATCACGCATAATGTCGAACGTCTGAGCAACACAGCCCTTGTGGCACACAGTCCCCATGCTCAATTGGATATCCCCGTTCATCTTATGCGATTTGAAAACTCGAGCCAAGAAGAAGCGTTTTATGCGCAATATCTTGAACAAGAGTGGCATGCTAAAAAAGATATCAGCCACGTAGCTATTATCTATAGACGCCATGCACAGGTGGACGATTTGCTCGAAGTGCTTGAAAAAAAGAATATTCCCGTCAATGTCATCAATCGCATCGACATATTGAAACTGCCCTTGGTCAAAAATATTTGTAATATTCTGCAATATATCGGTCTTGAAAATCGAAATAATGCCGCGGCCAATCGTCTCCTATTTGAGATAATGCATTACAATTTTTTCAACATACATAGCGCCGATATAGCTGCACTCAACAGTTATATATCACAAAAGCGCTATGAAGACCTTTCATTTGAAATAGACTTATTGCAAGCTATTGGGGAGGCAGAAATTCTCAAAAATGCGCTGGTCAATAATCCTTCAGCTCTCATTGCTTTTGCAGAAATAATTCAAAAGTGGATCTCTGACGCATACAATATGACCTTGCAAATGTTGTTTCAACATATGATCAATGAAGGGGGTATTTTAAAAAAAGTAATGGAATCACCCGAAAAGACTTGGCAACTACAGATACTAACAACGCTGTTTGACTTGATTAAAAAGGAGTCTGAGAAAGATGCTTCTTTTTCAATTCACAGTTATAATAGGACCATCCAACAAATGATCGACAATGGTATATCCCTGCCCGTGACCAAGGTGGTGAGCAATAGCAAAGGGGCGCACTTCATTACTGCGCATTCCTCAAAAGGGCTTGAGTTTGAAACAGTCATGATACTCGGTAATGTCCAAAATAATTGGGCAAAAAGAACTAATAGGGGATTCAAATATCCAGACTCCATCAACCGCAATAGTGACTCTACCGATGATGATGAACGACGTCTTATGTATGTCGCCATAACGCGTGCCAAAAAAGAACTCATTATGAGCTTTGGCGATCGCAACAAAGACGGTAAAGACCAATCACCTTGTATGTTTATTGACGAGATTGTTAATGCCCCTACGATTGTACAAACAAATCAAACGGTACAAAAAGAAGCCTTAGACGAATACCAGTTTTACCGTTTGTTTCTGCAATCTAAATCTCCAAAACTTATAGATCATTCGTTGATTGATAGAGTTTTGAGCAATTTCACTTTGAGTGTTACAGCGCTGAATAAATATTTGAATTGTCCGGTAACTTTCTATTTTGATACTATTTTGCGCGTACCTTCAGCTCGAAGTAAACACATGGGGTACGGAAGAGCTGTACACTATGCCTTTGAAAAATATTTCGAACAAAATAAACATTCATATGAAGAGCTGATAACCTATTTTGATAAGGGTATGAAAGATCATGAGAGTCATTTTACCCCGAAGGAATTTATGGACATGCGCGCCTTTGGACATCAATGCCTCAAAGCATATTTTGACCAACGATTATCACAGGAGATACATGCCTCTCAACATTGGATAGAACATAAAATAGACCATGTTACTTACGAGGGCATTCCACTCAAAGGTTTGCTCGACAGAGTAGACATATACCCCGATCATGTAGAGGTTTGGGATTATAAAACTGGCAATTATTCTACTAATATGCCCAAACTAAAAGCGCCTAAAAAAGCTGATGACCTAGGTGGTGACTATTGGCGGCAGATGGTGTTTTACGATATACTATTGGCCAATGATCCGAGAACGACAAAATCGATGGCCACCGGCTATGTGGATTTTATAGAGCCTGATAAGGAGTCGGGTGAAGTCATGAGAACGGAGATCAAGATCACTGAGCAAGATAGAAAGATCGTCGGGCAACAGATCAAAGACGCCTGGCAAGGAATACATGAGCACAAATTTGAAAAAGGCTGCGGTGACCCCAATTGCCAATGGTGCAATTTTGTTAAAAATGAATATGTTTTTGACAATACATTAGATATAGCAGAAGACGTAGAAATGTGGCTCCCCCCAATTGAAGAGACTCCAAACGCAACTTCTTAACGTGCAGGTTAGCCATCCCTAAGGAATGCATTTCGTCAATTGATGTAGAATTGTTAATTTTAAACCGTTAAACCCCTAGACCTTTAAACCATCCTAATAAAATAGCACCATGACAAAGCCACTATCTAAGACCTCTCTCGAACATATCTTTGACACGCTGCGCGACAACGAATACGCATTCGGTGCCACCACTGCGCGTGAGCGCATAGCCCTCTTGCAAACATTAAGTGAGGTGATCATGAGGGATCGGCAAAAGATCCGCGAAGCCTTGTGGGCTGACTATCGAAAACCCGCTGCCGAAGTAGATCTGACAGAAATATATGTCCTCACCTCAGAAATAAAGCATGTCAAGAGCTATCTGTCTAAATGGATGGCTCCCAAACCCGTCGGCACGCCCTTGTCAATGTTTGGTTCAAGCTCATATATCCAATACGAACCTAAAGGTGTTAGTTTAATTATTGCACCGTGGAATTATCCTTTTCAATTGGCTCTAGGTCCGATGATTTCGGCCATAGCTGCTGGTAATCCCTGTGTAGTAAAGCCCTCAGAACATGCACCACATATCAGTAAGGTCATAGGGCAGATCGTCACAGAGGTGTTCAAGCCCAACCAAGTGGCCCTAGTGGAAGGAGGTGTAGATATCACCACCGAATTGCTCAAAATGCCGTTTAGGCATATCTTTTTTACCGGTGCGCCAGAAATTGGCAAAATCGTGATGAAGGCCGCCGCCGAAAATTTAGCCAGTGTCACCCTCGAATTAGGAGGCAAGTCCCCCACGATCGTAGATGAGACCGCCGATTTGGACAAAGCCGCCTTGCGCATTGCATGGACTAAGTTTTCTAATAATGGTCAAATTTGCCTAGCGCCAGATTATTTGTTGGTGCATAATAAAGTAAAACAAAGCTTTGAACATAAGCTGAGCAACCAATTGAAAACATTTTATGGCGATGATCCTGCTCTGTCACCTGACTACATGCGCATCATTAATCACAATCACTTCAAACGCCTAGATACCTATCTCCAAGATGCCCTCAAAAAAGGAGCAAAAGTAATAACTGGCGCTACAACCGACGAAAGCCAAGAATATATTGCACCAACCCTCCTCACCGATGTCACGATGGAGTCCATGGTGATGCAAAAAGAAATTTTTGGCCCCATACTTCCGATCATTGGCTATGACTCGATCGATGAATGTATCGAAATCATTCGTGAAAAGGAAAAACCTCTTGGCCTTTATATTTATTCGCGAAACAAAAAGAATATCAACAAAATATTGAAAAACACTAGAGCCGGTGGCACCTGTATCAACAATAGTGCGGTACATTTTTTCAATCCTAATCTGCCGTTTGGTGGGGTCAATAATAGCGGCATCGGCAAGGCGGGCGGCTGGTACGGTTTTGAGGCTTTTTCAAATGCTCGCTCAGTGTTGCAGCAAAACATGCCTAGCGCATTGGAGCGACTCATGCCTCCCTATACCGCCACCAAGCAAAAGCTGATCGATTTGACAATCAAATGGTTTTAAAGCAGTAAGGGGAATACGAGGAAGGCGGGCATTTTATTCATACCCCATAGCTGACAGAAGAAAGCATATAGCATTTAACAATATCTAATAGCTGCGGATTGACTTACCTTTGAGCTCAAGTCATCACAGGATTTGTATGTCTCAGCCTTTGTCCACCTTTCAAAAAAATGAAGTTCTCCAAACCTTAGCACAATTGATTGCGCAACAGTCAGAAGAAATTCTTCATGCCAATGCTATTGATCTCGAGAAATGGGCAAGTATTGATGCTGCCCTGTATGATCGGTTAAAGATTGATGCGAGCAAAATAGCCTTGATGATCAAGGCTATCGAGGCGGTGATGGCGGCTGATGATCCCGTTGGGCGTATTCGCTATTCCTACGAACACCCAAACGGTATGACCGTCCAAGATAAAACCGTACCATTTGGCACAATACTGATTATATACGAGTCTCGGCCAGATGTCACTATTGAGGCCGCCATTATCGCCTTCAAGTCAGGAAACCGCATCTTGCTAAAAGGTGGCAAAGAAGCCTTGCTGACGAATCGAGTGCTGGTGCGCTGTTGGCATGATGCCTTACAACGGCATCGCCTTTCGATAGATCAGGTACAATTTGTGGAATGGGATCGCGAATTGACCCAGACCTTTCTTAAAAATCCAACTCAGAAAATCGACCTCGTAGTGCCCCGTGGAGGCGAAACATTAATCGCTTTTGCCAAGCAATATGCTAACTGCCCAGTCCTAGTTTCTGGTAGAGGCAATAATTTTCTTTATGTCCATGACGATGCTGATTGGCTGCAGTCCACTAAGATAATCTTGAATGCCAAGACAGATAAAATTTCTGCTTGTAATGCCTTAGACAAAGTGTTGATTCATGCGTATTGGCTTGAACATCCTTCGCTTATTACGGACTTGATTCGTAGTTTGAAGGCGCACAACGTTGAAATATTTATTGATAAAACTCTAAACGAATTGGGGATCGACTGCCCTATCATTGAAAATGAAAAGGAATGGTCTACCGAATATTTGTCTTTAAAAATAGCAATGGGCATCACGTCGAGTATGAACGGAGCCATTGCACACATCAACACCTATAGCGGAGGGCATTCTGTTTCGATCATCAGCCAATCTGACACTGCTGCTGAGCAATTCATGACCGCCATTGATGCTGCGGCAGTCTATCATAATGCTAGCACCAGATTTACGGACGGAGGAGAGCTAGGTGTAGGGGCAGAATTGGCGATCAGCACGGACAAGTTGCATCATCGCGGCCCATTGGGGGTGCATCATCTCGTCACTAATAAATGGTATATCTATGGCAATGGCCAAATCAGGTAAGCGCAGGATAGTCCTCAAATTAGGCAGCTCTACCCTAACCCAAGGTACACATCGTATCTCGAGAGGAAAAATAGAGGACGTCGCCGAGCAAATAAAACACCTCCAAGATGAGGTCGAATTCATTGTGGTCAGCTCAGGTGCCATCGCAACCGCACGTCAGTTCACTGCACTCAACAATACCAACAAGCTTAACGAAAAACAAGCACTTGCCGCCATAGGCCAAGTGCATCTTATGCGCATATATCAAGAGATTTTTAGGGACTATGGGCTCAATGTAGCGCAATGTCTTTTTACCCATTACGACTTTAGCAATGAGAATAGTAGCCAAAATATTGAGAATACTATCAATGCACTTTTGGGATATGAATATGTACCCGTCATAAATGAAAATGATACCGTCTCTACAGAAGAGATAAAATTTGGGGATAATGACAAGTTAGCAGCCATGACGGCGGTTCTGATGAAAGCGGATTTATTAATTCTAGCTACAGACACAGATGGTGTCTATGATCGCGACCCCAAGACTCACCCCAACGCACTACTCCAAAGCGAAATTCGAGAATTAGATCCACTGCGTCAAGCCGTTGACACGACTACCTCATCCTTAGGCTCTGGTGGTATGAAATCAAAATTAGACGCCGCTCATATTGCACAAAATGCAGGTATAGAATGCTGGATATTGAATGGTGGCCATATCGGATTTGTGACCAGAGCCTTAGCAGGTGACATTCGATTTACTAGGATATTGGCCAATGGATCGTTGTGACCGTAGCACCTCATACAAATGGTCGAAGCAATCAAAAGCTGATCACGCAGTATAAGTGAATGATATCAAGATCTTCGAAATTTCGTGAATTTTATATAGCTGTCAACTTCGTATACTTTCAAAATGTATAGAATGGTAAGAAGTCCAAAATAATGCTGCTGCTCGGCAACGATATTTGCATTACACCTTAACATGATTCCTTCAACATGTCCGTGCTAGCTTACTTCGTCACATCTGGTGAAAAAAAAGGAGCAGACCTACAGATTAAGAGGAAGACCTCAGCATGACGCTTAGATAAGTTGAATAGCCATCAAATTGATTAAAGCGATCGACCACATTGAATTTTGGCCATTAAACTTATTTGCAAATTTTGGATAAAAAAGGTTGTACATAGTTAGCAAACATCGCGGAGCTATCATAGCCAACAAGAATGGATTAGGAGCTTCACAGCCTAAAAATCAATGCACATGACTTCTACAAAATCGAAGACATCTATTCAAATATCAAGGTTTTAGGAAGTATTCTATTACAAAGGATGGCTTAATCAAAAGCCCCTATCACAAGCCAAAAACGAACTATATCGCTAAGCAAACCTATAAAAGTTCAAATGACTGAGTAGTGATATAATATGCTGTAAATGAGATTCTTCATCAGGGGAGCTTATGGCAATGATAACTTGTCCCGCTACAATGTCTTTCATCCTATTTTCGCTTTTAAGAGAGATCCCATAGATTTGCTGTCCTTGTTTTGACTCGTTATTAGTAAGCCATTCAAATGGGATAGCCCTGCTAACCAAGAGCTTTGCCAATTTTTTAGCCCTTTTTCCAGCACCCCATAGTATCAAGTTCTTGTCAGTATCATACTCTTGGTCTAAAAAATGAGTGATTTTCAAATTGGAAAATTGGTTGTCACTATAGTTTTCATCGTTGCGAGAAGTGCGCGAAGGATGATCCCGCCAGTAGTGAATCACTTGATCAACAGGCACTATTTTCAACTTTGCTTTTTTAAATCTAAATGCCAAATCATAGTCCTCAGGATAGAGGGGCGAATCAAAAGATCCGCAAAGATCAAGGTTTTCTCGCGACGTCATCCAACAAGGAGAAGGAACAACACATTCGCGATATATTTCTGAAAAATTTAATTTTTCTCTTGTTAGATTATTAAGCCAATCAGCGTATTTTCTATATCCCTCCCCTAGCCCTTGCTCATTAAAATATTCTACGAGACCTATGGCGAGGCCGTTTTTGACGTTCTGTAAAGCATCTACCATTAACCCAAGTTTATCCTTTGCCATGATATCATCGGCATCCATGCGCGTGACAAAGTGTCCACTAGAATGGTCAAAAGCATGTCTCAATGCACTGATTATTCCTGTACCTTGATTTTCTAAGACGGTGATGCGTGCATCAAGCTCTCCATATTGTTGCAGGATGGCGGCACTTAGATCGACGGAGTGATCATTGACGGCTATAAGCTCCCATTCAATCCATGTCTGTGAAATGATAGAATCTAGACATGGCGCCAAGAAGACCCCTGCATTTTTGACTGGCATCAGAATACTAACTAAAGGAAGCGACTTTCTCATTTATTATTGCAAATATTGCATTTACTCTTGGGTATGACGAACGACTATAATGAACTCGAAATTATCTATCAAGATGATGACTTGATAGCTATTAACAAACCTCACGGTCTGCTCGTGCATAGATCTAGGATGGCTCATGATGCCAAAGTTTTTGCCGTGCAGCAGCTGCGCAATATGATCGGACAACATGTCTATCCCGTGCACCGACTAGATAGAAAAACCTCAGGTGTCCTCCTCTTCGCTAAAAACCCCTCTGCTAACCAGCACTATCAACAACTATTCAGGGAGCGAAAAGTATATAAAGAATATCGCGCTATCGTCCGAGGGTATATGGCTGAGTCAGGAACCATTGACTATCCCCTAATCGAAAACGATAGGGTACAAGAAGCCATCACACATTATAAATTGCTAAGTCAACATGAAATAAATATGGCGAGTGGCGGGCATCTGACTAGTCGGTATAGTATTGTGGAGCTCATGCCTGAGTCTGGACGATTTCATCAACTGCGAAAACATTTAGCTCATATTTTTCATCCCATTATTGGAGACCGTCCTCACGGCTGCAACAAACAAAACAAGCTTTGGAAGGAAAATTTTGCCTTGCATACAATGATGCTACATGCTGCAACAATCCGAATTCAGCACTCAGATCAGACTCTACTCACCATTAACGCTGAGCCGAGCACCGAATTTAAGCGTGTGGTTTCAATTCTTACTGGACAATAACAGACTTTAAAAGCGGAATTCACCTTTTAAAAAAAATTCTTTCAAACCATAAGTCGGATCAGACCATCGCTCATAATTGGTCAATTAAAAAAGGTATTACCTTCCATAGAAAACCTCACCATTCAAGAAAAGAGCATACACCATGTATACGTCTTTCATCCCCCAAATGAATGGGAAGGCGTTATGTTAAAAAACTGTAACATTATCGTTATCAACAAGACAGAAGAGAGCTGGTCTGTGTTCTACTTCTTTGGGTCAATAATGGATGCTGTTCGTCATGCCTAACTTGCCACGCTGATCTTTAAACCATATGCGCATAAGGTACTCTTGTAGCATTTATGACTTGAATCTAAGTAAGAAAAAAAGAAAATAACAAAAAATAGAAGATACCAACCTTAGATACCTGTGTCATGTTGGCTATGAGCTAGTACGTAACCCTGCCCCATTATGGAAAACATCTGACAAGAGAACTCAGGCTCATTACAACAATATGCCGCACATTAATTATCTTGCTCGTGTAACATTCAAAAACAAAAGCCATGCTCATGCGAATTTTCACGACCCTATCACTACTGGTATTTACCATTGCCTTGTCGACTATGGATGCCTTTGCCCAAAAGAAAGATACGCTCGTCACTGAAGCGGTGCGTGGGCTTCACCTACGCAGCATCGGCCCGGCTCTCATGGGCGGTCGCATATCCGATATAGCCGTGAGCCCTGCCGACCCGGCCACATGGTACGTCGCTGCTGGATCGGGTAATCTTTGGAAGACGATCAACAGTGGAATTACCTGGGATCCCGTTTTTGACAACCAGTCATCCTATTCCATTGGCACTGTCACCATTGATCCGAACACCCCGGAGATAGTCTGGGTCGGTACAGGTGAGAATGTCAGCGGCCGTCACGTAGGCTGGGGCGACGGTGTCTACCGTAGTCTAAACGGAGGCAAGACTTGGGAACATATGGGACTAAAACATTCAGAGCATATCGGTCGTATCCTAGTAGATCCGAGCAATAGCGCGGTGGTACTAGTGGCAGCCGAAGGGCCGCTATGGTCTAAAGGTGGCGAACGAGGTGTCTACCGAACCGAGGATGGCGGAAAAACTTGGGCACACGTACTAGCCATTGATGAAAATACAGGTGTCACTGACCTTGAATTCGATCCCTTAGATCCTACGATCGTCTATGCGGCAGCCTATCAGCGTCGACGGCAGACCTGGTCGCTACTCGGTGGTGGGCCTCAGTCAGGTATTTATAAATCTACCGATAAAGGCGTATCATGGCGAAAGCTTACCACCGGATTACCCAAAGGTGATATGGGCAAGATCGGGCTAGCCGTCACCCCTGCCAATCCGGCCTTAGTGTATGCTACAATTGAGGCAGATGATAGTGAAAAAGGATTTTACCGTTCGACCGATCGCGGCGAAAGCTGGGAAAAGCGCAACAACTACATTTCTAGCGGTACAGGCCCTCATTATTACCAGGAGATAGAAGTATCACCCCAAGACCCCGACTTGATTTACCAAATGGATGTATTCTTTCACATCTCGCGAGATGGGGGTAAAAATTTTGATTACCTCGGCACAGGCCGCGAAAAGCATAGCGATAACCATGCCCTATGGATTGATCCTAAAAACGGCAAACATCTGATAGCTGGCAGCGACGCAGGACTCTACGAGAGCTTTGATCAAGGAACTCATTGGCGGCATACGCCTAACCTCCCAATCTCCCAATTTTATAAATTAGGACTTGACAATACCGAACCCTTTTACAATATTGTCGGGGGAGCTCAAGATCTAGGCACACTGATCGGCCCCTCTCGAACGACAAATATCGAAGGGATACGCAATAGTGACTGGTATGTACCCCTAGGGGCTGATGGATATGATGCAGCCTTTGATCCTGAAGACCCCAATACCGTCTATATGGAGATCCAGCAAGGCCTCCTCCACCGCTACGACCGACGCAACGAAGAAGGGCTAAACATCCAACCCCAGCCAGGCCCCAATGACTCGCCGGAGCGTTGGAACTGGGATAGCCCCATCCTCATCAGTCCGCATGATCACAAACGTCTTTATTTTGGGTCACAACGCCTGTGGCGCAGTGATGACCGCGGAGATTCTTGGACCGCCATCAGCCAGGATCTGACGACTAATGTCAACCGATATGAACTCGAAATGACAGGCCGCGTCTGGAGCGTAGATGCCTTATACGATAACGGCGCCATGTCACAATACGCTACCCTTACCAATATTGCCGAATCCCCGGTGGTAGAAGGTCTGTTGTACACAGGCTCCGATGATGGGCTGATACATGTCAGTGAAGACGGGGGAACAACTTGGCGTGAGTGTGGTACACTACCTAACGTACCTAAACGCTCCTTTATCAACGACCTCGAAGCCTCTAACCATGATCCCAATACTGTTTTTGCGGTAGCAGATGCCCATAAGTTTGGAAATTATACCCCCTATATTTTTATGAGCACCGATCGCGGACGCACATGGAGTTCTATCGCTAGCGACCTGCCTAAAGGCACGATCGTCTGGGCCATCAAACAAGATCATAAAGAGGGAAATCTACTGTTTATCGGTACCGAGTTTGGCCTCTACTTCTCCTATAACAAAGGTGCCAACTGGATACCACTGAAGGCAGGAGTGCCGACCATCCCATTCCGAGATATCGAACTCCACAAACGAGATGATGATCTCGTCGGAGCCTCTTTCGGTCGAGGCTTTTATGTGCTCGATGACTTTTCACCTCTCAGAACGATCAGCGCTGCTGCACAGGCTAAGACTAACAGCCTCTTTGCCGTAAGAGATGCCTGGTGGTATCTACCCTATGCACCGATGCAAGCTAAAGGTATGCCGACCCTCGGATCTACCAGTTATGTGGCAGACAATCCTCCTTTCGGGGCGATCTTCACCTATTATATACATGATATGCCAAAAACGCTTAAAGCCCAACGTCGAGACAATGAAAAAGCGCTACGCAAAAAGGATGTCGATATTCCCTTTCCTGGCTGGGAAGCACTTTGGGATGAATCCATAGAAAGCACTCCCCATGCCTTACTGCTGGTGCGAAATGCGAACGGTGAAGCCATCCGATGGATCGCAGGTGCCAAAGAAAAAGGTCTGCACCGGGCGAACTGGGATCTTAGACTCCCCGCACCTAATCCTATCACTCTTTCGCAGCCGGCCTTTAAACCTCCTTGGGCAGGTGATGCAGAAGGGCCTCTAGCCGCTCCCGGCGATTATACGGTAGAGCTATTTATCGTCCACCAAGGAAACTTAATGTCACAAGGAGCGCCGCAGCCTTTTACAGTAAAACCCGTCCCTACGGCTCCTAATGGTACCGACTTCCAAGCGATAGCCGACTTTCAAGAACGGACTAGCATATTGATTCGTCAGATATCCAGTGCTGGCCAAAAACTCGGTGAAGCGGGCGAGCGACTGCGATACCTTGCAGCCGCCCTAAAAGAGACACCCCAGGCTACAGCTCAACATTTTACACAATGGAAAGCATTGAGCGAATCAGCAGCCGGATTAAGACGTCAACTATATGGTGACCCCATCCGCCAATCGCTCAGTGAGCCCACGATACCAGGGATCAGCGGGCGCGTAGGGCAGGTAGCCTATGGACACTGGGGCACTCGGCAATCGCCCACTAAAACCTTTGAGACAAACCTAGAGATCGCAACACGTGATTTTGAGACCTTCAGCCGAGATCTTAAGGCATACTTGTTAGAATTAGAAACCTACGAATCTTCTATGGAAGCAGCGGGGGCTCCCTTTACGCGAGGAAGGAAATGGTAGTACGAATATGTCTCCGACCTTGTCAGGATAATACGTTGACACCTTAAAAGATGAAATTCATGTTCAACCCCTATTTTTTGTTCCTGTTCGTGGTTTCCATTTTCTACTCATGTCAACCCACCACAAAACATAAAACGGACGACCTCAACGAAAATGAGGCTACCTATCTACTTTCACTAGAGAATCTGCCCGAGTACGAACAACACTTGGATCATCGCAGACTGATGGAGAGTTGGTCTGAAGAGTTCTATCATAAAGGCATGATCACCTATCGTACCGTATGTTTTAATTGTCATGGTGATGCAGGCACCCCTGGCTCTATGCCGACAGCCGCCAAATTCTGGCAGGATCCGCTCAAGAATGGTTCGGATCCTCTCTCTATGTACCATACCCTGACTCGTGGATATGGGATGATGGCACCCCAAGTGCGATTAACACCTCAAGAAAAATACGAGGTGATCCACTTCATCCGCGAAGAGTTTATGAAGGGCCAAAACCCCGACCAGTATTTTGACATTACCCAAGCCTATCTGGATAGTCTTCCGGCTGGTGACACATTGGGGCCAGCACCCACACCCTATCAACCCTGGGCAGAAATGGATTATGGGCGTTTCTTGATGCGCACCTATGATTTGAGCAGCACGGGCGATCCAGAGCGGGGCATCAGATGGCGACCTTCACCTATCCCCAATGAAGATTTTACCGATGTCAATTTTGCGTACAAAGGCATCGCTATGAGGCTCGATACGGGTGAAGGAGGTGTCGCTGCGGGGAATACCTTTGCGCTTTTTGATCACGATCTGCTACGATTTACGGGCTTCTGGACAGGCAAAGGTTTCATCGATTACGAAGACATCTTACTCAATGATAATCACAATATCTTTCCGCGGACGGTCGGACAGGTATGGGTCGAAAACCCCATCACTCCGGGGTGGGCTAATCCAGTGAATGGGACATTTGAAGATCCTCGATTTGTTGCCTTAGACGGGCGTCCATTTGGGCCGTTACCGCGAGCGTGGGCACATTATAAAGGGCTCTATTATCATGGTGATCGTGTCGTGATCCGCTATACTGTCGGTGAGGCGGAAATCCTAGAAAGCTATGATCTCGAACAAAAAGATGATCAAAGACCCATCATCAGTAGAACCCTTAATCTATCCTCATCGGATCAACTCCTGCGCATGCGTGTAGCACCGGTCGGCTCAGGCGTGAGTATCCTCGGAGATGGACAGCTCAGCACAGCTAACGGTTTCTATGTGTTAGAGTGGTCTGGCGATCAGCCAGCGAAGACGAAGATCCTCATAGCAGCCACCCCACGCGATCTGGATGCCATGAACCAAACAGCCGCTGAGCCAGAAGATTTACACCGCTACACGCTGGGCGGCCCGGCGCACTATCCACAGGTAGTGACCAGCCATATTATCTCGGGTGGAAAGGACGCCGCTTATGTCAAAGATGTCTTTACTCTGCCCCTCGAAAATCCCTGGAAAAGCCGCATGCGCCCAACGGGTATCGACTTTCTGACAGATCCCGATCAGGCAGTCGTCTGTACGATCGACGGCGAAGTATGGCGACTAGAGGGAATCAGTCAAGCCGAAGGTGTCATAAAATGGCACCGCATCGCTACCGGTCTTTTTCAACCCTTGGGCATAAAATACCACGAGGGCGCCATCTATGTCAGTTGCCGAGACCAAATTGTAGTATTACGAGATGTCAACGGCGATGGCGAAACCGATTACTACGAAAGTTTTAACAGCGATCATCAGGTGACCGAACACTTTCATGAATTTGCTATGGGTCTGCAGATCGATGAGGCCGGCAACTTCTATTATGCAAAGAGTGGGCGCCATGCCCGTGAGGCGCTGATACCGCAGCACGGCACCTTGATCCGCGTCAGTCCTGATGGCATGCAGTCTGAGATCATCGCTACGGGCTTTAGAGCCGCCAATGGGGTCTGCATAAACCCTGACGGCAGCTTTATCGTAACCGACCAAGAGGGCTACTGGAACCCGATGAACCGCATCAACTGGGTAGAAGAGGGAGGATTTTACGGGAATATGTACGGCTATGGCGCGCCACCTGACAGCTCGGATACAGCAATGGTGCAACCGTTGTGCTGGATAGACAGCCAGTACGATCGATCGCCAGCAGAATTGCTATGGGCTGACAGCCGCGCGTGGGGTCCTTTGAATGGAAAGCTGCTGAGCCTGTCATACGGGTATGGAAAGATGTTTGTCGTGCTCCACGAACAAGTCAATGGACTGCGTCAAGGTGGTTTTGTGGAATTGCCTATACCACCATTTTCAACGGGACTAATGCGTGGACGATTTCATCCGACAGATGGCCAATTCTATGGCTGTGGCATGTCGGCCTGGGCAACGAATCAGATGATACAAGTGGGTGGATTGTATCGAGTGCGATACACCGGAAGACCCCTACATCTGCCGATAGCTATGGAGGCGACGGAGGACGGTATACAGTTGACCTTTTCAGAGGAGCTAGACCGCGCTGTTGCTCAGGACCCCACCAACTTCGAGATCAACACTTGGCAACTCAAACGAAGCAGAAGCTATGGCTCCAAACGCTACGACGTTCGGACCTTGCCTATCCCTGAAACTACACTCTATAAAGACCATAAGACCTTGAGGATCAAGTTGCCAGACTTTGAGCCCACCTGGGTGATGGAGATCAAATATCAGCTTCGATCAGCAAGCGGTACACCCTTCACAGGTGCGATCCAAAATACTGTTCATGCCTTGTCACCTAACAGCATAGAGAATGAACAATAGGTGAACACAATAGACCCTCTGTTGGTGGGGTGGATAGCCTACTCCATCAGGCCGAAAGCCTTATGAACCAATGTATAGATGCTTGAGGCAGCATTTATATATAGACTTATCAATAATGTATTATATTGGTCTTCTATATATCAGAAGATAAGTAAAACATGAAGCACATAAAACCAGTCAGAAAAAACCCGCTAAGCGTTTTTAAACATTTATATACGTTTAAACACGGCTATGCCCCTTATTTATCCGCCTACCGAGGCGTTATAGCTTATTTGAGCCAAAAAATTAGGACATCATACAATAACGATATACACGCTATAATGGCCGTGAGTAGCGTCTATACTAATGTT
>CAZTSI010000045.1:0-26574 GCA_964616755.1 uncultured Saprospiraceae bacterium | reverse complement strand
GAGTTATTTGGTCCGAAAGACACTAAACTCAAATTAATCAAAGATGCCCACCCTGATGTCCTTATATCTCATAGAGGTAGTAACATTAAGATTAATGGCGACAAAACACAGGCGCAAAAGGTGAAGTCAAAGATTGAACTAATGATACGCATTCTTAAAGACACTGATCAATTGTCTGCACATTCTGTCATGGATATTGTCTCTGACTTTAATCCATATCATCATGTAGATGACCAAAAAGATACGAGTAGCGTCATCGTCTATGGAGTCAATGGCAAACCCATTAAAGCTCGGACAAAGAACCAAAAGAAAATGGTGATACTGTCTGAAACTCATGATATCCTATTTGCCATAGGTCCGGCAGGTACAGGAAAAACCTATACCGCTGTCGCCCTAGCGGTCAGAGCTCTTAAGAATAGACTGGTACGACGAATAATACTCACTCGCCCAGCTGTGGAGGCTGGCGAAAATCTTGGCTTTCTGCCAGGGGACTTAAAAGAAAAAGTAGATCCCTATTTGCGCCCCCTCTACGATGCGCTTGATGACATGTTGCCCTCTGAAAAGTTGACGCAGTTTATGACCAATAGAACCATTGAGGTGGCGCCTTTGGCTTTTATGAGGGGTCGTACCCTAGATGATGCGTTTATCATTCTTGATGAAGCTCAAAATACTACCACTCTTCAACTTAAAATGTTTTTAACGCGCTTAGGGCCTAGCGCAAAGTGCATCATAACTGGTGACTTAAGTCAAATCGATTTGCCTAAGCGTCAAAAATCAGGCTTAGTAGAGGGTCTTTCTATCCTTAAACATATCTCTGGTATTGCTACTTTATATCTAACAGTTGAAGATGTAGTCAGACACCGATTAGTGAAAGAAATAATTCTTGCATATAACGATTATATGAATCGAGATGATAATATTAGAGAGAGAGATTCTGTAGAATCATCTCCAAAAGAAGAATCTTAGCCTTATGACATCTAAAGTAATATATCAAGGAGCTTTGCGGACTAGTGCTCAACATCTAAAATCTAGCAACACTATTTTTACGGATGCGCCGACAGATAATAACGGTAAAGGGGAAGCCTTTTCGCCTACAGATCTGGTCGCCACAGCACTCGCGAGCTGCCTTATGACAATTATGGGCATCAAGGCGTCGCAGCTTGATGTAAATATTGATGGAGCAAGCGCTAACATTGAGAAGATTATGGCAAGCGATCCGCGCCGCATTGCTAAGGTTGTTATCAACATTCACATGCCAGATGTCAGTTATAGCAAGAAGACCAAGAAAATTCTAGAAGGTGCAGCGCGTACCTGTCCTGTAGCCTATTCGCTTCATCCAGATATTGAACAAGAGCTAATATTTCATTGGGGTCATTAAACCTTTGAACTCAATTTGTGTCTAAAATCAGCATAAACCTAGGGGCGCACGGTGACGGAACAAGATGCAAGCATCATTCAAGATTTAAAGCACAATGCCAACAAAGGGATGAGCGATCTATTATCTGTTTATGGCAAGCGCCTATTTTGGATGATACGGGCAAAAGTTCCCTCTGATGCAGATGCAGAAGATGTATTGCAAAATGTGCTGATAAAAGTGCTAAAGGGTATTAACTCTTTTAAAGGTGAAAGTGGGCTTTATACGTGGATGCACAGAGTGGCTTTTAATGAAGCAATGAATTTTTTAAAAAAAGAAAGTAAAAACATGTCGCATCATAGTTTAGAGTTGGTAAGCACTGCCACATCTCTAGATAACCAAGATGCGAGTGAAATAGTAAAAATTTTGAAACAAGCTATCGATACCTTGCCGGAAAGACAAAAGCAGGTATTTGTAATGCGCTATTATGAAGAATTAAAATATGAAGAAATTAGTAGAATACTTAATCTAACAGAAGGTTCCCTAAAGGCCACTTATCACATAGCCGCTAAAAAAATAGAAGAGTATGTCACAAACAGATAATCATACACGTCCAGCCGAAATCATTGAAGAGTTGAGTCAAATGGCACCTACTTTAGCTAAGTTCAAAACTGAGCTTTCTAAAAGTGGCCATCCGTGGAGTGAAGGCCTTGCTCAAAAAGACTGGAATACGGCAAAAAGCTCCCCAAAAACGATCACTATGAATTTTATGCGCTATGCCGCAGCACTTGTGCCGCTGATTGCCGCTGGCTATTTTATCCTTAGCTCTAAGCTTCCTTCAGAGCAACTTATTGTTGATGTTTCCGAGCTAGAGCAGGATATTGTATTAGAGTTGCTGGCTGATCAAGCCTACTATCTTCGCACAGAAGACCTTCTAGATGTTAGTATTTCGACCAATCTAATAAACGAAGAATAAACAAGATGAAAACCCTACGTATTAGCTTATTTGTCCTAGCTCTCTTCTTCTCATGGATCGTCGCCGCTCAAAAAGGTGGACACAGTGAACGATCAAAGGAGTACTATGTAAAATACATTTCACAAAAGCTCAATCTTACAGACAAGGAAGCAGTAGTTTTTTGGCCCTTAATGGATGCTTATAAAGAAAAACAGCATAGCGCCTATGAAAAACAGAAAAAGGAATGTAAAGATCTGTCCAATATATCCGCCTCAGAAGCTGAAGTGATTTTAAAAGAGCGAATGGACTACAAAAAGGATGAGGTAAAGCGCTATGAAGCACTTATTAGCGACCTAAGAAAAATTCTTCCTATTGAGAAAATCGTGCTTATCGAAGTGGCAGAAAGAGAACTCCGATACAGTCTGATGGATCGAATGAAAGAACAAAAAGGCGATTCGCGTAAGAAAGAGAACCGGGATTAAGCTAAAAAATATTTTTATTCACAATTTTATGCGCCACTTCTGACCAATACATTTCGCGGTAGCATATATGTTTTGAAGTGATTGTTAGTTACTTATAGATTCAAGGAATTATCGACCGTCCCCTCAATAGTCATAACTCCCTCTATATCAATTACATATAATGTATTGTCATACGACACGGTTTTCGTAGTTATGTGGAAAAAAAGGGGCGCAAGAAATTTCTGCAACTGTTCAATTCTTTATCTTAGCCGCTGATTTGAAACTCTTCGCAGTTAAAACCATGGATAGTAGAACCAAGATTTCCCCAATGTTGATGACATTAATCAAAGATTATGAGCAATGTCATGAAGAAGGACGAGACTTATATTTGACGGATAGAGAATTTCACGAGATCATTAATTACTATGATGACGAGAGAGACTTTGACCGTGCCTTAGAGGTAATTGATAGTGCTGTATTAAAGTTTGCATACAGATCCGATTTCATAAAGCTCAAAGGAAGAATCCTTATTAAAAGAGGTTTGCTTGATAGTGCCTTGGAGGTCATAGCAGGAGGTGAGTTGATTTCTCCATATGACACTGAGCTCTTATTACTAAAAGCTCAGATTTTTATTTATCAGAAAAAATGGTCGGAAGCAAGCCTGATTATTCATGATCTTAAAAGTACTGCCATCAAGTCTGATCTGGAAGATGTAATGGTGACAGAGGCATTCTTTTACGAAAATAATCAAGAGTTTCAGTCCATGTTTGATGCCCTAAAAAAGGTCTTAATTATTAACCCTAATAATGAAGAAGCATTGGACATGATGAATACCGCTGTTCAAAAAAGTAAAAACTTTGAAGAGAGTATTTTAATTCATAAGCTTATCGTTGACAATCATCCCTATAATTCATTAGCATGGTTCAATCTTGGGCATAGCTATGGTAATGTTGGAGAATATGAAAAAGCCATCGATGCGTTGGAGTATGCCTTTATCATCAACCCGACGTTTGAGGAGGCGTATAATGATTGTGGGGAATTTTGTAGAGAAATTAAACAATATAAGCGAGCCCTTGAGATTTACTTAGAAGCAGAAGAAGTTTTTGGTGAAGAGTTTGAGCTCTTGCTGAATAAGGCACAGTGCCAATACCAATTAGGTCAAATTGACCAAGCGAAACGAACGCTTTTTATTGCAATTGAGCTTGACGGATATAATGATGAAGCACTTTATCTACTGGCACAATGCCACATGGCCAATGCAGATTGGAATAGCGCAATAAAAGTCTTAAAAAAGACGATCTCCATCGAAAACCAAGTAGAGGAATATTTTCATTCGTTGGGTAAATGTTTTGAGAATATAGGAAATGTTGATAGAGCAAAGCATTATCTACGAAAAGCGGCTCAAAAATCATTTGAAGTATCCTTCTTCTGGGAAGATTACGTATTGTTTCTTATCGATAACCTCGAATATACGGAAGCCTTGCTGGCCTTATCAACGGCTGACAAATTTACCTTCAGCTATCGATTACAGTATCTCGAGGCGTTGACAAATATCGCAATGGGCAATGTAGATCAAGGATTTCACTTATTAGAATTAACTCTAGAAGAAGATGTAACCGAGCATCATATCATTCATAGGCTTCCTAATATATTAGTGAAACACCCTCGGATTTTGGCCATGTTAGGTTACTATTATCAAGGGAATTAAACTAAAGGCTACGTTTTGTAGTCCTATGGTAAGCAAAGCAAATCCTTCAGCACCTTCTCAACAAATATATTAGGCGTACGACTATTCGTTTAGAAAAGGATTGTTTCTGCGTTCAAATCCTATTGTCGTAGAAGGCCCATGTCCAGGATATACTGTAACCGCATCTGGCAGAATCATAAGCTTATGTTTAATACTTTCGATCAAGGTGTTATGATTACCGCCTGGTAAATCCGAGCGTCCTATACTGCCATGAAAAAGGACATCCCCACCGATTAAATACTTATCTCGTTCATTATAGAAGCATAGACTGGCGGGTGAATGTCCAGGAGTAAACAATATTTTAAACTCCGTGCCGCCTAATGGTATCGTATCTTGATCTGTCAAAAACTTTTCTATAGGCGGAGATGGGGTGTATGAGATACCATACATCTTCGAAACTTGTACGCCTGAGGCCAAGACCAATTCTTCTCCTTTATGTGCTTCTAGTGCGACTTGATACTTATCTGAGACATATTTGTTGCCCATAATGTGATCGATGTGGCAATGCGTGTTAATGAGCCGAATTATCTGAAGTTTATTTAAGGCTATCCAGCCGGACAATTGGTTATTTTCATGTCCATTGCTATTACCAGGATCAAAGACGATTGCTTGTTTAGACTGTTCATCGTAGACCACAATTGTATTTTCTTGAAAGGCATTAAATGTGAATATTTTTGTCTTAATCATATCGCTTGTGTTATTCTTCTTCTGATGAAGGTTTGAAAGCCTCAAATACCAATTTTGCTTTCTGGTTACCAATAATAGCAGCTATTTCTTCAACCGTCGCATTTTTGATTCGGTTCACAGATTTATAATGCGTCAATAATTGTTTGATCGTTTTCTCTCCCACGCCATCTATCGCTTCTAGCTCCGATTGAATGAAATGTCGTGAACGCTGATCTCTATGAAAGCTGATGGCAAATCGGTGCGCCTCATTCCTAGCTTGCTGAATAAGTTTTAATGATTCAGATTTTTTGTTAATATAAATAGGTATTGGATCATTGGCAAAGAAGATTTCTTCTAGACGTTTAGCGATCCCTATCACCCGCAACTTATCGGTTAATCCAAGTCTGTCGATACTCTTCATCGCCGAGTGAAGTTGCCCTTTTCCGCCGTCTATAATGACCAATTGTGGCAGCGATTGTTCCTCGTCGATCATTCGCCTATATCTCCGATAAATAACTTCTTCCATTGAAGCAAAATCATTAGGGCCTTCTACGGTCTTGATATTGAATTTTCGATATTCCCTTTTTGCAGGCTTCGCATTCTTGAATACTACACAGCTGGCCACTGGGTGCGACCCTTGAATATTACTATTATCAAAACATTCTAAATGAATAGGTAGGTGATCCATATTGAGATCTGATTGCAACGTACGAAGAATCCGCTCTGTAGGGGTCTGGCGTTTTATTTGATTGGCGTCAGTTCTACGCTTTTGGAGGATGTAGTAATTAAGATTTTTTTCAGAAAGCTCTATTAGCTTTTTTTTGTCCCCTCGCTGGGGCACCACAACATTCACATCAGGAAGCAGCAGCCTATAGGCTTTTTGTAAAAGAACCTCCGGAGCAATGCTATTATATTTCTCCCTAACTTCTGGAATAACATAAGAAAGTATATCCGTAGGTTCCGAATCTAGATTCATTTTAAGCTCTACTGTATCTGTATTGATTAAAACGCCATTGATCACTTTTAGATAATTGACATACGCCCAATCTTCAAAAGTATCCATCGTAAAAACATCTACGTCTTGGACTGTCTGACTGACGACGGTCGATTTGGCCTGATAATCTTCAAGATAAGAAAGCTTATCCTTCATTTCTGCAGCTTTCTCAAACTCCAAATTGTCAGCAAATTCTCTCATTCTTTCAGCAATAAAATCCTTAACTGGTTTAAAATTGCCATTCAATACATTTTTTACTTGATCAATTTTATGATCATAATCTAACTCTGACTCTAGATTTTCGCATGGCCCCAAACAGTTTTTGAGATGATATTCGAGACATACTTTGTATTTGCCTTTGTCAATATGTGCTTTAGATAAATTTAATGGACATGTTCTAAGTGGAAAAAGCTGCTTTATGATTTCGAATATTTGCTTAGTCTTGTATTTAGAGGTGTATGGGCCAAAATACTTAGACCCATCCTTTATCACTTTGCGAGTAAAAAAGACCCGCGGAAAACGTTCGTTTTTAATGCACAAATAGGTATAGGATTTTGCATCCTTGAGCATAACATTATACCTAGGTTGCAATTTTTTGATGAGCGTATTTTCTAAAAGAAGGGCGTCTGTCTCTGTATCGACGATGGTATACTCAAACCGAATGGCATTTTTGACCATGACACGGGTCTTGTATGCTTGATGCCTTTTGTCACCAAAGTAGGAGGCTAGGCGGTTTTTTAGATTTTTAGCTTTACCAACATAGATGATCACCTCCTCTTTGTCCATAAATCGATATACCCCAGGCTGTTTTGGGAGCGATAATGCTACTGCCTTATAGTCCTCTGTTGTCACTATTTAAGGGCTAGGTGGACAATGGCTATTAGCCAATAAAAACAATCGCGCACCGGCAACATTCGTTACGAGCGGAATATTATGCACATCGCATAATCGCATCAACATTTGTACATCTGGTTCATGAGGGTGCTTGTCTAAAGGGTCTCTAAAAAATATAACCATATCAAGATCACCGACGGCAAGCATAGCTGCGATCTGTGCATCACCACCCAACGGCCCCGATAATAAACGCGTAATCACAAACCCTGCTTCTTGGATATGTCTTCCAGTCGTGCCTGTGGCATACAAGTCAAATGTACAAATTTGCTCTTTGTGTTGGAGTATAAAAGACACCAAATCGGCTTTCTTTCCATCATGTGCTATAAGGGCTAATTTCTGTTTCATTGATGACAAAATATGGTGAATAACTCTTTCATAGCGCCGAATAATGGTGTTCACCCCTTGTGCTATTTATTAAAAGATCTTGATGTCTCAAAAGTAGTGTTTTCACAGCATAGGATCACTTGCCCATTAATATCTAAAAGATGTATCTTTCGGCGCAAACTTTTTTATTTAAATAATTACATTTCGAAATGAGAAAATTTTTGACGCTTCTATTTATCTCAAGTCTCTTGAATAGTAGCTTTTCGCAATCCAAACCAGAGGATAATATTTTTAATCAAATGGGCACAATGCTCCCCACTCCAAACGAATATCGAACGGCGTCGGGCGCCCCAGGAAAGGCTTATTATCAGCAAAAAGCGGATTATAAGATGAAAATTACCCTGAATGATGCAGAAAAGCGAGTTTATGGAGAAGAAATTATTACCTATCATAACAATAGCCCTGACGATCTCGGATATCTGTGGCTACAACTAGACCAAAATGTTCGCGCCAAGGATTCGGACACCCACCAAATCGGAACTGAAAGCATACCAGATCGAGGAATTTCTACAGCGCAAATCAAACGGATGAAGCCTGATTTTGATGGCGGCTTTAAAATAGAGTCAGTCACAGGAGCCACGGGCGCGATGTTGAAATATACTATTAATAAAACCATGATGCGTATTGATCTGCCCACCCCCTTAAAATCTGGGATGACCACAACCTTCAATATAAAATGGTGGTACAATATCAATAATACGACGGAAATTGGCGGTCGCTCTGGATATGAGCCCTTTGCCGATGGCAACAATGTTTATTGTATTGCTCAGTTTTTTCCTCGCTTGTGCGCATACAATGACATAGAAGGATGGCAAAATAAACAATTCTTAGGCCGTGGTGAATTCACCCTCATCTTTGGTGATTATGATGTTGAAATAAGCGTACCAGAAGATCATATTGTTGCTGCCACTGGCGAATTACAAAACCCAACAGCAGTGCTTAGTTCGGAGCAACGAAAGCGATGGGCAGATGCCCAAAAGTCGCTCGTACAACCTATAACTATTCAAACATTAGATGAGGCACTCGAAAAAAGTAAAACAGCCGCAACGAAATATAAGACATGGAAATTTAAGGCCCAAAACGTGCGAGATTTTGCCTTTGCCACTTCTCGTCGTTTTATTTGGGATGCTCTTGGTGTTAAAATGGCTGATGGCCGAACTGTCATGGCTCAATCTATGTGGGTGCCAGAAGGTGATTGTCTATGGAAAAAGTTTAGCACAAAAGCTGTAGCACATACTATCAAGTGGTATTCGCACTATACATTTGATTATCCTTACCCTGTAGCTTGGTCTATTGACGGAAGCATGGGCATGGAATATCCAATGATTTGTTTCAATTACGGTCGATGTGAAAGTGACGGCACCTATTCTGAGCGAATGAAATATGGACATATAGGTGTGATCATTCATGAAGTCGGTCATAATTGGTTTCCAATGATTGTTAATTCAGATGAGCGACAATGGACATGGATGGATGAGGGGCTTAACACATTTTTACAATATCTGACCGAACAACAATGGGAGCGTAATTATCCGTCGCGTCGCGGGCCTGCTAATATGATTGTAGACTATATGGGGGGCGACAAGAGTAATATATCTCCCATTATGTCCAATAGCGAGAGTATTTATCAGTTTGGCCCAAATGCCTACGCTAAGCCAGCGACAGCGCTTAACATACTGCGCGAGACGATCATGGGGCGCGAGTTGTTTGACCATGCCTTTAAAGAATATGCTAATAGATGGAAGTTCAAACAGCCATACCCAGCCGACTTTTTTAGAACCCTCGAAGATGCCTCAGCTGTAGACCTTGATTGGTTTTGGCGTGGATGGTTCTTCACTAACGGCGCTGTAGATCAAGCTATCGGTACGGTGAAAAAATTTAATGCCAACAGCAAAAATCCTCAGGTTGAAAAAAATCTAGCCAAGGAAGAACGTGATAATGGCCCTACAAATATCAGTATACTTAGGAACAGAGATATTCCTCAAACCTATGACGAATTAGATCCTACGATCAGAGATTTTTATACCACTTATGATGAACTTGAAGTAGACGTAATCGATGAACAAGAATATGAGCAGTTTGCCAACTCATTATCCGCTGAAGACAAGGCGCTGTATGAAAACAATATGAATTACTATCAGATTTCCTTCAAAAATGAGGGCGAACTACCTATGCCTATCATCTTCCAGTTTAAATATACGGACGGTACAACAGAAGACTTTAGAATTCCTGCAGAAGTATGGAGGTTTGGTGCCAAAGAGATCACTAAGGTGTTTCCTTCAATAAAAGATGTTGAAAGTATAGTGCTAGACCCATATCTGGAGATAGCAGATATAAATACAAACAACAACCACTATCCACCTAAAGAGGCCAAAACGAAATTTGAATTATTCAAATCAGGTGGGTCGTCTCGAGGTGGGGGCGGCGGCGAGAACCCAATGCAGCGCGCCAACCGGGCAAAAAAGGAAATTAAGCCTTAATGCTATAGCTGTTTAGTAAGCACCTGACAAAAAGGGATTCTATGAACTAGAATCCCTTTTTTACAACCCTTTTGCCAAATCTTTGAGCATGGAAATAAATAAGTTCTTGTAAAGGATTCCTTCATGTTTAAAGTGATGATTAGCGCTAAGCTTAACAATGACTAGATCCTTGTCGGGTTGTACATAGATATATTGATTGTAGATACCAGCTGCAAAGAAGTCCCCTTCATCTGGGTTCGGGATCCACCATTGATATCCATAACCAAGATCGTGAGAAGACATAAAATGTTCGCCAGGCATCAAATGCGGCGCATCAGGAGTAATGGCTGCTCGCACCCACGAACTATCAACTATTTGACGCCCGTTATAATAGCCTTGATGGAGGTACAACAAGCCCATTTTGGCATAATCTCGTAGTGTCATATTCAATCCGCCTAACGCAAGCTCCATTCCAGTATTATCGACCAAAAATTCACCACCGTCTTCCATGCCCATAGGCTGCCATAGTCGCTCATTCAAATAACTTGTAAGACTCTTCCCTGTAATCTTTGCCAATAACATTCCAAGCACCTGAGTATCAATACTGACATAATGACAATAAGTGCCTGGGGTTCGCTCGCGGACCAATGACTTAGCAAACTCCTCTAATGATCCACCGCTAGCAAATGCGCGACCAAAGCGATTTATATCCGAATTAAAATCCCCATAATCTTCATTAAACCGGACTCCAGAGCTCATTTGGAGTATATCCTTGATCCGAACACCATCATAGCCTGTCCCAGTCAACTGTGGCAAATAAGCCGTAATCTGTTCTTCTAATTCAAACAGTTTCTCTTGATGAGCAATTCCTAACATAGTGGCTACTACGGACTTAGACATAGACCATGATATATGCGTCTCTGCAGGGGTTAACCCACGTTGATAGTCTTCATAAATAATCGTGTCGCGTTGAATAATCATCAATCCCTCATGCAAGGTGTGATCGAAAAATGCCTGAATATCAACCGTTGAGTCTCCTAGAGAAAATGATTTAGGTAAGGAATAGTGAATATTTTTCGGGATACTGACCGCTTGTTGTGCCGGACCCCACCGCGTAACTTCAAAATGTTCGTCCATATGCTGAAAATTGTCTAGAATAACATCTTCATTAAACAAGTTTACTGCTCTATAAACCCTTTTGATTTTGTTCCTATTGATCAAGCCAAGAAGCAGTATAACTCCAACAATAATTAGTGATGCTCTAATAAATATGCGTTTCATACAGTGCTTATCTGATTTGTTGTTTGCAATTTTCACGTATAAAGGTATACATCATTTTCCGTCTCGATGTTCCTCATTTTTGAAAAACACCTTTTCGAATTGACCTTCTAGGGTAAAATGACTTTTCTAAACACCTTTTGTGAGGTAAAGTTAGAACCAAAAGATCTAACAAAAATACTATCTATAATATAAGGATAAAAAGCAAAATCGATCATATGACCAATAGCTCTACCCTTCATTCCCTTTCCTAAAACGGTTCTTCAAGCCAATGTCCAAGTTCAGTATTTTTATTGAGTAAGTTGTCAGTGCGATATCGGCCAATACCTCTTCGCTGCACGCCCATTGACATCAATCGAGAAAAAATAAACTGAATTCCCAAGGACGCAAACAAAATAAATGCTTCACCATCTAATAAGTATACGGGCAAAGAAGTCTATTGAGTAAATTTATTGAGACTTTCAAATTATTAGCTTGCTCTACTATGTTAGTCAAGTCTAATGTTGCCCATATTCCCATAGTGAATTTCATCGTGTCGAGATTTCCTGTTGAATATCATAGTTTGATCAATCTACATTCCCCACAAATGCGCTGATTCAAAACAACTTCAATTGGCTGTCATCGCTATTGAGCTTTCGTTTTCGCGCTGATGTCATCCCCATTCCTTCCAATCTTAATTCTTGATGTATTTCATATTCGTATTCAGGATAGATCCTCGCTCCGGCGGGTTGCAATAGTTGGATATCCTTATTTTTTGGATTTTTAATGCTTGCATTTATTGGGTACGCGTTAAACGTTTCAGTGGGGCAAGGTGTCAACATAGATAAAACTTCATTCAGTTCGATACCTTGAAGCCATTGACTTTCTTGTGCTTCATCTAGTATGACTGGAGATCGGTGATGACCAATTTTTCGCAAGAGTGTATTAGCCACTGTGGTGATGATGGCAAAAGACTGCACGATCTCCCCCGTGTCCTGGTCTGTCCAATCATCCCAAATTCCCGCGAAGGCAAATGGCTTTGAATCTCGCCTATAGATCACGAAGGGCTTGTCTAGCTTTTCCTTCATAGGTCCTTCTATAAACCCATCTGCCAATATAAGGCAACGCTTATAGCGTATAGAGCTCCTAAATGATGGTTTCTTAATGATTCCTAGCGGCCCACGATACATTGGATCATTCTCCTTGTTGTGGTCGCCTTCTGCCCTAGCATTGAAAAAATAACTCCTCTTTTTAGCCCAAAAGGGCGTCAGACCAAATTGCATATGTCTAATTTGATCGGGAAAGTCATTGGCAATGACAGGAGCATAGTCCCCAAGAGAAATGTTAGGGGATGCCGAAAAAAATTCAGGTTGCACAAACATTGCTCTAAAGCGTTGCTCGATGGCCTTTAATTTTGAGACTACTACGTATCTACCACACATTTATCTGTCTTTCATTAGGGTAAACAATTAAATATTAGGTAGGCAATGTAGTGGTTTTCTCTTGTTTTGTAAAAAAGCTGACAATAATTAAACTATTGAGACATAAAACATAGTTATCTTTATGTTTTTATATCCAAACCATGAACAACGTACCATCCATCCTCCGACGGTGGTGGGTTTTTGCAATGTGCATTATTATGCCATTGTTCAGTCAAGCCCATGACACTGATTCGACGCGGCTTATGAACACAAGCGCCATCGACAAAGAACAACCCTCTAAGTTCTTCTTTTTTATACCCGTTTCTAGTGATAAAGCATCATTTGACGAGGCCTTGGCTTCATTTACCAAAGTGATCAATGAAAACTTGCATGGCATTACGAGCCTTTCGGTAAAGTTTAACCATTCATTAGAGCAAGAAGAGTTGATGACCACAGTATCGAAAAATCTTCTTACTACACTCGATGAATTAAATGTTCCAACCAGTATGATTACTTATACGGTTAACCTTCAGGATGTAGAAACTCCTTATGTAGCTATTGTTCTTGTTGTGCAGCCTAATTCGTAATAAGAAATGAAAAAATAGAGGTTCTATTATTTCGTTCTTGAAAAAAAAGCTTTATATCTTCAGAATGATTATTCTGTGCGGTCAAAATAACCTTCAAGGTCTAGGCGTTCAGCGTATTGTTTGCCTTCATTCCACCAAGCAGACATTTCGGTGGGATCAAAAATAAAGGAGTGTTCTGTTAATGCCCTAGGGGTGAAAATGAAATTTACTGTCAGGTCTCGATTATACACACTTTGAAGATGGCCGTTGTAAATATTTTCTCTAGCAATCCTCTGGTGCATAAAGTCCATTGCTCTTAAGAGTACATCAAATGCATTGTTTGTTGTTTGCTTTGCTGGCAAGGTGTATCTCGGAGCCAATATGATTACATCGACCTTTGTTGCTCCAGCATTTAAAGCTTCGTCAATAGGTACTTGGCTGCCAAATCCGCCATCAGCATATTCATAGCCATTCTTTTCTACAATACCCATAAATGGCACAAAACTCGACGAAGCCCACATCCATTCAGTAAAATCTTCATATTCCCAATCAGAGGCATATTTGTATTCTATCGTATTCAACGAAAAATTAGCAACAGAAATAATCACCTTCTTCGAGCTCATTTTGACGAGTTCATATTCTTCTGGGGAGATAGTGTTTCGTATGGTGCGCAATAAATTTTGGTGATCTCCAAAAGTCTTTTTATGTTTTAAAAACATTTTAAGAATATTGGGGTGATTGATTCGTGTCGTTCTTTGGGAGACAGATTTTGTAATCTTAAAAGGGTTGACATTGTATATATCCTCTTGTGTTACACTCGTAAAGGTGCTTTTGATCTCGTCAATATTCCCGATGGACAATTGGGGAATTAATAAGCTGCCTGTAGAGGTGCCTACTAAAATTTCATAGTTCCTCTTTTTTTGCCTTATTAAATAATCCGCTATCCCGCCACCAAACGCACCTTTGCTTCCACCGCCTGATATGACTAAAGCATGCATTAATTCTTTGGTCTATATTTAGCTTTAAGTTTTAATTGTATGTCCTTTGAAATGCCTAGCTTTTTGACATCCATAGACAATACTGACGGCAATTTTTCTCGCATCAGCTTGTTGATGGTATTCATGCTTTCTTCTTCAATGGTCAATACAAAGTTAGCGGCGGCTTCCAATTCTCCCGTAGCCAATACTTTTACTTCACCCTTCGCCTTCGTAATTCGCTTATAGCCACCCATGGTGAGAGTACCTTGTACCTCGGCAGGATACACGCCTGCTCGGCTGTAGTTGATGCCAGCATTTTTCAAAATAGATCCCTTAAAGTCAAATTTATTGTAAGCCGATACATCCACTTTGTTACTATTAAACGCTTGGTCAAGCGCGCCCATTTCAAAACGAAACCCTTTGAGAAGTCCAGAAAAAATGACTTCACCCGTCGTTGGATTTAGCTCGCTATAAATCTGATAGTTGTCTGCTATGACATCAAGATATCGACTATAAGATTCCACATGAATATGTCCTGTCCGACAAGTATATCTAGAAGGGATATTCCAACTTGACAGTGCGACTACAAAAAGAATGGAGACCAACAGTAAAATGCCTTTTCTCATAGAATATCGTGTTGATGTTAATTGAACGCTTAAGATCATAGTAAACAGATAACGTAACTAGGGTTTAGCTATGTCCAATGCATTTTATATTGCAAAAATAGCCTTATCTATGGATATGATCGTTAAGATATCACTAAGGAGCTAGGGATAAACTTTTAGAAACAAAGTTTAAACTTTAGAGCGACCTTATTTTGTCGCGGTACTTTTCAATGAGTATTTGATTATGATCATCACCTTTGTCAAGATTGCTAGAGCTGAAAATTTCTGGCTCAAAACCTTTATTTACCATCTGTTCAGCTGCTGATACTGCACATGCTTGTAGTAAGGTAGCCCCTAAAATCGTTGACGTAGGGCCAACCCATGTTCCCAGTGTGTCAAAAAGTATTGATGCATCGCCAAGGCAACCCCCATTATCTAGAACAACATCGGCCAGTTCAAATAACTTTTTTCCAGAAACGTGTCGAGAGTCTTGTGCTCTGGAGTGCCTAAGATTAGTTAATGCAATAAGCGGCATTTTTCGTTCAAGGGAACATTTTGCCATTTCTATCGTCACCGCATTTCGCCCAGAGTTAGATGCTATAATCATACAATCTTTGTCCGAACATGGTAGCGTCTCAAAAATAGTTTTGGCATAATCCCCCAATCTTTCTGACGCTGTACTTTGCACGGCTCCCTTATGTAGCATTAATCTCTCGTCAAGAATAGGATATATACGTGCATGTCCGCCGGCTCTGTAAAACAGCTCTTCAGCCATCATATGCGAATGCCCAGTACCAAAAATGAAAACATAACCACCCGCCATCATGCTTTGGGCCATATACTCACCAGCCTGCTCAATAGCTGGAAATTGATGAATTAACACCCTGCTTACTAGGTCTTGAACAGTGTGAAGAAAGGCTAGAGTTTTTTGCATCTATATACCGTCAATTTGGTTTTTTGCATAAAAATAATTCTCCTTTACAAACAAATAGACAATTCTCCGTTTGGATAATGGGATGACCACATCATGAATATCGACCCTAAAGATTCTTCCTTGTCTAATACCACCAAAGCAACTACTGTGCCGGCTGAGACGCTAAAATATGCCCTAGATTGGTTTAAACTAAATGAATGGACTCCCTTCCCCTTTCAATTAGAGGCTTGGAATGCGTATCTCAGTGGTGCAAGTGGGATGATAAACGCCCCAACGGGTTTTGGAAAGACATACTCACTATTAATACCCATTTTGCTAGAAGGGCTTTATGAGCAGAACATGGGACTCCAAAAGAAAAATGGAATTCGCGCCATTTGGATAAGCCCCATCAGAGCCTTGACCCAAGAAATAAAATTAAGTGCTCAGCGGGCAATTGAAGGTATGGGTCTTGAATGGCAGGTGGGCGTACGCAGCGGAGATACGAACACCACAACACGTAAAAAACAACGTATTGCCCCCCCAGAAATATTGATAACCACTCCAGAAAGCCTGCATATACTCTTTTGTTCAAAAGAGTATACCGACCTATTTAAAGATTTGAACGCCTTAATCATAGACGAATGGCATGAGCTCATGGGCTCCAAGAGAGGCGTACAAATGCAATTAGCCATTTCAAGATTGAACGGCATTCATCCAAAGCTTAAAATTTGGGCCATCAGTGCCACGATCGAAAATATTGAAGAGGCTTTAGAGATTTTGTTAGGCCAAATGATCGATGAAAAACCACACGTCATCATTCGATCCTACATAAAAAAACATATCGCAGTAGAGTCTGTCTTGCCAGATGAAATACAGAAATATCCTTGGTCAGGACATCTAGGAATTCAATTGCTAGATAAAATTATCCCTATTGTAGAGCGGAGTAGCTCAACCATCATTTTTACAAATACTCGATCTCAGTGCGAAATTTGGTATCAAAGATTGTTAGAAACCCTTCCTTCGTTAGCTGGTGATATGGCCATGCATCACAGTTCTATAACACGAGAATTGCGCGAATGGGTTGAAGATGCCATGCACCAAGGTCGTTTGAAGGTGGTGGTTAGTACATCTAGTCTAGATCTAGGGGTAGATTTTCATTCGGTCGAGAGCATCATACAAATTGGCAGCCCAAAGGGTGTAAGTCGATTTATTCAACGTGCGGGTAGAAGTGGTCACCGTCCGCTAGCCACGAGCAAGATATATTTTGTGCCCACCCATGCTCTTGAGTTAGTTGAAGGAGCAGCGTTGCGAGAAGCTATCCAATCTGGTATTCAGGAGCCTCGCATACCTTACGTACGATCTTTTGATGTACTTATTCAGTATTTGATGACTTTAGCAGTCTCTGACGGATTCGTATCCTCTGTAATTTATGAAGAGGTTAAAAAAACGCATTGTTATAATTCAATCAGCCCCATTGAGTGGTCGCAGGTATTAGATTTTTTGCTTCAAGGTGGCAAATCCCTTCAAGCCTATGATGATTATCATAAAATGGTGTTTGAAAATGGCTTTTATCAAGTCAAAGATCGACGCATTGCGCAACGCCACAGGATGTCAATAGGCACAATTGTGAGTGATGCAGTTCTTAACGTTAGCCTACTAAATGGCAAACGGTTAGGTACCATAGAGGAATACTTCATTGCTTCCTTAAATATTGGGGACGCCTTTTGGTTTGCTGGTCAGGCACTTGAGTTTGTGCGCCTAAAAGATATGACCGTACAAGTCAAAAAGTCAATCGCTAAAAAGGCAAGAGTGCCCGCCTGGGGCGGTGGAAGGCTGCCCCTCTCTTCAAGATTATCTGCACTTATAAGGCAAAAACTGAGTGACTATCGGCGTGGTGTCGTTAATGATATAGAAATGGATGTAATTAGCTCTCTTCTTGACAGACAAAAAGAGCAATCCTACTTAGTGAGTCAAGACGAATTTCTTGTGGAATATTTCACCACCAAAGACGGCTATCACTTGATGATGTACCCCTTTGAAGGTCGAAATGTCCATCAAGGCATGAGCGCTATCATTGCAGAACGTTTATCTCGAATAAAACCGATCAGCTTCTCTATTGCTATGAACGACTATGGTTTCGAACTTTTGTCAGATCAAAAAATCGATCTTAGTCTAATTACACCCACCTTGTTTAGCCCTCAAGGACTGACCGATGACATACGAAAAAGTGTTAATTCGATTGAGATATCGAGACGTCAGTTCAGGGATATCGCCAAGATTAGTGGATTGATTTTTCAAGGTTTTCCTGGGGCGCATAAAAAGGAACGGCATTTACAATCCTCTTCGGGGCTTCTTTTTGATGTATTTCAAACTTATGATCCTCAAAACCTCTTGTACCTGCAGACTTATGAAGAAGCTATGACTTTTATATTTGAGGAATCAAGACTTCGATTAGCCTTGCAACGCATTCAAGAGCAAACAATAATCGTGACTCAACCCACAAACTTCACCCCTTTCTCTTTTCCGATTGTCGTAGATCGTTTACGGGAAAAAATAAGTACAGAAAGGCTAGAGGATAAAATCAATAAAATGTTGGCCTTTGAAACAAGTCGTTAGCTCTGTTCTTGGTGTTAAATTCCTACTTTGCACAAATTATTTATCCAGAAAAGCTCGTGTAGCTCGTCATGAAAGAGATTGCAAGAATCATACATTTTTACGACTCCCTTGATCATAAGACTGTTCAATGTGCACTGCTTTCGATCATACATGTCGAAGGCTCATCATATCGTCGCGTCGGAGCGCGAATGCTCATTTCGACAGATGGTCGATGGGAAGGAGGAATAAGCGGCGGATGTCTAGAAGGAGATGCCCAACGAAAAGCTCGCATGGCCATTGAGCGTCAAACGGTAGAAATCGTGCGTTATGATACTCGAGAAGAAGAAGACAAACCAATAGGGGTTGGTTTGGGCTGCAACGGCGTAATTGATGTTTTATTAACCCCATTGCTCACAAGTCATCCTAGCAATCCTATAGAGCTGTTGAGGGGGATCCTCAATACTCGCATTAAGATTCAATTGTATACGTACTTACCGCCGCATCCCCTTGCTGGAGAATTGAGCTTATTACTGCCAGAAAATGCGCACTCAGCACAAACCGAAATCTCTACAGCCATCGCTCGTCGCGTTTACTTGCCAAAAGGAGATATGTTAGTCGAGACCATCCGCCCGCGGATAAGAATCATTATTTACGGAGACAATTATGATGTATATCCCTTGCTAGAAATTGCAAGGGTTATTGGCTGGAGCATTGAATTAGTCGGTAAGCGTACAAAGTATAAAAATATTACCCCTGATAATCTCCTAAGAATATATGACTGGAATGAAGGCGAGAGCCTCGTTACTGACTACTATACTGCTTTTGTACTGATGTCACACGATTACAACCGGGATAAAGCACAGCTTTTGCGTCTTTTGCCTCAATCGGTTGGCTATATCGGTCTATTAGGACCACGCAAGCGTTTTGAAAAAATGATCGAGGATGTCAAGCCGATTAACTTGCTTGAGGATGATCGAATTTTTAATCCCATTGGTCTTGATATTGGCGCCGAGACTCCCGAAGAAATTGCCATTTGCATTGTTGCCGAAATAACAGCACGATTTAGGGATAAAAAAGCTAATTCACTTCGACAAAAAACTGGCCCCATTCACGATCGAAATTAAGCCAAATCTGGATCCAGACCCATTTCTATTCTCGCCAATCGTTCTTGATGTTCATAATGTAGTTTTTGTCCTTTAATAATAAAACTGCCAATAACCGCTGCTAAAGGAATCATTAATGCCAAAGAAGCGGGATTAAATACAATTCGTAGTAATTCGCTCATGATTAGGTAGTGTTTTATGTGATTTTAATAAATCGAAATTAATCAACAATCTCTGTAAGGACAAAAAAGCTAGACCGAAGCGGCAAAATTATCGTCCAAGGAGGTTTACATCTTGATCAATGCCGCATTTTTTCATGTGATGCCCCCTGAATGAAACATAATCTAGCACATGCCCGTTCTACCAACGTCAATCTTAGTAACTTTGGCTTTTTTGGAAAAATTAATGTCACAATCATCAGAGGAGAAGTATTATGGAGCAAAAATTTACATCAGACGTTGAGGCAGTAGATGCACTAGCAAGGACATATAATCGGCTCACTTCAGAAATCGGGAAAATCATCATCGGTCAAAACGAAGTTGTTAAGTCCGTGATGATCTCTTTATTTAGTAATGGGCACAGTCTTCTTGTGGGTGTGCCAGGGCTTGCCAAAACGCTTTTGATCAGCACTATAGCTGAAGTCCTAGATTTAGAATTTAAACGCATACAGTTTACACCGGATTTGATGCCCACTGATATAACTGGTTCGGAGGTGTTGGACGAGCATCGCAACTTTAAGTTTAACAAAGGGCCTCTATTTGCCAATATAGTTTTGGCTGATGAAATTAACCGAACGCCGCCAAAGACTCAGGCTGCGTTACTGGAAGCGATGCAAGAAAGAAGCGTAACTGTTGCAGGGCATCGTTTTGTTTTGCCAAAGCCCTTTTTTGTTATGGCCACTCAAAACCCTATTGAACAAGAGGGAACGTATCCATTACCTGAAGCTCAATTGGATCGATTTATGTTCAGCATTCCACTGACTTACCCCTCTTATGAAGAAGAATTAGAGGTAGTGCGGAGCACCACTGATGACGTGTCGCCACAGCTTAATCATATTTTGAATGCCGAGCAAATAGTATTCTTTCAACAATTGATTAGAAAAATTCCAGTGTCTGATAATGTTTTGCAATATGCTGTCAGCCTCGCCTCTAAAACGAGACCTGGTACGGATCGTGCCGAAAAACTTGTGAACGACTATATTTCGTGGGGCGCTGGCCCCAGAGCTTCGCAATTTTTGTTGTTGGGAGCCAAGTGTCATGCAGCAATTAATGGTAAATATTCCCCAGATATCGAAGATGTCAGAGCTGTAGCGGGCAATATACTCCGCCACAGAATTGTCAGAAACTACAAAGCCGAGGCTGAAGGAATAGACGAAGAAGCAATTATTGCTAAATTGATGTAATAAGTGCTGTCGTGCACAACCATTTATGTTCAATATATCATCTACAATATAAAAGATGTTCGAAAGAGCCTTTTCTTGCACTTTAGTTCTTATTGCGTTGGCTTTTATTACAAGTTGTGGCCCTGCATCAAATATGAGTGTAAAGCCCACAGCCTTAGGAACGATGAACGAAATAACGGTTATTGCTGATGAAACCGTTTGGTCGGGTATAGTAGGTACTTCTATAGATGAACTATTAGGCGGCGCCTATCCTATCACACCAAGACCCGAACCCTTGTACGATTTGCGACAATATACGGTCAATCAAATCAATGAAGAGCCCTTAAGACGACAACTGCGCACCTATCTTGTGATAGGTAATATCAATGATCAAAATTCCCCCTCTGCTCAATTGATTCGAGATGATATAGGACAAGAACGCGTCAATAAAGCATTAACAGATAGCACCTTTCGAACATCTATTGGTCGAGAAAAATGGGCCTATGGACAACTGGTTATTTACCTTTTTGGAGACTCTGATGAAGATATTGTAAGGGCGCTAAAGGAAAACTATAATGGTATTTCCAGCAAAATTGCCGAACATGATGCCAAGCAACTCTATCAGTATACCTATGCCAAGGGTATTAATAAAGGTTTAAGCAAGAGCTTCGTAGAGAGATATGGCGTGACTATTGAAATTCCGGCATCGTTTAAAATCGCAATGGACTCCCTGACGGAAGATAAGCTGATTTGGCTCAGAAAGGATCTCCCCTCGGGTGTCGTTAATTTAGTGTTCAGGCTATATAATTACACCTCTGAGAAACAAGTCTCTGATGAGTATATTCGCGAACGGTTTGACTCTTTTGGAAGAAAGTTTGTTTCCTCAGAAGCTGCGAATAGTTATATGGTTAGCAATCCCGTAGATTTACCCATACTTCCTTTCAACAGAACCATAGACAATCGATATACAAAAGAAATCAGAGGTATATGGGAAATGGAAAACGATTTTTTGGGAGGCCCATTTCAAAGTTATGCTATCGTTAATGAATCCATCGGCAAACTATTGATTATTGATGGATTTATTTATGCACCAGGCGTTAAAAAGCGCAATATGATGCAAGAGATCGATCTGATCGTCAACTCTATTAGGTGGTAATGCTTAATTGATATGTCTGATCGTACAAAAATTGTAAGAGCCTTTCATTATCCTTGGGTAAGTCTTCTAACACTATTGGCTTCCCTACCCGTACTTTCAGTGGTTTATGCCTCTTATTCATTAACTCGTAAAGCAATAATCCAAGACGCAGATTCGAGTGAATATGACTGGCTATTTGAAATAGTCGACTATTCTGCCCTTCAAAAAATATCGGTACTACGGTAGCGCCTGATTGCCTAATCATTTTAATCACGAATTTTTTCCATTCCAAATCCTTGGCCTTTTGCGAAAAAAAAGAGGGAGTTGTCGCTACACCGCCTGCAGGAAAAATACCTATAGCTCCCCCGTTTTTCAAATATCCGAGAGCCACCGATCGACTTTCTATATTTATTCTTTGGGCTTCTTTGGTTTGTCGAAAGTCGATGGGTAAAAAATAACGTCCGAGCAAAGGCTCTCTGCAAAGCACCTCATTGACGAGCAATTTAAAATGTTGACGTTGCTGAGCAATAATCTTGGCTAGTGCCATACCATCTAGAATGCCAAAGGGATGATTAGCTATAAAAACTATGGGTATATCTTCGGGAATGGTATAGCCCGTAGACTCGATTAAAACTACCTCTATATCTAACAACGGAAAAACATGAGACCAAATGCGATTAGTTCCATCGTCAATGGCGCGAAGTTGCTTATACAAATCTTCCACAACGGGTCGGCCAGATATTAACTCTACAGCATTGATGATCACCCTCTGTGCTACCGGCATATCTGGACTCGAATATGTTATGACACGTTGCTGCTGACCTAACAATTCATTTTTCCAATTCATATAAACCTGCGTCTGATCTATGCTAATCAGTGTCCTAAAATACCCTTAAATCATTTAGCTAGTAGAGTCTTGCAAAAAAAACCTTGTTTTTTTAATTCTGCCATCACAAGTGTAAGCTCCCATTATAATGAATAATCAAAAGTGCGCTTGTAAATATTTTAAATATTGGCGCTGCAAAAAAATATAATTCCTGCCCCGTTTTAAGTACAATAGGATACAATTGCTCAACATATATAATTGGCGTATTTTTGAGGCGTATTTCATACGTATTTTTTATAAATCATAATCCTCTATGTCGTTAACTAAAGTTTATTCAAAAGACAACAAGACTTGTAAGGTAACTTTCAGTCTTCCTACAGAAGCCGCGCCTACAGCAAAAGAAGTAAAGGTGGTCGGTGATTTTAATAATTGGAGCTGGGAGAAAGGTGTAGTATTAAAGAAAGATAAAAATGAGCTCAAAGGTTCCACCATATTAGAGGCGGGTCGCGAGTATGAATTCCGCTATTTAATTGATAACAGTTCATGGGACAATGATTGGGCTGCTGACGGATATCGTCCTGCCCCTTTTAAAGGTGTAGAAAATTCAATAGTTGCCCTTCCCTCTACAGAAACACAAGTATCTGTGCCTGCCATTAGCCCTAAGAAAGTGGCCACTCCAAAAAAGACAGTTGTAAAAACCTCTTCAAAAGCGACGGCAGACGACTTGACTAAAATTGAAGGTGTCGGGCCTAAGATTAAGTCGTTGTTACATGAAGGTGGAATTGCTTCTTTTGATGCATTAGCAAAAGCAAAAATTGCAAGTTTGAAAAAGATCCTTTCAGACGCAGGCAGCAGATTTGCGATGCATGATCCTACTACTTGGCCTGCTCAGGCAAAACTTGCCGCAAATAATCAGTGGGAAGCATTGGCACAATTACAAGAAGAATTAAAAGGTGGAAAGGTAGCGAAGTAATTCTCTTTTCTAACTTTTATTAAAAGCCCTTCGGCACAAAGCGTTTCAAAAATGGTCGAACGTCGTTTGTGTGAAGGGCTTTTCTATTTAATGACAGTGTCTTACATAAGCGTCAAATGTATTAATTTGGCGAGCCTGTTCTAATTGTTATGTTGGAAATGCTTACTTGATCTTAGAATACAATGAAGAACAAACCTCACCTTGTTATCTTATTTCATGTATTTTGTCACTTATATAACATCCTTTCACCTATGTTCAGATTTTTAGTTTTATTCATGCTTCTCAGCCACTGTTTGCTGGCTCAAAATGATTTTAAGGTTATTGCCTACTGTGTTCCCAGTGCAGATATAGACTCATTGCCTTATGAATATTTGACCCATCTCAATTTTTCATTTGCCATCCCTGCGCCCAGTGGTGATACTTTGCTCCCGCTCAAGCATGGTGAATATGCTTCGAGGCTCATTAGCAAGGCGCACAAGAATAATGTCAAAGTATTTTTGTCAATAGGAGGATGGAGTATTGGTGACGGTGGGGGTGTAGATACTCGATTTCACAATTTAGCCATGACCGCTAATGGAAGGAAGACATTTGTCAACAGTTGTATGAAGATGGTCGAACAGTTTGGCTTTGACGGTATCGATCTCGATTGGGAGTATCCTGATGAAGATCATAGCTCTGCTACGGATTTTGTTCTTTTGAGTAAGGAGCTTTATGAAGTGCTTCATGCCAACAATAAGAAACTCACTAGCGCTGTCGTCTCGCATGGCAAAAAAGCCTACGGCATTCTTGAGGAAGTTTATCCCTATATGGATTGGATCAATATTATGGCCTACGATGGCGATTATGGCAGCGAGGAACTGCGACATCATTCACCTTTTTCATTAGCCCTAAAGTGCGTCGAATTTTGGTTAAACGAGCGAAATCTTCCTGCGGAGAAATGCGTGTTGGGATTACCATTTTATGCTAAAAAAGGTTTTGGAACTTTCGGTTTCGGCTACAAAAAACTGTTAGCCTCTGGAGCTAGTGCCTATGACGATTATTGGAATGGTCACTACTATAATGGCATAATCACCATACGCGCCAAAACTTTGATGGCCAAAGAACGTAATCTCGCGGGAGTTATGGTGTGGGAAGCTAGCCTGGATACCCACGATGAATTCTCTCTATTTAAAACTATCTTTGACGCTAAATAACAAGCGTTAATGGTGATTAAAGTATTAGTGATAGGCTGCGGCAATATGGGTTCCTCTCATGCTCAATCGTACCATACGATGGAGGCTTTTCAAATTTGTGGTCTTGTTTCTACCGGTCAAAGCAAAAATGCTTTGAATAATAAACTAAATGCCCAATACCCACTGTTTGACAATGTAAATGAGGCTTTGAAGAAAACTAAGCCAGATGCCGTTTGTATATCAACGTATCCCGATACCCACGAAAAATATGCTCTTCTCGCATTGGAGGCAGGGTGTCATGTATTTATAGAAAAACCAATTGCTGATACTATTGAAGGGGCAGAACGAGTAGTAGCCGCCGCTAAGAAAGCAAATAAAAAAGTAGTGGTTGGATATATCTTACGCCATCATCCCTCTTGGGAAAAATTTGTTGAGTTGGCTCACACATTAGGAAAACCCCTAGTTATGCGCATGAATCTCAACCAACAGAGTCAAGGATATATGTGGGATGTACACCGCAATCTTATGAAAAGTCTCAGCCCAATTGTGGATTGTGGTGTACACTATATCGATGTCATGTGTCAAATGACCCGTTCAAAACCCATTTGGGTCTCAGCCATTGGCGCTCGTTTAACGGATGAAATTCCAAAAGACAACTACAATTACGGACAATTACAAATTCGATTTGAAGACGGTTCTGTAGGTTGGTACGAAGCTGGGTGGGGGCCAATGATGAGTGAAAATGCCTTTTTCATCAAAGACGTAATAGGGCCAAAGGGCTCTGTGTCTATCATGGCAAAAAATGCCAGCAGACAGGGTGAATCTGATAATGTAGAAGCGCATACAAAGACGGAATCCCTTTTATTGCATCACGGTGATTTAGATGGTCAAAACAATTTTACAAAGGCAGATACTTGGGTAGATCTAAAAGATGAACCAGATCATCAAGAACTTTGTAACCGTGAACAACAATTCTTCTTGCGAGCGATTGCGGAAGATATAGATCTTACGGATCATTTGTATGATGCTGTAAATAGTCTTAAGGTGGCCTTTGCTTGTGATTTAGCTGTCAAAACGGGCGATGTCGTGCGTTTATAGCCCGCCGCAAAGCAATAACTTGTATTTATAAAAACATGAGGTTCTTTTGACGAATCCCATTAGAAAGCTCTATTTTCATGTTTTCTTTAAACGGGCTTTCCTATCGTACATTTAGGAAAGTTCTCATAAAATCCTTAGCCTCCAATGAAAAAGAAGATTTATACCCTTTGTACGTTGTGCTCTTTTGCCTTCAATTATGTTTTCGTTCAGGCTCAAAATGGTTTTTTTGACTATAGCTATGAAGAGAAAAGTGGCAAACTGATATTGCACATCGATCCTACCCAGCTTAATAAGGATTTTCTATACATGAGTTCTTTGGCCGCGGGTGTGGGGAGCAACGATATTGGACTTGATAGAGGCCAGCTGGGCAGTGAAAAAGTCGTTTATCTGCAACGTATCGGAAATAAAATATTTTTGATTGAACGCAACTTACGCTTTAGAGCCGAAAGCGACAATGCCTTAGAGCGTAAGGCGGTAGAAGACGCTTTTGCCCAAGCTGTAATTTTTGCCTTTGAGATGCTCGACCGAGAAGGAACCAATATACAGGTAGATTTCACCCCCTTTTTACTACGTGATGCACATGGAGTTAGCAATAGTTTAGAAAGATCGCGTCAGGGTTCTTATAAAATTGATAATAA
>CAZTSI010000044.1:0-26860 GCA_964616755.1 uncultured Saprospiraceae bacterium | reverse complement strand
TACCGCTTCTTGAATCAAGCGAGCTTTGGTGCCAATATGAAGGAAATGGAGCTGGCAAGCCATTTGGGATATGAAGACTGGATAGACTGGCAATTGAATATTCCGCACGAGTCCTATTTTAATCATCTAAGTTATCGTACACGATTTGCCGCTCGAATACTCTATTGGCTGGACTGGCATCGTACATGGTGGCAAAACACATTGACTGGCAATCAATATCTGCGCGATCGAATGGCCTTTTGCGCAACTTTGCTGATGGCCTGACTTCTTATTATGACCTATTGTCTAAACATGCCTTTGGATCTTATCGCGATTTGTTATACGACGTGACTTTACATCCGACAATGGGTCATTATCTCACTCATATGAACAATTCAAAAACAGATTCATCCAGAAACCAATTTCCTGATGAAAATTATGCTCGCGAAATACTACAACTTTTTTCGATTGGTCTGTATGAACTAAATATAGACGGTACAAGAAAAAAAGACTCAGCAGGCAATGATATTCCTACCTATACCAATAAAGATATCGTTCAGTTTGCGCGGGTATTCACCGGATTGACGGGGGCAGGACGCCCATGGGGTGCCGTTGTGACGGCCATAGATAATGCTGATGCCAACTCGTATATGACTGTGCCCATGGTGATGCAGGAAGATCAACATGAACCCGGAGCAAAAATGTTGTTTGACAATTATGAAATTCCGGCAGGACAAACGGGGCTCGAGGATATTGCACACGCGATAGATCATATATTTAATCATCCCAACGTCGGGCCTTTCTTAGTGACACGGCTTATCCAACGTTTGGTAAAGTCGCACCCCTCGCCTGCCTATGTGCAGCGCGTCGCTGAGGTTTTTAATAATGATGGTCAAGGAGTCAGGGGAAATTTAGGGGCTGTGGTCAGAGCTATACTACTAGATCCAGAAGCCCGGGATTGTCAACATTTGTCAGATCCAAATAATGGCAAACTCAAAGAACCTCTCTTGCGGTTCACTCAATTGTATAAAGCTTTTGAACTGCAAAGCAACCAAGGAACATTCTATGCCCTCGGTCAAAATATCGAGTCTCTTACAGCTCAAGCGCCTTTAAAAGCGCCAAGCGTATTTAACTTTTATACATCTGACTACCGACCACCAGGAATATTAAGCGATGTCATGATAGATGCACCCGAATTTCAGATTTTTAATGCAACTACATCCATTGGGTATATTAATATGGTAGATTCAATAGCTCTCCTGGGCAATGCTTTGGATGTTGAAGAAGGCTTAGTGTCTTTCGATTTTTCGCAAGAGCTAACACTTGTCAATAGCCCTGACTTGTTAGTAGAGCACTTAAGTATAAAGCTAACCAATGGCTCCTTGCAACCCAAAACAAAAGAAATTATTCAGGAGGCTATCGAGGCTATGTCAGACTCCAATGAAGTAGAACGCGTTAAAATGGCCATTTATCTTACAGCCTGCACACCTGAATTTGCAGTACTAAAATGATCGGACATGTCTAAAATTAATCGTCGACACTTTTTAGGACAAGCCAGTTGCGCAGCGGTTGGCAGTACGACCTTTCTTTCTTCTCTTTTCAACCTCCATACTATTAATGCAAGTGCAGGGTATCACCATACTCAAGATTTCAAGGCACTAGTATGTATTATGTTGGCAGGAGGAAATGATTCATTCAATATGTTAATTCCACGAGGAATCTCTGAATATGAGCAATACCAGATGACCCGAAGCGGGCTCGCCATACCTCAAAATCAGATATTGACGCTCGATCATTCTATGAACAATGGTAGAGAACTCGGCCTTCATCCTATGATCCCTGGAATGCAGTCACTCTATAACGAAGGTAATATGACCTTTGTCGCTAATGTTGGTTCGTTGGTGGAGCACACCACATTGGGATCATATAACAGTGGTTCAGCACTACCCTTAGGATTGTTTTCGCATGTTGATGAGCAGGCGCATTGGCAAACCTCCACCCCAAACAATCGTGGAAACATTGGCTGGGGCGGACGAATGGCTGACCTATTGTGCACAGTCAATCAAAACGACAATATTTCCATGAACCTCTCCATGTCAGGCACCAATCTATTTCAAACAGGTGTTACTGTCACGCCATATAGTCTCTCTGGTGCTGGGAGTACAGGTATAAATGGATTTGGTCAATCAGATCTTCTTAATCAGATAAGACAAGCTAGTTTAGACAGTATCATGTCTCAGCATTACAGTAATCTGTACGACAGAACATACAAAGATATTTTACTCAGTTCACAAAAAACACATGAAGTTTATGCATCAGCTATGAGCAATCTTGACCCCATTCAGACCGAGTTTAGCAACAATAATGCTTTGTCACAAAACTTGAAAGTAGTGGCACAAACCATTGCCATCAGAGAATCACTGGGCATGTCGCGACAGATATATTTTGTCAACTATGGTGGATGGGATCATCACGATGAAGTGCTAAATATACAGGCGCGAATGCTTGGTATACTGGATCAGGCCCTTACAGAATTTTATCAGGCTACGATAGAGTTGGGAGTCGAACAATCAGTTACGACTTTTTCTATATCTGATTTTGGTCGTACACTTTCATCAAATGGCAATGGCTCAGATCATGCTTGGGGAGGAAATTGTTTTGTAATGGGTGGTGCTGTAAAGGGAAATCAACTATACGGATCCTACCCTGATCTTCATCTCGGCAGTTCACTCGATGTTGGTCGTGGAAGGCTGATACCAACTCTCGCTGCAGATGAATATTTTGCAGAATTAGCCCTATGGTTTGGAGTGCCCAAATCAGAACTAGATATGGTATTGCCTAATATCGCTAATTTTTTTGATATTCAGGGAAGTACACCGCCAATAGGTTTTCTTCTCAACACTATCTAGCACCCGAAAAAACAAGGCTCCATATATCAAGTCCTATTTAGCCGTACCCAGTTGTTGAAGCTTTTCACTCCAAAGAGCGGGTAAAGGAATCTTCTTTAACTCATTATAATTGTAAGGAATAATCGATTGCAACGAAATGGCTGTTATCCGTTTGTGCAAGGTAGAATAGACTTGGGACTCAACAATAAATCGATCTGTTTGTATTTCTTTGACCCCACATGTGACTACAGCCACATCAGGATAAGTCATTGGAAAGATGTACTTACAGTCCTGCCAAGCTAATATAGGTCCTGCATCGTTATTAAATCCTGTCTCCATCATCCCCTCAAATAGGCGCACTCTGGCCGTCTCCGTCCATTTGAGATAAACCAAATTGTTGACATGTCGCGCCATATCAATATCCCCCCAGAGCACAGGGACTTCAATTTTCACAGGAGCGAGGTCGATTTCGGGAAATATTTTAGTCAATTCTTTCATACTGTCCTTCCTTTTTTGTTCTCTTCAAACTTACAAATTTTGGGTATATCCCGTCAGCAATGCGCTACATTTGTGTATGCTCTATGATAATCACGGTCGTATTGTTAATTACTTAAGAATTGCTATCACAGACAGGTGCAACCTTCGTTGCCATTATTGTATGCCCGAAGAAGGAATACAATATGTGGATCGTGAAGAATTGATGAGCTATGAAGAATTACTGCGAATAAGTAAGCTCTTGGTGGGTCAGGGAATCAATAAAATTAGGATTACGGGAGGAGAACCTTTCTTGCGCAAAGACCTCATGGATTTCCTACGTCAGATGAGCCTTATTGAAGGTCTGAAGAGTTGGCATATTACCACTAATGGTGTTTTGACGGCTCCTCATATTCCTGAGCTAAAACGATTAGGAGTGGGGTCGGTCAACCTAAGTTTAGATAGTATTGATCCTCAACGATTTTTTGAGATTACTCGACGTGACGAATTAGATAAGGTACTCCATTGTCTTGAAGAGTTACTGCGACACAACATCTCTACAAAGATTAATATGGTTGTAATGGCAGGCCAGAATATAGGGGATATCCTTCCAATGATAGAGTTGACCCGTGATCGACCCATACAATTGCGCTTACTAGAAGAGATGCCATTTAATGGTAGCGATAACAATGGATCGAGTGGTCACTGGACACATGTGCATATCCGACAATACATACAAGAACATTATCCGAGCCTTTCGGCGCTACCCAACGAACCACATGCAACGGCCGCGCGCTATCAAATAGCCGGATATAAGGGCGATGTAGGTATTATTGCATCATATAGTCGAACCTTTTGTGGTACATGCAATCGATTGCGCTTGACTCCTGTAGGCACCATCAAAACTTGTCTGTACGATGACGGAATATTCAATATTAAATCATTGTTGAGGGCAGGAGCAGATGATGAAGCCATTGCCTTAGCCATTCTACAGGCCATCGGCCACCGAGCAAAAGATGGACACGAAGCAGAACAAAATCGGATCAATACCCATATTAGCGAATCTATGGCGATGATAGGAGGATGATCACTGTACAACAAGCCTCTGATTGGGTATTAGCACAGAAAAGAGACTTTGGCATCGAGTATGTTGAATTGGCTGCTTCGATAGGACGCGTTTTAGCTATCGATGTCTATGGCGATAGGGAAATGCCCCCTTTTGATAGGGTCACGATGGACGGTATTGCCATCAATTATGCTGCATGGCACCTTCGTCCTGCCCCATTGCCAATAGAGGGTGTTAGTCAAGCGGGGCATCCAAGAAAATCAATGCTCGACCCCACTTCATGTATCGAGGTAATGACTGGAGCCATGTTGCCCGAACATTGCGATACAGTAATACGCTACGAAGATGTGCATATACAAGGTGACATGGCAAGTATTGTAACGCCTGAAATCAAGCTCGGGCAAAATATTCATCGAAAAGGAAGCGATCGGCCTGCAGGTGAAAAATTGTTGCATAAAGGTGCAATGATTCACGCAGGTATGCTCAATTCGCTGGCAACAGTGGGTATCGAAAAGGTTGCTGTTTTCAAAAATCCGATCACAAGCATTTTGGCGACGGGCGATGAGATCATTCCTATCAACAAAGTGCCTGCTGATCACGAAATTCGCATGTCTAATGCTTATGCTATTCAAGGGCTGCTGATAAAAGAAGGAGTGGATGCAACGATCCATCATGTTCCTGACGATGCCAAATTAACAGAGGCCATTGTGGGTTCTGCACTGCGCCATTCTGACGTGGTGATCATCATCGGTGGGGTGTCTGCTGGTAAATATGATCTTGTACCTAATGTCTTAAAAAAACTGGAGGTGCAGCTAGGTTTTCATCAAGTGGCACAGCGCCCAGGCAAGCCTATGTGGTGTGGTGTCGGGCAAAAGGGTGTGCTCGTTTTTGCCTTACCTGGTAATCCAGTGTCCTCATTTATGTGTGCACGAAGATATGTCGTAGAATGGTTAAAAACAGTAAGCAATACCCAGGTAATCCAGGAACAAGCCATACTAGGAAGCCCGGTTCTATTCAAGCCAAACTTGACCTACTTTATGCTTGTGAGCCTCAATCTGAACGAAGGCAAACTCATCGCCAATCCTATCGATAGCAATGGTAGCGGCGACTTGTCCGCCCTGAACCTTGCAAATGCCTTTATCGAATTGCCTATGGATAGAGAATCCTTTGTGGAAGGTGACGTCTTTAACATCTATCGATTTTAGTCTGCGAGTATGCACAAAAATTAGAAAAATATTCAACAAATTTCCTCCATTAAAAGCTAAGCTTGGCACAAATTTTGCCCTATTCGATTAGCACAAAGGTTCTCCTAGCATTGACCATTTGATAGGGCTTCCGTAAAGTGCTTATTTAAAAACTATAAACTTTAGATCATGAAAACAGGGGTAATAAGCATCGTACTTTTCTTATGGAGCGTAGGTCTCGCCACAAAAGACATCGTAACCATTGTGGTAGTCGAAGGCAAAGCACTATTAGTATCTGTAGATGACCAGGGTGGTATCATAGATACCTTTATGGAAGTCGAAGGCTATTTTGCGCAAGGCAAAGATCACGAAACGAAAGTGGCTGAGGCAAAGCGCAATTATGAGTTTTTGACACAACAAGAAATCAACCAAATTCGATTTATCCCTTTACTCGGAGCAAATGAACAGATAGATTCATTTATCGAAGCGAATCTAACTGACTTAGCCTCTCATTACAAGCATACCTACGCAAATCAAATAACGATCACTATAGCAAAAAACAAGCGTACCGCACATCTTTTGGATCAAACCGTAAAAACTATCTCGTCCGAACTAGTGAAACTAGGAGTGGCAAATAAAGATATCAAAGTAGATGAAAAAATAGATATGGGCGACGAACCGACGCAATTTGTCAAGGTAGTGTCCAACGTAAAGAGCTTACCCTCAATTTAACATAATAGGGGCAAGTGAAAAAAGTGTGATCAATGCACTTATTCTTATGCGTATTCAAGAATTGATCAAACTATCGCAGGACTTAATATAGACCTCTAAACAAAACGCAATGCCTCGACACTTATCGGTTGGGGCATTATTCTTTATTAGCTAACTGGCCGCAAGCTGCGTCAATATCTTTGCCACGGCTTTTTCTCACTGTCACAGTAATGCCGCGATCGCTTAGAAAACTGGCAAATCGGTCGAGGCTTATAGAGTCAGATTTCACAAAATCGACGCCATCAATCGGATTATACTCAATGATATTAATGAGCACCGGAAATTTAGAACAGAGCTTAGCTAAATTGCGCGCATCGTCGAGGCTGTCATTAAAGCCCTTAAATGCGATATACTCATAGCTGATTTTGTTGCCTGTCTTTTCATAATAATATGTCATGGCCTCCATGAGATTGGCGAGATGATTGGTCTCATTTATGGGCATAATTTTATTGCGCTTTTGATCATCAGCAGCGTGCAGCGAAAGAGCCAGCTTGACTTTCGAATTGTCGTCAGCCATTTTCATGATCATCTTAGCAATACCCGCTGTACTCACCGTTACCCTTCTTGCCGAAAAGCCCAAGCCTTCAGGATCTGTGATCACGTCAATGCTCTCCATGACTTCCCTATAATTGAGCAATGGCTCGCCCATCCCCATAAACACGATATTGGTCAATGGATGACCATATAATTCCACACACTTCTGATTAACCAGGTGTACTTGATCGAAAATTTCGCCAGCATCCAGGTTGCGCATGCGCTTCATCTGACCTGTGGCGCAAAACGTACAACTAAGACTACAACCTACTTGACTACTCACACATACTGTATAGCGATTATCAATTTGTACTGGAATCAATACCGATTCGATCTTATGGCCGTCGTGGAGTACATATCTAAACTTGATCGTACCGTCAATACTTCGCTGAACAAGGTCTTCTTGGATACCGTTAATCACAAAATGGTCTTCCAGCAGCGCCCTAAGATCCTTGCTCAAATTGGTCATTTCACTAATGGAATGAACTCCTTTTTGCCAGAGCCATTGCTTGATTTGTTTGATACGAAACGAAGCTTGCTTCCATTCTTTAAAGGCCACAGCTAAGTCGCTATCCGTTATTTTCCGTAAGTCAATCTTTGTATGGGTCATCATATTCGCTACAAAAGTAGTGCGTTCTAGCCATTGAGATGGTGGTTTTGTTAGACTGCCAATACAAGAAGTACTATCTTACTACGTTTAATAGCGACATGAAGCTTTCGAGTAGTCGATCAACATGGCGGGTTTTACTGATGATCATTGGGCTGTTAGTCTTATTGATCACAGTATTTTATTCTAATCACTTAGCACAGGAGCTATCGGTAAGTGAGCAAAAAAATCTTGACCTATATATTCAATCGGTAGATCTTGTCGCCAATGATGAAGATTTGGATCAAGATATGACACTTCAACTTCAAATTATCAACTCCTTTACCCTACCCGTGATCACACGTGATGAAAATGGAGCTATAAGAGGATATAATTGGCCTGACAGATATGATAACGATGAAGTATTTTTAAAAAATAAAATAAAGGAATTTGAAGAATCCGATAAAGAGCCTATACGAGGCCCTGGCTATTTGAACGAAGTATTCTATTTCGACACACCTCTCTATGTACAAATTAAATATTTCCCAATGGTGCAAGCCGCGTTAATCGCGTTGTTTGTTGGTCTGGCTTATTTCGTTTTTTCCTCAAATAGAAGAGCAGAGCAAAATTTAATTTGGGCAGGAATGGCAAAAGAGACGGCTCATCAGCTAGGTACTCCCATCAGCGGCATTATGGCTTGGATTCAATATTTAAAGGAGTTTGACCCCAATGAGCATCAAGAAATTGATGTTATCAAAGAATTAGAGAACGACGTCACTAGGCTCGAATTAATAGCGGATCGCTTTTCTAAAATAGGCTCCGTCCCCGAATTAGAGCGAACGAATATTTATGACTCTTTAGACGAAATAGAGCAGTATATGAAGCATAGAGCTCCTAAAAAGATACTGTTTGACTTTCCTCGCGATCAGCCCGCTTTATTCGTAAAAGTGAATAAACATTTATTTAGCTGGGTATTGGAGAATATTATCCGAAATGCCTTGGATGCGATGGATGGCAAGGGCGTCATTAAAGCGGAAATCACCATCCTTGACAAGTATATCAATCTCGACATAAGCGATACTGGTCATGGCATTCCAGCATCAAAATTTAAAAACATTTTCAAGCCAGGGTATTCTACTAAAAAGAGAGGTTGGGGATTAGGGTTGTCATTAGCCGAGAGAATAATAGAAGAATATCATAAAGGCAAAATATCTGTCAAAAGCTCTAAAATCAATGAGGGAACCACCTTTGCTCTCCAATTGCCCCGCATTATGGCATAGTGCTACCTTATTCTCACACCAAAGAAACATGTCACAAGTGAATCGAAAGATTTTAAAAAATTGTCCTCAATAAATTGACCTATTCATACGTGTTAGCAATAAATAATATCTTTAGGTAATGAATGAACGTCTGACACATCGCTTTGCACTTCTTTGGCTAATTAGTCTCGTGATGAGCTATACCATTGATAGCCAAAATAGTATAGAATCGATCTCCGAAATTCCACTCATTACGATGCCCTCGCAAAATAATAGGGCCTTATTAAGCACTTTTCGATCTTCGAGAACAAGCATCAACGGGCCTATCGATTTTGCTAAAGCCATACAAACAAGTATCAGTCCCAACGATAAGGGCGCCTGGGAAAGCTTAGATAATGGCCAACTAAGATGGCGAGTAAGAATAGCAAGTCCAACGGCACATTCATTAAATATTGGATTTACCTCTTTCTATCTACCCCCGAGTGCCCGATTGTATATGTATGATCGCTTGCAGCGAAATATTATTGGGCCAATTACGGCACACGACAATGATGATCACAGAGAATGGTGGTCGCCAATATTACCCTACGATGAGGTCGTTTTAGAAGTATTGCTTAGCCCCGTTGATCGCGATAAGCTACTCTTGACACTCAGCAAGGTGAATCATGACTTTACTGCCTTAGGATCGGTATTGTCAGGCGCATGTAATGTCGATGTTCTTTGTGGAGCTGAAGATGGTTTTGCCTTTATCGACGAATACAGAGACATCATTAATAGCGTCGGCATGTACACCCTCAATGGTGTTCGCCAATGCAGTGGCGTACTGGTCAATAATGTTAGACAGGATTGCACTCCCTACTTTTTAACGGCCAATCATTGTGAAATCAATAATAACAACGCTCGATCAGTCGTGGTCTATTGGAATTATCAAAACACCTTTTGTCGCATTCCTGGTTCGTCTGCTAGCGGTAATAATGGTGATGGCTTACTCAATCATTTTACTTCTGGATCACGATTGTTAGCCAATTATGCACAAACTGACTTCGCTTTGCTACAACTTGACGATGATCCGAGTGAATTCAACCCTTTCTTTGCTGGCTGGGATGTCCAAAATGAAAGCTGGGATACTACATTATCTGTCCATCATCCAAGCTCAAACGAAAAGCGTATAAGCATAGATTATGACGAACCAACCTATCTCGCCGATGATTTTTTTGTCCGTGTCGAAGACTGGGATCTAGGCACCACAGAAGGTGGCTCCTCTGGTGCACCCTTATTTAGCAAAAACAAACATATCATCGGTCAGCTCAATGGTGGTGATGCCGCCTGTGGCAATAATTCATTCGATGACTACGGCGCCCTAAAACTCTCGTGGGATGGTGGCGGCACTAAAGAAACCAGCCTTAAAGCGTGGCTAGATCCTGACAATGTAGGCACAAGGATTCTCGATGGAAGAGCTTGTAGCAATATTTTAGCGTCTCTGGTAACGAATAATCACACTATTTGCACCAAATTTTCACCTCAATATAGTTCAGAGATTTTCATCAAGAGTGGTTTTGAAAAAGGAGCATCGATATCTATCGAAAGTGCACCTGCTGGCTTCGATGTCAGTCTTGAGCAAACATCCATAATCATTGGACAGCGCGTAAAAGTAAATATTAATGTCAGTCCACAATTTGCAGCCTCACAAGCACAAGTAATATTAATTGCGGTCGATAGCAATAATGTCACGAGCGACCTTGTCCTCAACTACTCTATATTCAGTGACCTGCCCGCCGTGCCTGTTTTAAATTCACCTAATATCTCTACCCCTAACATTGGCCTAAACGCTCTACTCGATTGGACTTCAGCGGCCAATGAATTCATCATTGAAGTAAGTAAAGACTCGAGCTTTCGAATAAAAGACTTCATTTTTGCCCAAATAAATAGTACGAGTAGAAACATTTTGGGCTTGCAAGCCAATACGCAGTATTTCTGGCGAGTAAAGGCAATAAACCCCTGCGGCGAGAGTGCCTTTTCGATCACTGAAAGTTTTAGGGTAGGAGACATACAATGCACCAAATATACCCCAACAGATCTACCCAAACGCATAGGCACTGAGGCTGAGACGGTCATCTCTACCATAGCGATCGACAAAGACGAATTCATTACGGATGTAAACCTTCTTAATATCGAAGGAAAGCATACTTGGATTAGTGACTTGAGTTTCCGGTTGGTTGGCCCTGATCAGATATCAGTCAATTTAGCGATCAATCCTTGTGACGATCATGATAATTTTTTCATCACTTTTGATGATCAATCGCCTAATGTCAATCTTCCGTGTCCTTTGGTTTCTCTTCTAACCTTCAAGCCCATTGAGCCTTTAGCTAGGTTTAATGGTATGAATGCAAAGGGAAATTGGACCCTCGAAGTAATCGACGATGCGGCGTTGGATGGAGGATCTTTTGACAATTGGGTATTAGAAATATGTACCATCGCACAAGAGCAAAGTGTCACCGCAGCAATAGCTCTTCCTTCACAAGTTATTGAGCGTTGTGACGGCATTATTGCTCCATTTGAGTGGGTCGGAAGCACCAATGCAGGATTTTTGTCTGATCTCACGCTGAGGGTGATCGATAACAATGGCGAAGCGGTGGCCGTGCAAATTTTGCCGAATCCTATTCCTGCCTCCACCCAATTCATGATTAGATCAACTGAGAGTATTGCACTCGCCAATGCTGAGGCTATCTGGGTAATCGCTGCCGCCAATGAATTTGTAGATACGATTGTTTTCTCGATTGAAGATATCGGTGTCCCTGTAGCACCGATTCTATCATTACCACAAAATGGCATGACAGGAGTGCAACCTCAAGGGGTGCATCTCCAATGGAATCTCTCGCCCGCTAATCAAATGTATAGAGTACTTCTTAGCAAAGACTCTACATTGATCGCACCTTTGCTCGATACTACCTTGACCGTTGATTCATTGATTATTCCTTTTAGCTTAGAGATGCTGACAACTTATTACTGGAATGTAGAGGCCATAGCAACGTGTGGTGAAATATCTTCGATCATATCAAGCTTTACTACAGATCAAAATACCGCTACTATCGAATTAAACAGCAAAGAAGCTTACCTTTTTCCTAACCCCGCGAGGGAGCAGATAATATTACATTCAACTGTGCCCGTAAGAGATTTTGTCTTATATGATCTTCAGGGTCGTATTCAATGGCAGATAACCTCCCCACAACATGGTGAGTCTATGCCAACAGATCGCATCGATTCTGGGGTGTATTTGTATGATATTCGACTAGCGGATAAGTGGGTGCGCGGAAAAATCGTCGTGCTTAAGTAGTGCGTATAAACGCACTTATTTCATGAGCTAACTCAGGTCCAAGATCTTCTTGTAAAAAGTGTCCACCGTTTGGCATGACTTTATGTGCCTGATTTTTTGTGCCAGAGATTATTTTTTGAAAAATTATATCCCCGCCAGTCGTGATAGGGTCTTGGTCACTAAATAAAGTTAAAAAGGGCTTGTTAAATTGGCTGAGCTTGCCCCAGGCCGCTATGTTATTGTCTGATTCTGGATCGTCAGTGCTAATTGGCACGAGTGAAGGGAAAATTTTTGCCCCAGCCTGAAAACTTCCATCAGGAAAAGGAGCATCGTAAGCAGCAAGTTCTTCATCGGTTAAGGTGCGGCAAGTGGCATTCTGAATCAACATGCTAACAGGAAGAATATCTACACGCTTTGAAAAATTAAGCCATCGCATAAAGGCTTCTGGCATTTCAAATTGTCCTGTGGGTAGCCCCGTATTGGCGGCAATTATTCGATCAAACCATTCAGGATGATCCGCTACTATCCTTAATCCAAGTAGCCCCCCCCAATCTTGACAAAACAAATTGATATGCTTTAACTCCATTTTTTTGATCCATCTTGTGAGCCAAGTCAAATGAGCGGCATACGAATAATCCGCAAAGCTCGCTGGTTTATCCGATTTGCCAAATCCAATAAGGTCTGGCACCACCACTCGAAAACCACCAGCCGCTAAAGGCGGTATCATAAAACGATAGAGATATGACCAACTAGGCTCACCATGTAAAAGTAAAACACAAGGTCCGTCACTTGCTCCTTCATCTAGATAATGCATTCTTAGCCCTCCCTCCAATTCTATGTAATGGGGTTTGAAGGCATAATCTGGTAAATTGTCAAATCGATCATCTGGAGTGCGAAGAATAGTCATTAGGTATCTTTTACTTTGAAACGTCAAATTAATTGAAACCATCCAAACTACCATAGCTGTTCGATTGTTTTGTTGGCATAGTGTGTAAATTGTGAGCAAATAAGAGAAATGAATCTAATACCTTGGAAAATAGCCAAAGAATACGAAGACATAACATATAAAAAGGCACAAGGAGTAGCTAGAATTGCCTTTAACCGACCTGAGGTAAGAAATGCTTTTAGGCCAAAAACGGTCTCTGAGTTACTTGATTCCTTTGAAGATGCGCGAATAGACCCTGAGATAGGTGTCATTCTTTTATCCGCCGAAGGCCCTTCGCCCAAAGATGGCGTTTATTCGTTTTGTTCTGGTGGCGATCAACGCGCAAGAGGTAAGACAGGCTATATAGGTGAAGATGGGATCGGTCGGTTAAACATTCTAGAGGTACAGCGGCTTATTCGTTTTATGAATAAGGTAGTCATAGCCGTTGTACCAGGATGGGCTGTTGGCGGCGGGCATAGCCTTCACGTGGTGTGCGACCTCACAATCGCTAGCAAAGAACACGCTATTTTCAAGCAGACAGATGCGGATGTAGCGAGCTATGATGCTGGTTATGGCTCTGCCTATTTAGCACGACAAATAGGGCAAAAACGCGCCCGAGAAATTTTCTTTTTAGGAAGAAACTATTCGGCTCAAGAAGCCTACGAAATGGGGATGGTTAATGCTGTTGCTCCCCACGACCAACTCGAATATACGGCCTTTGATTGGGCGCAAGAAATATTACAAAAAAGCCCGACCGCCATTAAAATGCTCAAATTTGCCTTCAACCTGATAGATGATGGGCTGGTGGGCCAACAAATCTTTGCCGGAGAGGCGACCCGCCTAGGCTATATGACCGACGAGGCTGTAGAAGGAAGAGACGCATTTTTGCAAAAGAGAAAGCCCAACTTCGATCAATTTCCCAAATTTCCATAAGTTATTATTCAAATAGAGAATTATATCTTTTCGAATACCCTACTTTCCTATTAGAATAATTGTAACTAACATTTTCGAGAGGAAGAGCGCCATCATTGAATAAATAGCCGCATTAAGACGAATAACATGGCCATTTTTAGCCAAAATAGCTTTGGCCGCTTGAATTCAGGAATAATTAAATATTGTACCTACTTAATTTCATTAATTCTTTTAAAAGCTCTGATCTAGTCTGAATTCTAACCGCAACAGCAACGTTGATTATTTCATATAAAATGAAATAAAATATATATTCAGCCCATAGTATAATACGTGTTCTCTAGCTCAATAACTACAAACTTATCCTACTTAGATCTAATGAGGCACTTCTCAGAAATCTAAAATCTCAATACTTATCCTATCGTTTACCCGCGACCACCTTGCGGGCCGCCGCTAGTGGCATCTTGCTGAGTCTTGGCATCGGCATTTTTAATCTTGGTATTTCTTTCTTTAAAATCAACTTTACCAAACTTGTATCGCAGATTGATACCAAAACTTCTAAACGGTATGGCAAATGTTGATACTTGTGAGAATTGTGCGCCAGCCTGAGAGCTGTTAAATCCTTTAAGTTGTGAGAAAGGCTCAATGACTCTAATACCAATACTCCAATCTTTAATATCTCTTCTGATACCCACACCAAAAATGGAAAAGCTAGGAGTTTCGCCTTGCAGTGTTGTCTGTTGTGATCTAAAAAATCCAAACATGTCTATCTTGATGGTTCCCGACAAACTATAATCGCCATTCGTAAATAATTGATAGTTGATGTCTTTGTTTTCTAAGGCCTCACCGTTTACTACACCTTTACCATCATATGTAAAAATATCACCCCCAAATCGAATATTAAATTTGCTAATGCTTTTATTAACAAAAGCATTAATGCCAAAAGAGTTTCTGCGACCGACATTATCAAATGAGTTAATCGAAACTCCAGTTGCATTGACCCCCAAGGTTTGTTCTATGATATCATTTGTCCGTTTGAAATATCCAGATCCAAAAATATTAAAGCCTAAAAATCGCATATTATATCCAATCTCATATTGGTGTGTGATTTCTGGATCCAAAACTGGATTACCTATAGTGATATTCGTCTGATCCGTCGAATTATTAAATGGATTGATAAAGTTTAAGCTCGGTCGCTGAATGCGCTTTGAATAACTGAAGCGCAAGTTTCTAAAATTAGACAATGGCCTAGAGATCGTAAAATTGGGAATCCAGTTATCGTAGTCATTTTCAAAATCAAATTCTCTATCTACTGTCGTTCCAGCAATCGCTGTATGTTCATAACGAAGTCCACCGATAAACTGAAATTTGCCTATCGGAAATGAATATTGCATATAGCCTGCCAAGACGTCTTGATGGTAATTGAAAACATTTGACCGAGCCTCATCCAAAATAAAATCCCCAATATTGTTATCCAAGCGACTATAACGATAATCACTATCAATATCGCGAATAACTGTCTTGATTCCAGTTTCGATTTTTTTTCCCCCTTTGAACGGATGTGTATAATCAATCTGTGCAGTATGTTCTACATTATTGCCATCATTAAATATCCTCTCTTCCCGACTCAGTGCTTCAATAGAATTGACTTCTGTTAGGCTAATTTCTTGATCAGAGTCATTTCGTGATAGCTGGTAAGCAAACACCATTTCTCGGCCTTCTTGATTTTCAAATTTTCGTGTATAATCTGTATTCCAGTCAAAACCCGAATTCAAATTATCCGTCAATTGATCCCTTCTAAAGTTAAAACCTGGCCCGGTAGAAGAGGTCAACAATCCATTAAATACGCCTTCTTGATCAAATCCGAAACCTCTTGTAGTAAAAGATGTATTCAAAGAGTTGTATGCATTGATATCGTAAAAGGCACTTCCCGATCCATTAAAGCCAAGTCGTGAGGAATTGTTAATCCCATCTTGTGATAACTTTCTACTTCCGCCCGCTACTAAATCCGTTCGCTCAAAACTAAAGGTACCATCTACTGGAACCGAATAAAATACCGAACCATTCAAGGTAGATCCAAATCGGCCCTTGCCCATGTTTAGGTTGACAAAGGTATTGTTTTGCAGGTTGCCCGCTGATGCATTCACAGAGCCAGCTATTCCTTCGATATTCTTCCTTTTAGTGACGATGTTAATGATACCTCCGCTGCCCTCTGCATCATACTTAGCCCCTGGGCTTGTGATAACTTCAACTTTTTCGATCTGATCAGCTGGAAACATTTTAAGTGCATCGGCAACGTTGGCAGAAAACATGCCTGAAGGTTTGCCATTGATCAAAATGGTCACGTTTTGTGAACCTCTAATACTGACATTGCCGTTCAAATCTACGGATAGGTTGGGTACTTTACGCAATACATCGGCGGCATCACCGCCAGCTATTGAAGCATCATCGGCGGCATTAAATACGATCCTGTCCACTTTGTTTTCAAACAGTTCTCGTTGAGCTGTCACTTGTACCTCATCAAGCAAGTAGTCCGTCGGAACCAAATAGATTGCACCTATATTGTTATCTGGAGATTTACCAGTGGTTTCAACATCATTAATCACCTTAACATTGTATCCTAAAAAAGAGATTTCTAAATCATATTTGCCTGGCGCTACATCAGTAAAGGAAAATTTGCCGTCCTTTTCACTTAGGGCACCGTTAATTATCTTATCGGATCCTGTTTTTCGCATAGAGATAGTCGCAAACTCTACAGGGTCATTAGTGATAGTATCAATGATTTCTCCTGTTATCTTACCCTTGATGGTGGGGCCTTTGGCGCCCATGCCAGGAAATTGTGCGCTAAGAGAAAAAGAGAAAAGCAAAATGAATACAAATGAAAAGTTTTTCATGAAGACAGGCTTAGTTTGGGAAAAGGAATTAGACATTTGAGAAATACAATGTGAAGTTAAACACAGGGCTTGGTAAAAGGTTTAATAAACCGACGAACGAATGGTTTTCTTCTACCGAGACTAAATGTTTAACCAATAACTCAGTTTTGCTACAACAGATCTGTTCTGCACATCAAAAGCAAAACGTCGCTCAGGATCATATATATCTCCTGTTAGATAGTTGTCTGTGTACACTAAATAAAAGTCTGAAACGGGCGCAAAACGCCATTGAAGTCTGGCATTTATGTTCGTATTGGCCGTTTGGCTATTATATTGGATGAAGGTGGTAAAAAATACAGATTTTGAAAACGTATAATCTATCCTTGGCCCAATGAGATAATTGCGTCTTTTATTTTCTAGATAGGGCATATCAAATTCATTATAGGAATAATCTATCGACAAAAATCCCATTGGTGGGTACTGCCATCGGATGTTGCCGTTTAACCCAAGGCGTTGGCCGTTGAAATATTGCCCGATACTTGTACCTAAACTAAAACTGAACGCTTGACGACTATCAGAAGCAAATCTTGCTGACAGACTCTTATACGTGTAATCTGTGCCTGCTGTCAGCTGTAATGCCTCCGTTCCTGTCGGGTCAAAATCGTCAAATAAATATACATACTCGTGATTTAGAAAAAGCGTAAATCGACTTGTATTAGCAAATTGAGATTCAAAACTAAGCGAGAATTGATGATCGGACTTGCCAAAACCTGGCCGATACAAGATCTCCGTGTCGACACCAAATGAGAAATCGCTTATAAAATCATTCTGCGGATAAAAATTAAGTGAGCCATTAGGCCCGATCCTGAAGAGATTTTTTCGAGGCACGAATCCTACCTCTGCATTGAAGTTTTCATCAATATATTGATGGTTCCATTCTAATCCAAAAGCTCTTACTGAATAGGCCATAAAAGCTCCGTGAGAAATATTTTTTTGGTTCTGTCCTGCAGTAAAGGAGGTGTGACCAAAGACTTTTCCCGTCAGCGTATTATCGGCAGAGGCATAATTAAAGTCAATGCCGGCTACTCTATTGTAACGGTTGATCCCTAAGCCTGCAATTTTATCGCCAGACACTTGCTTGTTGACAAAGATGCCGCCAATATTTGATCGCTTGAGTATCTTTTGCTGTATTACGGCAACGCTATAATTAGTAGACGGAAGTCCTTTTATTTCGTCTGACGCTGTTTGCATATTGAGCAAACCGACTCGCGTATCACTTCCGATTTTGCCGCTAAGCCTCATGCCAGCTAAAATCTTGTTTTGAACATTCGTGCCTGTGGCTGTGTCTATACCTACACCTATACGTCGTGAAAAGAAAGGATTCATTGGATCAAATCCAAAGCCACCAAAGAGATCTTCATTTTCAAGAAAAAATTGCCTTCGCTCAGGAAAAAATATTTCAAATCTATTAACATTGGTCACCTGCTGGTCTACTTCTACTTGCGAAAAATCTGGATTGACCGTTACGTCAAGATTAAGTCCAGAGGTAATTCCTACTTTTAGATCACCTCCTGCTTCGAAGGTAAAATCTGTTGGGGCGGCTGGATTGAATGTTTTGGTAGCCACAGTGCTAACATAGGGGATAATGGCCATATTGGCACCGTTCATTTTGGGGGCCTTTTCGAAGTTCATTTCCCCTGTGAAGGCCAAGTTAAAAAGGATTTGATTGCGTGGTATGCGATTCCATACAGTGTTCTCATTGGCCTGTGTATCAAATCTGTAGGCCATAAGTCCCCATGTTTTGGCGTTATCCTTAAAGCGTATTGATGAAAAAGGTATGACTAGTTCGGCTGTATAGTAAGTATCATAAATCTGAGCATCACCAAACCATCTATTGTCCCAAGATCCGGAAAAGTCTTCTACCACATTGCCTCCATTTGTGATAAGACCTTCACGGTTTACTCCTTGCGGATTAATACCAAAGAAAAAGGCATTCGTCTTATCATTAAATGTATCAAAAATGAAGGTGATATTGTCTTGGCCACCTGCCCGAAAGTCTCGTTTCAGTGAGGTGACAACATACTTATTGCCAACCCCATGACATCTAATGCCGATATACAGATTGTTGTCGTCAGAATAAAGGTATATGTCAGTATCGTTTTTGGCTTTTAGGGAATCGGTAGGAAAATATTGCCAAAAATCATTTGTAGGTGTTATCTGTGACCAAATTTCTTCATCAAGCACTCCATCGGGCTCTATCGCTTGATCGAAGTATTTAACCTGTACTGATTTACGATCATCCCATTGGCCGTTGATATAAGTCGAAAAGCCAAACAGGCCTAGCAACAGTGTCCACTTCATTGGGTAAAACGTATCAAGTGTATGCATAGCTAAGAGCGGTTCAATCTTAAGAGCAATGTTAATGTTCGTTTCTTGTTTTGCCTCTTTTTCTTGTTGGATTGGCGATCACCAGCAGCGAGTTAGGTCTGACTCTAAATTCATAGACGCCGGCTTCACATGGATAGCCTTCGCCGTCAATATGCAAATAGCTAGGCTCATGACATGTGAGCTTGATATAATCCACCAAGTCCGTACTCGCCAATTTGCTTTTATGAATTCGGCGCGCCCAGAATCTCCACGCATTCCCAAAATAATCAATCTTATGTGCATCGTGGATCATTAATGTATTGACTAATCCATCACTAGTGTCGGCATCCGCAGCGATGGTAAAGTTGTAACCAAACATAGAGCCATTGGCTACATTAATGGAAAGAAATTTTCCGTCATATTCCTTTTCGGGTGTTTCGACGGTATAATGTTGATTTTTGTATTTGATCCCTTCCCATACAGCACCCTTCAGATACGTCTGAAATCCTCGCTTAGCGCTGGATTTTGTTTTATATGCAACGAGCCCATCAATACCTACTCCAGCCATATTGACATAAGGGCGCCCATTGACCTCTGCTGTATCCATGGGTTCAACATTCCATTTTTTCAAAATTTCTAAAGCTTTTTGGGGATTGCGACCGAGACCTAGATGACCCGAAAGTCCGTTGCCTGACCCCCCCGGCACTATGCCCATGATTATGCCTGAATTGACCAGTTGAGCAGCCACCTCATTTACCGTACCATCACCACCCGCGGCAACTACCGCATCGTATTGTTGATCTTTGGCAGCATGTGCCAATTCAGCAGCATGCCCTGCATATTGGGTTCTCTCTATGTCAAACTGCCAATCGGTATCTAGCAATGCTTTACGGATCATATCGGGATAGTCTTTCTTGGACTTGTATCCAGCAAAGGGATTGACGATAAATAATATCCGTTTAGGTTGTCGCGTATTAATCATCGGAATACAAAATAACGCTGCATTGGAAAATTAAAAGTGCCCCCGACCAGCACTGCAACAATCATCTTCGCGAAGGTATAATGCCCCACTTCTAGTACGTCAGTGAATAGGTAGAGGCCCCCAGTATTGAGAAGGATACTGCCGCCAAAAACCAGTAAAAACTTCATAGACTGAGCACTGATAGCCCCATCCTTATTAAAAAACGTCCAATTTCGACCCAAAAAAAACGCGACGGTAGCGCCAGTTAGTGCTCCAAAAAAACCCGAAATGACATAATAAATGTGCAATGTTTCGGTACAAAATATGAGCATCAAAAAGTCACACACCGTTGCGGTCCCCGCACTGATGTTATATCTAAAAAATGATTTTAAAACGGGTATGTTAATGCTTGAAGTACTCATAGCAGCTGACTCATTCATAAAACTATGCATATTAAGCGTAAACAAATATTAGCATAGACGCCGGCAAGTAAATCATCGACTAATACACCCCAATCGTTGCGCCAATTATCTAGTTTCCTTATACCCAAGGGTTTTAGAATATCAAAAAAACGAAACAACACAAAGCCTACTACAAGGGTCTTCCAATTGATTGGAACCCAAATCATAGTTAGCCATAGTCCTGCTACCTCATCAGAGACGATACGTTGATCATCATGTTTCCAACTGGTGGGCAGATGACGGATTGCGATATATGCTATGAGTATATAGGCAACTAATAAGGTCATCAGCATATATGGATTGACAATGCCCGACATATTCAATAGCCAAAGCAAAACTACCCCAACGAGAGTCCCCATAGTACCTGGTGCAACAGGGCTATATCCTGCGCCAAAACCAGCGGAAAACCATGCAGCTAGCATGTTCATGGCAATAAGCTATGCTTCAGAAAATTCAATTAGCTTTTTATTCAGCATATCGTGTTGCTTGAATAAATCATGTATAGGCATGTCGCCGTTTTGAGTTTGAGGTGACTTTAGATAATAAGATAACCATTCCTGCACCCCGCTCTGACCTTTGCGCTTAGCCAAATCTAAGAATAGTGCCAAGTCCAAGACTAATGGCGCCGCGAGAATAGAGTCACGGCATAAAAAGTCTATTTTGATTTGCATCGGATAGTCTAACCAACCACGTATATCTATATTATCCCAGCCCTCCTTGTTGTCGCCTCTTGGTGGATAATATTCGATACGCACCTTATGATACATATCTCCGTATAGTTCTTTATTGTTAGTGGGGTCAAAGATTTGTTCTAAAACACCAAGCTTTGATACTTCTTTCGTCTTAAAGTTTTCTGGTGCATCAAGTACTTCACCATCGCGATTGCCCAAAATATTCGTACTAAACCAGCCAGCAACCCCAAGATATCTTGATTTCAGACCTGGGGCCACAACCGTTTTCATAAAAGTCTGACCCGTTTTGAAGTCCTTCCCAGCTATGGGCGTTTGCGTTTGTGCGGCCAATTCTAAAATGGCTGGCACATCACAACTAAGGTTTGGTGCACCATTGGCATAAGGAATACCCAATTTCAATGCCGCATAAACATAAATCATGCTTGGCGGAATATCAGGATCGTTATTCCTCAAACCTTCTTCTAACTTGGATAGTGTCGAGTGTACTGGCTTTTCTTCGATGTACATTTCTGTGCTACCACACCATACCATTACTAATCGGTCACAGTTATTCGCTGCCTTAAATCCCTTTATGTCATCCATTAAAGCCTCCGCTAGTGCCATTTTTGATGCACCTGTTTTGACATTAGGCCCATCTATATTTCTGATATACGCCTGGTCAAAGACTGCTTTCATCGGCTTGATAGCCGTTAATTCATCCTTTAGTTGATCAAGTAAATCTCTTTCTAACACTTTGGCGCGGATGGCCGCATCGTAAACATTGTCTTCAAAGATATCCCAGCCACCAAAAACAATGTCTTGAAGGTCTGACAAAGGGACAATATTTTTGATTTTAGTTTTCTGACCATTAGGTAAATCAATTTCCCCCATCTGCGTCAATGCGCCTATCGGAGAAGAAATCCCTTTGCGTACTGCGATACATCCAGCTATAAAAGTGGTGCCCACAGCACCCATACCTGGAGTTAGTATACCTAATTTGCCTTTAAGAACCAAGGGTTTCATTTCACTCATCAATAGATTTTTTTTGCATAAAGTAAATGGGGCGCAAAGTTAAATCTTTATTGCTAAATTACCACGACCTTAAAAATTTTGTATTAGGTAATGATAAGTCTGATAAAAACATTAAAGACCTTTTGCGCAAAATTACGGGCGTAAATCCAATTCATCAGATAATAACCTCCTATTGCACAAAATCCACCAAGTAGTAGATCAATAACGTAATGATGTTGAGAATAAACCGCTGCAAACCAAATACCTATGGTCAAAAAAGAAAAAAATATAGCCCATTTGGTATAGTGATACCGCAATGCAAAAAATAGCGAAATCAAAGGATACGCTGCATGCAAAGAAGGAATGGCCGCAAAAACATTAGAGTTTTTATTGTACATATTACTAAAAACCGGATAATTAATAATTTTGTCAAACTCCACCAGCAAGCCAGCATTGCCAGGAATATCAAAATTTGCCTCTAGACCATACTCTAAATAATACCAAGGCGGTGCGGCTGGATATAGATAATAGAGGATGAATCCTAAAAAGTTGGTCAGCAAGAAGCCATATGAGTAACAGAATAAACGTCCATCCCCTTTATACCACATATAGAGCGTAAAGCTCAAAGGCCCAGGCACCCAGCACAGATAACTCATCCCTGCTATACTACTCAAAAATCTATTAGTGCGGCTAGCAAACCATTCGCATGGTATTACCTCTCTACCCTGATCCATAATGCCGAAGAGCGCGAGCTCTAGCTGATAAGGCTCCAGAATATGAACGCGATTAAATAAATAATTGGGATAGACGCGCATAGCATCGTAAATGATCCAAAAGAAAGCAAAGGCCGAAAGGGTCAAGCAAAAGCGAAAAGTAAAAGGATGCAACGCTAAAGTAAAAAAGACAAGCGCCAAAAAAAAATTGTGATCAGATCTCCAACCGACCAAACCACCCATAATTAATATGTAGCTGACACCAAAGATTACTGCAACAATCAACCTAAAACGCACAGAATCCGCACTCCTCGAATCTATACCTGCTTTCACCTAGCTCTTATTCATTATTGATGTACGAGTGAAAAGTATTCTTCGTATGGCCGTAATATTTGTAGAAATAGCCAGCCAAATTATTCCTAGGGTATACAAGTCAATACCCCAGAGGTGTACTCCTAAGAAAGAATTCGCCGCGTAATGATGCCATAATCCGCATAAGATAGACCATAATCCGAGGAATACAATACGCTCTGGACGCTGCATTAATCCTACATTACAATCTACCCCCAAGGATTCAGCTCTAGATCGATTATAACTAACCATCAGAGAACCCATGGTTGCAAAGAGTACGGCTATCAATCCAATCTGCAAATCAAAATGCGCAAAATAAACGGCCATAGCAATGAACATGATAAACTCACTATAACGATCAATGACACTATCATAATAGGCACCGAATACGGAATGCATCTGATACAGTCTGGCGAGACGTCCATCCATACTATCCATCAGACCAGCAAAACCTAATATAATACCAAAGCCAAAAAGTTGCTGACCATACTCCATTGTCCCCATTTCAAAGCTGTGCAATAGGTAGAAAGCACCCACAATATTTAACACCAAACCCATTAAGGTAACATGATTAGGGGTAATCCCCAGTTTACCAAACACTTTGACCAATGGGTCAAATGCAAAATAAAGAATCCGGCGGCCAATTTCCTTGTATTCCATTGGGGCGCAATATAAGGATAATTTCGTCTTACTCCCTTCACTTCTTAACGCATCAATAGCATGAATATCTGCTTTTCTCTTATTCTTAATTAGTTCGTATAATTGTAGAGCAATCGAATCCAAATATGGAAATATATGCCAAAGTACTGAGTTATGCCATTCCGGCTTTTGTGATCTTAATCATAATAGAATACATCGCAAGTCTGATCATGCGTCGTCCAGTAAATACAGCTCTGGACACTATCTCAAGTTTGAGCTCAGGTATGACGAATACGCTAAAAGATGTATTAGGGCTATCTGTAGTTATTGTTAGCTACGGATGGCTACATCAACATTTGGCTGTATTTTCGATTGCTTCCCCGTTTTGGATGTATTTGGTAGCTTTTGTATTAATTGACTTTGCTTCGTATTGGTCACATAGATTTAATCATGAATACAATGTGATGTGGAATAGACATATCGTACACCACAGCAGTGAAGAGTTTAATTTATCATGTGCTCTTAGGCAAAGTATTTCGGGTATTATTGGTGTTTATTTTTTCTTATATGTACCTATGGCAGTCGTTGGGATACCACCAAAGGTTATTGCATTGATGGCTCCTTTGCATCTGTTTGCACAATTTTGGTATCACACTCGACTGATAGGCAAGATGGGATTTTTAGAGCAAATCCTCATGACTCCTTCACATCATAGGGTACATCACGCCATTAATCCCGAATACCTTGATAAAAACTATGCTGCCATATTTGTCATCTGGGACAAACTATTTGGGACCTTTCAGGAGGAACAAGACGATATTCCACCAGTATATGGCGTCAAAAGGCAAGTAAAAACATGGAATCCATTCATTATTAATTATCAACACTTTTGGCTTCTGATAAAAGATGCTTGGCGAACAAGCAAGCTCTGGGACAAAGTCCGTATTTGGTTTATGCCAACAGGTTGGCGTCCGGCAGATGTGCTTCAGATGTATCCAGTGGACTCTGTGCAAGATGTTTACCAAATGAAAAAATATTCTACAGTGTTTTCCCCTTACTTTCAGGCGTGGTATTGGGCTCAATTGATCATTAATAATTTGTTTTTATACCATTTACTCGTTTCGATTGCGGATTTGTCGACCTTAGAGATTTTACAATACTCATTGTTCATAGTATTGTCCATCTTTGCCTATACCAGTGCCATGGACAAAAGTGTTTTGGGCATTGTTGCCGAAGGAGTGAAGCTGACCATTGGAGTATGGCTCTTGATTACTTATTCGAGTTGGTTTGGCTTAGAAAAATGGCTCAGTGAAGCTACTTGGTGGGTGGGCACCTATATGTTTCTTTCAATGATCCTTAGTGTAACCTCATTTTATACTCAATCTGATAAAGTCGAAGTGCACAACACTGATATGGCTTACTGATCTTTTCGGATCTTGTCCAACAACTGGTTTAACTGCACTGCTTCGGGCTCTGTGAGGTTTTTTAACACTGACCATATCGGTTTTTGACTTGACTTTACTTGATCAAGCAACGAGCGACCACCATCTGTAATTTGTATATCAACTAATCGTCTATCCTTAAGATTGACTTCCTTTGATACCCAGCCCTTTAAGATCATTCTGTCTATCAGTCTTGTGATATCTGACATTTTGTCCAGCATTCTTTCCCTAATTTCAAAGATAGACATCGCCTTTTGTCCGCCTTGTAAAATCCTTAGAATGTTGTATTGTTTAGGGGTAATACAAAATTTACTTAAGTGCACACGCAACTGACCCGAAATCCAGCCTTGTGTAAAAAGCATGTTGACCAGCGCACGTTCTCGATTGCTAGTAAAAGATGTCTTCTGTTTAATAACCTCTTCAATATCCATATTCTAGCTAAAGTTTACCATCACTAAAGATAACAATGACAGCCATGTTTGTTCACAGGTGAAATCTAAAATTGATGAATTGTATCATAATACTGAGATCTGTAGGGCTTTTCTACTATGGTTGCCGATTATTTACTTGTACATTTGAACCCATAAATAGGGTAAAAGTGCGAGATATACTTTCGAAATTCAAAGAGTTTAGCTTTCAGACTTGGTTCTTCTTGGTTTTTTCCATCCTTTGGATCGGTATATTGACACTAGATTATTTTAATAAGGAGGTTATTTACGGGCCTTCCTTTTACTACTTTAGGTATTATTTCCTAGCAGCATTTGTCCTTTTAACCGCAACCCTAATCAGCGCATATGTTCAACGTAAGTGGTTTTTTGAACGATTGAACTACTCAAAAGTCAATGGGTTGATGATATACGGGCTTATTATTATTTTCATATGGGCTATCACCTTATCGTATAATAAATATTGGCAAGCTCCATTGGGGATAAACAATTATTTCCATTTGGCTAAGATGTCCTTATTTACATTAGGTGTTAGTTTTCTACTTTGCACAGCTTGTTATTCGATAGGCAATTTATTGCGCACTAAATTTCTTAAGGGTGGTGAGGCTATGGGTATGACGTTTGGCATGTTGGACATAGCTTTGGGCTTTATGATATATACGTTGCTGTTAATGGCCTTTGGTGCTTACCATTTATTAAACAATTGGATTATGGCTGGTATAATTGCGCAAATGATATTAAGCAACTACCAGGCGAGTTGGAGGTTTGTACAAACATGTCTATGGACTCCATTTAATGGTCTACGGTCATTAGGGTATTGGGGAGTTTTTATTGGTGTTTTATTGGTCTTTTACCTTACGCTGAACTATTTGTACACCCAAAGTCCTTTCCCGCTTGGCTTTGATGCACGCAATTATTATATGAATGTATCTCGCCTTATTGGCAATGCTGATGGGCTGGTAGTAGGTTTCGCGCCGCATGCTTGGGGCCTAGTCCAGGCCACGGGATACTTATTATTGGACAGTCCTGAGATCACG
>CAZTSI010000043.1:0-26889 GCA_964616755.1 uncultured Saprospiraceae bacterium | reverse complement strand
TTGGGGCCTAGTCCAGGCCACGGGATACTTATTATTGGACAGTCCTGAGATCACGCTGTTTATCTCTACTCTTGGCGGCATTTTAGCTCTGTTTTGCTTATATGAAATGGCCTCTAGGTATTTCAAGATAAGTCCGGCACTCTCCATTGGTATTTGCTTGTTATTTGTCATCACCCCAGCGGTGACAAACCACTGGATCATAGAGTATAAAATTGACTTAGCCCTTCTGTTCGTCCAACTATCAAGCATTAATGCATTCATTTATTGGATAAAATGGAAAGGCGAGCAATCTGCGACAATGTTACTATCGATCAACAGAACGGATCTTGCCTATGTTTCGATTTTAGGCCTACTTTGCGGATTTGCTTTGTCCATAAAGGTGCTTAGTTTGTTTTTAATCTTTGGCTTAGTGATCCTCATGTGGTATTTCACCAAAGACTGGCTTGGTGCTGTGGGGGTTAGTGCGATAGCGATGGGCTCCGTTATTGTTTTAAAACTAGATGAAATGAGCGGCATGCGCGAATATCATTTGAGTGGGAGGGAAACGTGTATAGCACTTTGTATAATTGGTGTGGGCTTCTTATTCTATTCCCTCGTTCAAAATGCGCAAAGATTTTTTAATGCCTCGCGATTAATAGTAACACTAGGATTTTGCTCCTTGATCACATTTGGGCCTTGGATGTATAAGAATTATACTCACACCAAAAGTACCTCAGTTATGTTATTAATGCTGGGATTGCCACCACGCACTGATTTTGAACCCTATGATTTAATACGTAGCCATATACAAATACTGAAAGAAGATCAGCTAAAACAAAGTCAAAATGCACAGAACTAAAGTACTTTTCGCAGCCATCTTGTCTTCGTATATAATGGGCATTTCTGCCCAAGAGACATCCCTTGAAATTAATCTTAATGAAGTCGAGAGCAATGTCAAAAGAGAAGAAATACAACGATATTTCGGTTATGAGACTCTTATGCCGCGTTATCTGACTATGCCCTATGATATATCCGTAAATGTCAACCAGCAGGGCAGGTTTGTTGATATTGGCTATATACTCTTTGCCCTTATACCCCTCGGACTATTGGGTATTTCATATAGAAGTAAGAAGTTGTTTTATTCGCTTGCTGTTTTCTTCATTTTATACTTGAGCATTGCCTTTAAGTATTCGTTTTTAGTTCTTGACAATCTGCGACAGGTTTGGGTTCATTCTCCTCAATGGGCAGCACTTACCCGTTCGGAACTTACGTCTGCAAGTCAAAAAATTCTAAAAACTGCCTACGACATTTTTGGTTTGATGGCTACTCCATTTGTCAATTTATTTGAATCTATATCTGGCGACAAAGATCATATCACCTATCCTCTCATATTTGGTTTATTGGTGGTCACGATTTTTTTTATTCTTAGGAATAAGAGCCTGAAGAAAGAGAATTTAATACTTACTATACTCTTATTAAGTTATGGTTTCTTATGGCTAGTTCTTTCAGGAGGGATAGTTTGGTACGGATTTTTGATGTTGCCACTTGGCCTTATATTAATGAGCAAGTTAATCACTTTTGACTCCTCAATAATTGGTCAGTTAATGAAATATATTGGTCTTGCTACCATTATATTTTGGGGCACAAATGCCTATGTCTCTCGAATAAGTAACATTTATGCGATCGGGGGTTTCAATAAAGAACATATCGGCAAGAGCATTTTAGATGGCAATATATACAAATATTCTACAGGAATATTAAACGCTTCTCAAACTGTGAATAGCGCGTATAGAAACCTGAATGGCGCTTTAGACAAAATCAATAGTAATGACGGGCTTGTTTACCAAATAGGTACAAGTCTTGCATTTGAAATTAATGATAACCCTCGAAGGGTATACAGCGATGCTGGTTTAAATCTGTTTTTCGTGTTGATCAACTTAACCCAAGACAAACAACGCATCATTGAAGTCTTTAAAAGAAGTAATATTCGTTATATAGTAGTCGATCTCAACACACATACCATAGACAAAACCCCAGAACAATCATTAAGAGAAAAATTTACCCTACTGCTTAATACCTTAATCAAAAATCCTAGAGTACAATTAATTGCTACTGATCGTATTTATAATTATGTTGACAGCAATGGAGAGACACATATGGTCGCAGACGTTTTCCCCCCTGACAATCAGCGAAACCCAGCTATAGAAACAGGCAGCTATGCGATTTATGAAATCCTTTGACCTTAAATACTCATCAGACGATAAGAACAATAAAGAAAATGGAACAGAAGCAGTTAGATATATCTAGCGCTACGATGAAAATTGAAGATGTCTATGTAATCATTCCTGCAAAAAATGAAGTAAATTATATTGCCACCCTTCTGTTAAAACTCAAGGAGACGGGATTTCGCCATCTAATAGTCGTAAATGATAGTAGCACGGACGAGACAAAAGCAAAAGCTGAGTCTGTCGAAGGAGTCATCGTCTTAGATCACATCATCAATCTTGGCCCCGGTGCGGCCACCCAAACGGGTATTGCCTATGCAGTTTCAAAAAACGCCCACTATATTGCCACTATAGACGCAGATATGCAGCACGACCCGACCGATTTACTTTCATTGCTTTCAGCCCTTGAACAAGAAAAGGCTGACCTTGTAATAGGCAGTCGATTCAAACAACAAAATGACATTCCTACAAGTCGTGTATTCTTTAATAAAGTAGGAAACTTAATCAGTTATTTTTTCACAGGAGTATATTTGAGTGACAGCCAATCGGGCTTAAAAGTCATTTCAGGAAATCTAGCAAAGACCATGAACTTAAATTATGATGGATTTGAGTTTTGTATGGAAATTATAAAGCATGCCCACTCTAAAAAATCTACCATTATCGAACGGCCCATTTCTGTATTGTACACAACTGAAACACTCAAAAAGGGACAAGGATTGATTTCAGGCATCAATATGCTGACCAGATTATTCTCACCCTTTAGTTAATATAGATTCATCTTATGAACGATAAAATATTAGTCAAAAAATTTACACAACTCTATCAAGCCAAGGTTTGTGAGTCATTATTACAGCATCAAGGCATTCCTTGTTGGATAATGAATAGAATGGACTCTACTAAGTTGCTTATGGATGGAATGATTGAACTATATGTGAATGCAGAAGATAGGGATAGAACGCTTGAAGTCTTACGTCAATATCAAGAAGAAGAAGAAGAAGAAGAAGAATAGACCTACAATCTAAGAGCGTTTGTTTCCACGCCCCTTATTACCTCCGCGACGATCAGACGAAGAATTTCTTGAGTTAGATGATCTTCGATTATTATATCCACTGTTGGAACGGCTAATTTTCTTATGGGGCTCATACAACGGCTGAGGCCCAAAGTCAGGGGGAGGAGAAAGTTTGATTATATCCATCTCTATAAGCGACTCAATATTGAAAAATTGACGGCTTTCTCTTTCATTGATAAGAGTTAATGCAACACCCGTGGAGTCAGCTCGAGCAGTTCGACCCACTCGATGGACATAATCCTCTGCATCATTGGGCACATCGTAATTAATAACAAGATTGATATCCTTAACATCAATACCACGAGAAATCACATCAGTTCCTACCAATACACGCGTCTGACGGGCCTTAAAACGCTGAAGGGCCAACTCTCTATCGCGCTGCTCTAAATCAGATGAAATAGCCTCTACATCATAGGGCTCCTTTTTGAGCGCCTGCACCACATCAATAACTTTTCGCTTCGTGCTACAAAATATGATGATGCTGGCATAGCTCGGCTTCTCACTTATCAAATGGCGAATCAAATTGGGCTTTTGATGTTCATGTATCATATAGGCCGCCTGCAATACACCCGCCGCAGGTTTGCTGATGGATAGACTAATTTCGAACGGATCAATCAACACAGATTTGGCCAATTTGCGCATATCTGGCGGCATCGTAGCGCTAAAAAAAAGATTTTGCCTTTCTTTTGGAAGAAAAGAAATAATTTTCATGATATCCTCAAAAAAGCCCATATCCAACATTCGATCAGCTTCGTCCAGTACCAAGAATTTTAATCCCGAGCAATCAAGGTATCCCATATTCAAATGAGAGATAAGCTTACCGGGAGTAGCAACAATGATATCAACACCACTTTCAAATGCTCTTTGTTGAGTGACATAATCGCCCGCATCGCCCCCACCATAAACGGGAAGAGAGCTCGCGTCTACAAAATAAGCTAAGGCCTGTATTTGCTGATCTATCTGCATCGCTAGCTCTCGAGTGGGAGCTATGATTAATGCTTGTGATTTTTCACTCTTATTTCGTGCTATATGATTTAGTATAGGCAGTACAAATGCGGCCGTCTTGCCAGTTCCCGTTTGGGCACAAGCGATAAGATCTCTACCCGCTATGATCTCAGGTATAGCTTTCGTTTGAATAGGAGTGGTTTCCTCAAATCCCATATAGGACAAACCTTCCAACAAGCTATTTTCTAGGCCTATCTCTGTAAACTTCATTTCGCAAATATCTGCAATACATTCCTATCTGTCATACTTTTGCACACAAACCTTCGAAAAAACAAATCAGAGGAGTTAATGTAACTTAGGTAACTCTGTTGTAAACTACATGGCACTATTAAAAACATCTAAGATTCAAGCGCTTCAAGAATCTGCGCCGTGTGATTGTCCGTTTTCACCTTATCAATAATATGGCTAATGATGCCCTCATCATTGATAATAAACGTGGTTCGATATACCCCTACAATGTCTTTGCCCATGAACTTTTTCGGCCCCCAAACCCCAAATGCACCAATGACAACCTTTTCCGGATCCGCCAATAAGGAATATTGAAATTCATACTTGTCGATGAATTTTTTATGCTTTGCTACCTTATCAGGACTTACCCCATAAATTTCATACCCTAGCTTGCTTAAAACTTTAAAATTGTCCCTTAAATTACAAGCCTCTTTGGTACAGCCAGGCGAGTCATCTTTTGGGTAGAAAAACAATATAACTTTCTTTCCTTTCAAGTTTGAAAGGCTTATTTTTTCACCATTTTCATTGAAAGCCTCGAAATCAGGGGCTTTGTCGCCTACTTTTAATGCCATGTTGTACTTCTTATGCTTGGCTAACCGAAAAGCGACAAATATGTTTAAGCCAAATCCCAATAATTATAAACAGAAACTTGTATTTTTTATCTATATCCTATTTTCGTGCCAAGAGGATCACAATTATAGGCGCTCTAAAGTCTTTTCAATAAAGAAATACTCCTGACTCAATAAACAAAACTTTGGCGAGAGTTAGTTTCGTTACCGCTCGCGTCCTTGACCGTCAGCAGAGCATCGTATTTCTTATTCTTTCGAGGGGTTTTGATATCATACCACAGTGTATGGGTTTTATGATCTAATCGACACAATACCCACTCTCCGTCAATCGACAATCGGTACTGCAACCCCGACTTCGCATCACCGGGTTCTAGGTTGTCAGTGATCTTATATTTCAATCGAATACCCCGCCCAGGTTGCTGTACCAGCTCTACCTCAGGCGCAATCGTATCTAGTACTACTGAAAATTGACTCATCTCCCTTATCCAACCGACTAAGGTCGTATCGTTTGACCATTCATGATATAGACGCGTTAGCTTGTCGCCCTTAGATTGACAAAAGGCAATTTTGGCTCGGTTGGCACTACTTGTGCGTAGATTTGTAGTTACCTGAACGCTTTTGAATAGAGGTATCTCTCCATTGCTCGACAAATCAAATGAGTTTTGATCACTTGTGCAATGGATGTGAGAGGGCTGATATACACTATTCCCAGGAAACGATATTGCAAAATTTCCACAATGAAGTAACGCAGCGTCATGCGGATAGATCATTGGCTTGCTGATGATAGTATGATCTATATTTAAACCCTTTTGTCTCCTAATTTCAAAACGGACAACAGAGGTATTACCTTCAAAATCACTGACGGAGATCTCTATCTTTTTGGACAAGTGCTCATACAAATCTATCAGCCCAAGTTGTTTGTCTGTCTCGTATATTTCTAATGCACTACCCTTATTTTTGAAGCACTTGATAACATATCGATTTTCCATTTTCGCGGCATAGTCCATATGAGCGTGAATATATCGTGAGGTCTCAAAGTCAATTTCATTCATGGAAAAGGCAAACTTATGCTCTCCATTAATTTTCATTTTTAAACCGTATATACCATTGTGGTTTTTTGCTCCATTCATTGTATCGTAACAATGTACGCCTACGCCTACAAATAATGATTCGCTCTCGATGAGTGCAGATGGTGTAATCGAATAGCTTCCATCACGTTGCATAGTGACAGGCACGTAGTTACTTGTTATCTCTCGACCATCGGCGGCCATTTTATATAAGACGATACCTCCAATAACTGGGGCTATTTGGTCAATAGGTTTTATACCAAATACAAAAGGATTTAGTGACCTCTGATCACTTGTTCTCCTGACTTCAAAATGAAGGTGTGCCCCACTCGATCGACCCGTATTCCCCAATATTCCTATCGCCTGACCTTGCTTAATAGGGAGTCGATCTATAGGTGGCTCTTTAATTAGCTCATAGCGCTTTTCGCCCATCATGGTAGAGTCTATATAGTCTTGGATCCATGGCATGAAGTGTGAAAGATGTGCATACACTGTACTATATTCTCCGTGATTAATCATTAAGGCATTTCCATAGCCATCGCCGAGTACATTCACCCTACTTATATATCCATCAGCCACTGCGATGATCGTATCATATGGATATCCTTTGACTGGCTTAAAGTCTATGCCTGCATGAAAGTGGGCAGTTCTAGGCTCCCCAAAAGTGCCTGATAGTGAGAAGGTGCCCTTTAAAGGTGGAATGAATTGAGCCGTTATCGTCCACGTTAAGCTGAAAAACACGAACAAAAGAATGGATCGGAAATAAGAGAGCATGGTATGTTATAAAAAGATGCGAAATAAAGCAATTCAAAGCAATTAAGTTTGATTACAAAATGCTTCTTTATCTAATTACAAGTGAAAGGCTTATTATTTAAGGCTGCTCACTCGGCCTTATCCAACTAATCTCTGCGGTCAAATCGTTCATTATCCTAAAGTAATTTTCCATTACATCAGCTGGACTCCTTTTCTGCGCATTTATCAATTCATTATATAAAGTGTTGCCCTTAAGTTTGATCAAGAGTTGATCGTATAGGTTGCGCGAAATACTCAACTCTATCCAATGTCTTTCTTGCGCTTGACGTCGACGATCCCATAGACCGCTTTCCTTTTTAACTTTAGTGATTTCTTCCAGACTTTGTAGGATTACTTCTTTTCCCTCTTGCAGTATTGAAGAATATAGATGCATTTTGATACTATCCCCTTTCAAATGCCCGCCTAGAGTATAGTCTTTAAGGGTTTGTTCGGCTACCTCCTTCATGACACCATCGGCCTTATGAACTATCATCATATCAACCACTTCTAGCAGCCCTCGTTTGATTCCCTGCAATTCGTCTCCTGCGCCTGGGGCAATGAGCATAATCACAATATCTACCAAATGACTAATATCTGATTCTGACTGCCCTACCCCAACTGTTTCAATCACAATACGATTATATCCTGCTGCTTCGCACATCATAATGGCCTCCATAGTAAAGCGAGTCGTGCCGCCCAAAAAATTTCGACTCGGGCTCGGTCGAATAAATACCTCTGAATGCGTGGCTAATGATTGCATGCGCGTCTTATCTCCTAAAATGCTCCCTTGCGTATCTGCGCTGCTTGGGTCAATAGTCAATACAGCCATGCGATCGGTCGATGATTTATTCCATGACATAAAGCTCTCGATAAAGCTACTTTTGCCAACCCCCGGCGGCCCAGTGATACCCATCCGACGTCCTTCTACTCGATGGGCGTAACTATGACGCAGGATATCTCTAGCCAAGCTATGGTGATCGGAGGATTCACTTTCTAACAGTGTAATCGCCTCAGATAAGACATAAGGGTCTCTTTTAACCAAAATGCCATCTAAATAATGATCCAAAGACTTGATCACAAAATGGTCTTTCTGTAATATTTGACGAATATTAGGATTGATTTTACTCATCTGAAAGCATTGATGTGGAGAAAGCCAGGAAATACCCCGGACAGCTCTTTCGCACAATTTCGTTTAAACATAGCATTTCTCACAAACTATTTAGAACTTTGCCTGTTTGAAGCAAAAGCGAGTTATGGACACAAGACATATATATTTAGATAATAATGCTACTACACCGTGCGATCCGCGTGTCCTCGACGCAATGATCCCTTATTTTACTCAAAAATTTGGAAATGCAGCTAGTCGAAGTCACCCTTTCGGATGGCAGGCTGAAGAAGCCGTCGACTACTCTCGAGATCAAGTGGCAAAGCTTTTGGATGTAGATGCAAAAGAGATCATTTTTACTTCTGGAGCTACAGAGGCTGATAATCTTGCACTTAAAGGGGTATTCGAAATGTACTCTCGAAAAGGGAATCATGTTATCACCCTACAAACGGAGCACAAAGCTGTGCTTGATAGCTGCAAAAACATCGAAAAAATGGGTGGCGAGGTGACCTATTTGCCTGTGCAACGCAACGGTTTGATCGATCTGGCAGCCTTGGAAGCCGCAATTACGCCAAAGACGATTTTGATTTCGATCATGTGGGCTAACAATGAAACAGGGGTTATACAACCAATGAAAGAAATTGGAGCTTTATGCGAAAAATATGGCGTCCTATTTATGAGTGATGCTACCCAAGCGGTAGGTAAAATACCAACGTTTCCTAAAGAAGTAGGAATACATCTGATGGCCTTCACCGCACATAAAATGTATGGTCCAAAGGGGGTTGGAGCGTTGTATGTTAGCCGCAAAAATCCACGGGTCAAAGTGACTGCACAAATGGATGGTGGCGGACACGAGAGAGGTATGCGCTCGGGTACTTTAAATGTTCCAGGAATTGTTGGTCTTGGAACCGCAGCAGAATTGGCACGACTAGAAATGCATGCTGATGCACAACGATTGTCGAAATTGCGCGATAAATTGCAAGCAGGGCTAATTGCCAAGTTAGAAGAGGTATATATCAATGGTAGCGAAGAGCACCGAATGCCGCATGTGACCAATTTATCTTTCAAACATGTAGAAGGTGAAGGACTAATGATGACATTCAACCAAAATATTGCCCTTTCTTCAGGATCCGCTTGTACTTCTGCATCACTAGAACCATCGTATGTTTTGATGGCGTTAGGCTTAGGCGATGATCTCGCTCATTCTAGCTTGCGACTAAGTTTAGGAAGGTTTACCACAGAAGAAGAAATTGATTTCGCTATAGACGCAATTGCTAATGGTGTAAATCATATGAGAGAATTGAGCCCAATTTGGGAAATGTATAAAGATGGAGTAGATTTAGAATCTGTTCAATGGACGGCACATTAATGTGCGATAAGGGAATTTTTTTAAAAATAATAAAGTTGTTTACAAGAACGCAGTAAATAAAAGACTATGGCTTATTCAGAAAAAGTATTAGAACATTTCAAACATCCTAAGAATGTTGGTGTATTGGATAAAACTAAAAAATCCGTAGGCACTGGGCTAGTAGGCGCCCCCGAATGTGGTGACGTTATGAGATTACAAATCGAAGTAGATGAAGTAACCAATCGCATAAAGGACGCTAAATTTAAGACTTTTGGCTGCGGCTCAGCGATTGCGTCAAGTTCCCTAGCGACTGAGTGGCTTAAAGGAAAAACAATCGATGAGGCGTTGACCATAGACAATATGGATATCGTAGAAGAATTAGCCTTGCCGCCCGTTAAAATACATTGTTCGGTATTAGCCGAGGATGCTATCAAACAAGCCATCAAGGATTATCAACAGAAAAACCAAGTATAATTGCTTTTAGCTATGCTTTTTGTTGCTGACAGTGCAAAAGAAAAAATATCAGAGCTCATCACCTCAAAATCGCTAGGTGATGAGTTTTTTGTACGTGTATCCGTCACAAGTGGTGGTTGTTCAGGTTTATCCTATAAACTCGATTTCGATAATGAGTCCAAACCCAATGATCAGGTTTTTGAAGATAATGGGGTAAAAGTCGTTACGGATTTGAAGAGCTTTTTGTATTTATGCAATACCACCTTGGAGTTTAGCGGAGGCCTAAGTGGAAAGGGATTCTTTTTTAACAATCCCAATGCTGCTCGCTCTTGTGGTTGTGGTGAGAGCTTTGCCGTCTAAGTCAAGAGATTCTTCGGTATGTATATTCAGATTCAGGTATCCGTCCCCTCCATTGATATCGCCGAAAATCTATCGGCTCTTTTGCTTAACAATCGCCTGGCCGCCTGCGTACAAACCTTAGGCCCGATAACGAGTCAATATATCTGGAAAGAAAAACTTCAGCGTGAGGTAGAATATCTTTTGCTCATTAAGTCAACAAAGGCTCTTTTTTCTGAAATTACTCAAGCCATATTAGCGCATCATCCCTATGAAGTGCCTGAAATTATTTTTTCCACCATCGACGGCACTGAAGATTATCTTCAATGGATAGCTTCCTGTTGTCGAGTAAGTTGATTCCCCCTTATCTCTTTCTTTACAGCGTTCATGGCCTATGCATTACTGCTCGTCGGGCAGTGCAAAGGCGATATACTGATCCCCAGATTTAGTCCCCAACTTGCCTCCACCGCAAGCGATCACGACATATGCCTTGCCTTGATACTGATAGATTGCAGGCGTAGCGTATCCAGCAGCGGGCAGCGAATGCTGCCATAGCAAGGTTCCCTTAGTTTTGTCGAAGGCTCTAATTTTTTCATCTTTAGTGGCAGCAATAAATACGAGACCCCCTGCTGTGGCCACAGGCCCTCCATAATTCTCTGTCCCTGTATTTGAGAAGTTCAATTTTTCTTCTGTACCTAACGGAACTTGCCATTTTATCTTGCCCGTGTTCATTTGAATGGCGGTGAGTTGACCCCAAGGCGGATTAATAATGGGCATTCCATCTGGAGCATAAAGTTTTTCGTATCCACGCATTTGGTACGGATATGGCCAGTCAGTGTTGTTCAACGATTCAGCCGCCTTCTCATTTCCTGTAATAAAAGCATATAAGCTATGAATTTGCTCGGGTGATAATGTTTTAAAGGCTGGCATCACGCCCTTACCAGTTTTGACGACCTCAGAAAAATGTTGCAATGTCATTCTAGTGCCTAATCCTTTGAGGGAGGGTACATTACCAAAAAGGCTTGAACCTTGCAGCTCACTGCCATGGCATGATTGGCAATAAATGCCATATGCTCGCGCGCCCGGGGTAGCTGGACGTACTTGGTCTAAGACCATTCTCCAGGGCTGTTCATTGCTGTTAATGAAGAGTGTGTGCTCCTTTTGATCAAAACTCACTCCCCCCCATTCGCTGCCACCGTCAAAACCAGGAAATATCAAGGTGCCCTCCTCCGAAGGAGGCGTGTATATATGGCCGTGATGCATTAATTCTAAAATAGATTTAGCGTATAGAGCTGCCTCCTCTGTTCGATTGGCCAAATCAGTCGTTCGAATGAATTGACGACTGAAGGAAGGATAAAAACTCGGTTGAGGTTGTGTGGGACTTGCCCTTTCGCCTTTCAAATCCGAAGCGGGCACTTCTACTTCATTGATAGCATAAAGGGGCTCACCTGTCAACCGATCTAACACAAAAAGATACCCCGATTTGGTTGGCTGAATGAGTGCTTTCACTAGACGCCCCTCTTTTTCAAGATCTACCAAACTAGGTGCTAAGGGTAAGTCACGATCCCATAGGTCATGGTGCACTGTCTGATAATGCCAAATATACTCGCCCGTATTAGCATTCAAGGCAATGATACAATTGGCGAATAAATTATCCCCGAGGCGGTCCCCCCCATAAAAGTCATAAGAGGCCGAACCTGTAGGGACATAAACTATTTCATTTTCATTATCAAGACTAAAGCCTGACCATGCATTAGCTCCACCCATTCGCTGGTATGCATCTGGCGGCCATGTCTCGTACCCTCGCTCGCCAGGTCTTGGAATGGTATGGAATATCCAACGTAAATCACCAGTTTTTACATCGAAAGCGCGAATATGACCTGGAGCAGCTCCCACGCTCTCACTCACGCGGCTACCTACGATGATGAGATCTTTGTGCACGATCCCAGGAGTATTATTTACAACAAATAAATCATCGATATTAGGATGCTCCAAGCCCTTTCGCAAAGAAATAGAGCCTGCTTCACCAAAACTTGTGATTAAACGGCCATCAGATGGACTTACGACATAGAGTCTATCACCGGCACTATAAAAAATTCGCGCACTTGATTCATCTTCATGCCACGCCAACCCTCGATTGACCCCCATCCCAAATTGTGTAAACCCCTGATCAAAAGGATCGAATGTCCAAATCTCCCGGCCATTTGTAGCATCAATGGCAAATAGCTTTAAATCTGCTGACGTACCATACAACATGCCACCTACCACCAAGGGATTGCATTGAATTTGAGATCTGTTGCTTGTATCTGCGCCACCACTAGAATATGTCCACGCTATGGCCAACTCAGCCACATTGTCCGCATGTATCTGATGCATAGGCGAATACTGTTGTGAGCCTACATCCCCTCTATAATGAGCCCAATCCAACTGTTCGGGTTGGTTTTGTCTACAAGACAAAAGGGATAATAATATAAAAAGAGTCGAAAAAGATTGGTACGCTCCTATTTGCATGATTAAAATATTAAATGGAGGTAATTTAGCCTTTTTTGACGTACAACAAAAACATGTGGACATTTGACTCGACGCTTCAAAATTTTCATTCGACACTATGGTCGTTTCATGTTATGGTACCGCTAGATATCTCTATAGCCATCCAAGATGCTGGTATTAAGCGCCTTTTATGCACAATAAATAAGGACCTCACTGCACGTCCGACACCATGTGCACTTATGCCCGCTGGTGATGGAAGGTATTTTATTAATATCAACAAGGAAAAACGAACAAAATATCGTCTAGAAGAGGGCTCCCCCATTCATATTCAATTAGTAGAAGATAACAGCGTATATGGTATGGATCTATGTGAAGAGTTTGAAGCGATTCTTCAGACAGATCCTCAGTTTGATCAGCAGTTTCACGCCCTCACACCAGGAAAGCAACGAAGTTTACTGTATTATATCAATAAGATAAAATCAAGCGAAAAGCGTATAGAAAAGACCATGATTATCGCCCAACACATAGAGCGACAAAAAGGGAAAATAGATTTTAAGTTGCTCAATCAAGAAATGAAAAAAGGACTGGGATAGGCGATTCTTTTGCATAATTCAATCACCAAGTACCGCAAAGCCTAGATAAAAAACGGCTCATTCGCAAAGTCACGAATGAGCCGAAAAGGTATTTTTAAAACGACTTATTTTAATTATTCAGAATGATTGGTAGCCCTTTTGATCCGCCACCAACGATAACTATTTTTGCATTTTCCGATTTGGCCAACTCCAAAGTTGCCTCGATGCCTTTGTCTTGCAATATTTTATCCGTCAAAGAGGCATTAAGAATGCGGTTGGCATCACTTTTTGCTTGAGCTTCAATGATTTTACGCTCGGCCTCTTTACGCTCTTTCACTAGTCTAAATTCATACTGAAAAGCTGCTTGTTCTTCCTCTAGCTTCATCTCGATAGCTGCCTTCAACTTGTCAGGCAACTGCACAGATCGTATTAAGATCGCATCCAAGACGATATACTTTTTAGAAATAGACTCACTGGCCATATTGAATATTTCTATTTGGATAGCCTCCCGTTTGGTACTATACAGTTCTTCGGGCAAATATTTACCAATGACTTCACGTGTCGCAGATCGAATTTCAGGTTTAACAATTCTATCTAGATAGTCCTTTCCGATTTCGTCATGCAGATGGCCAATCTTGCCGGCTAAAGGATTGAAACGATACGAAAGCTCTACTTTTATAGAGAGTCCATTTTTTGATAATACGTCTAAAGTTTCATACGCTTCATTGACGCGTATATCATATATGATCATATCATCCCAAGGCATAACGACATGAAAACCTTGGTCATACAATTCTTCTTTTTGTATACCGCCAGAAAAACGTTTAAACTTAACCCCTTTTTCCCCCGAATTGATAGTGATAAAGGTGGTGTTGGTCAGAAGCATAAAGAGAAACAATCCCAGTATCGCATAAATAATGATTTTATTAAAGTTGCCCCCTTCAAAGGGATTTTTGCGTTGATTGATGTTGATTGTTGACATAATAGTTTGTTTTAGTTCGATAATGTAAAACACCTAACAATGTAGTTAGGGCTAATGGTTCAAAGATAGAAGCTCCTTAGTCGTCAAAGCGAGTTTGTTGGCAGAAATATCATTTATACATCTCATATGACCTAAGGGACATTTCTTTCGACCATGTCTAGAGCAAGGTCTACAGGCTAAGTCGTCTACCTGTATGTAGCGCACTAGTATAGGAGCGTTATTTGGATATAGTGGGCTGAACCCAAAATCCGGGTGTGTACTGCCCCATAAGACGATCATCTTCTTCTTGTACGCCGCTCCGATGTGCATGATGCCTGTGTCGCCGGTGATCAATAAGTTAGCATTATATATTAGAGCTATGGTGGCCTCGACCGAGAGTTTACCTATCAGATTTTGTACATTGGGCATTAGATATTTATCATCAGTAAGCTCAAGGTCTTGCCCCCCAATCCAGACAAAAGATTCATGCGGCATAGATGAGGCGAGATGAAAAGCTAGCTTTACAGGCACACGCTTCGTAATAGCACTTCCGCCCAATGCCACAACGATAGCTTGAGCTCCAGAACTTTGAGATGATCCACGAATATCCAAACCCAAGCCATCATAGCTCAGCCCGAGATGGGCTAAGGTCGACATGTATTTATGCACTACATGCGTATACTTGAAGGTGGGCCGTCGAGTCAAGATAGACCAAAACTTCTGCCATGACTCACGAGGAGCACGTACAACGGGAGCTGACTGACCGACGCATAATCTGCACGAGCGAATATTGTTATGCAAATCCACGATAAGATCGTAAGATTGGTCAAGGACAAGGCGCCTGAGCGCTTTTAAATCGCCATCAAAGCTTATCACTCGGTCGACGTGGGGCAATGCTTTCGCCCATGGAAAAAAGGCCTCTTTTGTCACAAAGTGCAACTGCAGCCCAGGATATTGACTCTTTAACGAGCGGATAGGCACTGAGCACAGAATAATATCCCCAATAGAGCTAAAGCGAATAAGGAGGATTTTTTGCATTACATGACAGGATGATCTTGTTGGCACATGGTCTTCATGTTCTTGTATATCGCCTTTACTAAAGGATCAACGGAAATATTTTCTCCCCCCCAAACGATGTTTAGCTTCTCCTGACCATCGACGACAAGGCGAATAAAATAGCTCATATTCCCCGGATCCTGGAGGTCTAGCTGAGCTAAAGGAGCTTTATGAAATAAGCTAGAAAATTGTCGAAATACGGAGGCATCTATCGATTTTAGGGGCTCAAAGTTTCCATTAAATTTCTTTCGTTCAAAGACTTGGCCATTTGGCAACCACACATATTCGTGAAAACTTCCGGCAAAGCCGCCATACTCTCCAAAGCTTATGCGTTCTATATGGTCAGGAGTTAATAATACTTGCTTAGTACGACATTGCATGAATAGCGCAACACTAATCAATGAATAGACAAGCCAATGAAAGGAAAATAGATATCTAGGCGATAATTTCATGCTTTTCTCCAAAATTAAGAAACCTTGTGCAAAAGACTCATTGCGAAGATACGTTTACTAAAGATATCCTCCGTGTTATACCATTCAGTGATCTAGCAAATAAACTCATGAGTCAGAATATATGTATTTTGGACGCAACAATGACGGCATGGAGCTAAACGAAAAAACCATTACAGATCGTTACAGAGATTATTATCGCGGTGAGCGTATTAGTAATGCAGCCTTATTTTTTTTAGGAGGTACAGCTTTGTTTTGGACATTACTTTTATTTGCTTGGCGCAAAGGGCATCTGTCGGCGGGCATTTTTTTTAGCAGCATCCCATTATCCATTTTTTTCTTGATATCTGGGGCTTATCGATTTTGGAGATCCTTTCAACGCTATCGATCGAATAAAGATGTAGCGGAACAACTCCTTTTCGTACAAACGTCTGAAAAGGAACATTTAGAGTCTCGCGCAGTTCGATTTAAACGTAAAAGAAAAATTGATTCGCTAGGTGTACTGTTGGGGTTTACCAGTATCATAGTTGGCATTGTGGTCAATGGCAATCATATTTTTGTAGGATCAGCTATCAGCATTACCATTTTCTCGGCGATACTGTTATCCTTCGATCTTATGAGTCAATTTAGAACGGAGGAGTTTTTGCACCATATTCGAAAGGGTGTACCATCAAAAAAGAGCTAGAGGCCGACCCCTAGCTCTATCTCAACTACTAAAACCTATTAACAAAAGCAGTGATTTGTTGATTCAAAGAAAAAGATGATTGGTGAGAAAAGAATAGGTAGAATCCCTACATTGTCATATGAAGCATTGGAAAAAACTCTCAGAAAGGTATCTTTTCGAACATAAACCTTGGCTGACCGTCCGTGAAGACAGATTGCAATTGCCTAATGGGAATATTTTAGAGTCCTATTATACCTTTGAATATCCAGATTGGGTAAATACAATTGCTATTGATATGCAGGGCAATTTTATTCTCGTCGAGCAATATCGACATGCTGTAGGCTTACCTTTAATTGAACTGTGCGCTGGTGTTTGTGATGACGAAGACTTACATCCCCTCATGACTGCTCAACGAGAATTATTAGAAGAAACGGGCTATGGTGGTGGCCTATGGTCTTCGTATATGGTGTCTAACTCCAATCCGGGAACACATAATAATCGTGTACATGGATTTGTAGCTACACAAGTAGTCCCAATAGCGACACAGACACTAGATAAAACCGAAGATATACGCGTGCATGTGGTAAGGCCAGAAAAGGTATTTGAATGGCTCATGGAAGATCGATTTTTGCAATCGTTGCATGCCGCTATGCTTTGGAAATACTTTGCCTTACATCCTTTGCATCAAATATAGAGGCCATCCAGCAGAAAATCCTAGCGGTTGCAGAGGATTAGTATTATTTTTGGTAAGTACAAATTAGAAAGATGCGTTATTTGACCCAGGTACAGAAGTTTCTTTCCTACTTCAACTTAGAGGCAGAAAAAGAGGATCACGATGCCATTCACTTTGAGATAATCAAGGGCATCACCTTTAAAGGCACTAATCTTTGGATACTAATCTTTGCCATCATCATTGCCTCGGTAGGTCTTAATATGAACTCGACGGCTGTGATTATTGGCGCAATGTTAATCTCACCCCTCATGGGACCGATTAACGGTATAGGCTATAGCATCGCGATTTATGACTTCGACTTATTAAGAAAATCTGTACGACATTTTGCGTTTGCCGTGGCAACGAGTGTTATCACTTCCTTTTTCTATTTTTTGTTGAGTCCTGTCTCTACGGCTCAATCAGAATTGCTGGCGCGCATCAATCCTACTATCTACGATGTGTTGATTGCCCTATTTGGTGGATTTGCAGGAATTGTCGCACTGTGTACTCGTCAAAAAGGTAATGTGATTCCTGGTGTGGCCATCGCCACCGCCCTGATGCCCCCCTTGTGTACGGCTGGGTATGGCCTCGCCACAGCTAAAGCTGACTTCTTCTTTGGGGCAATGTATTTGTTTACGATCAATAGTATTTTTATAGCTCTCGCCGCGGTCTGGGTATCACAACTACTCAAACTACCTATTCGAAGCCTTATTGACGAGCCGCAAAAAAAACGGATCAATAATCTCATCACGGGCATTATAACCATAGTTATTTTGCCTAGTATTTATTTTGGCTATCAATTGGTGCAGAAAGAAAAGTTTACGCAGCGAGCAAATTTATACGTCGCAAATATTGGCCTTTTTGAAGGCAATCTCTTGATTAAAAATACCATAGAGCCTTCTTCGCGCACAATTCATTTGATGTATGGCGGTAATACCCTAACAAATGATCAAAAAAATGCCATTATTAAAAAATCCGAAGACTTTGGATTAGAAAAAGCGACCATTGACGTAGAACAAGGTTTTCAAATAGAAAAACCTGATCAGATGACTATGGAGGCCTTTAAATTAAAAGGTGAATTGTCAATACTTAATGTTACCCTACAATCTAAACAAAGCCAAATTGATAGTCTCCAGCGCAAAAATCTCTTTGGCCGTGAACTCTATACAGAATTAAAAGCTCTTTTTCCCATGATCGCGAATTGCGTATATTCCGAGTCCTATGTGTACCCTGAAACTAAGACTGGACAATCGCCATCGCCATTCGTTATTTTATATATGACAGAAGAAATTTCAAATGAAGAAAAAACCAAAATCACTGAGTGGCTTAAAATTCGTGTAAAGAATCAAAAAGCGGTAGTTAATTTTATGTATTAAGAATCAATCATTTCCATTCATCAAAAATTGTATTTCACAAGCTGAGTGCCAATATCTTTTATCACCACGTTCCATCATTCGTTTTCCTCAGATGCACCGATATCAGGTACCGGAAATAAATATTGTGCATTGAATCTCAACACCATTTGGTAAATTGCCAAAACCGCTTGTGGTCGATTTTATTTCATTTACCATCATTTGTCTCTATCTATGCAGTAATATAGCATTAGATTAATCCTTTATGAATGCAAGTTTGAACAGATCAGATACCATTGTTGCTCTGTCAACACCGCCAGGTATTGGAGCTATAGGCGTGATAAGAATATCTGGAACGCAGAGTATTTCAATGGTTGACGCCATCTTTAAAGGCAAAAATCTCGCTAAAGTAAAAGGCAATACCGTGCATTATGGTAAAATCGTGGCAGATGATGGTACGGTTGTCGATGAGTGCCTCGCCGCAGTGTTCAGAGCACCACGTTCATATACGCGCGAAGATGTCGTGGAAATCAGTTGTCATGGCTCGCCCTATATCTTGTCGAAGGTCATCGATTTATTGATCGAAAAAGGAGCAAGTGCGGCTAAGCCTGGAGAATTTACATTTAGAGCGTTTATCAATGGTCAGCTCGATTTGTCGCAAGCAGAGGCTGTATCCGATTTGATTGCCAGCGAGAGTGAGGTCAGCCACCGACTTGCGATGAACCAAATGCGCGGAGGATTTTCGGATGACATCAATCATCTGCGACAAGAATTAATCGATTTTGCTGCCCTCATCGAACTAGAATTAGATTTTGGCGAAGAGGATGTTGAATTTGCTGACAGATTAAAACTGCAGCAACTGGTCGAAAAAATGCTGCGCGTCATTCAAGGGCTATTGGATAGTTTTAGACTGGGCAATGTGATCAAGCATGGTGTATCTACGGTCATTGCAGGTCGGCCAAATGCTGGCAAATCGACCCTTCTCAATGCTCTTTTAAACGAATATAGAGCCATAGTTTCGGACATCGCTGGCACTACACGTGACACCATCGAAGAAGCCTTGACCATCAGGGGCGTTAAATTTAGGATTATTGATACAGCCGGCATTCGTGCTGCCCAAGATACCATCGAGCGCCTAGGGGTCGAGCGCACCTTTGAAAAAATCACGAGCAGTACAATAGTGATGTATGTTTTTGATGTCACAGAGATGAAGCCCGAAGAGCTGTGGCACGATGTCAAGAGCATACTAGGGCATCAAGGGATCAGTCGATACCTATTCTTGGCTAACAAAATGGATCTCAATCCCTACACACATTTGGAAGATTATTATGCAGACGGATTGATCAGCGAGCACAACTTAATTAGTCTATCCGCCAAAAATCAGATGAATATTGAATACCTCAAAACGGCCTTGTACCACTTGGTCATTGACCGTCCTGAATTGTTAGATCAGACGATGATCAGCAATTCGCGCCATGTTGATGCGCTAGCTCAGGCAAAGGAAAGCCTTACTGCGGTGCTCGAAGGTTTGAACAGCGGCATATCGGGCGATATTATCGCTATGGATATACGTCGAGCACTATATCATCTAGGCGAAATAACAGGCGAGATACATACGGACGATCTGCTAGAAAGTATTTTTAGTCGGTTTTGTATCGGGAAGTAGTTTGCTGATAACCAATACTTTAAGACTGCATCTAGGCTAATTTTTACTTTAACAATAAATTTATTGTTAAAAACACTTGACAACAATAACATTGTCAATATATATTTGCCAATAAAATCATTGTCAAGTGAATTGGAAAAGACCAAATACAATCACAGGGGCAGTGGCTCATGGCAAAAAGTACTTCAGAAGAAACGATATTGAAGACAGTATCTGGCGCGAACTATCTAAAGGTAATAGTGTCCTTTTTCTAGCCCCTCGTAGGGTTGGAAAATCTTCTATAGTCTCTTTTATGGCTGAGAACCCAATCGATGGGTTTATTTGCAAGTATAAAGTCATTCAATCTGATGCAACAGTTCAGGAGTTTTATAAGAACCTCATTCTAACGATTTATGATCAGTTAACGACAACCGGTAAAGGGAAAGAATGGCTTAGTGCTTGGTGGAATAGCTGGACAATAAATTCAGTAGGAAAGGACAAAATTGACATTGGTTATAAAGTAATCGACTACCGAACTATTTTTTTTGATCTTTTGCATAAACTAAAAGTCAATGATATAAAAGTTGTGTTGTTCTTGGATGAGTTCCCCGATGTAGTTTTAAATATATTTAAGAAAGAAGGAGAAGGAAATGCAAAACAGTTATTGGCCGATATCAGAACGCTTTGTCATGAGGACAAATTTAAGAATACATTTGTTCTTGTTTTGCTCGGATCAGTTGGACTTGCTCACATTGTGAAAAAGATCACGGGCAGAAATGACAAAATAAACCAATTGCATACTGAATATTTGCCGCCTTTATCAAAGGACCAAAATAGTGCCTTTGTAGATTTTTTATTAGAAGGGGCGACTATGCAATTGGAACAACTAATGAAGGAATCTCTTTTAGATAAAATAGGTAATTTTATTCCTTATTATATACAATTGCTGATAGAAGAATGTGATGAAATATTATATGAAGAAAAAAGAACTATTTTAGCACAAACAGATATTACCATTGCTTACGATCAATTATTAAGAAAGAATGACAAATTTGAGGACTGGGATAGTAGATTATCAGACTATTTCAATGACCTATATCCTTTCTTAAATAAAGTTTTATCGAAATGTGCCGATCAAAACAAAATTTCATTACAAGAGATATTTGACATTGCAATACAGTACAATATGGAATTGCAATGGAAAGCTATCCTAGATGATATATTGATTGCAGATGGATATATCCATGAAGTACAAGGAAGTTATTATTTTGTTTCACCTCTACTCAGAGATTGGTGGAAATCACGTCACCCAATAATGAAACAATGAAGAATGTAGATCTCGTTCAATATCAAAATGCCAATCAGAGTTTTGAGAGCATTGTTGATAACTTTATTGTAAGGAAAAATGAGTTTGAAAGAGTGATGGATGATATTCGTACCACCGATCCTTCATCTTCTTTTCAGCACTATGTATTTGTAGGTCGAAGAGGCAGTGGCAAATCTACATTGCTCAGAAGAATTCAGGCAGAAATCAACCTCTATGATAGATTACATGCTCAATATGAAGTCGTGAATCTTGGTGAAGAGCAATCATTCATATACAGGCTTTATGATCTTTGGGATTATGTAATTCGTGAATTAAGTGCTCTGGGGTATAAGTTCGAAGAGCTGGATTTTAGGACTTATAAAGACGATATGACTTCATATACCAAAGATCTGCACGCCCAAATTATAAAAGCTCTCAGATTCAAAAATAAAAGACTCATCTTACTTCTTGATAACATAGACAGGATTTTGGATTCCCGATCCGGCAATTTGGATGCAGCTCTTTTAAGGGAGTTGCTAATCAATTTTCATGATATCAGGATCATAGGAGGCAGTACCATTATGTCTGAACATTTTTGGAAGTATGATAAGCCCTTTTATCAATTTTTTACCATTAAAAAATTAGAAGCCTTGTCCATCAAAGAAGTGGAACAGCTTTTAATTCACTGGAGTGTCGTGAAAAATATTCCCGAAATCCAAAATATCATCAATACACACCCCGGCAAAATACAAAGTATTAGGATGCTGACCGATGGCATGCCTCGTACGATGCTACTATTTGTAGATATGATGATCAACAGGCCAGAGCAAAATGGGTATCAATACTTGCAACAAATCGTAGATAAAGCTACACCTATATATCAAGAGAGATTGGGGCTATTATCAGATGCGCAGAAAAAAGTAGTCTCAGAGCTGGTATTTATATGGGATGCCGCCAGTGTAGAAGAGTTGATACCGAAATGCAATATGGAGGGCAAAGTAATATCTGCCTTACTCAATCAACTCGTTGATATCAATTATGTAGAGAAGATAAAAACCAAAAATAAAAATAATCTGTATAGAGTCGAGGAGCGGTTTTTTAATCTTTGGTTTAATATAACACAAGGCGGCATCAATAACAGAGCCAAAGCAAGAGCATTAACCGATTTTCTAGAGAAATGGTATGAAAAATCTGAGCTTCAAGATCTTTGTACGGAGCTTTCTACCGTAATCCTGAATGGTGAGGCAAACAGAGATTATATTGAAGCAATGTCACAGGCATTGTTGAGCAGTGAATCTATCGAAATAGGATATAAGCAGGCTTTAAAATCCCAACTGATTAATAAAGGAATCTTAAAAAGCCAAGTGCTCGAAAAAAACGTCGATAAAGCATATGAAAAAAATATTTCAGAAGCAATTGAAAAGGATGATTACCCCAAAGTCATACAAATCTTAGAAAATTCAAAAATTGATGATCGCAGAAAATATTTTGGATTAGGGCTTGCGTATGATAAGCTAAATAATATTACAGAAGCCGAAAAATATTATCTCCTCGCCATCGAAAAAGGACATATAAATGCTTTATACAATCTTGCAGTCTTGTTATATTCCCAAAATAGAAAATCGGACTTAAAGAGATTGATGAATAATGTCTCAGAATCAAAAATACAGGAGTTTACAACTGAAAATTATGATTTCGCTGGTTTAGCTTTTTTATATGTTGGAGATATGGAGAGATACAAGTTGCTTTCTGATCAATACTTAACTGGCGAAAAAAGTATGTCAAGTCTATTAATTGAACGTTCATTGGTACATAATCAATACAACTGGGTATACAAATACTTTGTGTCAAACAAGGAGATGGTAGAAAAATATAATCCACTATATTATGCTACTTTACACTTACTAGGTGACAAAGAACAGGAAATATTAAGAATGCCACCAGAAATAAAGGAAATTGTAGAAAGCATTATGGATGACATCAAAACTCAACAAATTTTTTATGAAACGTAATTCTCTGTACCTTTTAGCATATGTACTTGAGTCAGATCGATCATCTACTACAGTTTTGTTTCCAATGGAGTGTTATTTACTTCTCTCTTTAGAATAAAATTATCTGAAAGATAACTTGTAGAAGTTAGTAAAATAAAGTCAAAATATAACGTTTTTGGAAAAGCAGAAGTCGATGAAGAAAAAAATACCACACACACAATTAACGTAGACAAGCCTATAATCTTCGAATAAGTATAGAAATTTTTCAATTGAACAAAAACAAAAATGTCATATAATTCAGGCATTTAGAAAACTTGGGAAAGGATGAACCGTCATTTTTGAATACATCAAGACTTCCCATTTTGAGCCCCAAGACAGGCAAATACCCACGAGCTATGTATCTTCGATCTCTTTATCCTTCAAAAAAATAAACATCTACTATTAAAAACTCCAAAAAAAATCACCCTTATGAAGTCCCCTGTACTAATCCTTTTTACCATCCTCATTTTAGCCCATTGCACCCCACCTTCGACGACGGTTGATACGGCTACTCTCGAGGCGGACGTTGCAAAGGCAAAGCAATTAATCCAAGGCTCGTTTGATGATATCTGGGGCGGGCTAGATTCTAGTAAAATAATGAATTATCACACCGATGATTTTTTCATACTCGAGCAAGGAACGGTATGGACCAATCAAGAAATAAAGGACTATATCAAGCGCAGTCTAGCACAGCCAGATCGACCCTTGCGCATCAATAAGATGGAATACATCTCGACCGAACGGTATGGCGATGCGATCAATATGGCCTATCACAATTATGCCACCTTTATGATGAATGATTCGCTCGTCGGCTCGGCACAATGGCTCGAAAGTGCCACCGCCATAAAAACCCACCAAGGTTGGAGGCTCAAAATGATGCACTCTACATGGGTACCCAAAAAGGATTAATACATGCCCCGTATCATCGATCATATCGTCTACTGTGTGCCAGATCTAGAGGAGGCCATCGATACGATAGCTGACAAACTCGGCGTCCGTCCGTCGATCGGCGGTCGACATCTACATCAAGGCACACGCAATGCCTTGCTTAATTTGGGCGATCAATGCTATCTTGAATTACTAGCCACTGATCACGAAAATGAAACCGTTAAAGCTCGTCGCTGGATGGGAATCGACCTCATCGACGCGCCCAGCATCACCCGATGGTCGCTAAAATCGTCAGATATCGCTGCCGATAGTCGCCTTCTGACTACCTACGATCCAACGATGGGCACAATACACACCGGACAGCGCATGACCACTAAGGGTGATATATTAATATGGCAGATGACCTTGCCCCTGCCTGAGCCCGCTGTAGAGTTAGCCCCCTTTTTCACGGATTGGTCTGCCTCAGCGATGCATCCGACGGACTCTTTAGCGGGTATGTGCACCTTAGATAGGATAGCATTCTATCATCCCAACCCGCACAAAATGATGACCCTTTTTGCCTCTCTAGATATCGACCTAGTGATTGAAAGGGCAGCGCAAGCCGCTATTCATGTGTATATTCGAAGCCCAAAGGGCATTATAAAACTATAAATCACCACGATGAATTCACTAGAAGTTATACTCATGGGCAATCCATTGTTGCGCGAGCGATCCGTTGATGTGGATGTAGATACCATTACTTCGAGCGATTTTCAGCATAAACTTGATCGGCTTATTGAAACAATGCGTCAGGAGAATGGCGCCGGTATTGCCGCTCCTCAAGTAGGCGTGCTTGAAAGATATTTCACCATAGAGATCAACAATAATCCAAGATATCCGGACAAAACAGCCTTCCCCCTATTAGTCGCTATAAATCCAGCCATTGAACCCATAGGAGAAGAAATGGTCGATAGTTGGGAGGGTTGCCTTTCAATTCCTAAGATCAGAGGAAAATTACGACGCCATGCCAGTATTATTATTACGGCGCTCGACCGGGCCGGTGAGCGATATACCAAAATCTTAGAGGGATTTCCGGCCATTGTAGCGCAACATGAGCTCGATCATCTCAATGGCATGCTGTTTATTGATCGTATGACCGATATGACCAGCCTGACATTTTATAGTGAATATTTGAAATATAGCGCCTTACCCCCAATGGTCGATACGTCAACGGATCAATAGTAATTGGCTGTCTGTATGTGCGGTTACTCTATGTACAATTTGGGGTTCTATTTCTACATACTCACCGTTCGTCAACTGTATATTCTTACCGCTCTGGTCATCATAACTTACTTTGCCCACTACACACATCAATAGCGCATGTACGGGGCTTGTATGCTCAGCCAAAAGAGAATCCTCTGTCATATGAATAGACATAACCTTACCTGTCGAGGCAGTAAAAATAAGTTTGCTCGAAATATTCTTCGCATGAAGATGATTGTCGCTTAGGTGCATGAAAGATTCGTTTAGGTTAAAGTGATATTTATATTTTTTGACTTGTTCGCCATTAGTAATATGAGTACACCCATGGGCATTAAGAAAGATGCTAGCGCAATCCCTTCATAATAATAGGGCAAATAACCCCACTCTCCCCACAGCAATATACCTTGAAAAAATAACAATACTTCGCTAACAAAAAATCCTGCTAAAAAGAGCATCAACCCTAGGTATACTTTTTGATTCACTACTAGGATATATTCATAACTCAACGCTAAAAGAAAGCTTGTGATACATCCCAACATCAATAAATGAATGAAACCGAGTACAAAATTTTTGATGGTATAAGATATAACAGCTAGGTGCGGAATAGCTACAAGCGATTGGACAACAATTTTGACGACTAAACACCCAAAAGAGATAATCAATAATGTAAAAACTGTTTTTTCTAATTGCGCGGAAAGTTGCTTATATAATTTTTGCACAATCTTGACAAAAAATAAAAGTGCCAAAAGTTGCACCAGTACTCCAGCGCTGTTCGTCCAAAAAAGTAAGTTATCTGGCGTGGACCATGTCACAGCTAGTGCATATGTCAGTGGGCAAGAGATCAGTAATAGTTTGAAAAAATTGCGTACCTTTCTCTTGTCTACGTCTATATGTCTACTTTTTATAAATTGAAAAAACAACGCTAGCAGAGCGAAAATAAACCATCCATTGAATTGAAAATGCAAAAAGAACTGTATGGATGCAAAGTATATCGCGCTGCCTTTGAGCGGAGAATTCATGATATACGCCAAGGCCCATGTTCCGAGCGTAGAGACAAATAGAAAAGCCAAAGCACATAGCAAGAAAACCTTTGGAAGATCCAGTGCGGAGATATAACGCAGACGCAAATCTCTAATCAAATAGTAGATAAAGGCATAGCTCAAAAACATGTGCGCCGTAGAAAAAACGATAGAAAACAAACCATATCCCTGCACGGGGAATGAGATCAACATCCCCATTACCATTAGCTGACTAGCCCAAAAAAGATACTTGTAAAAGTTGTTTTGTAATCGAAACCTGAATTCAAGCGGCAAATGCAACTTTAGTTAATAAATTAAATTCTTCTT
>CAZTSI010000042.1:0-27406 GCA_964616755.1 uncultured Saprospiraceae bacterium | reverse complement strand
TGTTGGCAGCTTCGGTTGACCTCTATAAAGGGTGGGAGAGCTATTGGTTTTTTTACTTAGTTTTATTGAAATGAAAAGGAGTTTAATTGCTTTCATTATGACTATGTTTTTTTTATTAATTACGGAGAATTCTTACGCCGCGTGCGAATCAGGGGGGTCAGGGGCAACAAGTTGCTCAGCATCACAATCTGTTTCTATAATGGGTGTGACCAGTTCTACAACATGGACCGTCACATGTGGAAAAGGTTATTATGCTTGCTGTAATAGCGGAAGTGGCGGCGGGGCGCATTGCGAGATTAATTGTATGTAATTAGATTAAATTGATTTCGATTGTAGGGTCAGCATATATCATTATGTCGAGCTTTACAATAGAATATTTCTTAAAAATGATAGCTTACAGGATTAGCCCTCTATTCATTGGACTTATTACGATTAATGGAGGGCTAATGCAATCAGTTGGTCGTTGTATATATTTCCTACGTTGCTTTAAATGCAATCGACAAATTGACTCATACTTGACGAGTATTTATACGTTATAAAAATATAATAAAATGTATAGAAGTTTTGTTTTTATTTTAACCATACTTTTATTATTTGGATGCGAGAATATTAATGTATCTTCGGATATTGATGTTCTCTTTCTGAAGACCACCGAATATTTGCCGAGCCCTTTGGATATCATTGAAATAGTGGGTGTAACTGCCTTTCCATTAGTAGACCAAAATTACAGAATGTCTAAATCACATGATCTGATTTGGCTAGAGGATCGAATTATTATGAAATCTACATCAAAACTTATATCGTGTGACCATTCTTATTCGAATTTTAAAATTAAAAATATGGAGGATTTGGAGCAATTTGGTATAGAAATTATTACCGCAATAGCTTGGAACAAATGGAATAATTCTCTTTATTTATATGATTTGAGTAAAAGAAGTATCTTTCAGTTTGACAAAGAATTTCAATTTTTGGGATATAAGAATATCGGGCTTAATTTATCTCATTTTATTTTTACAAATGAGAATGAAATTGTGGGCTATGCTTCTCAGTATGAGAACGAAATTGATTACCAAATGAATTATTATGATATTGTAATTTACAATATTTTGAATGAATCTAAAGCAGGTTTCAGGCCATATAGTAAAAGAAGTAATTTTACATGGCACTCCGATAAAACCTTATTGCAAGGCTGCGGGAATACCTATTATTCAAATTTGTTTTTGGATACCATATTTCAAATAAGTGATCAGCAGCTAGTCTCATCAAATCGTATTGTTTATGCTAATCCGATTAATAGCGAAGTTAAAAATATGAGTGATATTCAAAGAATAAAATATATGGAGTCAAATGCTAGCGAATTTAACGAAAATGAATTATTAGCTAAGCTACAATATATGACTTGTGATGAATTGTTATTGGGATATGCCGGAAAGAATCAAGCCATATGCTATTTGTACCGGCGAGATGAATCAGAGAAAATATTTTGTTTTGACCCGAGTAAAATATGGATTCGGGATTTATTTGCAATTAGTCCAACGGCGACAGAAGGACAATTTGTATCTTTTTTTGATTGGGAGGGATTTATGTCATTATATGAGGACGTGGTATATAATGGGGATGAGACTCTACAGGTTATCTTTGATGATGCCAAAAGAGATTATTTAAGGATTAATGGAGAATTGGATCAAGAGTCTCTTTTGTTATTTGAATTTCGTTTCAGATAAGTGGTCAGCTACCTTGGAATATAGGTTAGTATTTATCTGAATATGCAGGCCTATAATGTAATTTAGCATATAATATGATAGGGGATTGGCTCCCTTTTATTGATCCGTAGAGCATAGATATCCTTTCTTTTTCATAGTATATTGTTGCTGTTTTTACCATAAAGCTGTTTGATGAATCGGGGTGCTGAAATATAGGGCGCTTCCCGAATTCCTTAGTAACGAAGTGCCGCGATCCTTTTCACTTTTTCAATAGTGTGTCGAATGCGGGGGTGGTAAAAATAGTGAGCTATCTTCTTGATACTCTAAAGGACTGCATATTGACCTACGCATCCAATGCCACATACAGCTCATCTGAAGAATAATTGGCGTCATCTCATAGTCTTAACCACGGAATCCCTTGAACAGTGAGCATCATATCACCAAGAGGACAGGTAGACGGCTACAAGGTATCCATTTTGCTTCTTATTGTCACTTAAGCATTATGTCTTGGGATTATACATTGACGTATTTGCGAAAAGGACTCTATAATTGCCTTCAGTAGCGTAACTATTTATTTTATGCCTTACCAAATAAAGGCTTCGGAACAAACAAAAAACTATAAAGTATAAAGAAGAAATGGGAAATTTTAACCGCAGAGAACATTGGGAAACCATCTATCAGACGAAAGAAATGAGAGACGTTAGTTGGTTTCAACAGATACCAGTAACTTCTTTGAACTTCTTTAAACAATTCGACGTGCCTAGAGATGCAAAAGTAATTGACATTGGCGGTGGCGATAGTTTTTTAGTTGACCATTTGCTGGACTTGGGCTACCAAGACATTACAGTTCTCGACATTTCAGCGGTTGCTATTGGAAGAGCAAAACAACGACTTGGCGTCAAAGGGAATAATGTTAAATGGATAATTACAGATGCAGCAACTTTCAAGCCGACAGAGAAATATGACTTTTGGCATGACCGCGCTACATTCCACTTTTTGACGGACGAACATGATATAACAAACTATTTGGAAACTGCTCGACAGAGTATTCATCCTGCAGGTGTATTGGTAATAGGAACATTTTCTGAACAAGGACCGATTCAATGTAGCGGAATAGAAATTAAACAATATTCTGAAACAACTATGACTGATCGACTTCATAGGTTTTTTGAGAAAATCAAATGTACAACCGTTTACCATAAGACGCCTTTTGACACTATTCAGAATTTTATTTTTTGCAGTTTTCGGAAATTACATACAACTTGAAAGAAATAGGATTTGGCTTGCTTAAAGTAATTTAAAAAGCTCCAGTTTCGTGTGGCGGCAAAAATTGTTTGCCATGCAAAGAAAGCTTAAAGACACTCGAGCATATTTGGATTTTATCGACATACATGCAAACGCTGATAAACAAAGGGAGCTTTTTATTGCCAACTGAGCAGTTTGCTTCGGTTAATATCTGAAAGGGCTATTTGTTTTTTATTAATTTATCAAAAATAACTGTGTCATTTGTGGTCATAGCGGCGAAAAATCGAACACAAAAGATGGCAATGGACAGGATTTATAGATATACTCATGGCCGAATTAACCAAAGAAAAGTCCATGGATAATTTTACTTGTGGAGGCATACCTAATACTAAGCCTTATGTAGCAATTCTTAGCCTAATCGAACTATCCCTAACTCTGTTAGCTCACCCAATAATCGTGGGCTGCTGAACACCTTGATCCGCTGTAGTAAACGGTTGATGATAATATCTTTTATCCGTCGCTTTATACAGTGCATTTGCTAGCGCACCTACTGCTGGTGGCAGACCTGGCTCACCAAGTCCTGTTGGGTCAATCTCGTTTTCAACAAAATGAACCTCTATTTCTTTAGGTGCTTGATGATGGCGAATTAGTTGATATTGATCAAAATTCTTTTCTATGCTAGCCCCATTTTCAAAGGTGAGTTTGCTATACATGGCATGACCGATGCCATCGATAACACCTCCTTCTATGATATTTTTAGCGGCATCCTTATTGATGACAATGCCGCAATCTACAGCGCACCATACTTTTTGTACTATGGGTTGACCATTCGTTAAAACGATATCTACTACTTGCGCCACATAGCTCGAATGACAATAGTAAGCCGCCACCCCTCTATATACGCCCGGGGATGCCTGTCCCCAGTTTGCTTTTTCTTTGACGAGTTTTAATACTCCTGCATATCGATCCGGATCGTAGTCAAAGGCTTTGCCCACAGGATTAGTCTTAGCACGCTCAAACAATTCTAACCTAAAATCAATAGGATCTTTGCCGGCTAACTCTGCGACCTCATCAATAAAGGATTGCTCAGCGCCGGCGATGAAGTGCGATTTTGGCGCGCGCCATGCTCCTGTAGTCACATTCGTGTTCCCACTGATCGTTTCGCCCAAATAATTGTCCACGGTTCCTGCCGGAAAGCGATCAGGAAAGACTGGTCCTTCAGGTAAGCCTGCACCTTTCACGGAGAAGGCAACCAAATTATTGTCCTTGTCAAGCCCTGCTTTGTAGGTCGTCACGTATCTCGGGCGATAAGTACCTTGTGTCATATCATCTTCGCGTGTGTAGATCAATTTCACGGGCGCTCCGAGTTTGCGCGAAATGGCCGCAGCCTCTACACCAAAATGCACATATAGCCGTCGCCCAAATCCACCACCCATGCGGGTCATGTTAACGGTTATATTTTCGATTGGCATGCCTAATAACTTCGATACCGATTTCTCTAAAGATTCGGGAGTCTGTGTTGGGCCAATTAATTCGGCAGAGGTGTCTGTGACGTGAGCAAAGAAATTCATTGGTTCTAAGCAATTATGCGCCATAAATGGAGAGGTGTATGTGCGCTCTATCACCTTATTTGCTTTTTTGAACGCAGCATCTGGATCCCCATCTTTTCGGCTGTCTTCGCCCCCTCTTTTTTTCATTGCGGCCTCTAATTGTTCGGCATGTATCTGATCATTTTCAAGGGCAGCTACGGTTTCCCAATCTACTTTTAAGGCCTTTTTGGCTTCCATTAGTTGCCAGGTAGAATCACCGATTATCGCAATGAGGTCAGTGAATCCATTCACATCAAACCATTCAGGTTCGGCTATAGATACATCAACAATAAATGCATCTTGGATGCCATCCATTGCTTTTAACTCATTCTCATTAAAACTTTTGACCTTCATGCCAAAGCTCGGGGGATGCTCGATCATAGCTAATTTCATCCCATCTCTTTTGAAGTCGAGACCAAAAAGCGGTTCGCCGGTGACTATTTTTTTGCTATCGACATTTTTTACACTTGTACCTATTAATTGAAAGTCTTTTATATTTTTAAGTTCGACTTCTTCGGGCACTTCGATGTTTACAGCTTTTGAGGCTATCTCGCCATAGCCCATTCTTCTTTTGCCATTCTTTTCAGTGATTACCCCGTTTTTAGCATCCAATTCTGTGGCGGCTACGTCCCATTCTTTAGCTGCGGCTTCTAACAACATTCTGCGACCAGTAGCACCTGCCATCCTAAGGGCATTCCAACTCAAGCGTATAGACAAACTGCCTCCAGCAAATTGATTTTGGTAAAAACCTGTGTTCAGAGGTGCTTGCTCCACAACAACATTTTTCCAATCCACATCAAGCTCTTCTGCCACGATCATCGGCATAGACGTGCGCACATTTTGACCTATTTCAGGGTTCGGTGAATAGATTGTTACAAGTCCAGTATCCCCTATTTTAATATATCCGTTGATGTCAAACCATTCCTCTGGTATACCGACTTGCACCTGCTCCTTTGGAGTACATCCAGCGAGCCAGCTAAATCCAATCAGCATTCCTCCACCCGTGGCAGCGCTTACTTTGACAAATGAACGGCGGTTGAATTGTGTTTTTAAGAGAGTCATAATGTATATTTTTAGCTGTTGGCGGCTATTTTAATGGCTTGTTTGATTCTTATATACGTTCCACAACGGCAGATGTTTCCTGTCATGGCGGCATCGATTTCTTCGTCGGATGGATTCTTGTTTTGCGCTAATAAGGCCGCCGCGTTCATTATCTGACCCGCCTGACAATAGCCGCATTGTGGCACATCCACCTCTAGCCACGCTTTTTGCAATGGATGATCTCCGTTCTTTGACAGGCCTTCTATGGTCGTAATAGATTTGTCCTCTACTGCCGAGATGGGCACTTGGCACGCTCTTACCGCCGAATTATTGAGGTGGACAGTGCAGGCGCCGCACATCGACACACCGCAACCATATTTTGTGCCCACAAGATTAAGATGGTCTCGAAGCACCCATAATAAAGGAGTATTTGGGGCGACGTCCACTTGTTCTTTCTTGTTGTTGACGTTGATCGTAAATGTGGCCATATTTTTATGATTAATGTTAGGGCTTAAATATATGAAAAAAAACCATTAAAACGGAGCAAATACTAGAAAAGAGTAGAGGAGTCGCGTTCTAGCAACTGATTGATGAATGTCAGAGTGTTTTGGCTTTGTGAACGCCCAATATCAAATAAAGCCTTCCTTTAATCATTGCTTACCACGTTTTTTTGGGACTGATATCCTTCTTTGCGGTGGGGGTCAAAGGCGGAACTTTGAACACTAGATTCAAAAGGCGTAGATAATGTGAATACGCTCATCCAACCCAAATGATCCGATATCGCTTCCTGTCCCTGAAATAAGGTTTTAGAGGATTCCCAAACAAAAGTAGGTGAGAATATTGATCTATATAAACAATAATCTAGCTTTTCGAGTGCACCTGATGAAGGGGTATACCTGTTCTTATTATGATCTATCGTAAAGTCATTTTTCGATAAAGTATTTACAGGATCCTTAAATCCCATGTTATTCTGAATGAAATTATACACGCTAGAATAATCAGCACAATATAATTCCGACACTTGTGGATGACTAATATTTAAATCTCCTACTAAGAAAGACTCATTTTGTTGAAAACTAGTTAGACTGTTGAGTATGCTATCCATATACGTGATTTGCTTCATCCTGAAAAGTTCATCTTTTGCTTTATTGCCAGCATATAAATGTGTGTTGAGTATATTGACTACTCGATCCTCAATGGCAATGGTGGTGACGAGAAAACCCTTTTTCCCCATTTTTTCTTCTATTCTCATCCCAGGCCATACTGGATACTGATAAAAGGTTTCACTTAACACCGGATAGATAGAAAAGGTCATTAAACCGCCATAGCAATCCTTTTGAATGGGCCATACAATATTGGTATTGCAAGTATAATCTGAGCTTGTATAATAAGACTTGGGAATTTTAGGCAGAAATTTTTTTCGGAAAGATTTAGCAAACGCCTCTTGTACACAAATAATATCGGGGCTTAGCTGGAGTACAGAAGAGGCAATTTTGTCATATCTGTTTTGTTGATCCATTCTTGGCAACCAAATTGGTAACCCCCAAACATTAATACTTAGAATAGTGATGTTGTTACTATCATCGAATTCTGAATATGGTGAATTGCGATTCTCGATGACTTCAAAATATGGCAAGCTAAAAATACCTAATAAGGTGGTGATTAAATAAAGTCCGATTTTCATTTTTGTAACAATTTTGATTCATAACACAATTTCCTTTTAGAAAATGAAATCAGAATATCAGATATGTTATTTATATATTAAATATATATACTATTCATAATCAATCGTTTACATCTTTATATATCAATTTGAAGCCCATATTAAAAATAAATTACTATTAAGACATTGTATTTTAACTCAAAGCTAACTCAGGTGTAATCAGTTCACAATTTGATGACTTTATAAAGGCATTTATCTAACATAGTGGTAACATATACTTTTCATTTGACGATGACCTTTGAGAATTAAATAGTTGGAATGCAAAAGATTAAAGTGGCTTTTTTTGCGGATGTATTAATTAGAGGTTTCGACGGAGCAAATAGGACTATGTTTCAACTTATAGATAGAATAGATAGCAATCGATTTGAGTTTTTATTTATATGTGGGGATACTGATTTTAGTGTAGCTCCTAATGAAGTAATTGTTACTCCATCAATATCATTGCCTATCAATAATACTTATAGAATGGCAACCCCCATTTTTAGTAATCGTCGATTAAAACAACGGCTTGATGATTATAAACCAAATGTTATACATATATCTACACCTTCGCCGATTGGTTTTCTAGCGCTAAAATATGCTGAGAAACATGGTATACCTGTACTTTCTATCTATCACACACACTTTATGTCCTATGTTAAGTACTATACTCATAATTTGGCGATTATTACGGGTATGGTCGAGAGAATGATCGTTCGCTCTTCGCGCTCCTTCTATAGTCGTTGTCATAAGGTTTTAATTCCTTCGAAGGCAATTATGATGGAACTAAAAGCCCGAAATTTTGATGTCGGGCAATGCGTACATTGGGCAAGAGGTGTTGACTTGTCCGTCTTTTGTGTGTCTGAGGTGCGCCCAAATTATCTCAATATTCAACAAGAAAACGGTCGATTAAAATTGCTCTTTGTCAGCCGCCTTGTTTGGGAAAAGAACCTTAAAACCTTGATAGGTATTTATTCGGTCATTGAAAAGTACAATTTGCCGTATGATCTTATTATCGCTGGTGATGGTGTTGCAATGAATGTCATGGTCAAGGAGATGCCTAAAGCACAGTTTCTAGGTGAGTTAGACCATCACGGCTTAGCCAGTATCTACCAAAGTTGTGATTATTTTCTATTTCCTTCAATTACCGAGACATTCGGCAATGTTTTATTGGAAGCCATGGCTTGTGGCCTTCCTTGTATTGCGGCTAATGGAGGTAGTAATCCGAGTTTAATTCAACATGGTATCAACGGCTTTTTAGCTATTCCAGATTCTCCACAAGATTACTTGAGAAAAATATCCTTATTGGAAGAGTCTCCTTTTCTAAAGGAAATTATAAAGAAAAATGCAGATCAATTTGCTCGAAGTCACGACTGGAGTCTATTGGCAGATGAATATTTTGACATAATTAGCGAATTATCTTCCTCCGCTCCTATAAAAAGGAGTAAAAATCTAAAGTATCGAAACAGAGCTATCCAATATGCTTTCAAATAGAATTATAAGTCTGCTGTTTGTCTTGGTTTTTGGTAGTTTTCTTTTCTATTATTTTCATCAAACAAATTGGCAAGCAGTTTGTCGCGAAGTCACTGATTTTGGTGCATATTTCTTTGTAATTCTCTGTACATGCGGATGCTCTTATTTATGTGCAACGATTGCATGGAGGGAATTGCTATATAGCAGGGATGAAAGAAACGAAAACTCTTTTTTTACCAATATTTTTACTCTATTTAACTTGAGATTGCTTGGTGAAACAATTTCATTAATTACGCCCGCCAATGTAGTGGGGGGTGAATTATTTAAACTGTCACTATTGCGCTCAGAGGAGAATCGTGAAGCGAAGATTGCTTCCTCTCTTTTGATGTCTAGAATGATCCTAATAGCAGCATTTATTTTTATAGCCGTATTTACCTTATGGTCATTTATTGGGCGACTATCGCCTTCGGCAATTTGGGGTTGTAGCATGAGTATAGTTGCTTTTTTAATTGCGAGTATCTATGTTTTTAAATATATTGGTTCGGTTGGCCTTTACATATTCTCGCCCATTTTCGGCGAAGAGAAGGTACACGGATGGATAGAGTATTGGTATACAGCATTCGTTAAAATGCAACAGACTTGGCATTCTAGCCCAAGAGAATGCTGGATTGCTTTCGTTTTTTCATTGTTGCATTGGATCTTTGGAGCCGTTGAGTTTTATGTTATTTTGTCTGTATTAGATGTACCCATTGATTTCTTTGATGCAATGGTCTTTGAATATGGTCTAGTACTATTTAAAAGCTTGGGCGCCTTTGTTCCGTTGCAATTGGGGGTTGAAGAATATGGCAATATGACCATGCTTCAACTATTGAATATTACGTCAGGACATATCTGGTTAACGGTTTCTGTTATTCGACGAGCAAGGCAGCTAAGCTTCATATCGTTAAGTGTTTTCATCTATTTTATCTATAAGAGCATTCCAAAATGGAAATATTATTTATAACGCATAAGTACCCTCCTTCGATTGGTGGCATGCAAAAAATGAGCGAGGAGTTAGTCAAAGGTATCGGTCGAGTTGCTAATGTGCACGTGATTGCTCCGATGGTAAATGAATCAAAAGTGATATATTTTATTAAACTGAGATCTAGAGTTAAGAAAATATTGTCGAATAATCCTAATTGCAAATTGATACATTTGATTGATGGACTAACCGTATTTCTTTGTCCTTGGCTAGTTCATCTTTCAAAGGAATTTAGGGTTATAGCTACACTACATGGATTGGATGTAGTCTTTCCATCGAGTATATACAGACGGAATATATGTAGACTACTTAATAAATATGCTCATGTCGTTTGTGTTAGTGAATTTACAAAAGGAAGGGCCTTGCAAATAGGATTGAAAAGAGATCATTTATCCGTTATCAAAAATGGAGTTTCCAATTCACAAGTCTGTGGCCCCATGAGTACTATACGGAGAAATGCAATTTATCATTGGTTAGGTCTCAGTCCCGATGATCCTAGGAGCATTATAATAGGATTAGGCCGGCTTGTAAGTCGAAAGGGGTTCAGTTGGTTTGTGCGTTCAGTCATGCCAAAAATTTCTGACCAAGCGATCTTTGTCTTGATAGGGCCAGGTGGGCGTGCTTATAGTGTGCGCGAATTCATATTCAATCTATTTCCGCCCGCAATTAAATCGCGAATATCCTTGTTTTTTGGGTTACCTAGTGATGGTAATGAAATACGAAGATTTATGTCAAATCCCAAATGTGCCCATACATTTAGATATTTGGGTGCAGTCAGTGAAGAAGATAAGCTTGCCCTATTGCATTTAGCTACCTGCGTAGTCATGCCAAATATCAGCGTAGATGGTGATGCAGAAGGCTTTGGGCTTGTAGCATTAGAAGCTTCGATACAAAATAAACTTGTCGTAGTCTCGCCTATTGAAGGTATAACCGATGCAATAGTACATGGACAAAACGGTATTTTTTGTGAATCCAGCAATACATCAGATTGGATATCGCAATTATTGTCAATCTTCGCGCACAGAACGGAATTGGTTGAATTTGGCAATAAAGCAAGGTTTTATACTCAAAATCATTATTCTTGGAGCCGTATGGTTCAAGAATATTCTGAGCTTTTTGCCATCAAAAGAACTAATGTCGTGCGAGACTAGATTCTCAAGTATTGATTTGAAAATGTCTTGTCTAGAAGTCTCTAATATTTAGGGTTTATTGTAAAGATTGCATTAGCTATGACAAATATTTTTGATGCCTCAATCTTATTATACCTATTGTAATCCGCTATAATTCGGTTTCGAGAAATCATTTAAGTACTAAGAGTAGTTGATGTATCTAAGCATCTTAAGCGTATGCAATCTGTCTAAACCTGTACGTCTACCAACAAAGTTGTGTTGCCATTGCTGCTTTTTACCTGCTAGCAACATCTAAGCGTAATTAGTATTCAGATTAGCTTGGCGTACTTCATCCCTATTTATGCTGACATATTAATTGATTCATTTATAATCTTTAGTCACAGCTCCTTTAATGGCCATTTGAGCATTTTATAAGTATGATATTGTATTTGGTAGTGCGTATCGGTCTATGTACTCTTAAATAAGCTGACAAAAAGTAATAGAGATATAGTCGAAAATGAACTATTCGATGCTTAATATGAATTTAATGTTATCAAAATTTGACAATTGTTAACATTAAGTTTACATTGGGACGTAAATCGTTGTTAATGAGGTATATCATACAGTTGTTTGCGGTGTGTTTTAGTGTACTTTGTATGCTAAATAGCCATCAATTGACAGCTGGTAGAATCATGGGGACGGAGGCAAGTATTCCTTTTGCCATGCATTCTGGCTTGATGGTGGTGGAGGTAGTGGTGGACGGATTACGTGGCAATTATATATTTGATACGGGTTGCGCAGAGATCATTTTAAATCAAAAACCTACGACGGGACTTTATCAATTTGCTACTGTCGAAGCGGAACAAAAGGCAGATATATTACGAATAAAACATCTTCAAATCGCAGATTTGGCCATTGCCGAGGTGGATGTTTATGCGCTAGATTTAGATCCCTTGGTCGGTGCGATGTCTATAAAAATAGACGGCATTTTGGGATGGAGTTATTTTTCAGAAGGAAGTCTCAGTATAGATTTTAAAAATAACGTGATTCACTACAGTCTGAATGATAGAGGTATCAAGGTAGATATGGATCGAAAGTACCGAATGGTAAGTCTCCCTGTAGAAGTGCTTTCTGATGAATCCTTGATTGTATCAGCAGAGGTGGACGGCAAACCAATCCGTTGCATCTTGGACACAGGGGCTAATGTGAATGCCTTATACCTCTCCAATCAATACGAACCTTATGCGTCTAAAGATATTAAGCTAGGGTCAGTAACTATTCAGAACAGCCCAGTAAAGTCCCTTGATATCAGGCAATACCTTGACAAACAATATCATAAAAAGGATATTAGGGGCATACTTAGTGTAAGTGCATTGAATGCTGATTACATGATCGTAGACCTCAAGCGCAATCGCATATTGATTTTTTGGCAACAAGCAAGAGCGTGAGCCTCTTAAATTCCCGTCAAAATTTTTTTGAAGTTTGAGTTATTAGTCTTAGAGCGTTTTTAAGCTTTTCATCCGCGGCCACGCGCTGCTTAAATCATACCGACGATTGATTCTTGCACATTGCTTATGTGATCGCCAACTTTTTCGAGGAGCGAGAAAATATTATTATACGTCATCGAAGCACGCACATCATAATCCGCATCCCCTAAGCGAGTTAAATTATGATCTTTTAATTCATCCCGCTTTTTGTTGATTTTATCCTCTATTTCAAGGGCTTTGACAATGGAGACATTGCGATAGTCTAACTTATTCAGGTTGATGTTCATTTCTGCGAAGGCCTCATCTATAAGGACGATCATTTGGTTGATGCCATCGCGTTGCTCTGGAAGGAAGTAGTTGCCATCTTCGATCTTTTTTTCATAAATCGAAGCTATTTGGTAATACATATCACCCACTCGCTCTAAGTCATTGCAGATATTAACAAAGCTTCTTAACTTAACACTCGTCTCAAATGTTAGTTCGTTACTGCCTAGCTTTGTGATATACTGAGTAATTTCTATTTCTAATTGATCAGAGATTTCCTCAAATTTTTTCATTTTCTTAATGAGTTTCACCTGTTTTTTAGGCGCGAACTCATTTAGAAGTTTCGTAAAAAATTTGTTTTGGCGAGAGGTTATCTCACCAAAATGCGCCGTCTCTCTATGCAATTCTGTTATGGCTAATTCAGGTGTTAGGCCACTATTCTTGATAAATTTGATACCTATATCGTCGTCAGAGTCGAGGTTTGATTTAACTGATCTTTCTGCGAGCCTTACCAATATATTCACAAAGGGAAGTAACAATAACACATTGGTCAAATTGAAAAAAGTATGAAAAGCCGATAACGCTATTGGCATGTCTTTGGCGCTTGTGAACGGGTTTTCGATATTTAACCATGATTGGACCAAATTACTTAAAAAAGGCAAAATAACTGGCAGCAAGAATATCATCCAACTTACGCCTATTAGATTAAACATAGAATGAATTCGTGCGGATCTCTTTGCATTCGTATTGCCAACCAAGGAGGCTAATTCAGCCGTGATGGTCGTGCCGATATTTTCACCCAATATCATGGCGGCAGCTATCTCAAAAGGTATCCAACCTTGTGAGCACATCGTGAGTGTTACCGCCATGGCAGCACTAGAGGACTGGACAATAATCGTCACCAAAGCGCCAACTAAGACGAAAAAAATTCGCGAGAATATACCCCAATTAGAAAAATCACTGAGCCATGATAATGCTTCTGTACCATTCTTTAAATCAGGGACGGACGATTTGAGATAGCTTAAACCTAAGAAAAGAATTGAAAATCCTATCACAAATTCCCCCCAATACTTCAGTTTGCCACGCGTTGTAAAAAGCAGAGGCAAACCAATAGCAAACAAAGGGATAGAGTATATACTCAAATTGACCTTAAAGCCTAAAATCGAAATCAACCAGCCTGTTATCGTAGTACCTATATTAGCTCCCATCATCACCCCAGCCGATTGTACAAGACTCAATAAGCCTGCATTGACAAAGCTCACCGTCATGACCGTCGTGGCCGAAGAGGATTGGACTAAAGCGGTGATTATAAATCCTGTAAGTACACCCAGATATTTATTCTTGGTCATCGTAGCCAAGATCGATCTCATTTGATTTCCGGCAGCTCGTTGAATACCTTCACTCATCATCTTCATGCCAAAAATGAAAAATGCTAATGAGCCAAATATCTGCACTAACTCAAAAATGCCCACCTTCATATACTATCGATTAAAACGGACTAGATGCCTGTGAAGAAAAGGTAGATAGACGATCATGTAAAAAATCTCAAAATTAGTCGGCAATATACTACCAAAGCTTGCTGTTGGGTAATTTTTATGATCACTATTAAGCACTTTGCTAAGTTTAGTAGAATAGTTGGCAAAATCGCAAAAACACAAAATTTTTCGTAGAACCTCCTTTGGCATATGACCTAAGAAGGTTCCTCGCCATTTAGGGCTGCAAAAAAAGGCATGCGGTATTGCTCTTGTCACAAGGTTCATGATTGCAGCAAAGGTAATTTTACGTATGTTAAGCCAATATTAAGTTGTGTATGAAACAGAAGGGATATTATTTTTTTTTAAGGCTTCTTATCTCTTTAGAATTTGCACTCTATCATCACGACGTTGTAAATCTTCTAAAGACTATTTCTTAAGCGAGGCTTTTTCCTACCTTTGTATCCCGTAAATAAACCGCATGGCAAAGTTTATATTCGTTACGGGTGGTGTCACATCCTCATTGGGCAAAGGCATAATTTCTGCTTCTTTAGCTAAACTCCTGCAATCCAGAGGATTAAAAGTTACTATCCAAAAGTTTGACCCCTACATTAACGTAGACCCCGGTACACTGAATCCTTATGAACATGGCGAGTGTTTTGTGACGGATGACGGGGCAGAGACGGATTTGGATTTGGGACATTACGAGCGATTTCTCAATATATCCACCTCGCAAAATAATAATGTTACGACAGGAAAAATTTATCAAACGGTTATAAATAAAGAGCGACAAGGAGCCTATCTTGGCAAAACGGTTCAAGTCATTCCTCATATTACAGACGAAATAAAGCGTCGCGTGAGACTTTTAGAGACCAATGGCGATTACGATCTCATCATTACTGAGCTTGGGGGAACAGTAGGAGATATTGAGTCATTGCCATATCTCGAAGCACTTCGCCAACTTAAAAATGAACTGGGTAAAAGAAATTGTCTTGTCATTCACTTGACGCTCATCCCTTATCTGTCGGCAGCAGGGGAACATAAGAGTAAACCTACTCAGCACAGCGTCAAAGAGTTACAAATGGCAGGTATTATTCCTGATGTCCTGGTGTGTCGTACCGAGCATCCTATATCAGAGGAGATTAAAGAGAAATTGGCGCTTTTTTGTAATGTCCAGAAGTCACATGTTATTGAAGCTATCGACGCAGATACAATCTATAGAGTACCGCTGCTGATGCAGCAAGAAAAGCTTGATCAAATAGCGATAAAACATCTTAAGTTAGAACCGAAGCATTCTCCGCAAATGGAGAAGTGGAATGAATTTCTGATAAGATACAAATACCCCAAATCAGAAGTAAATATTGCCTTGATTGGCAAATATAATGAATTGCCAGATGCGTATAAATCTATATATGAGGCGTTTATACACGCTGGCGCTGAAAACGAAGTACGTGTAAATGTTATTCCTATCCATTCTGAAAACCTTGACGATAGTAATTTGCCTCTAGAGATACATAAGCTTCATGGCATTCTTATTGCACCCGGCTTTGGCGATAGAGGCATTGAAGGAAAGATTAAGGCTGTTCAATATGCCAGAGAAAACAATATTCCTTTCTTTGGCATCTGTTTGGGTATGCAGTGTGCGGTCGTCGAATTTTTTAGAAATGTAGTAGGGCTCGAAGATGTATATTCTTCTGAAGTGAATCCTGACGCTAAACATAAAGTTATCGATCTTATGGATAATCAGCGAAAGGTAACGGCCAAAGGGGGCACCATGCGTTTGGGTGCTTATAATTGTTATGTTAGACCTGATACCTTAGCATTTGACATGTATCAGACCAGCCAGATTTCAGAACGTCATCGTCACCGCTTTGAGTTTAACAACCTATACCTTGACAAAATGGAGGCGTATGGAATGACTGCAAGTGGAAAAAATATTGAAAATAATTTGGTTGAAATCATTGAAGTCAAACATCATCCATTTTTTATTGGGGTTCAATTTCATCCTGAATTAAAGAGTAGGGTAGAAATTCCTCATCCAATATTTGTGGCATTTGTAAAAGCAGCGAGGATATTTAAAGAAGTCAGTGTCCTGAAGAATGAATTAACATAAATGTTGCAAAAGAAAAGCCTTGATGATCTACACCGATTATCAGTTAATGAATTTGCTCAGACGCCAAAGATTCCTGTCGTCATCATCCTAGATAATATTCGCTCAGCAATGAATGTAGGGAGCTTTTTTAGAACGGCCGATGCTTTTCGAATCCACGAAGTCGTGCTATGTGGGATTACCGCGACACCACCCCATAAGGAAATTCTCAAGACGGCTATTGGTGCCAATCTGAGCGTATCATGGAAATATGAGTTCGATATATGTCAAGCTGTCCAACAATGTAAACAAGATGATTTCCTGATAATTGGTATCGAACAAACGACGCATTCGATCTCATTACAAGACTTTCAAGTGTCACTCGAGCATCGCTATGCGCTCATATTCGGCAACGAGGTAGAGGGTATTTCAGATCAAGTGTTGCCGATGTTAGATGGCTTGATCGAGTTGCCGCAATTTGGAACAAAACATTCTTTAAATGTTGCGGTGTGCGGGGGCATAGTGCTTTGGCATTTTTGCATGCCATATCTTCAACGCATTCATTAATCCTTTAAGCGCCGTCGATTTCTCGTTTACACCGTCGAAGAGTGAATTTTTCTGATGATGACAGTCCACTGTTCATCTAGATTTTGTATATATCCATGATCACCTTACTTAAAATATCCTGCAAGTTCTCTGGTATTTCTTCTTGAAATCGACCACCGAGATGCTTACTCAAAAAACGCTCTGCGACAGCAAGAAACGCCATATTATTTTGGGGGTTGGCAAATCCATGACCTTCATCAGGGAAATTTAAGTATTCTACAGCTAGCTGATGATCTCTCATGGCTCGAACTATTTGTTCTGATTCGGCAGTTTTGACCCTAGGATCATTATTCCCTTGTGCTACAAGGAGTGGTGCTTTAATCGATAGGCTATGAAACAGAGGTGATCTCTCTTTCAAGAGTTTTTTGCCTTCTTCGGTATTGGGATTGCCCATTTTGTTATGAAACATTTCGCGTGCACTCTCCCAGTAAGGAGGAATGCTCTCCAATAAAGTAAATAAATTGCTGGGGCCAACGATGCATACACCACAAGCATACATATCTGGAGTAAAGGCAAGGCCAGCCAATGTGGCATAGCCACCATAGGAGCCACCCATTATACCGATTTTGTCTGGATGGGCAAGTTTGTTGTCTATCAGAAAGTGTGCAGCAGCCGATATATCATCTTGCATTCGCCGACCCCATTCCAAATTACCTGCGTTTAGAAATGATTTGCCGTAACCTGTAGATCCACGAAAGTTTATTTGAACGACTACATAGCCCCTATTGGCCAAAAACTGAACCCATGAATTATATCCCCAATAATCTCGAGCCCAAGGACCCCCATGAACAAGAAGGATCGCTGGTGCAAGCTCCGAGGTACTAATTCGAGGTTGCGTGATGTAGGCGGGTATACTTAGTTGATCAATAGAATCGTATCTCACGGCTTTCATCTCACATAAAGCCTCAACAGGGAGCTCCGGTCTGGGTCTAAAGAGAAATCTAAGTTCCCGTGTGGTGCGATTGAAATAATAAGCCGCGCCAGGGTCCACATCGCTGCCTTTATACACAATCCATTCTTGTTCGTCACTTGTACCACTTGTAAAACTAATTTCCTCAGCGTCTAATACTTCGCACAAATGGGCATAGTCACGGCTGTATCGCTCCTCCTTCCAATAAATGCGATTTTTAGCGCCTGTATAGCTGGTGGCAACGATCTTGTCGTCAACATCAGAATAACTAATGTTGGAAAGGTCTACTTCTCCTTCTGGGTCTGATTCTAAAATGGTCTCTGTTAGGTTAATAAAATCAAACTCTGCTAAGCTGACTAAGTTTCTGTCTCCAACATTAGTCGCCATATAGACTTGCTGCTTATTCTTAAATCGGATCACAGCATAAGATTCCTCGGCGCTCGATAGATAACATCTCTCCGCACCAGTGGCTGAAAGTTGCAATAATTCGGTACTGCCATCTGTCAGACTCCTTGAACCTAAGCTCAATTGATCTTTTTCATCTAAATGATATTCACTTAACTGTAAGGTGTTTTCAAATAATAGTTTGATTTCTCCGCTCTCTAGCTGTATTTCATAGAGATCATGCCATCTAGGATCACGGTTGTTGATGCCCACGAGCAGCTTTTGATGATCCAATTTCGATCGTTTGATGAGTATAGCTCGCACTTGATCAAAGGGCGTTAGATCTTTAGCAATAGGTAGCCTATCTTGTGATATTTCATCGACTCTTACGGCATAGATATGATAATTTTCATCCCCGCCATTGTCCTGTTCATACAACAGAAAGTTGCTATCTCGCGACCAATAGTATTGTGAGATAGGCCGATGGGTTTCACTTGTCGCAGGAACGGCTTTATCAAAACTTTGATTCTTATTGATCATCCAAATATTTCTTACACCTTCATAAGGTTTAAGAAAAGAAATATATTGACCATCAGGACTAATTTGAGCTCCAGAAAATTCTGGATTATCAAAAAAGATGGCTCGATCTATTATTGGTGTAAGATATTGCATAGAATCATTTTGAGAAAAACGATGCAAAATAAATGATTCTAAAATGAAAAAGGATTAAGCAATAGTCGAAACTATAATCATTGCTTAATCCTAGAACGGCAGATTGTTCACTGCCTTTTTGGTTAATGAGCGAGTCAATTTCTAATCTTAGTCAAAGATATAGAAGTATAATTTTGTCGCAATCCCCATAAAAGGGGAATTTTTCACCATATTAGCAAAAATCTTCCTGCTTCATGAGACAGTTTTATTACGCACTTTTATTGGTCAGTATTTTTTCTTGTCGACCAACGTTAACAGATACTCTACAAGAAACGAATCCTTATGCCATTGGATTTAACGTAACTGACTCGGATGCTAAGGCCATAGCTTTAGCGGACAGTGTGATGGTAGCAATGGGTGGTCGTACGGCATGGGATCAAACGCGTAATTTAAGATGGAACTTTTTGGGTCGGCGTATCTTGACATGGGACAAATGGAATGAACGTTGCCGTATTGACATTCCTCAGGATAGCACCATCATGATCATAGATCTTAAGGATAAAAAAGGTCAAGTTTCTATCAATGGCGAATTGGTAAGTCATCCAGATACGCTCTCTAAATATCTCCAATCTGCACAAGAAATTTGGATTAACGACAGTTACTGGCTTGTGATGCCTTTTAAATTGAAAGATAGCGGCGTCACGTTAAAATATGCAGGTCAGGACAGTACCTTGACCGGACAAGTGCATGAGCTTATCATGATCAGTTTCGAAAATATCGGAGTCACTCCAGAGAATAAGTATCATATCTATATTGACCCAACAAGCTATTTAGTCAGTCAATGGGATTATTACGTTACTCGTGAAGACTCTTTGCCTCGTTTTCAGTTGCCTTGGCGAGATTATCAAACATACGGTGGGCTGAAGCTTTCTGGCGATCGCGATCGATTAAAACTAACTGATATTTCGGTAGATCAAAAATACGATCCGTCATTTTGGGAATTGAAATAATTGTGTCGGTAGTTGGTATCGCGTTTCTAGGCGACAGGTCTCTAATTTTTCGCCTTGATAAAAGACCAAACGTAAATTTTGAGCGCATTATAAATATTTAGTACAAATGTTCTAATTATTAGTACATTTGGTTTAATGTCAGTCAATACGAAGGAATTAATCTTAGCGAAAGCAACCGAACTGTTTAATGTTCAAGGGTATGGCTCAGTGAATATGCACGACATTGCTAAATCAGTTGATATAAGCAGAGGGAATCTAGCCTATCACTATAAGGAGAAAGAGGCTATTCTATTCTCAATTGTTGAGCAGATGTGGGCGGTATTTGCAGAAAGCCGAAATAAGACTTTGATCTTTCCTTCCTTTACTAACATAGAGGCCGAGCTGCATACCATGTATACTATTCAACAGCAGTATTCATTTATTTTTTTGGATGCACACGTCTTGCGGATACCCTTTATTCGACGTGAATTTGAGCAATTGGCAGAACGAAGTATCGAAGACTTCAAAAGAATTATTGCTTTTTCTATCCAATTGGGCAATATGAAGCCTGAGACAGTGCCCGGCATGTATCATCAACTAGCATTTTTAAGTTGGATGACCGGTTTTTATTGGTTAGCTCAGCAGCAGGTATGGCCAAATAAAAAAGCCGAAGCGACCAAAGTGATTTGGTCCATTCTAATTCCTCATTTTACAGACAAAGGTATTCAGGCTCTTGAACGTCATTGTCAAAGTAAGATCGAAGATATGATAGGCGCTGCGTTTCAAACATCCATTTATCAACTCAATACGATTTAAATATATCATGTTTACATCAAAGATCTCCACCCAATCAACACAATTTGCTGAGAACCGTGCAGGTATGCATGAATGGATCAGGCTATTAGAAAAGCATCTTACCGAATCAAGATTTCAAGGAAGCAACAGCCACATAGAAAAGGCAAGGAAGAATGGGAAATTGTTAGCTCGCGAACGTATCGACTTAGTTTTAGATGAAGATAGTCCATTTCTAGAATTTTCACCCTTATCGGGAATGTTAGCAGAAAGTGGTTTTGGACCGGGGGGCACTTTGATATGTGGGGTTGGTTTAGTAATGGGCAAGCTTTGCGCCGTTTCGGCGAATGTGGGTACGCGCAAAGGAGGATCTACGGATGAACCCACTTTGAAAAAGAGCTTGAGATTTAATGAAATAGTGCGTATCAACCGATTGCCCGTGATTAATCTTGTTGAGAGTGGCGGAGCTTATCTTCCGGATCAATCGAAAATATTTAATTCAGGCGGAGAAACTTTTCGAGAACTTTCTAGGCGTTCTGCTATGGGGTTGACCAGTATTTCCGTGGTTTTTGGTAACGCTACTGCCGGTGGAGCATACATTCCTGGAATGTCCGACTATAGTATTTTTGTTCGAGACAATGCTAAAGTATTTTTAGCAGGCCCACCGCTTGTCAAAATGGCCACTGGTGAAGAAGTCGATGATGAGAGCCTTGGAGGAGCAAAAATGCACGCAACGATCTCAGGGGTGGCTGATTATATGGCCGAGGATGAATATGAAGGAATACGTCTAGCGAGAATGATAATGTCGCACATCCGAACAGAAGCGCCAACCCTAATTCCAGAAAAAGTTGATGAGCCCAAATTTGATGCAGAAGAGTTGCTTGGCATCATTCCCCCCAACCCAAAGACCCCATTTGATATTCGAGAGTTAATTATACGTATCGTGGATGGATCTTTATTTGACGAATTCAAACCCGACTATGGCGCTACCCTCGTCTGTGGATGGGCGAAGATTCATGGATACCCCATTGGAATTTTGGGCAATCAAGGGGTTATCTTTTCTGAATCAGCGAATAAGGGGGCTCAATTTATCCAGCTTTGTACACGAAATGGTATCCCACTTATTTATCTCCAAAATACCACTGGCTTTATGGTAGGGCGTGAATATGAGGAGGGGGGTATCATAAAACATGGTGCCAACTTAATACATGCCGTTTCGACGTGCCAATTACCTACGATTACATTGATGGTCGGCAATAGCTATGGCGCAGGTAACTACGGTATGAATGGACGATCTTTTGAGCCTAGATTTTTATATACGTATCCGCAAGCTCAATTGGCCGTTATGGGGGCTGAGCAATTGGCGGGCACATTAGAGATTGTCCAACGAGCCTCTGCAGAATCACAAGGCAGAGAATATAACGAGGCTTTTGGCCAAGCAATGAAAGATGCCTTAATTCAGGATATGAACAAGTCATCATCTTCTTGGCATTCTACTTCAAATGTATGGGATGATGGTGTCATAGATCCAAGAGATACGCGTGCTTATTTAGGATGTAGCCTTGCCATCATTTACAGCCAACCCATTGTAGGAAGTAAATCATTCGGCGTTTTCAGAATGTAATATTTGATCAATTAAATAGTTTTTATACACCCAAAAGATGGAAAAACATTTGTACAAAGATGTCATTAGAGTGGCCAATATTTCAGGCTTTTATGGTGACCGATTCTCTGCAATGCAAGAAATGCTAAAGGGTGGTGAGGTAGACTTTTTGACTGGAGATTATCTAGCCGAATTGACTATGGCGATTTTGTATAAGTCCAAAATGAAAAATGCGAATCATGGATTTGCCTTGACATTTCTGCAACAAATTCAACATGTCATGGCAGAATGTCTTGATCGCCGCGTCAAAGTAATCGCAAATGCTGGGGGGCTAAATCCTTCTTCTCTTGCTAAATCTCTTCAAGAACTTGCCACGAAGTTACAGTTATCTCCTGTCATTGCCTTTATAGAAGGGGATGATCTGATGCCTCGATTGTCCGATATTCCCTTGAAACATACAGACTCAGGCGTGGTTATGCAAGATTCAGGTATGCTGCCATTATCCGCGAACGCTTATCTGGGCTGTTGGGGAATTGTAGAGGCGCTCCGGCAAGGCGCGGATATTGTCGTGACTGGACGCGTAGCTGATACCTCCCTAGTGATGGCACCTGCGGCGTATGCTTTTGATTGGCATCGAAACGATTGGGATGCGTTAGCCAGCGCTGCCGTTGCAGGTCACGTTATTGAATGCAGCGGTCAAGCCGTAGGTGGGAATTATTCATTTGTTGATGAAATAGACAGTTATCATAATATGGGGTTTCCTTTTGCAGATATACACCGCGATGGCTCTGTTGTGATTAGTAAACATCAAGGAACTGGTGGCAACATCACCATTGGCACGGTTACGTCTCAATTGATGTATGAGATTCAGTCACCTGCCTACATTACACCTGACGTGGTGGCTCATTTTGACACGATTGAACTCAACCAATTGGCACTGAATCAAGTGAGCATAACAGGCGTAAAGGGCTCAGCTGCCACTGATTCGGCCAAAGTAACGGCCAATTGTATGGGAGGTTTTCACAATACTATGACCTTATATTTAACAGGTTTGGATATTCAAAAAAAAGTATCAATTCTGAAAGAACTCTTCGTGAAAAATGTGGGTGGTACTGATATTTTTGAAAAACTGACCATTGAATTTTTTGAAAATAAAAATCCAGAACCTCGTTGCAATGAAGAAGCGTTTTCCACTTTGCGTTTTTCGGTAATCGATAAGGATCCAGACAAAGCGGGTAAATTATTTACTTCAAAAATGGTGGAATTGGCACTTTGTGCCCCTCCCGGATGGTGTATGGCAAATGCACCTGGCGCAGCGACACCTCGTATCGTTCATTTTCCGTCATTGGTAGATAAGCACTTGTTAACGCAAAGGGTATTCGTCAATGATCATATAATAGAGGTAAATGAAACCTACGGCTACAAGAGTGATTATATCGATAAGCGTCAACAAGTTAACCCGAATTTTGGTAAAGACCACGCCCTGCAGTGGGCTTGCATTGGTGAGTTATATGCGGCAAGATCTGGAGATAAAGGTGGAAATGCTAATCTAGGTATATGGGCCAAATCTATAGATTCTTTTGCCTATTTATCGGAATGGTTAACGATTGAAAAGTTTAAAGAACTTTTGCCTGAGACTGACTCGTTCGAAGTCGAACGCCATGTATTTTCTAATGTGTTAGGTCTTAATTTTTACATTAGAGGTTTTCTAGAGGACGGAGTAGCAGCAAATGCAAAAATGGATGGTCAGGCCAAAACACTTGGCGAATTTCTGCGTACAAAGAAAATACCCATACCGTCACATTTATTATTGAATGCTATCGACCGAAAATAAAATAGTTATACATCATGTCAATACATAAAATCTTAATAGCCAATCGTGGGGAAATAGCAGTGCGCATAACTCGCACATGCAGAGAAATGGGGATTGCATCCGTTGCCGTGTATTCTGACGCGGATAGAGATGCTTTGCACGTTAAGTCAGCCGATGAAGCTATGTATTTGGGGCCAAGCGAAGTCGCGCAATCTTACCTCAATATCGAAAGATTAATAGAAGTGGCTATCGCTGCAAATGCCGATGCCATACATCCAGGCTATGGATTTCTTTCTGAAAATGCCAAGTTTGCTGCTCGGTGTCAAGAGGCGGGGATAATCTTTATCGGTCCTAACGTGCATGCGATCCGCTCGATGGGTTCTAAATCAAACGCAAAGGAGATAATGCGTAAGTATGGCGTTCCTGTAGTACCAGGCTATCAAGGAGGAGATCAATCTATCGCGACCTTAAAGAAAGAGGCCATCAAAGTAGGGTTTCCTTTACTTCTCAAAGCCGCAGCAGGGGGAGGCGGAAAAGGTATGCGGATTGTACATCAAGAAGCTACACTTGAAAATGATATTTTGTCAGCCAAACGCGAGGCGCAGGCAGCGTTTGGCGACGATGAACTTATCATTGAAAAATATATCGCCTCTGGTCGGCATATCGAGTTTCAGATTATGGCCGATCAGCACGGCACGATTGTTCATCTTATGGAGCGCGAGTGCACTATTCAACGCAGATACCAAAAGATCATTGAAGAGAGTCCATCTCCAGCACTTAGCATTGAGCTGAGAGATCAAATGAGTCAGGCCGCTATCGCTGCTGCTCGTGCCATCCAATACGATAATGCTGGTACGGTCGAATTTATGTTTGACGACCACACACAGACGTATTATTTTCTTGAAGTGAATACACGTCTTCAAGTCGAGCATCCCGTTACAGAAGCTATAACGGGTTTGGATATCGTGCGTTTACAGATATTGGTCGCAGAGGGTAAAGCCTTACCGATCACACAAACAGATGTGCATGCTCATGGTTATGCAATAGAGTGCAGAATCTATGCGGAAGATCCTGATAATCAATTTCTTCCGGCTAACGGAATTATCCATCACTGGGAAGTTCCTGATGGGGAGGGTGTACGGGTTGATTCGGGAGTCCGTGATAATACACAAGTCTCTATTTTTTATGATTCGATGTTGGCGAAGATCATTGTCCATGCAAATGATCGCATGGAGGGAATACGCAAAATGAAGCAGGTGATTGAACAGTCAAAATGCCTCGGGGTTGTGACAAATCTTGGTGTTTTGGCTCAAATATTAGCGAAGGACAACTTTGTAAAAGGACAATATAATACCCACTTTTTGGCAAATGAACCCTTGGGGCACTTAACTCAAAAATCAAAATTTTTGGCACATTATTTTATTGCAGTCACAGTATTTTATTGGTCAAATCGACAACAAGAGCGAAGCGTTCTAAAAACCTTACCGAGCAGATGGCGAAACAATGCCGATGCTAGATCTAAAACAGTGTATGAATACCAAAACCAGGAATATTTAGTCGAGTATACATCCAATAAGGCGGGATTAGTGTGCCATTACGAAGGAAAGGACTATACATGTCGAATCTTGGAACAAGAAGGGAAGTCAATAATCATTGATATAGAAGGTCAGGTCAGTAAGTTTGTCATTCTTAAGCATAAAACCACTGTGTATGTCCATCATACCTCTTTGAGCAATTTAGAGTTTACCATAAAAGATCGATTGCCCATACCGCTGAAGAGCAAAGGATCTGGCGGATACGAAGCTTCTATGCCATCGCAAGTCATCGAGATATTGGTCAATATAGGCCAAACGGTAAAGGAAGGGGATGCCTTAATTGTCACCAGCTCTATGAAAATGGAAAATACACTCTCTGCCGCCTCGGATGGAAAAATTGAAGAAATATTTGTCAGCAAAGGTCAACATGTTGAGAAGGGAGCCTTATTGATCAAAATGAACTAAGTGCCTTTCAGTTTAGGAATAAACACAGCCATTGGACTTTTTTAACGAAATCTTAGTACCTCAAGGGTCTACTTTGACGTCTTTTAGATAATTACCTTTGTGCTCTCTCCTCTAAATAATAATCGCATGCGTCAAATTTTTCTTGTTATCCTCTGCTTTGTCCCGATATTCATCTTCAGTCAAGATATCCAGACACAAAAATTGCTTGATAAAGTCAGTAAGCTCTACGAATCGTATACATCAATGGAGCTCAATTTTACCATGACTATCACTGCTGCCGACAATGTACAAGAGGTGTCGGAGGCTAAAATTATCCAAAAGGGAAATAGCTTTATCTTTAAAGGGAAAGACCAATCTATTTATTGTAATGAACAAAGTGTTTGGTATCATTTAGCTCAGCGCAATGAAGTCCAGATCAACGACTACGAATATGATCCTGAAGATTATACGGTAATTACACCTAAAGACTTGCTGCGACAATATCGTTCAGGCAAGTACGAATACCTCTTGATTAATGAAACACCTAAAGAAGCAATTATTGAATTTAAACCTTTAGAAAGAGACGGCGATTATTCAAAGTTCAAAATGAGGCTCGACAAATCCTCTAATAAAGTCATGGAGGTGGAAGCATTTTCTAAAGATGGCAGTAAGGTTTTGATTAAACTCAAGACACAAAAGATTAATCAGGATTACCCCGCTAGCACCTTTGTTTTTGATCCTAGCAAGTTTATCGGTATCCATGTAGAAGATTTACGGTTGAATTAGCCATAAACTTATACAGATTTGAAATAGAAAATAAATATGTAGAAAGCGGTTAAGAGGTCTACTATTTACCCAATAACGTATCGGCTATTTCTGTATTACGTGCTTGCCATGCTGGAATTATGGCTGCAACGATTCCAATGAATAGTGAAGCTAAAAATAGGTATCCTTCTTGAGGAACGAACGTGAATGGCGAGAATTGATAATTGTATTCATTGTCCATCATTTTAGCCACAAACCACATAGCTGCATGGCTCGAGATGATACCTAGGACAAATCCCATTAATGCTAGCAAAATCCCTTCGCTTAGTATCATGCCAAAGATTCGATTGGGCGAGGCACCCATGCCGCGCATAAGGGCCAATTCATATTTTCGCTCTCTGAGGCTAGAGTAGAGAGAGATAAATACACTCAGCGCTGACACAAAAATAATGACGATGGCCAATATACTTAGGACGCGTTCTCCTGTTCTCATCAAACTGAAGAGCCGAGTTATTTCTATTGCGGGAGTCGCAGCTTGCATGTCCGTATTTTCATTTATGCTGCGCTGCATATTTAAGGCTTGAAAATTCTTGCCCTTAAATTTGATCAAAACATTTGTAATAGAATTTTCACCATCCTCTTCTAACAAACTTTTAATCGGGGCATGATCATTGGTATGATCATTGGTATGATCATTGGTATGATCATTGGTATGATCA
>CAZTSI010000041.1:0-27889 GCA_964616755.1 uncultured Saprospiraceae bacterium | reverse complement strand
ACAAATATTCGAGTACAAATGAATTTTCAGTTTATGGACAATTGTCGAAATCGTCCATCTTGATAAATTAACTCATCATCAGCCCATATTTCACCTCCATCCTGCATGCCTGCTATCAAATCCCAATGAAGGGAGCTTTCATTCTTTCCCCCTGTCTGTCGATAACTTTGACCTAGCGCCATATGAATGGTGCCACCGATTTTTTCATCAAATAAAATATTGCCCGTGGCTCGTGTGATTCCATAGTTTGTCCCTATCGCCACTTCACCAAAATATCGAGCACCTGGGATTTGCATGACTTCATCCAGCATATTTTGCCCTCTTTCAGCCTGCCACTTTATGACCGCTCCATCTTTAATTTCTAGTGTCACACCACTGACTTCTACACCGCGATAGATAGACGGATAATCGAAATGAACCACACCTTGTACGCTGTTTTCTATGGGGCCTGTAAATACCTCACCGCTCGGCATATTTGTTTTACCATCTGAGTTGATCCAAGTGCGTCCTTCGACGCTAAAACGTACATCTGTACGAGAATTACGATAGCGGATTTGCTGAGCTAAATGGAGTCGGTCGACAATATTTTGTTGCTCTAGGCCGAGTTGACGCCATGCAGCGGCAGGGTCTTCTTCCTTTAATTTGCATGCGTTCGACACAAAATCTTCATAATCATCAAGCGACATACCCGCTTGCTGCGCTGCTGCCTCAGTTGGATACTGACATAAAGACCGACGCAAAGAGCCACTTGCCGTTCGTTCATTATAAAGGCGACTTATCTCTTTATTGGCTTGACTTCCCTTAGTCGCCTTTACAGGATCTATGCCACTTTCTTCTCTGAGATTATAAGGAGCACGGATGTATAAATAGGCATCAAAGGACTCCATGGCCATCATTTTGAATGGAGAATGAGTATTCAATAGACTTTCTGTAGCGTACGAATAAAACAATTGTCCTTTAGAACGAAAATCTGTGATAACTTCCATCCAACAGCCTCTTTTGCACGCTTCGATATAAAGGGCACGTAGTAGAGGCTCAGCTAAATAAGTGGACTGTACAAGGAGCTTTTGTCCGTCACGAAGATCTAGGCAATAATCGGCTAAGAGTTGGGCATATTTTGTGGTATCCATACGTCATTCTTAAAATCGGGCTGCTTGATATGGGTATCTTATCTTATACTCTTCTTCAATATTCTCTTTGAGCAAGACTTTTAGGGAGTCTAGATTTTCTTTGGTCGAAGCTGATATCAATATAGTCGGTTGCTCGTAATCCTTGGCTAGCTTAACGTTTAATTCCTGAATGATCTCTTGTCTAACTTCGCGCTCTAGTAGTTTGTCAAAATATCGCTCCCGATACAAATCCAATTTGTTAAAGACTAATATCTGACGCTTTTGGTTGACCTGCAACGATCTTAGCGTTTCATTCACCGTATTGATGTGGTCATGGTACTGAGGATGAGCTAAATCAATAACATGGATTAAAATATCGCACTCCCTAACTTCATCTAGTGTTGATTTGAAACTCTCAATCAAGTGATGCGGCAGCTTTCGGATGAACCCTACCGTATCTGACAACAAAAATGGCATCCGATCCAACACTACTTTTCTGACGGTCGTATCTAGTGTCGCAAAAAGCTTGTCTTCGGCGAATACTTCTGACTTACTGAGCAAGTTCATAAGCGTCGATTTGCCGACATTGGTGTAGCCGACTAAGGCAACTCGGATTAGTTCACCTCGATTCTGTCTTTGTGTGAAATTTTGCGAGTCAATCTTCTCTAGTTGAGTTTTTAATCTAGATATTTTTTCTCGAACTATTCGTCTATCTGTTTCTATTTCCTGCTCCCCTGGGCCTCTCATACCGATACCTCCGCGCTGTCGTTCTAGGTGAGTCCATAAGCCCCTTAGCCTAGGCAAAAGGTATTGCATTTGGGCGAGCTCTACCTGAGTTTTTGCTTGCGCTGTCTGTGCACGGCTAGCAAAGATATCGAGTATCAAAGAGGATCGATCAATGATTTTACGCTTAAATTCCTTTTCCAAAATAGCGGCTTGTTTAGCGGTCAAGTCATCATCAAAAATGACGAGGTCAATGTCATGCTCTTCGATGTAGGCGCTAATCTCTGCTACTTTGCCCTGCCCAATAAAAGTTTTCGCATTAGGGTGATCTAGTTTTTGTGTAAATGTTTTGACCGAGACAGCCCCTGCAGTCATTGCTAAGAACTCCAGTTCAGCGAGATACTCTTCTATTTGTTCTCTTGTGTATTGTGGCGTTATCAATCCGACTAATACTGCCCTTTCTAGATCCGTTTTTAGACCCGAAACCTTTTTTTTACTTATTTCCCATTGATCTGACATACTCGTTTTTTTTTGCTTGTGTTAGCGTTTTAGCCAAGTGGCTGGATTGATTTGTTCCTGACCGCGCCAGATTTCAAAGTGAAAGTTAGGCACTCTGTCTTGTGAAATAACCTTGCCGATCACTTGTCCTTGTTTTATGGACGCTCCTTTGCTGACCGCTACTTGCTCCATAAAATAATAAACGGATGTGTATCCCCCATGATCAATCGCAATAATGGTTTCATAGGGCTGTTGATGTGTTATGAACAGAACCTTGCCATCAAAAACCGCCTTAACGGAAGCGCCTGGACTTGTCTGTACATCAATACCATTATTAACTGTAGGCAGATCTTGGCTGCCAGGGTGCGTTCTTTCACCGTATGAATTGATCAGCCGTTTGAGGCTCACGGGCCAGGGCAACTGACCCTTTTGACTACTAAACTCGGCTTTGAGTTCTTCCTTGGGTGGCAAATCTTCTTTTATCTGCTTGTCTACATTTTTTGTTTCGTTAGCCGCTGTGGCTGCTTCTCTTTCCTTTTGACCCTTTTCTTTTTGTTCTTTTAGCCAATTACTTTCGGCCGATAACGCCTTTTCATATTTCTCTCTTTCCTTCCGAGCTTTTAGCAATTCTTCCTGCGCTTTTTTCTTTAATGCTTCGCTGTTGTCTTTTTCCCTTTCCACTTCTTCCTCTTTTTCATTTGCATTTTGCTCGCCGACAGCTAAAGGTAGTGTGTTGGATGTAGACGTTCCCTCACTTACCTCAGGCGCTGACTCAGCTGGCAACAATGAGATCGCTGAGGGCTCTGATACAGACGCCCAACCCTTAGTGTCTCCAATGATGTTCTTGAGATATCGACTTAATACGATATAATCCGAAGTAGCCTGAGCTCTTTTGTTGGAGTCATGATGATTCAAATTAGTCTCTGCTATTACTACGGCTCTTATCAGTTTATGCATTTTTCTTTTGTCCAAATGAGCAATAGGGGATTCTTTAGTTTCTGGCGTGTTCACATACAAATGGTTAGATGCTAAATGATCCGCCTCAAAAAAAATAGTATCCCCATTAGACTTTTGCCGACTCTCAGCAATTTCATTTTCCTCTAAATCTTGTGCAATAAGCACATATGAGCATAGTAAAACACTAAGGATACCTGCCGTAATGATTAGGAACTTCAAATGCGATATTCTTTGGAACATTAAATTCTACTTGTGAAAAATCAAATTGAATTGTTGCGGTTTGGCCATTTCCATCATTGACGACAAACTGTTTTTTTGTACCAAAATTAAGCTCGTCATGATTATTAACGGTCAAGGATACTTGTCTGTTATATTCATCTTTTAGCTGAACCTTCACGACTCGGCCTAAACCATCGACTCCGTACTCATACGAAACATTGTTACGAACAAATGAAATCCGATGAAGAATGTTTGTTTCAAAGATAGTAATTTCATCTTCGTCTGGAATCAACATATTTCCTACGACATAATTTTGCAGTTCTTCAAAACTAAGATTCACTTGATAGGCCTCTAACAGTTCCTTCAAAGTGCCCGTCTCATACATGTGATCTAATCGATAGACAATAAAAAATGTATCGCGGGTCATCAGTGCGCGAGAACCCTCAATGCTGAGTTTTTTGAAATTGAGCCAAATGAGGCTATCTCTTACCATCCGTATATTCGTGCGACCAGAAAGACTTTCTTCAGCACTTTTAAAATCAATTTTGGCTTTGGCCGAAAACCATTCATACTCCGTTTTGTGTTCTTGCATCATTTGCAAGACCTCTGTTATTTTTAGATTTTTCTTTGCCTTGACAAACTCTTTAGTTCCTGCGCATCCTGCGAGTAGGATCAGCATATATCCATAGAGTAAGTGTCGGTGCATAGGGTTAAATGGTCTGTAATTTGGCTAAAACACGACTTTTGTTTGCCCCCATTCGGATGGCTAACTCCCAAGCTACCTTAGCCGCCTCTTTGTCCCCCTTTAGATAATAGAGCGTACCTAAATATTCTTGAATGTCTTCATCGTCTTGTACTATCGTGCTCAATTCTTGTAATATACTGATAGCCTTATCCATATCTCCCTTTCGCTCTGAAATGGATGCCTCGACCAATCGCAATTCTAAGGCATACTCGCTTTGATTGCCCGCTATACTTTGCGCTTCAAACATATATTTCTTTGCATCTTCTGGATCAGCTTCAACGATGCGCAAGGAGTAGTAAGCTAACGCCAAACTATGATTGGGATAATAATCGACAAAACGGTCGGCATACTTGTCCATACTATCCCATTTTCTCAACTTACGGAGGGTGGACATAAGCTGATGCCATACATCAAAATTAGATCGGAAGTACTGTAGTGATTTTTGAAAATCAGCGACAGCCAGTTCATATTCTCCAAGAAAATTGTGGATATCGCCCCTCAAGGCGTAGGCCTCTGCGGCCTCTGGATATTGATATATGAGTTGATCAGCGAAGCCTTTTAACTGTACCAAATCTTGCAAATTTTTGGCATCAACCGCTTGCTGAAGATCTGGAATCAGAGACTTTATTTTGTCTTCCATCTTGATGCGATTGTCGGCTATCAATACCCCAAGCGCATTGTCGACGCTTCCTTGAACGGATAAAATACTTTTTTGAAAGACCGCCATTTCATTATCTGGATCGCGCTTTAATACTTCGACATAACTACCCAAGGCCGCAACATTATCCCCAGTTAACTGCTGAAACTTCGCCAATCGCAGCCAGTGTATCCATTTATCCGGATATTGCAGGGTCAGGTTTTGTAACGTTCTTAATGCCTCTTCAGGTCTGTTCGAGTCTAGATAACATTGCACTTTTGCATCTATAAACTGCTCATTAAATCCGTACAGCGCCTCAGCGGCGTCCAAACTATTAATAGCCGCCTCAATATTCTGCGCTTTGAAGTAATTCGAATATAGCCGCCAATAGTTTTCCCGAGAAGGCTTTAGTTCAATAAGTTTGACTAATGCGGCGGCGGCGGCTAGAAAGTCTTTTTGCTTTTCTGCGATTTCGCTCGCGGTCAACCAATACCAAGGATTAGTAGGATTCAACTTAGTGGCTCGAGTGATAACTTCTAGTGCCTTGGCCATTTCATTTTGACCTTCATAGGTTAGAGCAAGATCAAAGTACAGTTGAGCATTCAAATTATCCTTTTCGATCAATGCAGAAAACTGCAAGACGGCTTCGTCATATTTCTTCAATAAAAACTGCTGCTTGGCAAAAAGATATTTCGCCTCAAAGGTAATCTCTTCCTCCGAAAGCCTGGATTGGCCTAGTGCCTCAAAACTAGTCACGAACGTGACCATTATAATCAAGCATAATTTTACTGACATAGGCAATCATTTATATGTACATCAGACGGTAGACACTAGGAGAATGTTACTTCTCGAGACTCTTGACCCGCCGTCTCATTAACATATGCTATATTAACAACGATTCGCTACTAAAGCTCATTGTCTACTATTCGACAATCGTTATCTTCATCATGTTTGTAGTAAATCGTTTATCGATAGGCATACTACCTGTATTGATGAGTACGTCGCCTTTCGAGACGACTTTGTTCTTCTTTAGAATAGTAATTGTATCTTCAATGGTTTCATCCGTTGTGGTAAATCTTTCATAAAAATAACATTTGACCCCCCATACAAGGTTTAAGGTCTTAAGCATATTATGTGAACTAGAGAAGATACAAATCGATGTCCGCGGTCGGTAGCTCGATACTCGAAAAGCCGTGTAACCAGAAACCGTGAGTCCAACAATGGCCTTTGCCCCTATATCTTCCGCCATTTTGGCAGCGGTAATACACATGACATCTGAATGATAAAGTTTAGAGCGATGATCAGCCCGAGGCCGTTTGCCCGTCATTTCGTAGTTCTTTTCGGCTTCATAAATGATTTTGTTCATGACTTTTACCACGTCTATAGGGTGGTCTCCGACTGATGTTTCTCCGCTGAGCATCACTGCATCAGTACCATCATACACAGCGTTGGCAACGTCTGTTATCTCCGCTCTTGTAGGAGATGGATTGGTGATCATGCTCTCCATCATTTGGGTGGCTACAATGACTGGTCTAGCTCTTTGTATGCAGCGCTTGATGATATCCTTTTGGATGGAAGGTACTTTTTCCATTGGCACTTCTACACCTAAGTCACCGCGCGCCACCATAATGGCATTAGAGGCCTTAATAATGGCCTTGATATTTCTAACAGCTTCAGGTTTTTCAATTTTCGAAATAACCTTTGCTTGATGACCTCGTTCTTGAATGATCGAGATGAGTTCTTTAACGTCTTCTGCCTTGCGTACAAACGATAAGGCTATCCAATTCACTTCAGGTTGCTGTAGAATAAAATCCAAGTCACGTCGATCCTTTTCTGTTAAAGAGGGTTGCGACACATTGGTGTCAGGCAGGTTGACACCTTTGTTGGATTTTAAGATGCCGCCATGCAGGGTTTTAAGGGTTACTTCGTCCTTACCATTAGAGGCGGCCACTTGGAAGACAAGCTTACCGTCATCGCAAAGTACCTTTTCGCCAATCTTCACATCTTGCGCGAATTGATCATAACTCATATAGACCTTTTCTTTAGATCCAATGCACTCTTCATTCACGAACTTTATAAGATCGCCATTCTTCAAGGGTATACCTCCTTCTTGAACTATGCCCACCCGCAACTTAGGTCCTTGCAAGTCTGCTAAAATTCCGGCATGTGTCCCATATTTCTTATTGATCGCCACGATATGATTGATCACTTGTAGGTGGTCTTCGTGTGATCCGTGAGAAAAGTTCAATCGCAGAGTATCAACGCCGGCTTCTATGAGGCCTTTCAGCATTTCTGGGGAGCTACAGGCGGGACCGATTGTAGCGACTATTTTTGTCTTTTGTTTGTCATTAACTTTCATATTGCGCTTTTTCATGATGAAGGACAAAAATAGAAATTAATACTTAGCGGAACTTTATGTTGCAAGAATACCTTTTGAAGATGTATTTTTGCACTTCACTAAAATTTGAGACATGGCAGATGTAGCCACAAAGATTAAGAAAATCATAGTTGACAAGTTGGGCGTAGACGAATCATCCGTCACCAATGATGCGAGTTTTACGAATGATTTAGGCGCTGATTCGCTTGACACAGTTGAGTTAATCATGGAATTCGAAAAGGAGTTTGATATTTCTATTCCGGATGAGGATGCCGAAAAAATCCAAACTGTAGGAGATGTAATCAGCTACCTAGAAGAAAAGGGAGTCTAGTTTACATTTAACAATTTATAAATATCCACGTTTCAGCCGATTCGTGGATATTTTTTTGCCCAAAGTCAACTTAAAGGCTCTTTTTGCTTAGGGGTTAATATCTAATTTTACTTAAACTGCGCATTCAGGATAAGTCAAAGGGAGCACCTTCAGAAAAGGCTTTATATTGCAAGCGCAATGGTATAAGGCAGAAAGCTATTGAACTATAGAATAGTAATTAATAATTTTACCACATGAGACGAGTTGTCATTACAGGCATTGGTGCCTTGACCCCTATCGGGAATACGAGAGAGTCATTTAGAGCTGCTTTAAGGTCAGGAATATGTGGCGCTGGCCCCATTACCCATTTTAATCCTGAAGGATTTAGAACGACCTTTGCTTGTGAGCTCAAGAACTTCAACATAGAGGATTTTTATGACAGAAAGGATGCGCGTAGAATGGATTCTTTTTCACAATATGCTATGGTCGTGGCTGATGAAGCTATCGCGCAAAGTGGCTTAATAGAAAGTGGTTTTAATCCTGAGCGCGTGGGCGTTATCTGGGGTAGCGGTATTGGAGGTTTTGAAACGCTAGAATATGAGATTTCTCAAGCTGCTTTGGCGGTGGGAGCACCGCGATATAATCCTTTCCTAATTCCCAAATTGATTATTGACATTGCTGCTGGGCATATCTCGATGAAATACAATTTTCAAGGGCCTAATTATGCACTTGTTTCGGCATGTGCTACGAGCACACACGCTATTGCTAATTCTTTCGACTGTATCCGATTAGGTCGGGCAGATGTGGTGATCACGGGAGGTTCTGAGGCGGCCGTTACCAAGACAGGAGTTGGCGGCTTTGGGTCGATGAAAGCTTTGTCGAATAGAAACGACGATCCAAGTACCGCCAGCAGACCATTTGATAGAGATCGTGACGGATTTGTGTTGGGCGAGGGCGGGGGAGCATTCGTTATCGAATCTCTAGAACATGCTCAAAAAAGAGGAGCGAACATCATTGCAGAAATAGCAGGGACAGGAGCAACGGCAGACGCATACCACCTCACCGCACCCCATCCAGAAGGCACTGGGGCAAAGCGGGTGATGATCGAAGCGTTGAAAGAAGCACATATGAATCCTGAGGAAATCGATTATATCAATGTCCATGGCACCTCGACACCATTGGGGGATATTGCCGAGTCGCTGGCCATCAAGAGCGTATTTGGTGAGCACGCCTACAAATTGAATATCAGCAGCACCAAGTCGATGACGGGTCATTTACTTGGGGCGGCTGGCGCCATTGAGGCGATTGCCGGTATTTTTGCCATAGAGGATGGTATTATTCCACCTACCATTAATCATTTTACAGACGATCCTGAAATTGATCCAAAGCTTAATCTGACGTTTAACGTAGCCCAAGAAAGAAAAGTCAATGCCTTTTTGAGCAATACTTTTGGATTTGGTGGACACAACGCATCCATCATAATTAAGCGATTCACAGATTAAGCTAGCATGTTTTGATAAGGGAGATATACAACTTTTACTTTGCCGATGATAAGAACTTAGCTAAAAAGCTCAGAGTCATCTTAGGCTTTACGCCAAAACGTCTTGCCCTTTTTAAAAAAGCGTTCTATCACAAATCGATGAACGATGAACTAACCCAAAATAATCAGCATAATGAGCGATTAGAGTACTTGGGTGATTCGATCTTAAGTGCTGTTGTCGCTGAGTATCTATTTACCAAGTACCCCAACCAAGATGAGGGTTTTTTGACGAAAATGCGATCTAAGATTGTTAAACGAAATACCCTTAACATACTCGCAAACGACATGGGGCTTGATATGATCCTAAGCAATTATTCGCAGGGAAGCATGAGCCGCTCTATGCTCGGCAATGCATTTGAGGCGCTTATTGGGGCAATCTATCTCGAAAAAGGCTACTCGTACACACGAAAATATATAATAAAGGAAATATTGTTAAAACATCTTGACATCCACGACCTTGAAAAAACAGATGATAATTATAAGAGTCAATTACTCGAATGGGGACAAAAGAATAGCATAGAGGTTGATTACAAATTGATCCATAAATACAAGCTCGATAAGCGCGATCGGTTTAAAATCGGGGTGTTTGTCAATGGAGAAAGCCTTGCCGAAGCAGATGACTATAACAAAAAATCCGCTGAACAAACAGCCTCAGAAATTGCTTTACAAAAACTGATTCAACAAGATTATTCTCTTTAAATGAATGGTAAGGCAAGAAGATGGATTCATTAACTCAAATTGTGCTTGGAGCAGCTGTCGGCGAAGTAACTCTGGGCAAAAAAATAGGCAACCGAGCCTTGTTGTGGGGGGCGGTGGCGGGTACGATTCCTGATTTAGACGTCTTTTTGGGTGGGCTGATGTCTGCCGAAGGAGAACTAGCCTCTCATCGTGGGTTTTCACATTCCATCACGTTCGCCGTACTCGGAGGTTTTTTATTGGCTTGGATCGTTGAACATGTATATTCTTCAAAATGGCATCGCTATTTCGCCTTTGGAGCTTGGTTTTTGTTGCCATTAGGGGTATTGTATTTTCTGAATAGAATATTTCAAGGCAGCCAACCATCTTATTTTGTTCTAGCAGCAGGCATATTTACCGTCTTAGCGTTGGTGTATTGGCTCTATAGAAGATATTTCCAATTAAGCTTTGTTGCACCTGACGTTAACCGATCCGATTGGCAGAAGTTATTTTTTTGGGGACTAGTCACTCATCCTTTATTGGATTGTTTTACGACCTATGGTACACAATTATTCTTGCCTTTTAGTGATTACAGAGTCGCCTTTAACAGTATTTCTGTCGCTGACCCAATTTACACGGCGCCCTTTTTACTTCTCGTTATAATCCTGTCGTACTTTAACAGAAAACTCGCTATTCGGCGCCGATTGGCATGGGCAGGTATAGGCATCAGCAGTATTTATTTGCTCTTTACGGTTTGGAACAAATCGCAGGTCAATGCTATCTTACTCAATAGCCTTGCCGACCAAAATATTAGCTATCAACGCTATCTTACAAGTCCTACTATATTGAATAATTTGCTTTGGAACTGCGTCGTTCAGACTGAACAGGGGTATTACCAAGGCTATTATTCTCGACTTAGTCCTTCTAAAGAGGTCAAACTCCAATTCACCGCTCATCAACGTGAGCTTTTACCGTCCAACTGGGAAAATGATGAGACCATTCAACTACTGTCATGGTTTAGCAATGATTATTGGATTGTTCGCTCCGACAAAACAGGTGCACTACAAGTAAATGATATGCGTTATGGCACTATGGATGTAGGGCCTGAAGAAGAACCCTATTATATTTTTAACTTCCCCATAGCCGTTTTGCCTAATGGGCGCATTAAGCTAAACGAGACACGCGGCGGGCCACCGCCCGGCAAAAGAGAAGATATGCTCAAGGATTTAATCGAGCGAATCAAAAGCCATAATTGAGCGCAAGTATTCTCTTAAATGGTGCTCTGCAAAATCACCTCTTATTAGTCCGGGGGATCTGCTTTTGTGCTAGTTTAGGATCAACGAACGCCATGCCATCCACAAAGATTGAGATTGTCTGTAAAGTATTGAATGCCCAAATAGTAACTCAAATGAAGAATTTTTAGCTAAACTTTATGTAAGATTGTTTCTCCATGTAAAGCATTTAAACTATTTATCCTGTATGAAAAATTTTTATTCAGCGGCTGATGTCACTGACGTGAATGGCCTTTTGAACAAAATATCGCTAATCAAACAGCAACCCACCGCCCAGCTTAAAGCAGCAGAAGGACGCTGTCTTGTATTATTGTTTTTTAATCCCAGTTTGCGCACCAAATTGAGCACACAAAAGGCTGCCCTCAACATAGGTATGCAGGTAATAAATATGGACATGAAAGATAGTTGGGCATGGGAGCTCAATGAAGGAGCGACAATGAACCTTCAGACTGCAGAACATATCAAAGAAGCAGCAGGAGTTATAAGCAGCTACGCTGATATCATTGCTATCCGTTCATTTCCAGCATTAGTAGATCGCGATGAAGATTATCAAGATAATCTAATAAGAACCTTTATACATCACGCCAGCGTTCCAGTGGTCAATCTGGAGTCGTGTATCCGACATCCCTTGCAATCATTGACGGATCTTTATAGTATTCGAGAAGCAAAAGGAACAAGCCCTCTAAAGGTGGTTTTGAGCTGGGCGCCGCATCCACGAGCTTTACCCCAAGCAGTTTCTAACTCTTTTCTTGAATGGATGAAATTGGGTGGTCACCAAGTGACTGTTACTCACCCAGAGGGCTACGAACTCGACAAAGCCTTCATGGAAGGACATAGTATCGAGTATGATCAACAAAAGGCATTGAAAGAAGCAGATATTGTCTATGTCAAAAATTGGTCTTCAGTCAGTTCTTATGGTCAGATATTAAACCAATCGCCCAAATGGATGATGACCCAAGCCAAATTAGCCCTCACACGTCAAGCTAAGCTCATGCATTGTCTGCCAGTGCGAAGAAATGTTGTGATTGCAGATGATGCCATGGATGGGCCTAATAGCCTCATTCAACAGCAAGCCGCTAACCGACTTTACGCAGCGCAAGCAGTACTTAAAACCCTACTTGGTCTATGACAAAAACTGGGATAGAAGTAGTAAAAATCGGAGGATATCTGATAAACGAGCCTAAAGGGTTAACTTCCTTTTTAGATGCATTTGTCGCTAACGATCATCCTAAGGTTTTAATTCATGGCGGAGGAAGACTGGCTACTGAAATTGCTCAAAAACTAGATATCCCCATAGAAATGGTCGAGGGGCGGCGCATTACCGATAGTGCCACATTACAGGTGGCCGTAATGGCCTATGCCGGCTGGGCTAACAAAGAAATAGTGGCTAAGCTACAAGCTCGTGGATCGAACGCCATCGGATTGTCCGGGGCTGATGGAGACGTCATACGCGCACACAAGCGTCTTAACTCGCCAATAGATTTTGGCTGGGTAGGGGATATTGACGAGGTAAATGATGAACTATTGCTATTTTTCATTGAACGAAATATCGTACCTGTAATTTGTGCAATTACCCACGACGGAAAAGGTCAATTGCTTAATACGAATGCTGACACTATTGCTGCACAGGTAGCACTCAGCTTGGCCAAGCACAAAGCAGTTCATTTAGCCTATTGTTTTGAATATGATGGGGTAGTAAGAAGTTTGTCCACGCCAAAGAACGTAATAGCGCATCTAACCGAAGATGAGTTTATGCAGATGAAGGCAGTAGGGACAATCCACGCAGGTATGATTCCCAAATTGAGCAATGGATTTGCGGCGGCAAAAGGGGGTTGCACCGTTAGAGTATGCGGAGTTGCCAATCTTTGGTCACGACAAAATTCTACCCTACTATGTCCATAGGAGATTTATATAAGGATGCACTACAACTACTAATCCAGTTGATCAGAATACCTTCATTTTCTGGCGAAGAAGATAGGACTGCCAACAAAATTGGTCAATTTCTAGACGAAAGGAACATACCTTTTCAACGTCTCGGCAATAACATCATCGCTCGAAATAGGCATTGGTCAACACACAAAAAAAATATCGTGCTGAACTCTCACCACGATACAGTAAAGGTGGTGAACGGATGGACTTATGATCCTCATGGCGCCAACGTTAATGACGAGAAACTATATGGTCTAGGCAGTAATGATGCTGGAGCCAGTTTGGTCAGCCTAATTGCTTGTTTTGTCCATTTCTATGAAGAAAATATTCCTTTCAACCTGACCCTTATCGCCTCTGCAGAAGAAGAAAATTTTGGCGAAAACGGGGTCGCTTCGGTCTTAGCTATTTTAGATTACCCTATTGATGTAGCAATCATTGGTGAACCGACACAGATGCATCTTGCCATTGCAGAAAAAGGACTGATGGTCATAGACGGTGTGACGACAGGACGAGCAGGTCATGCCGCGCGAGATCTTGGTATCAATGCCTTATATCTTGCGGTAGAAGATATTATGGCTATCAGACAACATACATTTGAGCGAATATCCCCAGTTTTGGGGGAGGTGCGCATGACAGTTACCCAGATAGAGTCGGGGTATCAGCACAATGTCATTCCAGATCGATGTCACTATGTTGTCGATGTGCGCAATACAGAACAATACACCAATGAAGAAGTCTTGGATCAATTGAAGCAAAAGTGTCATGCTACCCTCACCCCCAGATCTATGAAGTGGCAGCCCTCTAGTATTGATATTCAACATCCCTTGGTGATCAGCGGCCTTGCTTTAGGTAGATCAAGTTTTGGTTCGCCTACACTATCAGACCAAGTTCATTTTACTTGCCCAACGCTCAAGATGGGCCCAGGAGTTTCTGAGCGTTCACATACACCTGATGAATACATTGTCTTAGACGAAATACGTCAAGGAATAGAGCTCTATATAAAGCTGCTTCAAGGACTTAGTAAGTGAGCTGGGGTAGGGATATGCCTCTCTTCTCGTTTAATTTCATTTTAATTCTTTATCTGAAGAATAGCTCTTTGTTCAATACCGTGGCTCCCTTTTTGGTGCGGAGTTCTATGTTCATATATCCCCATAAATAGCTGAGCTCGATTTGTACATTTCGATGGCCTCGATAATATGCCCTAAACATGGATTGAAGCTTGTTTTTAACCAAACTGCCGAAAGAGTTGTAGTCTGATGAGCCCTAGGGATAGGTATAAATTTTACCTGCAAATCGAAACCGAATTGGAGTGAATAGGGCACTATTGCCAAACCCAGTCCCTGCTCCACGAGTTTATAAATGGTTTGAGCATGAACGGATTGATGAGAAACATTTGGACTAAAACCTTCATTTTCGAAGATGGACATAATGGTTTGATAGTAGTGTGGACTGTAGTCACTCGAAAAAAGGATAAAAGATTCATCAGCAAGTTGTCGCAAACTGGTAAAGCTTTCTTCAGTCAAAGTATGCTGAGATGGCAGCACAAGGACAAACTTATCAGTACAAATATCTTCCTTATGGATTTCGTCGACTACCTGAGGCAATCGGACAAAACCGATGTCCAATGTGCCATCTAATAGTTTATCTATTTGGTCTTGGTTGGACATTTCTCGTAAATTCGTATGGATAGATGGATACTTATCACGCAAATAGCGCAAGAGATTTGGGATGATTTGCTGCATAGCCGAGCCCAAAAAACCTATTTGCAATTGACCCAACTCTCCCTTGTCAATCGCTTGCAACTGCCCATGCATGTGTTTTATTCTATTGAGCATTTGAATACACTCCGCCTGAAGATACTTGCCGGCTGCTGTCAAACGAACCATTCGTTGTCCGCGCTCGAATAGTTGAACACCTAGCAATTCTTCCATTTGTTTAATCTGACGACTAAGCCCGGGTTGCGAAATAAAGAGCATCTCAGCTGCCCGATGATAATTCAACTGTTCGGCTAGAGCCAAGAAATATCGATAATGACGAATTTCTATTTGATTACCTGTGGTTATCAATTTGTAAATTTAATGGTATCAATAATTATTACAAAAATAGCGCAACTTAGTGCCTAAATGGCACGTATGGATATCTTTTATTATGGTCGTACAATAATGGATGTAGCCAGCCTGAGGCAATTAATCAGGGGTCAGCTTCAAGGCTCGCTTCATCCTGAGACAATATTGAAGATGAAAAAATCTGCGGCGATCGTCGCCAAACTAGCTTCGCAAGCTGCACCCATATATGGAATCAACACAGGTTTTGGCCCATTATGCACTGTCAAAATACCACATGAACAGACCACCCTACTTCAATCCAATATCCTAAAGAGTCATGCCGTTGGCATTGGTGATCCGATCGATCCACTTCTCTCCAAGGCTATGTTGATTTTAAAACTACAAAGCTTGGCACAAGGTTATTCAGGTATTCATATGGATACGATTGACAGAATACTTTGGCACATCGAAAACGACCTTATTCCAGTCGTGCCGTCACAAGGGTCGGTAGGAGCATCAGGAGATTTGGCTCCACTTTCGCACCTCTTTTTACCCTTGATAGGACACGGGGAGGTATGGTATAAGGGACAACGAATAAAGGCGAACGAACTTTTACAAAAAATGTCTCTTGCGCCGTTACAATTGCATCCCAAAGAAGGGTTAGCCTTAATAAATGGTACACAGTTTATGGCTGCTCATGCGGCGGAAGTTTCTTATAAACTACACAGGTTAATTGATCATGCCGATCTTATTGGCGCCATTATGGTCGAAGGTTTAAAAGCGTCACATAAACCATTTTTAGAACGTCTTCATAGCGTAAGACCTTTTGCGGGCATTCAACAAAGTGCTCGGAATATATCCATGTTGATGCAAGGATCATCACTAGCTGCATCGCATATTAATTGTATGAAAGTTCAAGACCCCTATTCCCTTAGGTGCATGCCGCAAGTACATGGTAGCGCGCGAAATGCCTTGAACCATCTCGACGAAATGCTGCATGTCGAATTAAACTCTGTCACCGACAACCCCGTCATTCTTGATGAGGATACAATTATCAGCGGTGGTCATTTTCATGGTGAGCCCCTAGCGTTGCCCTTGGACTATGCATGTCTGGCGGCCTCAGAAATTGCGAATATTAGCGATCGCCGCATTTACCTTTCTTTAGAGGGAAAAACAGAAGGAGTGCCATCTTTACTCATACGTGAACAAGGTGTTAATTCGGGATTTATGATATTACAGTATACATCTGCGGCACTTGCAAGCGAATGTAAGACAGCGTGCTTCCCCGCGAGCGCTGATAGTATTCCCACATCACAAGGCCAAGAAGATCATGTGAGCATGGGATCCATTAGTGGTCGAAAAACCTTGCAGGTCATAGAGAATGCTGAAAAAGTGCTGGCCATAGAATTAATTTGCGCTTGTCAAGCACTTGATTTTCATGCCCCTCTTCTTTCGTCTGAAACGATAATAGCTCTACACCAATGCGTTCGACAAAACATCCCTTTTGTGGTAGAAGATGGTATCTACTATGAGTTCATTCAATCTGCTTTGGCGTTAATACGGGGTCACGAATTATTGGCCATAGCGGGTATTCAAAATGATATATATGTATAAATTAATTGGTCCATTCTCCCAAGTTTTGAGTTTTGAAAAGGAGCCCTTAAATGGTCCTTTGAAGGATGATCAATTATCGATAATTTGGCACGCAGGTATCCTCGTCTGCGAAGGCATGATTCTAAAGTTGGGTTCTTTTAAAGACCTCGTCACGAGCTTAGCGGCGGGGAAAGAACCTTATGAAATTGAAGAAATTAAAGGAGAGGCTGTAGCTATGCCCGGTTTTGTTGATGCACATACGCATATATGTCATGGGGGCAGCAGAGCGGCTGATTATGCTAAGCGAAATGCGGGCATCAGTTATTTGGAGATTGCCAGAGAGGGAGGAGGCATTTGGGATACGGTCGTTCAGACGCGCTCAATGTCTCAAGATGCATTAGCCGACATCACTTTATCTCGGGTAAGGAAGTTAGTAGAAAAGGGCATGACTACCGTTGAAATCAAAAGTGGTTATGGACTATCTGTAGCTGAAGAATTAAAAATGCTTCTTTCCATTAAATCCGTTATAGCTCAAAGTCCCATTGATATAGTACCTACTTGCCTTGCAGCGCATATTATTCCCAAAAATTATTACGGCGGAGCAGCGAAGTATTTGCAAGATATTATCGAGCAGATTTTTCCAGTAATGCGAGATGAAAAACTGGCACATCGTGTTGATGCCTTTGTCGAACAAGAAGCGTATCAATCTAAAGAACTTCAAGCCTATCTATCAGCAGCCAAAAAATTTGGTTTTGACATTACGCTGCATGCAGATCAATTCAGCCCTATTGGTGTGCCTTTGGCTATTGAGTATGGAGCAGTTAGTGCCGATCATTTAGAAGCTATTCACGAAACATCGATTAGAGCTATAGCCCACAGCCAAACTGTCGCTTTGGTCTTACCGGGTGCAAGTATGGGACTTGGCTGTTCCTTTGCTCCAGCGCGTAAACTTTTGGACGCGGGTGCTTGTGTAGCTATTGCCAGCGATTGGAACCCAGGCTCTGCTCCGATGGGTGACCTCTTATGTCAGGCGGCAGTTTTGGGCTGTTTTGAGAAGCTGAGTACGGCTGAAATTTTAGGGGGAATCACGTATCGCGCTGCCCATGCGTTGCGACTGGCGGATAGAGGGAGGCTTCTATCGGGTATGCTTGCTGACATTGTGGTTTTTCAGACGAATGATTACCGCGAGATATTATATCGTCAAGGACAACTCCAGCCTGTTCAGGTTATAAAACGTGGTCGAACCATTTTCTCATCATTACAAGCCTAAATCATGCATTTTAAAGACCAGATCCTTCAAGGTATTCCAAGTGAATTTCCAGCACGCAAGCCAATGGATTCGAGCATAAGTCATGCGCCTATTCGCAGGATGGTATTAAGCCCTAGCGAACAAAAATTAGCCGTACGGAACGCCCTGCGATACTTTCCCGACGCATGGCATGAGGTGCTAGCACGAGAGTTTTATGAGGAGTTGCACCAATACGGTAGAATTTATATGTATCGCTTTCGACCTGACTACGCTATGTATGCTCGAAGCATTGACGAATATCCGGCGCAAAATGCTCAAGCAGCGGCCATAATGTTGATGATCCAAAATAATCTAGATCCTGCTGTAGCACAACATCCACATGAACTAATCACTTATGGGGGTAACGGTTCGGTCTTTCAGAATTGGGCTCAATATCTGGTCGCCATGCGCTATTTAGCACTACTATCTTCTGAACAGACCTTACATATATATTCTGGGCATCCGATGGGTATATTTCCCTCTCATCCTGGTGCGCCTCGGCTAGTAGTAACCAACGGAATGATGATTCCCAATTATTCTTCAGTAGATGATTGGGACAAATATAATGCCCTTGGAGTGACACAATATGGCCAGATGACGGCAGGATCATATATGTATATTGGGCCTCAAGGCATCGTTCATGGCACGACCATTACGATTATGAATGCTTTTAGAAAAATGGGATTTAGTAGAAGTGCGGGACAGGTATTTTTAACTAGTGGGTTGGGCGGCATGAGCGGAGCTCAGCCTAAGGCAGGCAATATATCGGGATGCATAACTGTTTGCGCAGAGATCAATCCCATGGCAGCTTTAAAAAGACACGAGCAAGGATGGGTGGACGAATACTCCGATAGTTTAGAGGAGGTTATCTCACGCACTAAACTTGCTATGGCACAAAAGTTGCCTCGATCGATCGCCTATATCGGCAATGTGGTGGAATTATGGGAAGCCTTTTGGACGGCGGGTATTCAAGTAGCCATAGGTTCTGATCAAACCTCCTTACATAATCCTTGGTCTGGAGGTTACTACCCTGTAGGGAAAACGCTTGAAGAATCGCAAAAATTAATGATCGAGCAACCTGCTGAATTCCGTAAAGCCGTACAACAAAGTTTAATTCGACAAGTGAAGGCAATCAACCAACACGTCAGTCGGGGCATGTATTTTTTTGATTATGGTAATGCATTTTTACTTGAGGCAGCTCGAGCGGGTGCTGAGGTATTGAGTTCTAGTGGATCTGGTTTTCGTTATGCGTCATATGTACAAGATATCATGGGGCCTATGTGTTTTGATTTTGGGTTTGGCCCTTTTCGATGGGTTTGCACTTCTGGTCAACCAAGTGATCTTCAAAAGACCGATGCGATTGCCCTTAGCGTCATGCGTCGCTTGAAAAGGAAAGCCCCTAAGGAGGTGCAACAACAATATGAAGACAATATTCAATGGATTTTGCAAGCGGGGCAAAATCAACTTGTAGTTGGATCGCAAGCACGTATTTTATATGCCGACGCCATGGGTAGAATTGAGATAGCTAGAGCATTTAATCGGGCAATTGCAAGTAGTGAGATCTCAGCCCCCGTGGTACTGGGACGCGATCATCACGATGTCAGTGGCACAGATTCTCCCTATAGAGAGACGAGTAATATTTACGATGGAAGTCAGTTTACTGCGGACATGGCCATTCACAATGTCATTGGAGATAGTTTCAGAGGAGCTACATGGGTATCTATTCATAATGGTGGTGGTGTGGGTTGGGGTGAAGTTATTAACGGTGGCTTTGGTCTGTTGCTCGATGGTAGTCGAAAATCAAGGGAACGATTGCAATCTATGCTTTATTTTGATGTAAATAATGGAATCGCTAGACGCGCTTGGGCTAGAAATCCAGCGGCGCTACAAACGATCAGAAATGAAGTAAGTCGAGCAAAAGGTTTGGAAGTTACTTTAGCGTCGATCGTTTCTGATGACCTACTTGATTTTATTCGTTCTTGATCTCTTGATGAAATTGATATGACTCACTATTCTCCCTCTTCTTTAGACAAATGGATCGGTCGTCAATCTATAAAAGACGAATATTGGTATCAACATATCAAATGCATAACCAGAGCTGAGTTCGGTAGCTACGAACCTAGTGTTGCTCTATTGTCATATGCCTGTGATGAAGGTGTCCGTCGAAACCAAGGGCGCGTGGGCGCTGCGAAAGGCCCTTTCGCCATTTGCCAACAACTGGGTAGGCTCGCTTGGCACGTCGATCGGGATATTTTAGACGGGGGCACTATCCACTGCACAGATGGTGAACTAGAAGAGGCTCAATCTCTTTTAGCGAATGTGATTAGCGATTTGCTTGCCAATGATCACTTTCCGATCATTTTGGGTGGCGGCCATGACATCGCTTGGGGACATTTTATGGGTATCGATGGTTTTTTCAGCGCAGTTCAGGCCAATAAGGAGGTAGGTATTATCAATTTCGATGCGCATTTTGATCTGCGCCCTATTGAGGAGAAAGGAAATTCCGGAACTCCTTTCGAACAAATTGCCCACTATCTAACCCAAGAAAATAGAAAATTCTATTATGCCTGCTTTGGGATCCAACGTGCAAGCAATACGAAAACCATGTTTGAAAAAGCTGCATCTTATGGCGTTCAGTTTTTGGAATATGAGAGAGTAAAAATGGCTCATGCAGCTGTTCTTTGTGCACAAATTGATAACTTTTGCCAAAAAGTGGATCATGTTTATCTAACAATAGACATGGATGTTTTCTCTTCGGCATATGCCCCTGGGGTCAGTGCGTCATCGGTCTTAGGCTGCGCTCCTGATATTATTTTTTGTTTGATTGAATATTTGATAGGCACTGGCAAAGTGGTAAGCGTTGACATAGCAGAGTTAAACCCCTCGTTTGATCAAGACCACCGCACGGCAAAATTGGCCGCACAATTAATTGAACATTTAGTATATACAAGATCTCTAAGGAATACTTGAATGCTCCAGCCAAGATAACTACCTTACTGGCTGTAATTATTTATTCCCACGTGCCACTATTAACGATTGCTATTTGTACCTATGACCGAAGCACATTGCTGTCAGAATGCCTGCAATCTATTTATGTCCAAGAAGGGGAAGATGTAGAGGTCATAGTGGTTAGTAATCACCCATCTCCATCGAAACTAGCGGATGTACAAGAAATCACTTCATTGTACAAGGGCTGTAAACTTTTGCACGAAGGCAATGTGGGTTTAAGTCATGCGCGTAATTTAGCCCTAAAACATTGCCATACTAAGTATATCGCATATGTAGATGATGATGCCCGATTGAATGTAAACTATCTTTCAACTGCGAAAAACTTACTCAAAGAACATTCTATGATCTGTCTTGGTGGCCACATTCAGTCTTGGTGGTATTATGGTCGTTCTAATTGGCTAGCAGAAGATTGGGGCCAAAAACCGCTTCTCGCCGAACATTTACAGATATTGAAAGATGATCAATATTTATGGGGTAGCAATATTATTGTAGACACTCAATGCTTAAAAGAAGTAGGAGGTTTTCCTTTGAAGCGGGGAATGATCGGAACAAAACTAGGATATGGTGCCGAAAACTTGATGCAAATAGAACTGCGATCTAGAGGGCATGCCATTTTTTATACACCTACATTAATCGTGGATCATGTTATCACTGCAGAAAAGTTGCATTTAAGTTGGCATCTGAAAAGTATTGTTCGTACCTACAATGATGGGCGAGATATCTTTCCGGAGCAATACCGATTATCTTATCGAATTAGAAAATATATTCGCTGGCCAGTAAAGCTAGTTAGCAGTACGCACAAATGGATGTTTCAACAGGGTTATTTTTGGCAGAATTGGGTGTTAGATATTTACAAGGCACTTTTTTGATATAGGCTATATCATGACCTATATGAATTGAGCAAAACATACAATTCAACGCTAGTCGATGTGGGAGATAACTCTATGAACGACCTAGCGATGGATAGGCTCAAGGCAAAGTAAGCCAGGCTTCGGGGTTTTTTATGGGTCGTGGTGGAGAAAAAAAAGGAGCCATGAATGCCTTCGCACCATCGACCCCTTCTTGTCGTATGAAAAACTGTAAAACTTAGATGGTCAAATACTTATAGAAAGTTTTGCCATTAACTGATACTGCCATGGTGTAAGTGCCTTTTTCTGACTTCTTAAAGTCATACACTTTACCAATTGAGGTTTGCTTAGAGAAAGTTTCTGCGTACACCTCTTCGTTGTTTTCGTTGTAGATAGTGACATTCACTGACTTACCTAAAGACAAAAGATTGAAGTCTGCAGACTTATTCTCGTTCAACCAAACCACTGGTTTGTACGTAATTTCAGAATTATTTCTGTTGACGATCACATCATTAGATGTAACAACAATCGTTAGCTCTTCAACTTTCATAAGGTCATCGATCGAAATCGTGTAGATACCAGGAGTTAAAGATGTGAGGTCATACCTTCTCGCTTTCTGCGTTTTCGTATTGATTTTATCTGTGTAGATGATTTTGCCTTCTTGATCCATGATATCACACTTCACTGTGTGAGCAGACATGTTTTCGAGGTTAAGCACTAACTTCTTACTTTCTGAAAGTTTCGAAATGTAGAACGAGAAAGGAATGATTTCGGTTGCAAATGAGCTTACACTGTACACAACAAATGCGAGAACAATAAATACCTTTTTCATGATGATAAATTTTTGATTAAAAATATGATACAAAGATGGTGGCAAAACGAGATGGCGCGCTACAACTAATTTATCTAATATTGATACTATATTAACTACAAGTAAACCATAATACTAATTATGTGTTAATTTAGTGTAAACAAGTAATTTTAGAGCAATATTATATACTGTTATAAAAGTTGAACATAACATGAAAATTACGCAAAAACCCGTACTAGAAAGCGTCATTCCGGCTTTTGGAAGCTCCATTAGCTATCACAAATTCAATCAAGAGATCCCCAACGGCCAACCCGTTTGGCATTACCATCCAGAATTAGAATTGGTCTATGTGAAGAAAGGGAGTGGCAAAAGACATATAGGCAATCACATCTCTTATTATCGGCATGGAGATCTCATTTTGATAGGAGCCAATGTGCCTCATTATGGTTTTACTGATCGATTTACTAGACAAAATGTAGAGATAGTTGTTCAGTTTTTGCAAAAAAATCTAGCCATAGATCTTGCGCAAGGAATTGAATTTCAACGCATTAAAGATTTGATGCTGCGTTCCGCTTATGGCTTATCCTTTGGAGAGCAAACCCGTATAAAAGTAGGCTCTCTCCTAGAACAAATGGATATAATGAATCCATTTGATCGCTTAATCCAACTCATTAAGATATTACAAGTCTTGGCACTTGCAACTGATGTCCAATCCCTAAATGCCCAAGAAGTAGCTATCCATGCCGAACAACAAGACAAAGAGCGCATGAAGATTATCTATGATTATGTGCGCTTGCATTTCGATGAAGAGATATCTCTGGAGGGGATGGCCGCTCTTTCTCATCTTACCGTTCCTTCCTTTTGCCGCTATTTTAAGAAGAGTACGGGACGTACATTCACCAAATTCGTCAATGAAATGCGCATTATTCATGCCTGCAAGCTTTTGAGCGAGACGGGTAGGCCTATCTCAGATATCTGTCATGAATGCGGATTCAATAATTTTTCGCACTTCAATAAACAGTTTAAAGATATCACCGGCAAGAGCCCTTCTGAGTATCGAAGTGAATTCAAGGAAATACTTACACCAACATCTGCCGTACCACAACATTGGGATATTGAGCTTTAGGTGTGTAATACGCATAAACGAAGACTACCTTGTTTAATTCATTCCCGAGTGACTACCTTTATCATCTAGTACTATTTGCTGCCACCATGGCACCTATATTTTATATTTCAACTTTGCTAAAATTGATTCATGTGTTTTAGGCTTCTCATTCAACTCGACTTTTAGCTTTTCATTATGTCTTGTCAGTATCATATTTTCTGACTTATTTGCCATACGAAAGTTTCTTTGAATCCAACTGATACCAAATCATTCTCAACGTAAATATATGAAGTTTTTTCTTTGAGATATTTCGGTAAAAGCAGCATCAACGTCAAAACCCAAAGCGTCCGTCGTTTGCTTCTATACTTGCATCATAGCTTCCATTAATTTTAAAATCATTTGAAACTAATGAGCAATGCCATCTGAAGTTTGCAAAGCTCCACTTGTTGATATGTCCAGGGGTTTGAGTAGTGATTTCTAATCTTTTATTTTCTGCTATAATCTTAACTTTTACAGTTGATATTTCAATGACCACATTGGACTTATTTTATTAGTGGTAAAAGTTTTTCTTTGTTTTCGTACATTACCCACAGGTTAATCATAAGCAATATGATGGCTATAGGCAAACCTGTTGGCGCATTAAAAATATGGGTTAATAAAATTCCAATCATAATTGGAAATATTATCAAAGCGCCTAAAGCTCTTGTTTTTGGAAAGATGAAAAATATGCCTGCAATTATTTCCACTGCTCCAATCAATGGCATTAACCAAGCTATTGTCATAAATGCTTCCATGATTTTTAGCATACTTTCTGGTAAATCGTCGGGCAATGGCATGTAATTAAAGAATTTGTTAAAGCCAGAATTAATAAACATTAAACCAAAGAGAAGGCTTATCGAAAGGCGAATTTTGTTTTTCATTTTATAGAGTTTTAATTGTTTTTTGTTTGAATTGCATCTATTACCAAGAGTGTGTAGTATATGAAAGATAGGTGATAGCGAAAGACGATACTTCAGATTGGGCACAATTCATGATAAGAAATAAAATCGTTGTACTCACCACGGTCTTGCTTATTATTGTATACAATGTGTGCGATCGTCTTTATGTACAATTCTCATGCATTATTCTAAAGTCCTTTTAATCAATCGTTCGATAATTATACGATGTTTGCGCTGTAGTATTATAGGATATAAATTCAACAATATGTTCATTGGTTGAATCCAAATAAAAACATATTTATGTCCTTTGAATAATAGAACCAATGAGAGCAAAAATATAAAAATCAGTGCAATCAGATGTCCAAATTCGGATTGTTTGGTGTTATAATAAAAAAGAAAAATGCCCGATTTTGTGCCATTGAAATATTTTTTATTGTCATTTTTTCGGTAGAATGTTTTCGAAAGAAATAGTTTATAGTATTCCACGCCAAGCCATTTATAGAAAAACTCAAGAGTCTTTGGTTTTTCAATTTTATAGTAATTATTGGATAATATCATGCTTGTTGGATATACAAACCCCAGAAACGCTATAACGCCTGTGATTAAAGTAGTAAAGGCAAGGGCAGATGCGATTATAGCGAATAGTGAAAAATTTTCTTGGGATAACTTAAAGAATATAGTTGTCAGCTTATATATGTTGTAGGCTAATACCAAAGAAATAGTCGTAAATAGAATTTTTTTCGCCATCTGATCCAAAGATTTGTATTTTTCTTTTATCTTATTCAAATTATAACCAATCAGCGATTTGGTTGTATTTATAATTAGAGCTAAACATTCCTATGCCAGCGAACGCACTATATACTATTAGCATTGTTGCCACATTTTTTTGCTTATTCCGTAACAAAGGCACTTTTCGTATTCTGGATATTCTTTCAGTTTTGGATGTTTGAATTCTCCGATTTTTACCATACCAATTTTTTTCATCACACTTTCCGATTTGAAATTTTTCTCTACACAGGTGGATATGATATTTTCTAAATTCAGTTCATTAAATGCATATTCAAGACACCTTTTGGCGCCTTCGGTTGCATATCCTTTTTCCCAAGCACTTTTTTTTAATCTCCAACCAATATCCACAGATGGGGTAAATTCAGTTCGATATTCTTGATAGGCTAATCCGATAAAACCAATAAATTCATTATTCTCCAGTATTTCAGTTGCGAAATAGGTGTGGTTATGTTCTTTGTATTCAAGTATTAGCTTCTTAAACAATTCCTCATTTTCTGTTTTTGTCAAGGTCTTTGGAAAGTACTTCATTACTTCAACATCCGAATTCATTATCTCTAAGTCTTTCAAATCCCTTTTGGACCAATGACGGAATCCAAGTCTTTCAGATATAAAAATGTACTCTTTCTTCAATTTTAATGTGATTTATTAAAATGTAGCTAACGGGAGTCTACACAACAACCCTTTAACTACTGAGTAAATATACACTGTGTTGTTTGAAGGTGCGTGGAGAAAAGCAAAAAAATCAATGGCTATTTCAACAATATGATGCGTCATAGAGCGTAGTGTAGCGAAATAATATACTTTAAGAAGCTCTTTAGCCTCATGTTTGGCTCGTTTACCATAATTAAATAGTACATCTGCAAATCGATCTACTACTCTTACCCAATACGCCTTTGGTACCAAGTCATCTGGACATCTAAACTGTAGTTGATGACAATCATGCCCTTTTACATAATCCAAAGGATATAGTATTAATAGCCTATTCAGATACGGACATATTTTTAAATTACATAATTATATGCAGGGTTATCACGCGGTTTGACGGTTTGTATATGAAAAATTGCGTATTTTAAAGCTAATATTTCGGTTTAGCACAAACCTAAAATTTATATCATGTGAGCGCATAAGTCGTTATTTTTTATAAGCGTTGCTTGTGGCGCCTTTCTTCACATATTTTTCAAAATTCTCAATTTTTTGACAATAAAGTTTCTTTCGGTTTCGGTTTTGCAAAGTTTTAATGAGCTCTCTAATGCACTTATTTCTTTGTTTTCGTTTAAGCCTCTGTAAAGTTCGCTTAAAAGCAAGTGATAGAAATGATTGTCTTTTAAATTAATTTTTTCTACTTCTGTTAAAGCAATTTTGTTCCCCTTGATTTTTGAGAGCGCATATATCCGGTTTAAATCTGCAATGGGTGTGTAATCTATTTTTAATAAGATGTTGTACAGGTTAAAAATGCTTTTCCATTTATTTTGGGTATCTTTTTTTACGGTATGCCAATATGCTATACTCGCTTCGAGGTAGTATTTTGAGGCAATTTCCCATTTCGATGCTTGTTGTAAATAGTAAAACCCTTTTTCAATGAGTTCTGTGTTCCAAAGCTCTTCGTTTTGGTCTTTATAAAGGATTATTTCGCCTTTATCCGTTAATCTTGCTTCCAATCGGGATGATTGAAAGCACATCAGCGACATCAAGGAGTTGGAAGAATGAGTGTTAGTAGTATCATTTTTAAGTAAAAGGTAACTTAAATTTATTGCTTCAAGGCATAGTTCTTTTCTTATTATTGAACTATTGCTTTCGGAATAGTAGCCTTCATTGAAAACTAAGTATATTGTTCGTAGGACGGTATCCAATCTCGCTAGCAATTGATCGTTTGGAGGAATTTCCATTTGTATGTTTTCCGCCCGAAGTTTTTCTTTTGCTCTTTGGAGTCTTTTGTTAATGGTTTCTTTATTGGTCAAAAAGGCATCAGCTATTTCATCTATTCCGAAACCGCAAAGTATTCTCAAAGCTAAACTGATTTGCGATTTTTCTGAAATGGTTGGATGACAAACAGCGAACATCATTTGCAATTGACTGTCAGCAATATTTTTGTCAGAAAGGTCTATGTTCAATTCTTCTGTCTGACTGTCTTGCAATTGTTTTACAATCTTATTTTTAAATATGCTGTTCCTTGTAATAAGGTTTTTAGCCTTGTTTTTTGCTACAGCAAACAGCCAAGCAGAGGGATTATTAGGGATGCCTTTATATGGCCAAGTGTCCATTGCGCTTAAAAATGTTTCACTCGCAAGGTCTTCAGCAATTTCAATATTATTGATGCCAAGCGAATTGGAAAGCACGGCAACAATTTTACTGAATTCTGTCCTAAACAGATTTGGTATGATATCATTTTGCTCCATAAAAAAGCCCCAATTATGGACATGCCCCCAAAAGTTAGACAATAACTTGGGGGCAT
>CAZTSI010000040.1:5635-28087 GCA_964616755.1 uncultured Saprospiraceae bacterium | reverse complement strand
GCAAGCGAAGTCATTAATGATCCACCTCTGCCTAGGTCGGTTCGATAATTGAGCACGACATCCAGACCACGCGTCCTAGTATCCACGGCATTGACAAAGAAGGCCGCTGCATCTACACTTGGGATCTGAGGTGCGTCAAAATAACCTGTCAGTACAATCCGATCATTGATATCAATGAAATAAGCATCTGCCGTTGCAGAAAAATTACCTTTCGAGTAGGTAATACCCAGAGCGGTATTAAACGCCTCTTCTTGTTTGAGTTGCTGGATGCCAAACTGTCGTGCGACATCACTATTGTTAGCTGCCAGTAACGTCTCGGATAAACCGCCGGCTGTGAACGCCGTGAAGCGCAAGTTATAATACAACTGAACCAGCGATGGAGCTCTAAACCCTGTACTTACTGAGCCTCTTATCGAAAGTTCATCAGATACCTTTATACGGGTTGCCGCCTTGAGATTAAAGGTGTTGCCAAAATCACTGAATCGCTCAAATCTACCGGCAGCGCTCAACAAAAAGGACTCTGTGATATCATACTCTGCATCTGCGAAAAGAGAAAAGTTAGAACGATTTCGGTCTACCTCATTAGCCGGGCTGTAGCCAGGGAAACCTTGCGAGCCACCAGGTCTCTCGTCGCCAGTTATTGGATCAATTGGAATTTGCTGAGAAGGTCGTTCAATCAAAAATCCATCTATGTCAAATGTGCCATAGGAAGCTGGCTCGCCTGCAAAAATGACGAAATTCTCTGCTCTAAACTCAGTACCGAAGGCCAGATTTAAGCCAGCGCCAATCTCAGGAAACAACTTGCTAAGGGTTAAGCCTGTGGTATTTTGTGTCAAGACATGGCCACCAGCATCCATGTCTGTTGGCGATGACGCTCCTAGAGACGCATTATTAGTTCCTTTGATAAAGTAGTGAAAATCGTTTAAACCAAACGTATTATTGAAGTCAAGATCCCAACCATTGTTAAGTTCAGATCTTAGTCCGGCAGATATCGATTTGTCTTCTATTATCGAGGTAATCCGTGGTGTAAAGCCAGTAGGGTAAATTTCCTCGACTGCTCGGGCTGTGGGCAAATTTCTTGTAAAGGCATAGGCGTCGGTATCACGATAGTTTTGCCCGCCAAAGGCATAAAACTCTGTTTTCTCAGTCAAAGGAATAGCGGCGTTAGCCATAAAGCTAAAGCCATTTATAGAGGCTTCACCCATGCCTCGTCTGTAAGTAGCGCCTGGGCGAAGTGTCTTGTCTTTTCCGATTAATTCTGTCGTAAAGTTGATAAACCCTCCTTTCCCCACACTGACTCCATAGTTAAGGCCGAGCTTATGCGAGATGCCGTCGAGTAAGGGATCGTTGCGTCTGATGTCCGTGCCCGCACCTTCTGTGTCTATAAAATTGCCTGAAGTATTAGGGGTTCCAGCAGGAAAATCACCACGAGCATTCACATTATAACCACCTATAGAGTATGCTCCTGTCAATTTATTCGTAGCATCATTAAGCACTATGTTGATTACCCCTGCAATAGCGTCCGAGCCATACTGAGCAGAGGCTCCGTCACGCAATATTTCAATGCGCTTTATTGCCGTTGCCGGAATAGCATTTAGGTCAGTACCAGTGTTGCCACGCCCGCGTGATCCAAAAATATTGACCAAAGAAGTCTGATGGCGACGTTTTCCGTTTAAAAGAACCAAAGTTTGATCTGGCCCTAACCCACGAAGTGAAGCCGGATCGATGTGATCCGCGCCATCGGCTCCGGATTGTTTGGTGGCATTAAAAGAAGGTGCAGCGTACTGTAAAAATTGGTTGACTTCTAATTGACCATTGCGCTGCACAATATCAGCCACATCAATTACATCTACTGCTGCCGGGCTATCCGTTGATGAGCGCTTGTAGCTCCTAGAGCCCACTACGAATACCTCGCCCAGACTTACGCCAGATTGCATGACGATAGACAATTCCGTCTGCCCTGCCACTGGTAATTCGATCGTATTAAACCCGGTATAACTTACGATGACAGTGGCGTCAGCTGACGAAACAGTCAACTCAAATCGACCATTGATGTCAGTAACGGTTCCACTATTTGATTTCTTTTCTTGAATTGTTGCCCCAATCAGTGCCAATCCATCTTCATCGACTACTAGGCCAGTCAGGCTGTGTTGCGCAAATGTGGATGTGATCGTGCTAAGGAATATGAAGAATGTGAATAATCTATTGCTCATACAGATAAATGTCTATTTAAAGCGCAATATACACAAAGACACAGCAGCCACATCAACTTTGATTTGAATACTGTCCTGAGCATCCCATCATGTAAAATAGCTGAACTTATAGGCGATCTAGGCGTTCCAATTCTTCAGATAAAAGTATTTTTGCACAAAATAATTTAAACGACAGGATTATGGCTAGACAGTTGACCCTTAGAGACGCTCTTAATGAGGCTATGATAGAGGAGATGAGGAGAGATCCGGATGTCATATTGATGGGCGAAGAGGTCGCGCTTTATAATGGAGCTTATAAAGTCAGTAAAGGCATGCTAGACGAATTTGGTCCCGATCGAGTCATTGATACACCTATTGCCGAATTAGGTTTTGCGGGAATAGGGGTAGGGGCAGCTATGAATGGATTACGCCCGATAGTAGAGTTTATGACTTGGAATTTTGCTGTTTTGGCTTTTGACCAAATAGTTAATAATGCCGCAAAAACACTATCGCAGTCAGCAGGTCAGTTTGGTTGTCCTATCGTCTTCAGAGGCCCTTCGGGTAGTGCAGGCCAGTTAGGTCAGCAGCATTCGCAGATGTTTGAGAGTTGGTTAGCTAATTGCCCTGGTCTCAAGGTGATCTCAATCGTCGATCCTGCTGATGCCAAGGGATTACTTAAGTCAGCTATAAGAGATGAAGATCCCATTTGTTTTATGGAGTCTGAGCAGATGTACGGCTTAAAAGGTGACGTGCCTGAAGAAGAATATCTCACTCCGATCGGGGTAGCAGCAATTCGCAGAGCTGGCACTGATGTGACCATTGTCTCTTTTAATAAATTGATGGAAGATTGTAAAGTGGCGGCCAATATTTTAGAAAAGGAGGGCATCAGTGCGGAGGTCATTGATTTGAGAACTATCCGCCCATTGGATCATCAGACCATTGTGAATTCTGTCAAAAAGACCAATCGTCTAGTTGTTGTTGATGAATCCTGGCCGTTTGCAGGAGTTTCTTCTGAAATTGCTTACCAGATTCAAAAATATGCTTTTGATTATCTCGATGCACCTGTTACGCGGGTAAATAGCGCAGATACGTCCTTGCCATATTCTAAGCCCTTTGTAGATGAGTATTTGCCGAATCCCAGTAAGATCATCGCAGCGGTTAAGCAGGTGATGTATCGTTAAATCGCCAGAGGTGTTAAGGTAGTACTAGCTTCAATGCAAATCTTCGTCCTCCCCATTCCATTCCTAAGATGTAAAGGCCTGTCGGTAAATATTCATGTTCGATTTTGTATAAGTGATCGGCATTGTGATCTTGTGCCCAAATCCTTCTACCAGACAAATCAAATAGACTTAAGGTATAGCTTTGATTTTGCAAAGTATTAATCCAAACATAGGTCACAAAATCATTGGTCAGTACAGTAGCCACTTTTAGTGGGTCGGGCGGCAGGGGCACATTCTGTCCGCATACTTGTCCTGCAATAAGTCCATACCTAAAGCGAAATAAGGCATCAATCATACGATCTGCCTGCCCTTTAGTGAAAAATAGTAAGCACTCATCATCCCTAAAGTTGAGAAAATTTGTATCCATATCCTTCGTCCGACAAGAAATAAACTCACCCGTTTCGCAACCGACGTATATTTCACCTTGCTCTGGAGTATCATCAATATCGTCGTCGTCACTGTTACAGCTAGCGTCAGATCCCCAAAGGTGTTGTACATTGAAAAAATGCGCCATTTCGTGTGTTAGGGTCCGCCCAAGATTATACTGGGGGTTCAAACTATTCGGGCCTACAACATCATAGCGCAAGACAATGCCTTGTGGCTCTAAGCTTTCGTTTTCGGTAGGGAAGGTGGCATCGCCAATAATACCATCATCTCTATTTCCGATCCAAACATTGATGTACTTTTCAGTATTCCAGGCGCTACTGCCCCCCGAAAGCAAACTTTTGATGGGTCTTATGCCCGATGCATCACGAAGATTAGCAATGGTGGGATTATCTGTTTGTACCCGCACGATACCCGTCGAAGATTGACCTTGTGGATCCATAGACGCCAAACAAAAGTTGAAACGAGGATGACCAACCAATTTCTTAAATACCGCGGGCACTCCTACCAAATCCGCATTATTCCCATTAAAATCATCATTTAATTGTTTTAGCTGATCAAAGATTACTTGGTCAGAAATATAATCATCGCTATCATAATAAACTATGTGAAAGACAATAGGTATATCGATTAGGCTTCTAGATAGAGATACTTGTTTGGGAGAAGAAGGTTGAGCTTGACCGATAGGCATACACTTTTGTTGCGACTGAATGTTGCTATTCAGAAGGACTAAAAGTAGTATATGGCCTATGTATTTTTTTCTCACCGATGCGGTATAAGCTAATAAAAGTATAAAAAAATAAAGCGCTTTTTCACCTTTTAGATCATTTATGTCTTGTCAATACATGTGACAGGCCCATAAGTCAGGCAAATGGCTCATGATTATTAAACATAAGCTCTACCTTTGTCAAGCAAAAACTAATATATGAATATCGGTCCGGTGCACTTTGATAGTTTCCCACTATTCCTAGCTCCAATGGAAGATGTCTCTGATCCACCCTTTAGAATGTTGTGCAAAGAAAATGGCTGCGACATGATGTACACGGAGTTTATTTCTGTGGAAGGCCTGATTAGAGACGCAGAAAAGAGTATTAAAAAATTAGATATTTATGATGAAGAGCGCCCTATAGGGATCCAGATTTTTGGTGCCGAATTAGAAAGTATGCAGCAAGCTGCAGAGATTGTAGAAGCTGCCAAGCCTGAGGTATTAGATATTAATTTTGGATGTCCTGTCAAAAAAGTCGTGTGCAAAATGGCTGGGGCTGGCATTCTTCAAGATATTCCCAAAATGGTCGCATTGACCAAGGCGATTGTCGATGCCACAAATCTTCCTGTGACTGTAAAAACGAGATTAGGTTGGGATGAACAAACCATTTTTATCGAAGATGTGGCCGAACGACTTCAAGATGTTGGAATCAAAGCCCTTTCGATTCATGGTCGCACCCGCAAACAAATGTATACTGGGGAGGCCGACTGGTCATACATTAGAAAGGTGAAAGAAAATCCTCGGATTCATATACCGATCATTGGCAATGGCGATATTGATTCACCACAAAAGGCTCTCGAATACAAAGAAAAATATGGTGTAGATGGTATCATGATTGGACGAGCGGCCATTGGGTATCCTTGGATATTCAGAGAAATCAAGCACTATTTGCAGACGGGCGAGTTACTTGGCTCACCGGACATGGAAGAACGTGTTTTAGCGGCAAAGCGTCATCTTCAAAAATCCATAGAATGGAAAGGAGATACGATCGGGGTGGTAGAAATGCGCAGACATTACACGAATTATTTTCGCGGCTACCCGCAGATCAAAACTTTCAGAAGTAAATTGGTACAAGAAATGGATCCGAACATTCTCTTTGAGCTCTTGGATGAAATTCAATATACCTATCAAGATCAATTAGCATTGGTCTAGTACCTACTTTGTCATGTTCATACACGAATTCAATTCCACTGAGGAGGCTGTATTAAAAGCTGTCAGACAATCTTTACACACACAAGGATTGGATGGATACATTATAGGTGGTTATGTAAGAGATCGTGTTCTTAATATTCCTACCAAAGATATTGACATTGTCGTGGTTGGCGATGGGATAAGCGTTGCGATAGCAACGTCTATTCAATTGGGTATTCCAAAACCAACTATTTTTAAACGTTTTGGCACGGCTATGATTCAATTTGAAGGGTTGGAAATTGAGTTTGTTGGGGCACGCAAAGAATCCTATAGTCCAGATAGTCGAAAACCTTCCGTCTTAGAGGGCACCTTGGAAGATGATCAATTACGACGCGATTTCACCGTTAATGCTATGGCCATCCGTATCAACGAACCCTTCGGTGAGCTGGTAGATCCGTTTGACGGTATTGGGGATTTAAATAAAAGGATTATACGCACACCGCTTGATCCAGATAAAACCTATTCTGACGATCCTCTCAGAATGCTACGCGCTATTCGCTTCGCAACGCAGTTAGATTTTGATATCGACCAATCAAGTCTAGAGGGTATTGCACGTAATAAAGACCGGATAACCATCATAAGCCAAGAGAGAATCACTACAGAATTCAACAAAATCTTAAAGGCACCTATCCCTTCTAAAGGGTTTATTTACTTGTTAGAGACAGGCTTGATCGATATAATTTTTCCTGAAATGAAGGCACTGTGCGGTGTAGATTACGTACAAGGTCGTGGGCACAAAGACAATTATTTTCACACCCTCGAAGTGCTCGATAATGTGGCGCTAGTTTCTTCTGACCTTTGGCTTCGGTGGGCCGCATTATTGCATGATATTGCTAAACCGCCAACTAAAAGATGGGATGCTCAACTAGGCTGGACCTTTCATGGACATGAAACGCTAGGGGCTAAATGGGTGCCAAAGATTTTTCGCCGTTTCAAATTGCCCTTAGACAAACCTATGCTGTTTGTCCAAAAATTGGTACTTCTTCATCTGAGGCCTATTAGCCTAACCAAGGACAACATCACTGATTCTGCCATTCGGCGATTACTGTTTGATGCAGGAGAGGATATTGATGCCCTAATGCAACTTTGCCACGCAGATGTAACGACTAAAAACGATTCTAAAAAGCACCGTTATAGAGCCAACTATGCAATGGTAAAAGCCAAAATGGCCGAAATTGAGGAAAAGGATCGACTCAGAAACTGGGAGCCCCCTATTTCTGGAGAAGTAATCATGGCACGCTTTGGGCTCGAGCCTTCTCGGATAGTAGGAGACATAAAAGAGGCCATTCGCGAAGCAATACTCGACGGACTCATTCCTAATGAATATAACGCAGCCTTAGCCTATATGCTTGAGATAGGTGCCAAAATGGGTCTTCAATTGGATGCTGCACATAAAACCTAAAGCTCTTTCTACCAAGTATTCGCATTCATATCGCCAATCGCTCGAAGTATGTCTCGTCTGCTGATTTGTCCTAATAGTTTATGTTCATCATCCATCACTAAAAGGCGCTTGTATTTACTGTGCAAAAAAATATCCGCTACCTCCACAATATTGCTCTCTACGTTTATTGACTTGAAGACATTAGACATATAATTATCCACCGTATCCCGGGCGGTAGGGTGATTGTTATATGCACCACTGATCAATACATTTAAGCAGTCTTTGTCATCAATCATACCCACTACTTGTCCTTTATCATTGATGACAGGCGCACCTGTAATTCGGTTGGTCAACAAAGATTTTATAACCTCCGAGACAAGCGTATCAGGTTTGAAGGTGATTAATTTTGTCGTCATATATTGAGTAACCGAAGGGGGATTGAGGGCAAGATTTTTTGTATCTGCGGCAATTGAGTTTTGCTGAAAATTTTTCATAATGAGGCTATTGGATGAGATAATTCTATTTATGTGTGGAATATAGCAATATTCTTTTGCTAATACAACAAACACCATAAATAATTTCTGAAAAAAAATATTAAACAATGTGCTGAATAAGGCTCAGGTGCCTACAAATCTCTTCGTGTATATGTCCAATAGGAGATACCCAAAAAAACAAAAATCCAAAATACCGTGCCTATGACGGCATGTGAGTAAGGTAGAAGGAACTCAAAATCCAAATCTTGACGGGGCAAAGCATCCGCAAATCGATACAAGGGAAACGGCATCAAATCCTCAATACAGTTTGCTGGATAATAGTTAATGCTGCTATTCTTAAAAAATTTGAAGTGTACAACCCATTTTAAGATGGCTTCAAGCATTATGATATAGCAGATATAAAACAGAACAGCTATGCCTGCTCTTCTCAGTAAGAACCCACACATCAGCCCAAAGCTCATATAGCCTAAACACATCAAAAAATAACGACTTGTCGCCCAGCTATTATCAAAGACAAGAGCGAAATCCCAATCTGTCGTATGGACAGCACCTACGATAAAACAAGTGATAAAATATAGCAAGGACGCAGCTGCACTGATGACGAAAATCGTCATGATTTTAGCAATAAAATATTCCTTTCTCGATAAGCCTGTGATGATATTTTGCCGAAAAGTCTTGTAGTCTATTTCATTCACGACAGTAAAAACAGCCGTTAAACCTAAAAAGAAAAATGACAACCAGCTGCCCATAAACCCAAACCAGTCCCAAACAGTGGTAAACTTGAAAAAAATCGCATTACTTGGTAGAGGAGGCGGGACATTTTTAAGTTCCTTGCCCAATAAAATGAACATAGGACTAAGAATTACATAAAATAACAGCAACAATCGAATAGCCGCGTGCTTCTTAAACTTTGCGTATTCTATATGGAGCAAGTGTAGGACAGTATGTTGCATAATAAAGGGTGAGTGTGATGGTCTAGTCTTTTGTTACTTCTAAGAAATCTTCTTCTAACTTACGTTTGCGCAGTACAAATCGGGTAAGTCTAACCCCATTGTTTACTAGGGTGCCGACAATATCTTCAGGCAAATAATCCGCTGATAGACTTCCTTCAAGGTAATCGTCAGTGCGCTTGGTGAGCCCAAAGCCAAAGTTTTTTTGCAAAACCGCTTCCAATATTTCCATATTTAGTGCTTTCACTTCAAGGATCGAATCATTACTAAGAATACTACCTACGGGCCCGGTAATTCTAAGGTGGCCATTTTTAATGATGGCCACGTGTGAGCATATTTTTTCGACCTCATCAAGGATGTGCGAAGCCATTATAACCGTTTTCCCTTCGCTGGCAATATTTTTAAGAATGCCCCTCACCTCTGAAATGCCCTGTGGATCAAGACCATTGGTGGGCTCATCAAAAATTAGCACCTCTGGGTCACCGATCAAGGTTGCCGCAATGGCTAGTCTTTGCTTCATGCCAAGGCTATAGGTGCGAAAAGCCGAATAACGCCGATGAGCTAACCCCACTAATTCTAAAAGTTTGTCAAAATTAGTTTTCGGAGCTCGTTTTATGAGCCTCACAATCTCTAGATTATCAACAGCATCGAGGTATGGATAAAAATTCGGTGTTTCTAAGATCGCTCCTATTCGTCTACGGGCGAGGGTAGGATCTAACCCCTCAAACCATGAATAGCTTCCTTCGTCGGCTTTTAAGGTGTCTAAGATAATGCCGAGTGTTGTCGTTTTGCCACTACCATTTGGCCCTAATATACCATAAACATTTCCGGATTCAATACGTAGGTTGAGCTGATTAAGCGCCTTTATTTTTCCGTAACTTTTACTAATGTTATTTATTTCAAGAACAGTCATAAACATGGTTGTGATGCTAAATGTAGTAACAAATATGAAGATCGGAATTGAGCATGGATAAAGTGCCCTAAAAAGACGACCAAAATAGGATATCTTAAAAAATATGTACTATAATTGCACCATGAATAACAACAGACATCATCATCATCGAGTAAGCACATGGATCTTGCGTGAGCATTGTTGATGAATCAATAAAATTATTAATCACCCGCTTACACGCAACGTAAGCGGGTTTTTTATTTTAAAAATGGAAAGAATTAATATTGCAATTCAAAAGTCTGGAAGACTCTTTGAAGATAGTATTCAGCTTTTAAAGGAGATTGGCTTGAGAGTTGATAATTCAGGGGATCAGCTCAAAGCGGCTATTACTGGCTATGAGGCCAATGTGCTCTTTTTGCGCAACTCAGATATTCCAAAATACTTAGAAGATGGTGTCGTCGATATGGCAATCATTGGAGAAAATACCTTAATCGAAAAAGAAGTTGACGTCATCGTAATACAAAAACTTGGATTCTCTAAATGTCGATTATCCATTGCTGTGGCAAAAGGCATGAAATATGAAACGGTGAATGATTTGGAGGGTAAAAAAATTGCCACTTCTTATCCCCAGACTACCCGTAATTATTTGCAAAAACATGGAGTTCATGCCGATATTCACCTTATTTCTGGTTCAGTGGAGATTGCCCCAAACATTGGTTTAGCTGACGCTATTTGCGATTTGGTGAGCTCCGGAAGCACATTGTTCAAAAACGGACTAGAAGAAAAGGAAGTTATCCTAAACTCTGAAGCTTGCATAGCGGTCAACAACCGATTGAGCACTAAGAAACGAGATCTAATCGATCAATTAATTTTTAGGATTGAAGCCGTTTTGAAAGGACGCAGCCACAAATACGTTTTGATGAATGTGCCAAACGATAAGATTAAAGAAGTCAGCAAAATCCTTCCGGTACTTAAGAGTCCAACCGTTTTGCCTCTAGTAGAAAAGGGGTGGAGTTCTTTGCATACAGTCATTAGTGAAGATGATTTTTGGAAGGTCATCAATCGTCTTAAAATGCTTGGCGCTGAAGGAATATTAGTTGTTCCAATAGAGAAAATGGTTATTTGACATGAAAGTGTATGTACAACCCAATGCCCAACTTCAGCAAGCCCTTTGTCAACGGCCTGCCATTGACCCGACCAGTCTGCGCCAAACGGTATCCGCGATTTTCGAAGAAGTCACTAGGGATGGAGATCTTGCCTTGAGGCGATTGACCCATAAGTTTGATGACTTTTTGCCTGAGGAGTTGGTTGTTGATTTGGAAAAGATGCAAGACGTCTTTCATCAAATCGAGCCTGGGCTCAAAGAGGCCATCCATATTGCTGCGCGCAATATTCGCCATTTTCATGAGACCCAAAAAGAACAAATCGTCAAAGTAACGTCAACACCAGGTGTAGAATGTTGGCGAGAGTCAAGAGCTATCGAAAAAGTAGGGTTGTATATACCAGGCGGCACAGCACCCTTGTTTAGCACCGTTTTAATGCTTGGTATTCCCGCCAAGATTGCAGGTTGTGCTAAAATCGTCTTGTGTACTCCTCCAGATCAATATGGCGAAATCCATCCGGCCATACTATATGCCGCTCATGTGGCAGGTATAAAAGAAATTTGCCGTATCGGTGGGGCACAAGCCATTGCTGCCATGACCATTGGCACTGAATCTGTGACTAAATGCCATAAAATATTTGGGCCCGGAAATCAATATGTTACAGCGGCCAAATTATTAGCACAAGAAAGAGGTGTAGCGATTGATATGCCCGCTGGGCCAAGCGAGGTGTTGGTATATGCTGATAGATCGGCTCACCCAACATTTATTGCAGCTGACTTGCTATCGCAAGCAGAACATGGCGAGGATAGTCAAGTAGTACTAGTGGCCGATCAAGCAATAGACCTAAGCGCCATCCAAAGCGCTATCAATCAAATGCTCGAAATGCTTCCGAGAAAGGCCTTGGTCAGAAAAGCGTTGGAGCATTCGTTTTTCGTCCAATGTAAGACGGTTCAAGATTCCTTTGACTTTATTAATCAATATGCACCAGAACATTTGATTATTGCATGCAAAGATCCCGAGAAGTTTATTTCACAGATCCAACATGCTGGCTCGGTATTCTTAGGGCATATGACACCAGAAAGCGCAGGTGATTACGCGAGTGGCACTAATCATACCCTGCCCACAGCCGGTTTTGCTCGAAATTATAGCGGGGTCTCCCTTGATTCATTTGTAAAAAAAATCACCTTTCAACACATTAATGAATTAGGTATTAGGCAATTAGGCCCCATCATTGAAACCCTTGCTTTAGCGGAGCAACTTGACGCACACGCTCTAGCTGTTACTGTCAGATTAAACCAACTAAAATGAATTTGGCTAGCCTTGTTCGCGATAATATACAAAAATTAAAGCCCTTTAGTGCTGCTAGAGCAGAGTTTGAAGGTCATGCTGATATCTATTTAGACGCAAACGAAAACCCCTACAATACTGGCTTTAATCGCTATCCAGATCCATATCAATGGACACTGAAGAAGCAAATAGCGAATTGGAAGCATATTTCTATAGATCAAATTTTTCTTGGAAACGGCTCTGATGAGATAATAGATTTACTTATTCGGGTGTTTTGCCGCCCTGGTGTCGACAGAATTCGTTATCTGAATCCTAGCTTCGGCATGTACGAAGTATGCGCCGACATTAATAATGTAGCTAAATGGCCTATAGCTCTTGGCGCTGATTTCGAACTCGATGCTGATGACTGCACAGAGCAACAAGAAGATAGAGACAAGCTATTGTTTCTTTGCTCGCCCAACAATCCGACTGGACAATCATTAGACCAAGGTGAAATAATAAAAATCATTCAAAATTGGAAATCTATTGTGGTCATTGATGAAGCATACATCGATTTTAGCGACGATCCTTCATTTATTGATCGGTTAGCACAATATCCGAATCTCGTGATCTTACAAACCTTCTCCAAAGCTTTGGGTGGCGCTGGCTTGCGTATAGGGATGGCGTTTGCATCTGCAGAAATTATTGTTTACCTCAACAAAGTGAAGCCTCCGTATAATATTGGTCAGAGCACACAAGAAAACGCTCAACTCATTTTAGCAGATTTGAACGGTTATTTGGAGAAAATTCGTGCGCTCAGACGTGCTCGAGTCCAACTTCAAAACGATTTACTCACTATTCCTCATGTTATAAAGATCTTCCCTTCTGATGCCAATTTTTTGCTCGTCAAGTTTAAAGAACATCTAGATATACTACAATATTTAAGAGAACATGGCATAATTGTCAGAGATAGAAGCAAATTGCTGGGGTGCGAACAATGTCTCCGCATAACGATCGGGACAAAAGAAGAAAATGAAAAATTGATGGAAGTTTTAGAAAGATGTAATCATAGTGAAAAGACATAAAATGTAGAGCTCAATTGTATATGAAAAAAGTACTTTTTATAGACCGTGATGGTACAATTATCAGAGAACCCAAAAGTGATTACCAGGTTGATGCTTTGGACAAGTTTTCATTCTTTCCGTCTGTAATCAAATATTTAAGCAAAATAGCAGAAGAGCTTGATTATCAGCTAGTTTTGGTAACTAATCAAGATGGCCTGGGCACACCAAAGTACCCGGAGGATAGCTTTTGGCCATTTCAAGACTTGATGATCACTACGCTCGAAGGCGAGGACATCCATTTTGATGATATTTGTATAGATCGTCATTTTGAGACAGATGGTTCACCCAATAGAAAACCAGGTGTGGGGATGCTCGGCAAATATCTTAAAGGTAATCATGACTTGGCGCATTCTTTTGTTATCGGCGATCGATGGACAGATGTGCAATTAGCCGCCAATCTTGGAGCAAAAGGCATTTTCCTTCACGAAGAACAAGGATTATCTGCCTCTGTACCTGCAGTATTAGAAGCACATCTTGCTCTTCAGACCCAACAATGGAAGGAAATTTATCAATATCTAAAAAAGCTTGAAAGGTCGTCCAAGATGACCCGAGTGACCAATGAAACGAAAATCGATATTGCCCTTACCCTGGACGGTAAAGGGTACAGTGACATACATACGGGATTACACTTTTTTGATCATATGTTAGAGCAATTAGTCAAACATGGCGGCTTTGATTTAGCCATAAAAACTGTTGGGGATCTTCACATAGACGAGCATCATACAGTAGAAGATACGGCCATCACCCTAGGACAAGCATTCAAACAAGCGATTGGAACGAAAATTGGCATGAATCGTTATGGCTTTTGCCTTCCAATGGATGACAGTTTAGCGCAAGTAGCCATTGATTTTGGTGGCCGACCCTGGATAGAGTGGCAAGGCGAGTTTAGGAGAGAACGAGTGGGTGATGTTCCGACGGAATTATTCTATCATTTTTTTAAATCCTTTAGTGATCAAGCGGCCTGCAATTTAAATATAAAAGTAGAGGGCCACAATGAGCATCATATGATCGAATCCGTATTCAAAGCTTTTGCTAAAGCTATAAAAATGGCTGTGCAAAGAGATACCTCGAGTTCTGTATTACCAAGTACAAAAGGTAAATTATGATAGCGATGATAGACTATGAGGCAGGAAACACCTGTTCGGTGATGAATGCCTTAAATCGCCTAGGAGTATCTTACCAATTGACAGCGGATCATGACACGATTCTTTCAGCTGATAAGGTCATTTTTCCAGGAGTAGGGCATGCGGGAGCCGCAATGAAAGCGCTAAAAGAGAAAGAATTGGTAGACTTGATTAAAAACTTGACACAGCCTGTCCTTGGTATATGCGTCGGCATGCAGCTTTTTTGCGCTAGCTCTGAAGAGGGCGAAAGTCTATGTTTAGATCTAATTCCATTGACGGTCAAACGTATTCCTTCTGTAAATGGCATAAAAGTGCCACACATGGGGTGGAATAGGATGAAATTCAAGGTTGAAGAGCATCCCTTATTCACAAATATTTCACCTGAAGAATATCTCTATTTTGTTCATAGCTATTTTGTTCCGATGTCACAATATGGCATAGCCTCGTGTGATTATGGTATTGAATTTTGTGCCGCTTTGCAGTACAAAAACTATTACGGCATTCAATTTCACGCCGAAAAAAGTGGAAAGGTAGGGGAGCGCTTAATTAAAAATTTTATAGATTTCTGTGCATGAGAATTATACCTGCCATCGATATTATTAATGGTCAATGTGTGCGTCTTATTCAAGGTGATTACGCTCGAACGAAGGTCTATGATTATAGCCCTGTCGACATGGCCAAGACCTATGAAGATTTGGGTTTCAGCTATCTTCATTTAGTGGATTTAGATGGGGCTAAATCTCATTCGCCCAATAACCTTGTCATCTTAAATCAAATAGCCTTACAGACCAACTTGACCATTGATTTTGGTGGTGGAATAAAGAGCGAAGATTCATTGATTCAAGCCCTTAGGAGCGGTGCTTCTCAAGTAACTGTAGGCAGTATTGCAGCGAGTAATCCCGTCTTAGTTAAGTTTTGGATACAACGTTTTGGGGCAGATCGAATCATCATAGGTGCCGATATAAAAGAGAGAATGATCGCCGTCAATGGATGGCAGGAGGTTCTTGAACTTGATATTCTAAGCTACATTGGCGATTTTGCTCATGATGGTGCTAAAACTTTTGTTTGTACTGATATAGCTTTGGATGGTATGATGAAAGGTTCTGCTGTTGATCTATACGCTGAGATATTGGATCATTTCCCAGAGATCAAATTAGTGGCCAGTGGTGGCATCTCGACTATGAAAGAAATTGACGTATTACAAGAAATAGGGCTTGATGGAGCCATCATTGGAAAGGCCATTTATGAGAATTTAATTGATCTAAAAGAATTGGCATCGTGGGCTCAATCGCATTAACCAAACGAATTATTCCTTGTCTAGATATAAAAAATGGTCGTACCGTAAAGGGAATTAATTTTGTACAACTAAGGGACGCTGGCGACCCTATCGAGCTCGCAAAAAAATACGCGGATCAAGGCGCAGACGAGTTAGTTTTCTTAGATATAAGTGCCACCCAAGAAGAGAGGGAGACTTTATTTGATCTCGTATATCGAGTTGCAGAACAATTGAATATTCCCTTTACCGTCGGTGGTGGTATAACAGAAGTGCAGAAGGTGGCTAAAATTCTGCGTAATGGCGCTGATAAAGTAAGCGTTAATTCGGCAGTCGTCAACCGACCTGTCCTTGCATTGGAAATAGCACGTGAGTTTGGAGCACAATGTCTTGTCGTAGCAATAGATGCTCGAAGGATAGGGGAGACATGGATAGTGCATACGCATGGTGGCACTAAGCCAACAACTCTTGAATTATTTTACTGGGCTCAAAAAATGCAGGATGCGGGAGCCGGCGAAATACTATTTACTAGCATGGACCACGATGGCACGAAACAAGGATTTGCAAACGAGGCTTTAGCTATTTTGCATGACAAGCTGGATATTCCCATTATTGCTTCTGGTGGAGCGGGCACAATGAAGCATTTTGAAGAAGCGTTTGAGCTCGGGAAAGCTGATGCAGCATTGGCCGCGAGCGTTTTCCATTTTGGAGAGATATCCGTGCCGGAATTGAAGAAATATTTAAAAGAATCGGGACTACCCATTCGCTAATTTTAATGATTGAACAGATATGAAATTTGATGACAAAGGTTTAATGCCAGCTATAGTCCAAGATTCAAATACGCGTCAAGTGTTAATGCTAGGTTATATGAATAAAGCGGCTCTACAACAGACCTTAAGCTCAGGGAAAGTTTGCTTTTTTAGTCGATCAAAAAATCGTCTTTGGACGAAAGGGGAGAGTAGCGGACATTTTTTGTTTCTAAAATCATGGCACTTAGATTGTGATGAAGATACTATCTTGATTAAAGCGGAACCATCTGGCCCTACTTGCCACACAGGCGCTGATACTTGTTGGGATGAGATAAACGAAGGCTGCAATCATTCCTTTATCGCACAATTAGAAGATATAATCGATCAACGGTTTGAAGATAGAAAGGAAAATTCTTATACCTCAAGTCTTTTTGATAGAGGCACTGCCAAAATTGCTCAGAAAGTAGGAGAGGAAGCCGTAGAAGTAGTCATAGAGGCTATGCGAAATGATGAAAGCCTTTTCCTAAACGAATCCGCCGACTTATTTTTTCACTTATTGATCTTACTAAGAGATCGGGGTTACCAATTAAAAGACGTATTAGAAATACTCAAAGCGCGTCAAAAATAACTAATTCTCAACGCATGCCAGCTCAAAGCATTCGCCTCATCTCTACCATTACTGGCGAAAAACCGACACGCTCATACGCCTTTACGGCTGGAAGGTTTTGACCATAGACTTCAAGTCTTAGTTCAACAAGATTCCGCTCTCGCGCCCAATCCGTTAGAAAGTCAATAATTCGCCCATTAATTCCCCTTCCTCTATAGTCTGGCAACACAAACATAAATCCCAAATAGCCATATAGTTCGTGCTGATGATAAGGCTTAGAAGCTCTGATTTGGATATAGCCTGATGCCACAATGTTGTCTTGATCGAGAGCTACAACCAAAGATGATTGATCTTCAGAAATAAGATCTTCAAGATTGTAATAGATAGCCCCTGATTTCTTCAAAGTAGCATCAAAAGGACGCTCTGCTTCGATAACACCTTGTTCGAATTCTCGCAACAATGGGACATCAGCCAAGATTGCTTCTCTAAGGATTATGCCTTCGTAAGAGGACATCAGTAAGTGATTAAAGCTAAAAGCCTATCCTTCAATCGTGCATCTGCCATAAATTGTTTCTCTAAATCTCGTTGAAATGGTATGGGAGTGTCTAGTCCGGCAACTCTGACAACGGGCGCATCTAAATGTTCAAACAAATGCTCGGAAACATAAGCAGAAATCTCTGCTCCGATTCCGCCGAGCAAACTGTCTTCATGCAATATCAACAATTTGTTTGTCTTCTTGACAGTTTCCTCTATCAAACCGTAATCTAATGGCGCAAGGCTACGTAGATCAATAATCTCTACATCGAGCCCCTCTTGATCGACTAATCTTTGAGCCCAATGTACACCCATGCCGTAAGTAACAATGCTCGCCTTAATTCCTTCGCGGACTATTCGGCCCTTGCCAAGTGGAATTGTATAATATCCTTCTGGCACATTGCCTTGTACACTTCTATATAACGCTTTATGCTCAAAATACATTACTGGATTGGGGTCGTTAAAGGAAGATAAGAGCAATCCTTTCGCATCTTCAGGGGTGGAGGGATACACAATCTTTAAGCCAGGTGTTTTAAAAAACCATGCTTCATTTGTCTGCGAATGAAAAGGGCCAGCAGCCACCCCGCCACCACATGGCATGCGAATGACCACATCGGCATTGGCACCCCAGCGATAATGCACTTTAGCTAAATTGTTGACGATTTGATTAAACCCACAAGTGACAAAATCAGAAAACTGCATCTCTATCATTGACTTCATCCCCTTAAAACTAAGCCCCAAGCCTATTCCGATAATAGCACTCTCACAAAGCGGGGTGTTGCGCACACGATCTTTTCCATACTTGGCCACCATACCATCCGTAATCTTAAAAACACCACCATACTCGGCAATGTCTTGACCCATTAGCACAAGATTTGAATGTGTCATCATTGCTTGATCAAGGCCATCCGAAACTGCGTCAATGAAGCGCATGCTCTTAGAATAAGCATGTTTTACAGCAGGAAGAGCTAAAGAAGAGCGGTAAACATCCCCTAATTCAAGTTCGGGATCTAAGGTAACCGAAGGAGTCGACCCACCCGCCAATATCTCATCAAGAATTTCTTGCTTAAGTTTTTCTTTTAATTCACTAACCGAGTCCTCAGATAAGAGGTTATTTTTTAACAAGTATTTCTCATAGTTGACCACTGGATCTTTCTTTGCCCAGTGACTCATCAATTCTTCTGGGACATATTTGGTACCACTGGCTTCTTCATGCCCACGCATCCGAAAAGTCATACACTCTATAAGAACTGGCTGAGGGCTCTTACGCATTTTTTTGGCTAAGTCTCGGATGGTGGTGTATACTTTCAATACATCATTGCCATCGATCTTGACACCCTTCATGCCATAGCCTTTGGCTCTATCAACTAGATCTTTGCACACAAACTGCTCATGCGTCGGTGTGGAAAGTCCATAGCCATTATTCTCAACTAGGAAAATAACAGGCAACTGCCAAACCGCCGCCACATTAAGTGCCTCATGAAACTCCCCTTGGCTTGTTCCACCTTCACCCGTAAAGGCTAGACTGACTTTTGATTCTTTCTGAAGTTTATACGCGAGCCCTACACCTGCCGCCAGAGACAACTGAGGCCCCAAATGTGAAATCATCCCGACGATATGGTGTTCTAGTGCTCCAAAGTGAAAAGATCTATCGCGGCCTTTGGTAAATCCACCAGACTTTCCCTCCCATTGAGCGAAAAGGCGCCCCAAGGAGATCCCACGTGTTGTAAACACGCCCAGATTTCGATGCATAGGAAAAATAAATTCGTCAGCCTCGAGGGCTAATGTTGCACCCACAGCTATAGCTTCTTGGCCAATACCTGAAAACCATTTACTAATCTTTCCTTGGCGCAGTAAGTTGAGCATTTTTTCTTCGATCAAACGCGAGCGAAGCATATGTTCATACAAACTAAGCTGTACATCTGTGGATAAAGAATAATTAGCGTACTTCACGATAGAATGAATTAAGAGAAAGCATTAAGTCCTGTTACATCCATTCCTGTAATGAGGAGGTGAATGTCATGGGTCCCTTCATAAGTCAAAACGGTTTCTAAGTTGGCCATGTGCCGCATGATGGGATATTCGTTTGTTATGCCCATACCCCCGTGTATTTGCCTTGCTTCTCGAGCTATGACAAGTGCCATATGGACATTATTTCGTTTGGCCATAGATATTTGAGCTGGAGTCGCCTGCCCTTTATTTGCCAATGATCCTAATCTCCACGCCAGCAATTGTGCCTTTGTAATCTCAGTAATCATTTCGGCCAACTTCTTTTGTGTTAATTGAAATTGAGCTAAAGGTCGACCAAATTGTTCACGTTCTTTGGAGTATCTCAAGGCTGAATCATAGCAATCCATTGCTGCGCCAATAGCACCCCATGATATACCATATCGAGCCTTTGACAGACAGCTTAACGGTCCTTTTAGGCCTTTCACTTCAGGGAATACATTCCTTTTTGGTACTCGTACATCTTCAAAGACTAATTCGCCAGTTATCGAGGCTCTAAGTGACAACTTACCTTTGATCACAGGCGCACTAAATCCTTTGCTGTCTTTCTCGACGACCATGCCTCTAATTTGTTGATCCTCATCCTTAGCCCAAACTACTGCCAAATCTGCCACCGGCGAATTGGTAATCCACATCTTAGCTCCATTCAGAATATAAGCGTCACCATCATCCTTTATATTCGTAATCATGCCACCAGGGTTAGATCCATGATCTGGTTCTGTCAATCCAAAACATCCGATTAACTCAGCACTTGCGAGCTTGGGCAGATATTTGAGTTTTTGTTCTTCGCTAGCAAAACGATATATAGGGTACATGACTAAAGAACCTTGGACAGAGGCCATAGAACGAATACCGCTGTCGCCTCTTTCTAATTCTTGCATCATCAACCCATATGCTATTTCGTCCATGCCACCACCACCGTATTGCTCTGGTAGACTTGGGCCTAAAACCCCTAATTCTGCCATTTCCTTAAAAAGATGTAAAGGGCACTTTCCCTCCTCATTATACTCCTCAATGATTGGCGAGACAGCCTGCTTGACCCATTCGCGAACAGCGTCTCTAGCCATCTTATTTTCATCACTCAGTAGCTCATCAATGCAATAATAATCTGGGGCAGTAAATTGATCAGATTTGCTCATACTTTTTGCTCTTTTATTGAATAATCAAGGCCATTTCATTTCAGGGTGTGAAACTATGCCTTATAAACGTATAAATCAAACAAGACAATGTCTATAATCTATAGCGGAGATGATCCTTATCCATAAAAAGAAAGTGCGCTATTTTGAACGCTGCGATTTGAGTCAAAAAACTGTCTCATTTAGGAATGCCCGAATTTGTTAAAATTTATTCTTTTGACACCTCGCTGGCATTTTCATAGGGGGGTCACTTTCAATTTTTATCATTTTTTACATAAATACCCATGTTTTTATAGGGTATGTCAATTAATAATGATTTTTTAGAAGGTAGTTTCAAAAGACATATTAGCTTTGTGGTTCATTATATTTTATAAACATAAACTAATTATGGCATTTATTAGATTTGAAGCATTACGGACTACTTTAAGCCGTAAACCTGTTCATATTACTGAAGAATCAAAAAGTAGAGCGGAGCTTTTTGGCACCAATGTTTTTGGCATTGCTACCCTTAAAAACTATGTATCCAAAGAGGCTTTTGTAGCACATCTAGACGCACTCAATTTTGGCAAAAAGATAGACAGAAAGGTCGCAGATCAAGTTGCATCTGGCATGAAGTCATGGGCGATGTCTAAAGGAGTGACGCATTATACACATTGGTTTCAACCATTGACTGGTGCCACTGCCGAGAAACATGACGCTTTTTTTGAGCCAACAGGTGATGGTAATGCTATCGACAAATTTGACGGTGGGCAATTAGTGCAGCAAGAACCTGATGCATCTAGTTTACCCAGTGGTGGTATCAGAAATACTTTTGAGGCACGTGGCTACACTGCTTGGGATCCTACTTCCCCTGCCTTTATTATTGGCACAACACTATGCATTCCAACAATTTTTGTTTCCTATACAGGAGAGGCCTTAGATAACAAAGTACCCCTCCTTCGTGCGCTTAGCACCATTGACGAAGCCGCCACGGCGGTGGCGAAATATTTTGACAAGAATGTGACCAAGGTAATTTCGACCCTTGGTTGGGAACAAGAATATTTCTTGATAGACAGCGCACTTGTTGCATCTCGCCCAGATTTGTTAATGGCCGGTCGCGTACTACTCGGACATGGTGCGGCTAAGGGACAACAATTAGAAGACCACTATTTCGGATCTATTCCTGAACGCGCCTTGGCGTTCATGCGTGAATTGGAAATTGAGTCGCTAAAGCTAGGTATTCCTGTCAAAACAAGACATAACGAAGTGGCACCTAATCAATTTGAATTAGCTCCTGTCTTTGAAGAATCGAATCTGGCCGTGGATCATAATTCATTGATTATGGATATTATGCAAAAGATTGCTGCCAAGCACAATTTTACTTGCCTATTGCATGAAAAACCTTTCGCTGGGGTCAATGGCTCTGGCAAACATAACAATTGGTCTTTAGCCACTGATACTGGAGTTAATTTACTAAGCCCAGGCAAGACTCCAAAGAGCAATTTGCTATTCTTGACCTTCTTTATCAATACGATTAAAGCAGTGCATGATAATGCTGATTTGCTACGAGCGGCCATTGCCTCAGCTAATAATGATCATAGACTAGGAGCTAACGAAGCACCACCTGCTATCATCTCTGTCTTCATCGGCACATACTTGTCTAATGTGTTGGATGGCCTAGAGAATATTTCTGACGGAACACTTAGCCCTGAAGAAAAGACAGACCTTAAGCTGAATGTTGTCGGCAAGATTCCAGAAATACTTCTCGATAATACTGATCGAAATAGAACATCTCCTTTTGCTTTTACGGGTAATAAGTTTGAGTTTCGTGCTGTAGGTTCTTCAGCTAACTGCGCAAAAGCCATGACATGCCTCAACTTAATTGTAGCTGATCAGCTCAAAAAATTTAAGGTAGATGTAGATGCTCTGATTGAAGCAAAATCTATGAAAAAAGATGATGCTATCTTCAATGTTTTGCGCGAGTTGATCAAATCATCGAAGAATGTACGCTTTGAAGGAGATGGATATAGCGAAGAATGGGTAGTCGAAGCCAAAAAAAGAGGGCTTAATAACTTTAAAA
>CAZTSI010000040.1:0-5625 GCA_964616755.1 uncultured Saprospiraceae bacterium | reverse complement strand
ACTTTAAAACAACTCCAGAAGCACTTAAGGCATATACCGATCCTGCCATTGTCGACCTGTTTGAGCGTCATGGTGTAATGAATCAAATTGAGGTTCATGCTCGGTATGAAATCGAATTAGAAGAGTACATCAAAAAGGTGCAAATCGAAGGTCGAATTCTAGGTGATATCGCACGAAATCATGTAATTCCAACGGCCATCCGTTATCAAAATACCATCATAGAAAACGTTAAAGGACTCAAAGTCATTTTTGGTGATGACTATTTAAAATATGCACAAGAACAAGTGAATCTGATCAAAGATATCTCTGAGTATATGGGCTCGATCATCGCAGACGTTGAGAGCATGACAAATGAGCGTAAGAAGGCGAATAAGATTGAAAGTGCTGAAAAACGAGCGGATGTCTATTGCAATAAGGTCAAGCCCTATTTCGACAAAATCCGCTATGCGTGCGATAAATTAGAACTCTTAGTAGATGATGAACTTTGGCCATTGACCAAGTACCGTGAATTACTATTGACTAAATAACCGAACATTCAAGCGGTAAGTAATTAGAACGAAAAGACCATTCTGGCTATTAGAATGGTCTTTTTGTATAGATTTCTTTGGTGCACGGAATTAGCGTTTAACTCGGTAATCTAGAGGTGGTTCTCGATCACCTAAAAGAGCTTCATAATGAAATTGCCCACCTTGTCGACGCTTCAACTCGTCCTTAGCTGCTTGGATCACTTCTGGCATCATGTACAAATCAATTGCGGTCAGAGCGATAGTTTTAGCGGCATTTATCATTCCTTTATGTCCGATGCTCATGCCTCCTGCCGCTACTGCTTGCCAACTATGGGCAATGGTGCCAGGCACCCAGGTTGCCGTTGTCAGACCTATTGTCGGTACCAGCCAGCTCACATCTCCAACATCGGTGGAGTAGGGGACTGCCCTATCGGTAACATAAAATTCTTCGATTCTAGCCGCATCTTGAGGCGTGACGTTAATGTCAGGATAGGTGGACATGATTTCTTTGGCAAAAGCAATTTCTTCATCCGTATAGACTACCCCACCTACCATGTTGAGATTGTCATCAACCAATTTAGCTAATGCACCGTTCGGTAAGACGTTGTACGAGCCACCCGTTACTTCAAAATCCATTTTCGTTTCAGTTCCTAAAGCAGCGCCTTCCGCACATTTCACAAGACGGTCAAAGATGGATTTTACATCGCGCATTTGCGGATGACGAATATAGTAATAGACCTCGGCTTCTGCGGGAACAACATTGGGCGCGTCACCACCATTGGTAATAACATAATGCAGTCTTGCCTCTTGTGGAATGTGTTCGCGCATCATATTGGCCATAGCGTTCATAGCCTCAACCCCGTCTAATGCGCTTCTCCCACGTTCTGGAGCGCCCCCAGCATGTGACGAAATACCATGAAAACGAAATTTGGCGGACTTAATAGCTAAGCATGAAGCCGAACTGGAAGAATTAGTGCTACTCGGATGCCAATGAAGCATGACATCCGTGTCATCAAATAAACCTGCACGGGCCATATATACTTTGCCGCTGCCGCCCTCTTCGGCGGGTGTGCCAAAAACTTTGACCGTCCCTTTGAATCTGGATTTTATCATCCATTCTTTCACACTGATAGCCGCCGCCACGGATGCTGTACCAAAAAGATGATGCCCACAAGCATGCCCAGCCACTTGATTCGCTCGAAGAACACGATTAGGAACGGCTTCTTGTGATAAACCAGGCAGAGCATCAAATTCAGCCAATATGCCTATGACGGGCTTTCCGTTGCCGTAAGTGGCCACAAAAGCTGTAGGAATACCGCCTACATTAGCCTCGACCTGAAATCCGCTATTTTTCAAGGTTTGTTGAAGCAAATTCGAACTTTTGAATTCGATATAGCCTAATTCAGCGAAACTCCATATGCTATCTGAAACTACAGCATAATCAGCAAGACGTTTATCGAGCGATGAGATTATGATTTGCTTTTCCTTCGGCGCTAACTGTGCTATGGATGAGCTTGGAGCAATTAAGCAAAGTCCTATAAGCCCGCTGATTATAAATTTCATGCTTGTATTGTTTGGACAATAATAAAGAAATATCAGATCATAAGGAAGAGGTATTTTAAACCAGGTTTCTAACGAAGATTTATCAGCTTATGTTTCTAGTTCATTGCGCGTATAGCGCCTAATGTAGTTGGCTATTCTCAAATAACCCTAGAGCCCTGTATCTAAGTTTGCCAATTGCTATATGGTCTTTATACTAAGACCATATATAACTGATTGAGAAACTATAGAGATGTTCGGAGTTGTGGATAAGATCATGAGGCGAGGTGACCCGCGATCAGTTTGCGATTAGCAAAAATCTTGAGAAAAAAACAGCTGCTTAAAAAACTTTTGGTAATTATGTACATATCTTCTTTTCTACTATGCACTGTACTACAATCATGTGGAGAAGAAGAAGAACCCGTTTTCGGATCGTATCTCGAAATAGAGTCAGGCTATAAGAATTGTGGTTCTGGTCCGCTCAGAAATCAAATAGAAGTTCTTACAGATCGAGGTATTTGCTGGAAAGGCAATAATTTTTCTGAATGTTTTACGACCTCTCTTTCCTTAACTCCTGAATATGCATTTGTTAGGACAACATCTGGAATTAGATATTATGATAATGGAAGTCAAGAAAAAGGCTTACAAAGTGAATCCACTGGCACCTTTTCACACGAAGGAAACCTCATCAACCTATTTAAAGAAACTAATTTCGGAATAGACACAACAGTTCTTAGAATAGAAATGGACGGAACGTTGAATACCATAGATAGGTCTATAGTCAATTGTTATTTGCACGGTATCTATAGAAAACAGGAATAATATGCCCATAATTTATATTATGTTAAATAGACATAATTACTTTCTAAGAATCTTACTCACGCTTTTTTCTAACTTCTTCAGCTCCCTATTACGTAGATCGAGAAATTTGCACCTCTGAATTGTCATACTTTTTATCGCAGCTTACCAATATCCAAGAGGCATATAGAAATGATCCCCAGGTTCTCAAATGATTTTATCAAGTTGAAAAAGGCAGTGCCTTTTCTCTTCGGAATCCGATTCAATAAAGCTAACTTTGATTTGATGAATATAGCAAACTTTCATATCCAGGGCATTTTTTTAGAATAATCTGTAAACGGTAGATTTTTAATCAGTATTAGCTAGTGCCTAGTTTTTTTTCCAAAGAAACGATCATTATCCGCTGACACTCACCAGAATAATAGCCCAGTGGCAATTATCCATTGATCGCCATGCTTCCTATTGCTTACATTTGCTACTATCTTGATATTATTCTGATACTACAAAAATGAAAGTTTATTCAATTTCTTCAGTAACTGGTGTAACAAAGCTCACGATCAGAGATATTGATACTCCAGTGCCTAAAGCTGACGAGGTTTTAGTGCGTTGGCATGCTACTTCACTCAATTACCATGATTATTTAGTAGCAATGGGTGCTATACCCGTACTAGCTGATCGCATTCCGATGTCAGATGGTGCCGGAGAAATTGTCGCTATCGGTGAAGATGTTCACCAATGGTCGGTGGGCGATCGTGTAATATCTTTGTTTTTCCCCGGATGGTTAGAAGGACGTCCAAAATTTGAAAAGATTGTCATGGTAAGTGGTGAAACAATCGATGGGTACATGTGCGAAATGTCATGCGTTGCGGCACGAAGCCTCACCGCCATTCCCAGCACTTATACTTATGCAGAAGCGGCCACCCTGCCTTGTGCAGCGCTTACCGCTTGGAATGGATTGTTCAACGGTTCAAGTATACGCCCAGGCGAATCGGTATTGCTGCAGGGTACTGGTGGTGTATCTATCTTCGCGTTACAGTTCGCCCTTGCTGCCGGGGCAAGAGTTTTCGCTACTACCTCCTCAGAAGCAAAATCAGCACGTTTAAAAGAACTGGGCTGTACATCGGTCGTAAATTATGCCCAAGATCACAAATGGGGAAAGACTATTTTTAACCTGTCCGATGGTGGCGTAGATCATGTGATTGATCTCGGCGGCGGTTCTACTATACAACACTCCATTGAGGCTGTTAAAATCGGCGGCCAAATTCTTTCTATAGGCATATTAGGAAATGGTAGAAAAGGTGAAATTACATTTCCAAAGCTTTTCTTTAAATTTATAAATCTTCGCGGATTAGCCGTAGGAAGCAAAGCTATGCAAGAAGAAATGATATCTGCTCTTACTATACATGCCTACAAACCCATTATAGACCGTTCATTCGCTTTTGATCAACTGAATGACGCCTTCCAATATCAAACCACAGGACAACATTTTGGTAAAATCGTATTAGAATGGTAAGGCCTTGGCATCGAACTAATGTTAATATGACAAAAGCATTAAGCTATCTTATGAATAACACATCAAAAAAAATTAGAAAATGAGCATAGAAGACAAAAAAATAAAGCAAGAATTATTAACGCTGTATGACGAATATGCACACAACGGAATAGATCGCCGACAATTCTTGGATAAACTTTCTATGTATGCTGTAGGAGGATTGACCGTGCCTACCCTACTCGATTATCTCATGCCCAAATACGAGGAGAATCTTCAAGTACCCTCAAAAGACCCTCGTGTTGACGCTGAATACATCACTTATGATTCACCAAATGGCGGCGGTAGTATGAAAGGATTATTGTCAAAACCAGCTAACAATCAATCAAAATTACCGGGCATAATAGTGGTTCATGAAAATCGTGGCCTCAATCCAAATATCGAAGATGTAGGGAGAAGGTGTGCATTGTCTGGATTCATTTCACTAGCACCCGATGCTCTTACGCCTCTTGGTGGCTATCCAGGCAATGATGATGATGGTCGAAAAATGCAAAGCGAATTAAAAAGAGAAAACATGTTAGAAGATTTCATTTCGGCATTTTATACCTTAATGGATCACCCACAATGCAACGGCAATGTGGGAGTCGTTGGTTTCTGTTTTGGTGGCTGGATCTCCAATATGATGGCCGTACGTGTACCTGAGTTAAAGGCCGCTGTGCCCTTTTATGGAAGTCAAGCGCCTATCGAATTGGTACGTGCTATAAATGCCCCGCTTATGTTACAATATGCTGAATTTGATGAACGAGTCAATGCGGGTTGGCCTGCCTATGAAACCGCTTTAAAGGCAAATAACAAAGCCTATGAGGTATTTTTCTATCCTGGTACTAATCACGGTTTTCACAATGACAGCACACCTAGATACGATGTACAAGCTGCCGCGCTAGCATGGGAAAGGACGATTGTGTTTTTTACTACCCATCTTAAGTAATCGACTATTTTTAGCGGAGTAGCGGATTATTTAACTGCATTATATAGTGAAGATTTGCTAATCGAAAATAATCTTCGGCTTTATATTCGATATCAGTCCGGAACTCTACACAATCTGCGCACAAGTTTAATCAAAATGCGCAGATCACTTCCTATCCATTTGACGAATGGTTTCTTATTCTTTGTAGGATGAGGTTCCTCAACCCAAAACCACTCTACGGCAATGTAACAGAGTAATCCGACCCCGTCATATTGTCCTCGAGCCATTGTTCGATGGCTATCATTGGCAATGCACCCGTGATTCTT
>CAZTSI010000039.1:0-28467 GCA_964616755.1 uncultured Saprospiraceae bacterium | reverse complement strand
CTATATAATAGCTGCAATCAATTTTACAACTTAGTAATAGACATATATGAAATATTTAGTGGGCAAAACTCTTGTTCAAAGCCATATTCCCTTTCAAGAGTTTATTATGAAAAGAAACATCAAATAAAGAAAGGGCTATGTACCTTTATCACAACTCATCGCGGCATTTAAAAATTAAAAGAAATATGAGACATTTTATACACCTACTTTTTATTTGTTCGAGTGGATGGCTATTCGGACAAAATGTCCATCCCCAAGGTCGCGCTATTCATTTTCCTGATATTGATGGCCGGTTGAGCTTGACATGCGATTTTCATCAGCATACTGTTTTTTCTGATGGAAGTGTATGGCCAGATATTCGTGTACAAGAGGCTTTAAGAGATAGCCTTGATGCCATTTCTCTTACAGAACATATTGAATATCAACCACATAAGGACGATATTCCTCACCCTGACAGAAACCGCTCTTACGAGATAGCTGAACAGATCGGAAGACCCTTCTCTCAACTTCTGATCATCCCTGGTGCAGAAATAACAAGAGATATGCCCCCCGGACACACCAATGCGTTGTTCATCAATGATGCAAACAAGCTTCTCTTAGATGATGCAATGGACGCCTTCAAAGAAGTTAAACGTCAAGGGGGCTTCACCTTCTGGAATCATCCCAATTGGACTGCCCAAACAGAAGACGGAATCGCTCGATTGACAGAAATGCACCTTAATCTGATTGCACAAGATCTACTTCATGGCATTGAGGTGGTCAATGATCTAACCTATTCGGATGAAGCTCTTCAGATCGCTTTAGATCATAACCTAACCATTATGGGTACCTCAGATATCCATGGTCTCATAGATTGGCAGTTTGGTGTTCATGAGGGTGGACATCGACCTTTGACCATAGTATTCACAAAAGAAAAAACGGCAAACAGTATAAAAGAAGCTCTTTTTGAGGGTCGAACTGTAGCCTATTTTAAAGATGTATTGATTGGAAAAGAAGAAAACCTAAGCCCACTGCTTAAGGCCTGTCTAACTATAGAAAAGGCAGAGTATCAAGGGGCATCCGCAGTGGCGACTGTAAAGATCAGAAACAATAGTGATGTACCCTTTATACTTGGCAATATGAGTGAATATTCGTTGCATTCGGACGCCGATATCCTATTCTTGCCACCACACGCAGTGACGGCTATAGAGGTAAAAACTCTAAAGCAATACAGCTCATTTACACTACAATTTACGGTACTCAATGCGATTATTGCACCCAAGACACATCCTAATTTAAGTTTAAACGTGAGTATAGAAGATTGATCATTTAACTAAGGACAAATCAACTTTCGAGTAAACAAAAATATAACTTGAACGATGGCTTTGTCTAGACTCTCATTAAAATTTAGTTCTTTTGTTTTTATCAAAAGTGCGAATCCTTTGCCAATTACACGTGAAGGCGAGGCACTAATTAATATCCCGTATTGAGAGAATTCTTGCAGGGATACATGACAATCTGCCATTTTGTCACATCTGTTTGATGAATTAATTATCTTTGCTCACCTTTTTCAATAATCGATGATAGAATTAATATGTACGATCAAAATCCGACATTAGAGCTGTCCAAAAAGCAGATGGATGAGGGCCGACAAGGAGAGGCTTATGAAGTAACGACGGCTAGCGCTCATCAAGGAGACAAGTTGTTTTATATAGAAAGTTATGGGTGCCAGATGAATTTTAGCGATTCTGAAATTGTGGCCTCGGTACTATCTGACCATGGTTATCGCCCGAGTAAGGACATGCACGTGGCAGACGTCATCCTAATTAACACATGTTCGATTCGCGAGAAGGCTGAAGAAACAGTGCGTAAACGATTGGCGATATTTAACTCGATCAAGTCCTCTCGACCTAATCTTATGATTGGTGTGCTAGGCTGTATGGCAGAACGCCTGAAATCAAAATTTCTCGAAGAAGAAAAAATTGTTGATATAGTCGTCGGCCCCGACGCTTATCGCGATCTCCCTAATCTATTGGCTGGGGCAGAAGAAGGCAATAAGGGCGTTAATGTTTTCTTGTCAAGAGAAGAAACTTATGCGGATATCTCGCCATTGCGTCTAGATGCGAATGGTGTCTCAGCGTTCATAAGCATCATGCGAGGGTGTGATAATATGTGTTCGTTTTGTGTAGTGCCGTTTACGCGCGGACGGGAGCGCAGCCGCGATGCTTATAGTATCGTAGCAGAAGCGCAAGACGTTTATAGCAGGGGCTATCGCGAAGTGACCTTGTTAGGACAAAATGTGGATTCATACAAATGGAAAAATCCCGAGACAGATTCTATGGTAAGTTTTGCCCATTTGTTAGAGATGGTTGCAAAAGTGCATCCTGATCTTCGCGTGCGCTTTAGCACCTCCCATCCTAAAGACATGGGTGATGATGTACTGCATATGATGTCCTCCTACGAAAACATCTGTAACTATATACATCTCCCGGTGCAGTCTGGTAATTCGAGGGTTTTGGGCTTAATGAATCGAACATATGATACTGATTGGTACAAGGAAAGAGTAGAGAGCATTTATAAGATCGTGCCAGATTGTGCGATTTCGTCAGACATCATAACAGGGTTTTGTACCGAGACAGAAGAGGAGCATCAAGATACCATAAAGATGATCGAATGGGCTCGATTTACAATGTCGTATATGTTCTTTTATTCGGAGCGCCCAGGCACGTTGGCCGCCAAAAAATATGTAGATGACATACCTTTAGAAACAAAGATGCGACGACTGCAGGAAATTATCGTAGTGCAGCGCCGAGTTTCTTTTGAGCATAATTTATTGGATGTTGGTAAGACGTTTAAAGTATTAATTGAAGGGGATTCTAAAAAATCTGACACCGACTTTAAGGGTCGCAATGATCACAATAAAATGATCGTATTTCCGAAACAGTCAGGCTATAAGGTTGGCGACTACGCATTTGTAAAAGTGTTAAAAGCGACAAGTGCTACCCTTATTGGCGAATTAACCGCGATCGATACTCATATATAACGTAAAACTACAACAGTGAACATTCAATCCGTCAAGCAACGTTTCGGAATTATAGGAGCCTCAGAGGCGTTAAATCGCGCTTTGGACAAGGCAATTCGCGTTGCGAATACGGATCTATCAGTGCTCATTCAAGGAGAAAGCGGCGTAGGAAAAGAAGTTATCTCCAAAATTATTCATCAACTAAGCAGTCGAAAACACAACCCCTTTATCGCCATTAATACAGGTGCCCTGCCCGAGGGAACGATCAATTCAGAATTGTTTGGGCATGAAAAAGGTTCTTTTACGGGTGCACTTGGTGAGCGAAAAGGATATTTTGAAACAGCGGCAGGTGGCACCATTTTTTTAGATGAGATAGGCGAAATGCCCATGGATACACAGGCCTATTTGCTTCGGATACTAGAAAGTGGAGAGTTTATCCGTGTAGGCTCATCAAAAGTGCAAATCACTGATGTAAGAGTGATTGCTGCCTCTAACGTTGACCTACTTGAAAAGGTGCGCCAAGGAAAATTTAGAGAAGACCTATACTATAGACTCAATACCGTGCCCATTCGAGTTCCCTCTTTAAAGGAACGAAAGGAAGATATTTATATGCTATTTCGCAAATTCTCTCTCGATTTTGCAGATAAATATCGCACGGATCCTATCCTTTTAGACACCGAAGCCAAAGATCTACTGACGAAGTACAATTGGCCCGGAAATATTCGAGAATTGAGAAATGTCGTTGAGCAATTATCAATATTAAGTGAAGACAAGACCATAACCCGCCATCGACTCATTGATTTAATTCCTACAATAGGTGATCGTTATCTTCCTGGAAAACTACCCACGGAGTCAGAAAATTTTCAAGAACGCGAAATCCTTTACAAGGTACTTTTTGACATGCGCAATGATCTCAATGATCTTAAATCACTGATATACGGATTGATTCGAACCAATGATCTTGACATGCCAGAGGCAAGTTCGCTTCAACAATTGCGGTTAAATAGCCCAAATGAACAACGAACGCCTTCTTCTGAATCCTATACACGAGATGTGTATACCTCAGGACTCAAATCAGATGCTGACGACTCTGGCTATGCCTCAGAAGACGAACATAGTAGCCCGCTGATTGTGTCTGACAAACGTTATGACGTAATGGAAGTAATAGAGGAAAATCTTTCGTTAGAGGATATGGAAAAGGAATACATTGCAAAGGCCTTGAAAAAATTTAACGGACGAAGAAAGGAGGCTGCTTCAGAATTAGGGATTTCTGAGCGCACCCTTTATCGAAAAATAAGTTATTATGGCTTGGAATAAACGACCTATATCGTCCTTTTGGGTTATCGTCGGGCTTCTTAGTTTTTCGGGATGTTATTCATTTAAGGGAATTTCTATTTCACCCACTATCAAGACCTTCTATGTCGACCAATTTCAGCTCAACATAGGAAATGCGCCCGCAGATTTGTCACAATTGTTTAGTGAGAGTTTGCGCGATATTATTTTGACCAGTTCGCGCTTAAGGTATAATGAAACTGGGCCAGATATAGAATTTTCAGGAGCCATTCGCGAATTTTCAGTAAGCTCTGTAGCCCCTCAAAATTTAGATACGGGTTTTGGTTCCTCACTCAACCGACTCCAAATTGCCGTAGAAGTAGAATATGTCAATAATCAAGACGAGGAGGATGTATGGAAACAGCGGTTTTCCTTTTTTCAAGACTTCGAAGCCAATCAACAGCTACGAGATGTGCAGGATGACTTGATTCAAGCTATCTTTGACCAGATCACACGCGATATTTTTAACCGCGCATTTACAAATTGGTAATCGTGCTTTAGATGGACACACAAATTATAGAGCTTCTTCGAAATCCTGTAGACATTCAAGATCTTTCAGATGAGCGATTGGAGAATTGGATTTTGCAATATCCCTTTTTGTCCATACTTCATCACGAGAAAGTCCTCAGAGCCATTCTACAAAATGCTCCTGACAAAGAGAAACTTATGCATATGGGTGCCCTCCATGCTAAAGATTTGAAGCAGTATGGCATTAAGGTATTTCATGCCATCAATGCGATGTCCATACATGAAGATAGAATCGATGTAGAAAGTGATGAATCAACTTTTTTATTTAACCCTTCGGAGGATTATCTCGAGGATCATGGCATAGTTTTATCACCTGAAGTAGCGAGTGAACAGAGATATCTAAGTGATGAAGAGCTGGCAGATGAGATCACAGAAGATTTGAACGAACGAGAGTGGGACGAATCTAATTCCATCTCAATAGATGAAATTGTTGAATCTGAGTATACTTCGCATGATTTGGTAACGGAACAAAACTTTGACCAGGATACGGACTTAATATCAATCATCACAGCTGAATCCGCACAGACAGAAAGTGAAAGTGAACAAACAACGTCGTTTGATAATAGTCGATTACCAGATGTTCAATTAGAAGAATTTACCGCTTGGCTTCAATCTCTTAAGCAATTAGAGAGGCCTTCGGACGCCCCTCTGAGTGCGCGAGAAGTGACCACAAAAAACTTGTCAGTGATTTCGGTGTCGCTCGCCGAAATATTGATGAAGCAAGGACACAATAAGGAGGCAATTGACATGTACAAAAAGTTGAGTTTGAAATATCCTGAAAAAAGTGATTACTTTGCGCTCCAAATTGATAAAATACTATCCTCATGATTATTACTTTGTTAACTATACTTATCGGAATCATCTGTCTTTTGCTGACTTTAGTAGTGTTAATCCAAAATCCTAAGGGTGGAGGACTAGACTCTTCTTTTGGGGGCTCAGGCGCTAACCAAATGTTTGGTGCAGCAAAAAGCACAGACCTAATAGAGAAAATTACATGGGGGCTAGCGGCCGCATTATTCATACTTTGCATCATTACCGCTATCGTGGTAACAAGCCAATCAGGCGGAGCCATTGATCTAACCCCAATTCAGAGCGAAGGCTAAGCTTATTTTCCAACATTGTTTTACCTTTTTATTGCATCAGCAGGCAAAACTGTAAGCCTCGAAAGGCCTGCTAAAGTTATTCTCTACTGTTGTTGTGGTCTGCCATAAATGCTCCTTAGCTGATCTTTTTGAGATGAATTGCGACAAAATATCATGGCATCTGCTATTCTGTCAGTTATTTTCCATTTGGCATAAGAAGTGCTATAGAGTAGAAGTTCAATTAATTCTTTTAATCAATTATAAATCGTATAAACATGAGTTTTAAACCGATCAATGACAGAGTGGTAGTAAAGCCTGCCGCTGCTGATGAAAAAACATCAGGAGGTCTTATCTTACCTGATACAGCTAAAGAAAAACCACAGCGCGGAGAAGTAATAGCTGTTGGCCCAGGCAAAGATGGTAATGAAATGACCGTCAAAAAAGGAGATAAAGTCCTTTATGGCAAATATGCAGGACAAGAGTTGACCTATGAGGGCAAAGATTATCTCATCATGCGAGAAGATGACATTTTGGTCATCCTAGGAAAGTAAGTATTTCCTGAAGAAAAAAATTATTCCATAAAAATTAAACCTAAGTATAATGGCAAAGCAAATTAGTTTCAATACGGAAGCTAGAGATAGAATGCGCAAAGGGATTGACGCATTAGCAAATGCAGTGAAAACAACATTAGGCCCAAAAGGCAGAAATGTAGTTATCCAAAAAAGTTTCGGTGCACCACAAGTCACTAAAGACGGTGTTACCGTAGCGAAAGAAATTGAATTAGAAGATCCAGTAGAAAACATGGGCGCTCAGTTGGTTAAAGAAGTTGCTTCTAAAACGGCTGATCAAGCTGGAGATGGCACTACTACAGCGACAGTTCTCGCTCAAGGAATGGTGGCCGCTGGTATGAAGTACGTAGCAGCAGGTGCTAACCCAATGGATCTTAAAAGAGGTATTGACAAGGCCAAGGATGCTGTTATCGCCAACCTACGCAAGCAAAGTGAGAAAATCGGTGACGACTTTTCTAAGATTCAACAAGTAGGAGCCATATCTGCCAACAATGACGAAGAAATCGGCACTTTGATCGCAGACGCTATGAAGCGCGTGAGCAAGGATGGTGTGATCACTGTTGAAGAAGCGAAAGGAACAGACACCTACGTCGAAGAAGTCATGGGTATGCAGTTTGATCGTGGGTATTTGTCTCCCTACTTCGTGACCAACGCAGAGGACATGAAAACGGAATATGAGCACCCTCTGATTTTAATTCACGACAAGAAAATTTCTAGCACACAAGAAATCATTCCAGTTTTAGAAAAAGCGGCTAGCGCAGGTCGCCCGCTTTTGATTATTGCGGAAGATGTTGAAAGCCAAGCATTAGGTCTATTGGTCGTGAACAGATTGCGCGGTGGGTTAAAAGTTGTAGCGGTGAAAGCTCCAGGGTTTGGGGATCGTCGCAAGGCCATGTTAGAAGACATTGCTATCCTTACAGGTGGCACGGTTATCTCTGAGGAGAAAGGCTACAAGCTAGAAAACACCGAATTAGCACACCTAGGTTCATGCGAAAAAATCACAGTTGATAAGGATAATACAACTATCGTCGACGGTGCTGGAAAACAAAAGGACATTAAGGCACGTATAGGCCAAATTAAACAACAAATTGATTCGACTACTTCAGACTACGACAAAGAGAAATTGCAAGAGCGCCTCGCGAAATTGTCAGGTGGTGTTGCCGTACTTTATGTTGGAGCTTCTACGGAGGTTGAAATGAAAGAAAAGAAAGACAGAGTAGATGATGCTCTTCATGCCACTCGCGCAGCGGTAGAAGAAGGTATTGTCACTGGTGGTGGTGTTGCTCTCGTAAGAACGATAACAGCTCTAGAGAAACTTGTGGGAAGCAATGATGATGAAAACCTCGGTATCAGCATCGTACGCAAAGCTTTAGAAGCACCTTTGAGAATCATCGCTGAAAATGCTGGAGTAGAAGGATCCGTCGTATTGCAAGCAGTACTCTCATCTAAAGGTTCGTTCGGCTACAATGCCAAGACTAACCAATACGAAGACCTTAAGAAGGCGGGAGTCATCGATCCTACGAAAGTAACACGGATTGCTGTCGAAAACGCCGCATCTATCGCAGGTATGATTCTGACTACAGAGGCTGTTATTAATGATAAGCCCGAGCCTAAGTCAGAAATGCCAATGCCTCCAGGTGGAGGAATGGGCGGCATGATGTAGTAGCTTATTAGAAGACAAATGTCTAAAATAAAGGGTTGCCTATGATTAGGCAGCCCTTTTTCATTTCGCCTACCCCAATTTTGCCTAGAAGAAATTATGAATATTGCACCCAGAGGCGCAAAGAATCCAACTACCTTTGCAGTGAAAAAAAATAATTTATGTCAAAAATAAAAAACAGCGAACTCTGGGATCAACTATTGGCGCAGGTCAACGAGGCCGGCATATTGCCACAAGGAGTTCACCTCTCTCAAGTAGAACCTTTACTCGATTTTGATGATTTAATTGATGAATATAAAGAACTCAAAAAAGAACCCGAATTCGATATTGAGGCCTTCGTTGATTCGTATTTTGATATACAACTCGGCAACCCTTCTTCTGAGGAAGAATGACGTAGTACTCATTGCTAAACATCTCTGTTCAATAATAAAATGAGCCCATGCCTATTCAAACAAACTATCGTCAAACCATTGTCACCGTAGAGGATGATATTTTAGTGGTCACGATCAATAGACCTAATGCTCTGAACGCTCTCAATAACGAAGTCTTTCTGGATGTAATACAGTTGTTCGAAAAAGATATCGAACCACGCTCATACAAAGGTGTGATTTTAACAGGGGCAGGAGACCGTGCCTTTGTAGCGGGAGCTGATATAAAGGAATTTTTGACGCTCGATAGTACATCAGCAACTGCATTGTCTCGAAGAGGTCAAGAGATTTTTGCAAGAATCGAGGCCTTCCCGATAACCGTCATCGCGGCGGTGAATGGATTTGCGTTGGGCGGAGGCTGTGAATTAGCGATGGCCTGCCACCTCCGGGTAGCAGGAGCTACGGCCAAATTCGGTCAGCCCGAAGTAAATCTAGGTATACTACCTGGCTATGGAGGCACCCAACGTCTTGTGCATCTCATCGGCAAATCAAAAGCGCTAGAACTCCTTTTGACAGGCGACATGATTGACGCACAGACGGCACTTCAATTAGGATTGGCAAATGTAGTTTGTGACGTTGGAGAAGAATTGAACACTGCCAAACAGATCATCCATAAAATTGCCACCAAAGGGCCACTTGCTATTGCAGAAACCATTTCTGCTGTAAATGATGTATTTAATCCAACTAAAAATGGATATGAATCCGAACATCTCGCTTTTGGACGTCTTGCCGCTACCACCGATTTCAAAGAAGGAGTGGAGGCGTTTTTAGACAAACGCAAGCCCAAGTGGACAGCGCAGTAAATAGGCTTTTATATGGCAATCCCTTCAGAGGATTTATAAAAAAAATACCTATCTTGCACAGTACACTAAAATAAATAGCAGCTATTCGGCTACATGCTTTTGAAATGAAAATTCAGACTTCGTCATGTACGAAAAAGTTCATATTTGAGAAGACAGCTTGGGTATCAAAAAAAAGTAGCTGCATTATGACGTAAAAATGGTCATTTTCTGTAAAAATTGCTCAAGGTTGAATAGTTGTAAAATAATACTTACCTCATGAAGAAGAAAACAGGATTGGTTTTTTTATTGATTTGCATCCTCGGATCGATCTCTGACACCAGCATGCTGGCACAAGGAGCAACCCAGAATGCAGAAATGGATGACATAAACAAAGTCTTTTTACAACAACAAAGCCCCGAACGCTATCGAAAGCATTTGGTCGAATTAACGAAAGAGCCACATATAACCGCCACCCAATCAAATGAGCGCGTAAGAGATTATATGGCGGATGTCATGCGAAAAGCTGGATGGGAGGTCGATATATATCCATACGATATTTATTTACCTGTTATGCCTGGTATTGCGTATGCAGAAATCGTCAAACCTAAGCGACTCCCACTCAATATTAAAGAATATATCCACGAAGAGGATCCATTTTCTTCTCATCCCGATCTGACGATTGGCTTCAATGCTTATACAGGTTCTGGTGATGTAACTGCTGAAGTTATCTATGCAAATTATGGCAGAAAGGAAGATTTTGAGCTCCTCGCGTCAATGGGTATTTCGGTCAACGGCAAAATCGTTATCGCAAGGTATGGCGGCAACTTTAGAGGTTTTAAGGCTAAATATGCTGAACTTTACGGAGCTATTGGGCTCATCATTTACACTGATCCTGAAGACAGCGGCTATATGAAAGGGCCTGTCTATCCAGAGGGTCCTTATTTTGATGAAAGTACTATCCAAAGGGGCTCTGTCTTGACCCTTGAGTGGACAGGAGATCCGTTGACCCCATTCGTGCCCGCACTACCTTTAGATAGCCCAGAGAAAGTAGTACGACTATCCCCTTCTGATGTCAAAGAAATGCATACCATTCCTATCATGCCCTTGCCCTATGGATCGGCGAAAGAGATAATTGGTCAGATGACCGGCCGCCCAGTGCCATCAGCATGGCAAGGGGGGCTGCCCTATGCCTACAGAATAGAAGGTGGTAAAGATCTGCAAGTCCGCGTGCATGTTCAACAAGAAATGGCGCTGCAGCGCATATACAATGTTGTAGGGACGCTGAGAGGTGCTCAATATCCAGATGAGTGGATAATCGCTGGATGTCACTATGATGCATGGAATTTTGGAAGTATCGACCCGAATAGTGGAACGGCTATGTTGCTTTCGTTAAGTGAGTCGCTAGGCAAAATGGCTGAGCAAGGAATGCGCCCTAAGCGCACGATTAAAATAGCACATTGGGATGCTGAAGAAGTAGGCATTATTGGCTCGACGGAATGGGTAGAACAATTCAAAGATGAATTACATCAAAAAGCCGTCGCCTATATGAACGCAGATGGTGCCGTCGGCGGGCGAAGATTTGGTGGCGCTACGAGTCCTAGTCTAAAAGAATTACTGGTTAATGCAACAAGGCAGGTCAATTATCCCGACTCTGTGCATACAGTCTATAAGCATTGGGTCGGCGACAAGAAGGAAGCGCCCATAGGCAATTTAGGAGGAGGTTCAGATCATTTGCCATTCTACTCTCATATTGGAATACCGTCGTGGAACGCGGGCACAGGTGGCACGTCTTTATATCACTCTAATTACGACAATCACCATTATTATGAAAAATTCGTAGATAGTAGTTTTAAGATGGGCCCGATGGTTGAGCAGGTATTTGGAATAGCCACCCTGCAACTCGCCAGTCAGGATGTTTTACCCTACAGTCTCACAAGATATGGGAAGGATACCAAAGGGCATTTCGAAGCCCTTCAAAAGCAACTACCACAAGACCTATCCTTTTCATTTATCAAATTAATCGCAGCAGCAGCTTCGCTCGAATCCATTGCCGCTTCATGCGAAATAGCACTAAAAACTGCCAACAAATCGAATATTAGAAAGATCAATCAAGACTTAATCATGCTAGAACGCGAATGGATCGAAATAGAAGGGATGCCTTATGGGTCTTGGTATCGATCTATGTATGCATCGTCCGATCCCTACAGCGGATATGCTTCGTGGATGATGCCAGCATTTCAATATGAATTGTCTATTTCACGATATGACGAATTGCCAAAATGGGAGACAAAATACTTGAATGCCATACGCCGCATAGAAAGCAGATTGAAAAATGTCATTAAATTAGCGAAGTGATCTAAGTGGCTGTTTCCGAGTTTGAATTTGAGTTTGAATTTGAAACTGAAATTAAAGTGAATCAATAGGGCTGATAATGGTTCATTAAAAAATAACCCAAACCAACAAATGGATTATTTGATATTCTTCCATAGCATGCTTTATCAGCATTTCTATCGCAGTCTTATAGCCGTTTGATCAAATCTAAAATTCCTTTGTCGTGTGATGAAATAAAAGCAAAACCAGTGTTCTCAACATATTGCTTCAAAGTATTGACGCTGTTACGTGCATCCTTATTGACAAACAATGTGTCGGGAATCTGATTTTGGAGCGTCATAGCATCTAATGTAGCATCACCTCCCAACACGACACCAAGAGACTTAATGATAAACGAAACATGGCCGACAGAATGACCTGGGGTAGGAACAACAACTATATCTCCATCTGAAGTCAATGACATAGATTGACTAAAAAATCCTTCTGGAATATCTGCAAAACGGTAATAGTCTGGGCGGAAAAACGAAGGCCAATTTTTGTTAAAATACCCTTGGGATGGCCCCCATTTTCCCGCAGCTATTTGAAACTCGCTTTTTGATACCATCACCTTCGCTTGGGGGAATAAATACAATCCGCCAATATGATCATTATGCAAATGCGTCAACAATATCGTTGTGATCTCTTCAGGTGCTATACCCGCCCGGCGTAGCTGTCTATCTAACTCATGCTCAGAACGGATCTCTGTTTCAACAAAGCGATGATAGATGTGGCGTTGAGGAATATAAGTCTTATCTAATATTTTTGAGGTCTCACCTGTATCTATAAGTATTCGCTCATTGTCCTTTTCTATCAGAAAACACCATATCGGAAGCCACTCAGACCATTCAGAACTAAGAAAGAGGTCGTAACACCGCGTAAATATATTTGGTGACCCTAATATTTGACTCCTTCGGACACGCACACGACCTGTCTGAATGGCATATAGGTTCGTCATTTGATTAATTTAATTTCATGTAAACAACGTACTAAATTTGATTTAGAAGATCAGGACATAAAAAAAGTTGCCTGCCTTTAACTAATTCTAGGTCATCTTTTTAGTGTTGTGGCAATAGAGCCGACAATGCGATATCATCCTCAAAAAAAGCTACTTAATCCAATGTTTATGCACCAAAAGTTGTGGATATACCCTACTCAACGATGAGTCCCTTATTACTTATATTGGGTTCTAACAAATCCCAAAGGTTACCGTACAAATCTTCGAAGACTGCGACGCGTCCATAAGCGTATTCTGCTGGGGGTCGAACAAAGTTGATCTGGCGATCTACCATTTTGTTGTAATCACGCCAAAAATCATCCGTGAACAAAAACAAGAATACTCTGCCTCCAGTTTGATTTCCGATGCTGTTGCTTTGTTCATTGTTAGCGGCCTTTGCCAATAATAAACTACACTCTTTAGCTCCCGGAGGTGCAACGATTACCCATCTTTTCTTGTCATCCAGGATGGTATCTTCAAGAAGTTGGAAGTCAAGTTTCTTTGTATAAAATTCTATTGCATCGTCATAGTCCTCAACCACTAATGATATATGAGCTATTCGTTGTTTCATGCAAGATTCAATCAATTGTAAGTTAAAAAAATAATCTTCACATCCTACTCGACTAAAAAAGAGAAGCCCTGAGGAGCAATAAAACGCAGAAATGTAAACTTTGATAAAAGGCCAAGATAAGAAATAGTTAAGCCTTTATCGTAAATAGTAAACATGTAGCTTCTTTCTGCGTCTTACCCCTGTGTCATTTGCGGGCTGCATTACCGCAGACCCGTGCCTGACTACTCATCTGAAAGACACAATTTTCGTATCTTCCCCATTAAAATAATGTCTTACGCTGTGTTAGTAACAACTGCTTTAATGTTGAGACGATGGCTATTAGGGTCGTCTGTCATAATAAATTTTTGTCTTTCTGGGTGTATATCATCTACATCAAGGCCTAATGTTATTTTGATCGTGGTTGATGATCTAGGCTATAATGATCTAGGCTTTATGGGCAGTAATTATTATGAAACGCCGCACATTGATAGGCTTTCTGAGCGCTCGGTTGTCTTTTCTCAAGCATACGCAGCGAGTCGAGTGTGCAGTCCTTCGAGAGCTAGTTTGCTGACCGGTTGTTATACACCAATGCATGGTATCACAGATTGGATTGGTGCGCCCTCGGGGGAGGACTGGAGAAAGTACAATCGTTATACACCATTGCTACCACCTGATTATACCTTGCAATTATCGTCTGACCTGACGACCTTACCTGAAATTTTTAGGGCAGAAGGCTACAAGACCTTTTTTGCTGGCAAGTGGCATTTAGGTGGCGAAGGGTCATTGCCTACAGATCATGGCTTTGATATAAATATTGCTGGAGATCATAAAGGTCATCCACCCAGTTATTTTTCGCCCTACAATATCGCCTATTTGCCTGACGGACCTAAAGGTGAGAATCTTGAAATGCGCCTTGCAAAGGAAACCAGTCAATTCCTGCAAGAAAACAAAGATCAGCCCTTTTTTGCCTTTTTATCCTTTTATGCCGTTCACTCACCTATACAGACTACTCGCCAAAAATGGCAACACTTTCGCGACAAAGCCGCGAGTCAAGGTATAACTGAAAAGGGCTTTGAAATGGAAAGAATTCTCCCCGCACGCTTGCGTCAAGACAATCCAGTGTATGCAGGTTTGGTGTCTAGTATGGACGATGCCGTTGGAGAAGTATTACACACCTTAGCTCAGCTAAACCTCGAACGCAATACGATCATTATCTTCACGTCTGATAATGGTGGCGTGGTGTCTGGCGACAACTACTCTACCAATCTTGCCCCATTGAGAGGAGGTAAAGGATATCAATGGGAAGGCGGCATTAGAGTGCCGTTCATCATACATCTGCCTGGAATTGAATCAAAATCAATTGAAACTCCAATAAGCAATATTGATGTATTGCCTACATTGCTCGAAATCTTGGCATTTGAAACTCGACCAACACAGACTATCGATGGAGCGTCATTGGCTCCATTGATTAAAGAAAATACCGCTATTGACCGATCATTATTTTGGCATTATCCGCACTATGGAAATCAAGGCGGAGAGCCTTCCTCCATTATTCGTTCAGGCAACTTTAAACTTATACATTACTGGGAAGATGAGAGAAATGAACTATATGATTTATCAACTGATCTTAGCGAGCGAATGGACCTCAGTGAAGAGATGCCTCAGACGGCAGATACTCTTTGGATAGAGCTACAGAATTGGTTGAAAGTAACAAAAGCCCAATTTCCATACATTGATGTAGAGTATTCAAGAGAAAAGGAAGATCTCTACCTTCAAAAAATAATGCACGAGACTTGGCCGCGCCAAGAAGATATCCGCAAAAAAATGCAGGATGTCCAATACTCGCCAAATGAAACTTGGTGGGGCAGTGAGGTTAAGGATTGAGCAGGTTTTGCTAGTACCCCGAGTTTATGATTGGGTAATCTTTGAAAAGCACTTCTCATTTACATGTGTACATCTAGTGGCTCTTCAACGGCCAAAACTGCATCCAGCGGATTAGTTTTAACGGTCAAAGGATGAGAAAGGCGATTTCCATTATGATCAATAATGGTCAAGAGGTGTACCCCTGGAGTAGAAAGGTGGCTTATTTTATGTATACCTGTTGTACTTCCTAAATAATCATTATCAAAATACCAATACAAAGTAGCATTAGGGTCATGGTGTGCTGCTCTATAGACAAATTCCTGTTGCTCAGCATTGAGATCTCGAGGTGCTAAAATAGCTTGGCGACCATTAGGATAAATGAACTGCATAGCAACATCAGTCTGACTCGGTCGACAACTCGGATGCAAATCTGGCATAGGCCTAAACTCTGGATGATATTGTTGATAATAATGAGCATTTCGTGGAGCTAATTGAAAAAAGTATTGCCGTTCTTTTGCCCCATCGTACGCGCATGATTCGCCGATTTGATAACCGTCGGGTGTTACAAATACAGTCTTATGAAATGGGCAAGGTTGAGTGCGCAAAGAGGCATTCAAAACAAGTTCAGAGCGAATATCTTGACAACTTGCGCTTGCCAGAAAACCACTTTGGAGGCATATATTCGCTTGACTCATTTCTTGTGCGGGCATTTTCCACCATTTGGGCGTCAAGTCTAAAATTTCGATCATCCCGAATAACAGATCACCTGCCATTTGGCCACCGAGCAATCCTTCTCTTCCTTGGCCATCAGCATTGCCGACCCACGACGCAATGGTATAGTCAGGATGAACCCCTACAGCCCACGCGTCTCGATGACCAAAACTTGTGCCCGTCTTCCAAGCTATAGGAATACCAGAATCGAATTTTTGCCATAAACCATGGTTTGTTGGGCGAATTACTTCGCGCATGGCCTCAAATGTATGGTAAATAGCTGCCGCTGATAAGGGCGAATTATTACTTGTCCCGTCGAGTACGTTGGATAGATAAGCATAGGCATTAGCCAACTCATTCAATCGCACCTCGCCCCCGCCTAAGATCAATGACAAGCCGTAATGATCTGCATCTTTGTCAATGGAGCTAAGTCCTAATTTGCGTAAAATTCTTATCAACGGATCTGTCCCGACCTCTTGTAATAGTTGCACGAAAGGAACATTCAAGGATTTACTCAAGGCCTTATCGGCTGCTACTGAACCTTGATACTTGCGATCAAAATTTGTCGGATGAAAACCATTGATATACATAGGTACATCATCTAAAAGGCTAAAGGGGGTTATCGTGGATTTGTCAAGAGCCGCTGCATATAACATTGGTTTTAAGATGGAACCTGAACTGCGACGACTCTGAATCATATCAACATCCTCTTCTTGTTTTGTCGAAGGAATATTTCCTTGATATACCTTTATGTCGCGAGTTTTATTTTCGATTACAAGGATGGCCGCATTATGAATGTCATTTTGCCCCCAACGATAATAATGTCTATCCAACAATTTTCCAGCTTCTATTTGCCATTGATAATGTATAGCACTATTATCCCCATTTTCTGAAAGATGCAGATAATGTGGCGCCAGCCGAGGCAAATCAAAACGCCCAAGAGGAAGGTTTTCTTGCACCGCAAGAGAGTATTCAAGTTCGTCTATCAAAGAATTTTTTTGCAATTTTAAAAGCAGCTTATCGCGCTTCGTGCGAAGTATATCGCGATTTCGATTTGGATGTATAAGTCCAGGAGCATTGGGCAGCACGGCTAAAGTGGCGCATTCTGCCCAAGTCAATTGGTGAGGGGTTTTCTGAAAATACTTCCATGCCGCCGCATCTACACCGACCACATTGCCACCAAAAGGAGCATAGGCAGTGTAATATCTCAATATATCCGATTTAGAATGCCAGAATTCGATGCGTATTGCATTTATACTCTCAACAAATTTATTATAAACCGTACGCTCAGATCGTTCGCCTAACATTCGAGCCAATTGCATAGTTAAGGTACTAGCACCACTTACTACCCTGCGTGCTGATACATTGTCTTTGATTGCTCTAGCTACACTAAGCGGATCAATCCCCAGATGATAATAAAATCGCTTGTCTTCATAATTTATGATACTTTGCACATAGCGCGCGGGCAGAAGCTTATCTGGTGCAAATCTCCATTGTTCATCGGAGGCGATTTGGGCAGAGAGCAATTGACCGTCTTCTGCTAAGATTTTCTTGCCAAATGCAGATGGCTGGTGTATATCAATCGGTCTAAAAATAATACATATGAGAATAAAGGTAGCCGCGATCAAAAGCTTCTTCATTTTCCCAATTTGTTTGGTGATATTTGTGCTTGTACCACTCGAACTTTATCGCCTTTTGTGCTAGCATAAATCTCATGATCATACATTGCTTCTACACGCATAGGTGGCAGATAAAACTCCCCTAGATATGCAGCATTCAAGAAGATTCTAAATGTTTTCGTCGTGTTTAGAGCAAAAAAGGTATGTATCCGATCGTCCCTAATATCTCGATAATCAAACTCGTCTTCAGGTACAAACACTTCCGTATTATTGATCCGTGTGTTTCTAATCTCCCATCCCGAAGGAATGATATGATTTAGCGCCAAACGATCTAAAGAAGTACCCCTAGAACGGGGATTTATAATGCTTATCTCTGCTATAAAGTCGGTCCCTTGCACCAACTCCTTCACATCAATTGATGAACCATCAAGATTTTTGTAGACGACACGGATGCCAATATTTGAATTCTCAGCGAGTACGCTTTCCATTTGCGACGGATTATCTTGACCATAGGTCACTAGTGTTACGTACATATCTTGTGCTGAACGATTAGTCACTTTATACTTCTCCTGATTCTTCACATTCAAATCCATCAAAAACAATGGCTGCATATGATCAATCGAAAGGACATTTCCATTATTCAAGGCCAGATCTGCCTTTAAGTTATCTCGTTTAAACCGTGATACATATTTGCCAACGGCAAGTAAAGATTGGGCAACGCTTTGAGTACTGTACCATTGATCTGTATTAAGTTTTTCGGCTATCGTTTTTAGCATAGAGAATCCATCGTTGGAGCGATCTGTATCTAGCGCAGCTTGGGCAATCAAGGCCATATCTCTAAGGTCAGATCCGTAGGTCCAGTAATCCAATCCATAGGCATCAACGTTACTAGAGCTATTTTTTACCAAATCGTAAGCCACTTTTGCGTTCCCGCTTTTCCCATAGGCACCCGCCAGTAAAAAGCTGGCCACATTGGGCAATCCTATCTCTAGCCTTAATAGATTCATGGCCGAAAGATGATATTTTCCTGCCAAGGCAAGTACATACAATCGATAAGCTTGTGTCAATGTTTTGGAGCGGTATTCAGACGTAGTTTTGTCTGCTTTGGAGATAAACTTTGTGGCGCGACCGTATTCATACACTAGCGACTTATCTAAGGTGTTTGAGGGCACCACATATCCAGCCTGTTGAGCTTCGACCATAAAATGCAATGCATAAATGGACGCCCATTCGTCAATGTCCGCTTCTCCAGACCAATAGCTAAAGCCACCTGCCGCGACCTGCATATGCTGAATTCGGTTGATCCCTTGATTTATGTTGATCCGCATTTTTTTAATTTGCTCCGGACTTAGTGCTGTGAGTTTATCCAAATATAACTGCGGAAAGACGGCTGAAGTCGTTTGCTCAAGACATCCAAAGGGATACCTAATGAGATAATTGAGCCTTGACTCCAACTTGAGGGGAGGTATTTGAGTCAATTCCAAAACTGCTTTGTTAGTGCCTGTTGTTCCAAAAAAAGCTATGGTGGATTCCCAAGTTTGGCCAGCAGCAAGGAGCTTGCTTTCTGTGACAAATCGCTGTGGCATCGGATTTCTAACATCGACCTCCACTTGCTGCGATGCATTGGTGCTAGTAGCGTTTGCTTTTATCTCAATATTGGCTATTCCGGGCTCGGAGCTCACCTTGGCAGGGATATACAGCATTTTTTCGCCAGCTTTTTCTAGATTGGTGCGTTGAGCGTTCGTCTGCGTAGGCTGAAGTAAGGCAGAGGTTTTGATACTCAATTCAACCGACCCGAGATTATCACGTGTACTGATTAGGTTGACAGGAATGGTAAACGACTCACCAATGGAAAGTGTTCGTGGTACAGTGCCAAACACCATAAGAGGATCTTTGACTTCAATAGACAATTCCCCATGACCATAGGCATTGTTTTGTTTGGCAATAACCATGGCGCGTACTGCCCCAAAATAATTGGGCATGATAAATTCATGTTTTTGCCTTTTACCTCGCGACAATTTGAAAGGTCCCGCCGTCATTACGACAGGTTTGAAACGCATCGCTTGTTTGTCGTTACCGGCCGCAATCCCTTCACCATCGCCTCCTACGCTGATGATTTGGCTAAAGCCATCCCCTGCCCCTTGCAATATATCATCGTAACTATCCCAAGTTTTAATGGCCAATGCTCTTTTTGCATAAAAATGGTCATAAGGTGAAGGTGTATGGAAGTTTGTTAATGACAAAAGACCTTCATCGACGATGGCCACTGTGTAGTACATTTCTTTGCTGTCTGCCTCACTTACCTCAATGCTGAATAATTTATTGGCAGACAAGCTATTTGGTGCACTAATTATAGGTTGAAGTTTTTTAGACTTATCGATGACTTGTATTGGCGCAATTCCATACATACGTATCGGAAGATTATTCCTTTTCGCCGTCGATTGAATCATGGAAATGTGGATATAGATATTGGGACTCATATTTTCGCTAAGTGTAAACTCGTAATCAGTTTGTTCGCCCCTAGCCGTTAGCCAATCTTGAAAAATTACTTCACGACCATTTTCTATGCTCACCAACAATTGATTGCCCGCTTCAGTTGGCACGGAGAGTTTGACACGATCACCTACATTATAGCTCATTTTGTCTGTGGTAATTTGGATTTTATTCAGACTATTCCGTTCGTCTTCAACAGCCATCATATCCCAAGAGCTCAGGTAAAAGAAATCACTCGTACAATGCCCAGATTGAGTATCACAAATACGAATCATTTTTCGTCCATCTTGCACCTTGTTGAAGTCCAAATTAATCGAGGCCTTTCCATTTAAATTGGTGGTTATAGTATTTGTCCACACCGCCTGCGCATGATTATCGGCATTGAGGTTATACAGATTGTAGCGTTCATTTTCATAGTACCACCATCTCCATTGAATGTCATATATTCCAATGCTCAATTTTCGGTTAGCTGCAACTTGGCCATTTTCATCTAGACTCACGAGGTCTAGGACATTTTCCGAGGTATTGCGCGAGAAAGACTTCATTCCCCATTTGTCCATCGGAATAGACAAACCAACATAATGCGTATAGGGACTTATGAATATTTGAGAGTAATGTTCAGAATAGTCACCGCCTTTTTCAAATACACGAGTGGCTAGGTTGGCTCTTATCTTGCCGGGAAATTGAAAATCTTTGCTCAAATTCAATGGAATATTGCCATGACCCTCTTGATCGAGAGTGCCATCAAAGAGGACAACAGGGTCTCCGCTCATCGTCCTCGCTTCATCGGTAAAGAGGAAATTGTCAAAGCCTTTGAAGCTCGTCTCCCTCTGTTGATATACCGCTTCAACGCGCGCACGAAGATTTCGCGCAGGTACTCCATAAAGCCAAGATGATGAAATGGCGACTATATTTGACTTAGTATTTTGTGCTGAAATCTCTTCCGGCGCCTTTATCTCAATTTTTAGTTTGTTGGGCTTTATTGTTTCGATGCGAATGTTGTGATAAAATTGCACCGGTCCTACTCCAACGGCAATACTCCACAGGCCTGTCTTGTCTTTCGTCAAGGTGGGGACTACGAAACTATAGATACCCCCGACGGCATTGGCCACCACTTGGCGATTTTTTTCAGCACCTTGTGGATCAGTAAGCACTAAGGTGACGGGATGATCTTTGGGCAATTTTTCGTTATCGTCGAGCATAAAATGAACGTGTATTGTATCCCCTGGTCGATAAACCCCTCGGTCACTATAAATAAAGCCATCTAATCCGACATTTCTCTTTCTTCCTTGTGTTTCAAAATCGGTCAGTGACAAAACTTCTGCATCCTCTAATCGAAGATAATTGAATGAATTATCCTTATGAACTACGGCAAAAGAAGCTTTCTTCGCTAATTGGGTCGTAGCTGAACCAGTAGAACTGCTGGTGACCTTGCCTAAGGATTGCTGCTGAAAATCAAAGAATTCTATGATGGCATTGCTCACAGGCTGCGCGGTATTGATATCCGTAACGCTGAGATAATATTGATGATCATCTGTAGACTTTACCGTTGTAGCAATATCCGATATTAATACATTGCGACTGGAGAATCGATATGCACTGTAAAAAGCCCCATAGCACGGATCTTCTTCATGAAGATAACTGTAGCCCTCATAATCATATATGTAGCGCATAAAAGACTCGCCTTCTTTAGTGGCTGTATAGCCAACAATGGAGGCACAGGGATAGAGCACATATTCTGGCTTGAAACCAATTCTTACTTGATATATTGCACCAGGATCCGCGGATATGAATTTGTTGAGGTCTAAGGCATACCGTCCCCATTTATTTCTTTTAATGTCTGAAGTTTTATCGAGTTCGATTCTTTCGGTGTGCACCACTTTTCCTACTTGTTCTAAATACCAATCCCCGCTGATTTGATTGCCTTGTAAAAACTGCAAGATATTGTCCCGATAAATTTTTAACACTTCGACCTCTACCGATCGCACATTGAGGGCTTCAAATCCCACACTTGCCGGCATCTTTGAAGAGACAATTGTCCCTTGTCCCAACAAGCGCACCGCAGGATGCAAGGGACTTATATTGAGTTGAACCTTAACATCTTTACCCAAGGCAATCCCTTGTTTATTAAGGATTTTACCAGAAATATGAACATCTACTACGCTCAACGTTTCGTCTTTAGGATAGACAATAATTTGCGAACCGTCTACATGATAATTAGGAACAGCTTGGTCGGTAATAGTTATGAGGCCTTGAAAATTTTGCTGCGCTTGGATGATATCCGTAAAGCTTAGGATGATTTGAGGAGATCCGTCGCCCATTACCTGTGCATCCGCCAACTCAAACACTCCACTTGCGGGAATATCTATGTCAACCTCCCCATTGAATGATTTATCCCATTTGCCTCCTGCCCAATGTAAGGTAATGGATTGTTGTCGATCTTTCCTTTCAATATCCGGGATGATGAAAGAAAATTCTCGTCCATCCTTATCAGAAAGCCATTGTATTTTTTGCCCTTTGCTCTTTAAGCGAAGCATGCCGGTGATATTCTCCACTTTTACAATATCATTCCCTGCGATTTTGCCTTTAATGTGCCATCCGTCATCATTGCTGGCAGTCAAAGGATCAATATCAATATCGAGTTTGAGTGGTTTCGTTTGAAAGCGAAGCGTCAAATATTCTCCTTCTTCTGCCCTAGAATGAAGTAGCGAAGTGTTGATCTTTACTGCATACTCAGTATCATAGGCCAAATAATCATCGGATATAAAAGCTACTCTGCGCGAGTGCAACAAGGTATATCGACCGTCTACTTTTGGTGAAATGCTAATCGCCTCTGCGAGTGCATTTTCGTCCAATCGAATATCCTGCTTGAAGTCAATCACCATTGGGGCCTCTACTGAAATATACTGCGGTGAGTGCGCAACAATGTACTCATTAACGGACTCTGATCCTCGAGCCCCCCCCCTCGAAGATTTGTTTCTGCAACCAAAATGCAGAGTTAGTAATAAAAGGATGATCAGTGAATATGAAAAGGTGATGCCTATACGAAACATTCAACGGTTGATTTTAATTGATAAACGAAAATGGATAATGCGTAATTACGTAAAGATAAGCGCCTTTCTAGTAATTGTAAACGCAATATTTCCGAGGGTTCTCAAGCTAACTGACAGAAATCGACGTACAAAAGAAGTCTTCATTGATATACGCCAACACGACGCCAAAAAGACCTAAACCACCAGCCGAAAATCGTTAAAATCCCGACTAGGGACGCCAACCAAAAATGAAAAGGAGAAAACAGGCCAACTCTTTTCTTGAATTCTAAATGAATGGGTAAATCATCACCGTAATAAACAAAACCACCCCAGTAGTAAGGATGATGATAGGCGGCCTCTACGTTAGCAAGAAAGTTGGATTTCGCACTTCTTAAGGCCGTTCTTTTGTCCTGGCCATTGATGAGCTCACCATAGTATTCTCTTATGAGGCTCGATGTAGCACGATCGCTCACTGCCCATAAACTTAAAAGTAAATTAGGGCTGCCAGCCTGAGCAAATGCCTTACCAAGGGAAGCAATCCCTTCGCCGGCCACCTCCTTTCCTGTACCAGTGTTACAGGCACTCAATATGACCAGCTCTGATTGAATATCCATGTTAGATATCTCGTAGGCGTAAAGATCGCCATCCTCATTATCGCCATCGTCTAAGAGAAGACGCGAATATTCTGGATTTTTAGCATTCATAATGGCGTGGCCAGAAATATGACAAATGGCAAATGCCTCACTAATGGCCTGTTTAAATTGCGATTCTGAAGCATTTTCCCTTTCAAAAAAGAGCCCCTTGAATATTTTCTTTACAAAATTCAATTCATCTTGACTACCGAGAAGGCTCGGCAAATAATTCATTACACTATCGCGAGTCGTTGAGAAGTCTATTGCCGCCAGATCGTCACCAAGTCCACCATATGAAGGAAAAATTCCGAGTAAGGTTCGCTTGTGTTTGGTGGATTGTTGTCGTGAACGTTTTTGCAAGCCAAGTGATGCAGAATTTTGGTATGACAAATTATATCGATTCATCACATAAGGCCAAGATTTTAGCTTAGTGTTTAATCCTTTATCGGGAATACTATCTGTCAATAAAATGGCAAAGGGGATATGCGCCATCTTAGGATCTGTCACTATGATAACATCCTCGGTCATCAAATGCGAAATCGCCCCAATGAATTGTTGATATAATTCATAACTATGGTTTGCATACTGGCGCAACATCGTCAGACCATTGCGATAAGGGGATACAATCGCCTCGCGCATCTTATCAATCCGATCTGTCAACCCTATCTCCACTTTTGATTGAATACAATCAAACCCGTCCTTATGAATGATAAAGGTAAACAAGACACTATCTGTCAACATATACTCTATAAGCGTTTGCTTCGGCTGTAAAAGTCTATTTTGAATATCCGCAATATTAGCTATCGAAAAATTGAAATTTTCATCAAAGAAAGCAGGTTCAGTTAATTGAAACATGCTCAACAAATCATCCTCTTCTCGCTTGAGTTCAATTAATTTATTCTTCAAAGAATCGAGAAGATGCTTCTCTTTCTTGATGGTAGATGTATAAAAAGCTACTTCCGTCGACTCAATGTCTATTCTCACATTTCTAAATGCCCTAATATTCGCGGAGTGATCTTCATTTTTTGCTAAATTTTCATCGCGCACTAAATGCTCGCCCATCAATAAATACTTAGCCTTCTCTGAATAATAAAAAGCTGATTCACAGTCGTTTAACATATAGAGAGTCGCTACTAAAGCTTGGTAAACGTCTAGTGTCTTTTCACGCCAAAATTCCTTTGTTGTATTTTCGATATGTTCGAATCGCATCATATCTACCAATCGGTCAGCATGTAGTAAAGTCTCCTTTCCATTTTCTAAATGCTTGATGTTTTGTGTCTCTTGATATAGGGCTTTAAAGAGCTGACCTTGCAATAATAATTCTTCAATCAAATAATGCTTCTCACCATTTGTTCTCAGTAAATGATCACTAATGTCGCTGATCGATTCATTGCCACTCTCGATACCCGCCAGTCGAATGGAGATAGCTTTAGAATTAAACAAGATGGCATTCTTTACATCGCCTTTTTTAAAATAGGTACTTGCTATATTTCTATACGTCGAAGAAATTCCATCTGATCTAGTTAAATCAAAGGATTGTTGAAAAAGTGTCAAACTCTTCTTTAGTAAGCTTAAAGCTTCATCATATTTGCCTTGATCGGCATAGATGAGGGCTCTACTCTCCATCAATAAACTTTCAAAATCAGGATCTTCACAACAACTTTGAATGATGGATTCTGCGCTATTAAAAAGCGTTATGGCTCTCTCATTATCATTTAGAGTCAAATAGGCAGTGCCTAGGTTATAGGTCATGCTGGCGATAAAGTGTTCGCGATCAGGCATTGTGTCTAAAAGGCTCAACAATCTTTCTAGCCATGGTATCGCTTGCCGTGCACCTTCTTCTGTCTCCATGATGAGGTAGACAAATGCAATAACTTCATACGTAGATGCTAGCCTTTCCTGGTTTCTGCCCGCTAACCTGATGGCTTGTTGATAGATATCTATGGCTAGTGAAAATTCGCCGCGATCTTTATAAGTTTTGCCTAGTTGTATCGTAGCCTCCCATGCATAGGGGTTATTGTCTGTATATTTTAGTGCATTGGTGAGCGCCTGTTTCGCCTCTTCATACTTATCCCATTTGCGATACCAATACCCTTTGTATGTCCATAGTTTAATCCAAATGTGTTGATGATCTTGTTCATTAATTAAATCCAAACCATCATCGAGAGCTACTATGGCGTCATTTATAGAGAGGTTGTTGCGAAAATAAACATTCGATTTTTCAAAATACAATAAAGCCAAGGTGTCATCATGACGTGCATAATATGGAGAGGCAATAATAGAATCTATATAAGAAATTTTTTGATACGGATCATCTAACTCATCTACAACATTCATAATATGCAGAAAGGATTGTCCATACGCTCCACTGCTAAAAGTAATAGAGAAAAGGTAAAAAAGTATCCTCAATAGGTTTTGAGAACTTACCACTTTATCTTATTGTAATTTTCTAATAATAAGCGGGCTGTTTCAGACTTATAATGCGTTGATTCGCCAATAGTTTTCAAAACTTCCTTTGCTTCATCCGTTTTCTCAAGTTTGATAAGGCACAATGCTTTATACCATTGGGCACCGTCATCATAAGCAAAAGAAGCAGAGGGTAGTGTCAATTTTTCAAAGGTTGCAAGGGCTTTATTATAATCACCAAGCTCATAATGGCAAATGGCCAAATAAAATCGTATGTTGACATTACTGGCATCTTCGGCTAGTAATTGCTCTAGCACATGAGCTGCTTTGTCATATTTCATGGCACCATAAAAGTCCATGGCGATTACCAAATCGGATTTCTCGCTGTTTTCCGACTCGCCGCGAACTATATTGGTCAAAATATCTGGATACGAGGTCTCATAATTATGCAACTCTACTGCCCCAAATTGCCCGAACGGAAAGGTCATGATGAGAAATACTATGCTGGCCGCTACAGCAGAAATTGTGGCTAACCAAGTTATTCGAAACTTAGGCTTTGAGCTAGTCTTGGCTGGAACATTTGTTAGGGCCTCCTTCGCTGCCCATCGCGATGAAATGCGTGAAAGGGAAGCCTCCAAATCTTTAGTCGATTCGAAAAGCCCTGCCCCTTCAAAGGCTTTCTTTTCTAGCGGATGCTGTTCTAAATAGATATCCATTTCTTTCCTTCTCTCTTCCGACAAGGTGTTAGCGTGATATTGTAGAAATTCCTGTTTGCTTATGTTCATGGTTATTGTTCTCTATAGGGGGATAGTTTTTTTTGCAAATTGAGCTTGCCATTTTGAAGATGACTTTTTACTTCATTGAGTGTAAATCCTGTTTTTGAACTAATTTCCTGATAACTCATGTCTTGCAGATAAAATAAGGTGATACACATTCTTTGTTCTGCTTTCAACTCATCTAATGCCCCTTCGAGTGCCAGCCAAATATTCTCATCACCTGATAGATCCGTTTCTTCACTATATTCCACACGACTCAAGTCAATTCTTTTATCAAAGAGCTCATTTTCGCGTTTAAGCGCTCGATTTAGGATCTTTAGACAGTGGTTTCGCGTCATCATCAGTATCCAATGCTTGAAATTGCTCACTTCATAACGGTGAAGAACTTTCATCACCTTTTCGAATATCTCCATAGTCACATCTTCTGCCCTATCTGCTTCGCGCATATAGTGCATGGCCGTACCTAGCACCATCGGCATATGACGTTCGAATAGCACCTTCATTACAGAAGGGTCACTATTGGGCACGAATAGTTGCACCAAAGATTCATCTGAAAGTGTCTCGATACTCGTCAAAACATTAGTTGTGATGTAGCGAAAGTACGGTAAATTGAGGCTTCTTCTTAAACCTAATTTCTGTTATTTTGGCATGATTATAAAAATATCATATCTGTCGATGAAAATCTCACCTAATATGAATCAAATGTTATCTTTTTGTCAAGCCTGACGCACCTCTTCTACGATAAGCAATCTAGTCATCCTTGTTTGTAGTAAGAAGGAGGATAGAAGAAATCTCCTCTTCATTTGCAGGATGTATGACGTCGAATTATTGATGATTTCGAAAAAAGTATATCCCTTCGTGTGGAAATCATTAAAAAAGGGGATCTATTCATCAAACACAAAGAACTATGAACATCATATTGTCATCCATTAGCCCCCGAGAAAATCAAATATTGCGCATGATCGCCCATGAATATACGGCCGAAGAGATAGCCACAACCCTCTATCTATCACCGCATACGGTGAATAGCCATCGCAAAAATTTACTTAATAAAATGCAAGTCAAAAATACCGCAGGACTAGTGAGACGTGCCTTTGAACTAGGAATTCTGACAGTCGTTCATCCTGCATCTGGCCAAGGTCGTGAAGCTAAAATTCTAAAATTTGCCTAGTCCTTTACGACCTTTGGCAAACTCAAAATTGGTTTAATTATTCAAAAAGAAATACTTACGATGAAAAGATCTTACATCTCCCTTTTTATTTTTTTAGGCAGTATAGCATGGAGCTTGACTCTCTTGGCCCAAACCAACAACCTCGAAGTAGATGGTGGCGCGGTATTGCTCCATGGGGAGAGCGGCGCTACCCCAGCCAGCGGTGCGGGCGTCCGATTGATGTGGATTCCAAATCGAGGAGCCTTCCGCGCTGGGCAAGTAGATGGCACACAGTGGGATAGCGTAAATATAGGTACCTTCTCCTTCGTCGGAGGGGGATCTTCGAATACCGCCTCGGGTGAATCCGCTTTCATCGGAGGGGGATTTGCGAATACTGCCTCGGGTGAATCCGCTTTCATCGGAGGGGGACAATTGAATACCGCTTCGGGCTTTACGGCTTTCATCGGAGGGGGATCTTCGAATACCGCC
>CAZTSI010000038.1:0-32131 GCA_964616755.1 uncultured Saprospiraceae bacterium | reverse complement strand
TCTTGGTAGGGTAATAAAAATGCCTCCTATGGATTATGTAAAAGGGGATGATCGCCATCCATAGCCCTTCAATTGTTTGGATGACTTGGTTGCGCAAGAGTCTTGGACTAGCGTAGTTGATCTATTTGTTGATGTTGTCCCTATCACAGCCTTAGGCTTTTGTAAGAAAGGAGGGATCAGATAAAATAGAACATGAATGAGTGATGATCTCGGATATGAGCGCTAAAGGTCATAAGCTTTTTCGCGCGACAAAGAAAAATTTATGAACCGCTTGAACAGCGTATCAGACATGTAAACTGTAATCGGAGTTATAAACGGTCAGATTTTCTTTTGCTCAGATTTGGTATCGTATAACGACCCCAACACAGAGAAACAATTGTACGTTTTAGATAGAATCTCAACAACAAACATGGGCATTTTATCAGACGGAATGTAAGGGTTGCTTGTATCCCTACATGAGTGGCGACAGGGCAAGGCATGCACATAGGCATACCAAAAGTTAGGAGTGGCCATAATACTGATATTGTGTCGATCGTAAAATGTGGACCATATGCATCTGATGTGTTTGTATCTACAAGGGCTTATGGACAACAAGCAGAATAAAAACTTGGAGATGACCTATAGAACGTTTATTTTTATATAAATTCTTATATTTTAACCAATATGAAAGGAGCTACTTTAATCCTAACTGTACTACTATTATTCACTCTTGGTTTTTCGGGCTGCTCAAAGAACTGTGACCCTCAATTGGCAACTTGTAGTGAAATACCGCCAACAGATGAGGCTTGTTTGGCATTTTTTCAAAAATGGTTTTACAACAAGGGCAGTAATAAATGCGAAGAGATTGGTTATAGTGGTTGTTCTGATAGGGGTTTTTCTACGCAGCAAGAATGTGAAGAATGTAGATGTGGGTAAATACTTCCTATAGAAGGAAACATCGAACACAGCAGGCGTTTGACAAATGTGACAGTTCCGTATAGCGCAGTGCAGATTCATTTTGATGTATCAGAGTTTGGGTCTCCGCAGACATATATGTGGTGCAATACGGTATATTCACCAAGCGCCAAAGGATGGGGTATCTTTAATCGATTTTTTTTAAGAAAGGAGCCAATGATGTCATATGCAAGGAAGGCATCGTGAACATATGTGTTGAATTGGACTGCCGCCTACGAGATGATGGGAAGTCTTCCAAGCACCTTAGACTACTATGATTGGTATTTCCAGGTGAGTGCATATTTATGTGTGGAGATTGTATTTGTAATACCTAGTATTTAAGTAGAGAACATGTTGTGTCTGAATTTTAATATAGTACTAAGGCCAATGTCTTATATAGCAGAACACATCAATATACTCTGATGGGTTGATGTTTTATGCTTATATTGTTTGAGCATGTGCTGAGATTATCGTAAGTTACGATTGATCTATCCATTTAGATGTATGATAAACTTGTTAGCTTTTATTAAATGCTCTACATTAGATAAGAGAGCATCGCTTATGTTAAAGACTATAGTACGCCGGATTTTGGCAATGGTATTTTTATCTATTTTGACTACGAGTACAAGAGGACAAACTATAGATAGCTTATTAGCAATATCCTGGGAAGAATATGACACTTCACTATCAATTTCTTGTTACGAACTGGGTAAAAAGGTGTTTGCGGCGTCAATGGATTCATCCTTATTGTTGTTTGAAAAGGGGGGGCGTATTGCTGAGAAATTAAAATTTTCCCGTGGTAAAATATTGAATTGGAGGAGCATGGGTGCTGTCATGGGAAGATTAGGAAAATATGACGAAGCTATCGATATACTTCAGAGAGGCCTTGCCTTGGTAGAGGCCGAAGAATTACCTATTATAAATCGTGTTGACTTTTTGATCAATATAGGTGCCGCTCATCACTTCGCAGGCTTTACAGGGAAAGCTATCGAAACCTATATAGAGGCTGTTGACCTCGCTCGTGAACATGGCTTCGACGATAAAAGAAGTATGTTGCTAAACAATCTGGGTATATTCTATCGTACGCTCAATCGTCATGAAGAAGCCATCCAAATTTATGAAGAATCCATTGCCATTCGAAGAGCAAGTAGCGATACCGCAGGAGTGGCGGGGGTATATCACAATATGGGTTCAGCATTCTATATTATGAAGCAATATGAAAAGGCTCTTAATACTTATTATGAATCTCAAAAGCTTTATACCCAATTAGGTGCATCAAAGGATTTATTAATTAACCAAATAGCGGTTGGAGAAGTCCTGACGGCTATGGGAAAATATGATGATGTCATAGCTTCTTATGAAGCTATTGTTCAAAAAAATGGAATACAAGGCATTGATCATACAACTAAATATACCTTGTTTTCAAATTTGGCTAAATCGTACATTGGTAAATGGAATTATCAAAAGGCCTTAGCTTCATTAAACCAAATTGAACCTATTCTGACTCTTTCGGATCTCGCACCACAACGTATTGATTTTGCGGAAATGAAGGCGAATATTCTTGCTGCATTGGATAGGCACTCAGAAGCCAATGTCTACCTAAATCAATACATACAGTTGTCAAAGGAGCAAGCTGAAGCTCAAAGTAAACAGTTGCTTAAAGAAATGGAAACCAAATATTTAAGTCTAGAAAAGGATCATAAAATAACTTTGCTTAACTCATCTAATGAAATACAGATATTACAATTAGAAAAAAAGAATAGACAATTAATTTATTCGGGTATAGGTTTATTAACGGCCTTTCTTGCTGTATATGGTTTTTATTTGGCGTATCGCACAAAAAACAAAGCCAACGAATCACTACACTTGAAGAATAATCAACTGCAAGATGCTCTCCAAAATAATAAAATGCTTATCAAAGAGATCCACCATCGAGTCAAAAACAATCTTCAGGTCATCTCAGCCTTGCTGACATTGCAATCCAGTCATCTTAAAGATGTACGGGCTAAGGAAGCCCTCAAAGAAGGCCAAGATCGGGTTCAGTCGATGGCATTAATCCATAAAGATCTATATCAACATGACAATCTAAAAGGTGTCAATACGAAAGACTATCTCGAACAATTGATCGGGAATCTATTTCAATCATATCGTATAGATGAGGGGGACATAAAACTCAAGATGCAAATAGAACCTATCATCCTTGATGTAGATACAATGATCCCAATGGGACTTATGATCAATGAGCTAATATCTAATGCCCTAAAACATGCCTTTAACAATAATTTGAATAATCTGCTATCTATTTCTCTACGGGAAAAATCTGATATCCTTCATCTCACTATCAAGGATAATGGCAGTGGTGTCGAAGACATAGAACTAATGAAAGAGCAATCATTTGGATATTCCCTAATCCAATCTTTTGCCAGAAAACTGGATGCTCAGCTCAATATAACCAATGATGATGGGCTCAGAATCGAGCTCTTGATTCGCAATTATCATAAGGTATAAAGCTTCAATTTTTTTAAGGTTATACAATCATATTTTGCTTTACCACCCAAAAGTATGGGGCGTGGCATAATTGATATACTCATTTTTGCATCATGAGCGAAAAAGAAGTCATTAGACAACTGCAAAGTGAGTTGTTGTTGCAAGTTGAAGAAAAGGTTAAAATGATTCGGTGGAGTCAATTGTTACTCTCAGATATTGTTGAGCAGTTAGATGAACTTTATCATCACCCTATAAACAACGACAAAGGTTGACCTATTAGAATATCTAAGCCACGTTCAAAAATTGGAGTCGTTAGGGTGAGCCATTTTAAAGAACGTCGTCGTTAGGTTATTCTTTCTAAGATCGTCAGCGAGCTTTGCACGCGTTATAGATTAATGTTAGTGGAATGCTTTGATATAGAAGCAGTGCTTTATTAATTAGTCCTTTGAATTGTACAAGTGTTTATTCAGCGATTAAAGAAGATGGCACGTAAACTCACTTTCCCCCTTTGGCGTAGCAATCTATTCCTATGCCCTCCGCCGCAAGCGATATTGATGACCCCAAGTTATAAATTCTTGAATACTGGATTGTATGCACTCGGCTATTTGGGCGGATAATTGATCTTTATCGCTTTGATCATGATTGATTAGGCTAGATAAATAGTCCAAATCGAGGTAGGCCGAAGGAAGGTTGTGTGTATGCCTGTGCAGTATGGCATTGTCACTTAGATCTACCATACATTGGCCGCTTCTGATCGAAAAGTCTTTGGGCAAGATATCCGTTCCTATACAATTGATAATGACATCGTACTCATTAAGATAATGTTGGATTTCTGATATCTCCATAAACTGAAAACTGTTATTCGAAAATCTGTCCGAGGCGTGTTGCAGAGTACGATTGGTGATGGTGATCTCCGAATAGTCAAATTTCTTAATGTATTTAACGATCTCTTGTGCCATTTGTCCGGCTCCAATGATAAGTAGTTTCGCTGGATGCTTAACTAGCTTTCTGATTTGCTGGTGCGTATGATATGCCAAAGAAATAGAACCTTTGGCGATAGAAGTTTCATTAATAAGCCGCTTATGTATTTTCATAAGACATTGAAATAAGCGTTCTATATGCGCGGAGTGCCATTTGTTGTGCAGCGATTCGATAAAAGCTTTTTTGACTTGTCCATGAATTTGATCGTCATATTTTACTAAGCTATGCCATCCGGCAGACAATTCGGCGAGATATTTAGCCGCGAGATAATCTCCCTTAATAGATTGAATGTGCTTGGAATGCGAGGTTTCTAGATGTCGTTTAGATATCCACCATGCGCGTATGATCGTTTCAAGATCAAATGGAGCGTCCAACAAAATTTCCACTCTATTGCACGTCTGATTAACTACTAGACCATCAATGAACGGAAGTTGCGCGAGCTCAGTGAGTTCCGTTGGATTTAATTTGAATTGCTCTCTAATAGAAGCGGAGGCACAGTAATGATTGACCGAATAAAGTTGTAGCATGTGATGTTATAATGATTTACTAAACTGAGGTGCTGATGCAATATCTTGTACATAAGGATCTATAGCAGCGCAGATATTGCGCACGAATGGGAAGCCCTTTTTTAATACCGAAATAGAATGGCTATCGACCGATAATAAGCCATCCAATTGCATTTTCATTAAATTATTCATGGCATTACTCATCATAGTTTGATCTGTCACATTAGCTTCTAGTTGAGTAGAATGATGGCAAATTAATTGTAAAATATGCTGCCGTATTCTTTTTTCTTGATATGTCAATTCGTGTCCCTTAAGGATGGGAAGTTGACCTAATTTTACTAGTCGTTGATATTCTTCTACATTTTTTTCGTTTTGAATATACATTTCTCCGCAATCCGAAATGCTACTATTGCCAAGGCCAATCAAACATTGGGTCTTATACTCAGTATAGCCCATAAAATTTCTATGTAGCGTGCCGTTCGTTTTTGATGTCCATAGCGAATCCGTGGGCAAGGCAAAATGATCCATACCGATGGCCTTATATCCAGCGACAAGCAGTTTTTTCTCGCCTCTTTTTTTAAGAGACAGTTTATCTTTTCCTTGTAATAAATCTTCTTCAGTAAAGGCTCGCTGCCCCTTACTTTTCCATGGAACATGTGCATAGCTATAGAAAGCTATTCTATCAGGACGCATAGTATTTATGAAGGCAACGGTTTGATCAATGTCTTCTCCTGTTTGAAAGGGTAGTCCATAAATGATATCATAATTGACCGATTGATATCCTATTTTTCGCGCCAAGTCTGTTAGCTCACGGATTTGATCTACGGTTTGATGTCGATTGATAGCTTTTAAGATCCTTTCAGAAATATCTTGAACTCCGATACTAATTCGTCTAAAACCGTGCTTAAAGAGTACTCTTAAGTGTTCCTCAGTTGTGCTATTGGGATGAGCTTCAAAGGCAAAGTTGCAACTTTCGGCTACCTCAGCTCCAACGGTTATTCCAGAAAGCAATCGATCTAATTCATGCGGACTAAAGAATGTGGGCGTACCTCCACCGAGATGAAGTTCTCTAATGATGGGTTTTACTTCAAATTGATCAAGATAAATATTCCACTCCGCTAAGATGGCGTGTATGTATGGGGATTCAAGTTTATGATTTTTAGTAATTCGTTTGTTGCAGGCGCAATAGGTGCATAAGCTCTCACAAAAGGGTAAATGAATATAAAGGCTTATTTCTCGGTCTTGATGTAGCTGCTGATTGACCGCATGAAACCATTGATGGGATGTCGGGGTACTGCTTGACCAATTGGGCACTGCTGGGTAGCTCGTATATCGCGGCACTGCAGTGTCATATTTTTGATATAAATCCATAATAGTGTATTCTACTGTATGATCTAATTGCTGACAAAGAACTCTATCTGTCATGGTTCAGCAGATGATTATTCTCATAAAGGGTCATGATAGCTATCATGCAGGGGGGCTTTCGCTCGTCTCATTTTTGTGAGGATTGTGAAGTCATCTGATTTGGTATACTAGGAGGATTTGTGAGTCTTTTAGATTACAGGATGAGCACACAAGAAATGACCGTCTACATTACACACCTTACTATATGAGATTAGATCAAGAAACATTAGCTATGGATCCGAATGAGGCGCTAGTTGTAGAGACTCATAGTTGTTTTCATTGTGGTGAAGTATGCGATGACGAGACGATTAAGGTGGAGGATCACACGTTTTGTTGTCAAGGTTGTAAGTTGGTTTATCAATTATTGGATGAGAATGGCTTGAGTCATTTTTATAGCGCGAGCGATGAGAATGGAGTGGGCCGTAAACCCGATCAGACGAATTATTCCTTCTTAGATAATGAGGAGGTGGTGGCGTCATTGCTGCAGTTTACCGATGGCGAAGTAGCTAAATTTACCTTAGAATTGCCCTCTATTCACTGTATTTCGTGCATATGGCTATTAGAAAACTTGAATCGTCTTGTGCCTGGTATTAAGCAAAGTCGCGTAGATTACCTTAAGAAACAATGTTCGATCTTATATAATGTCAAAGACACAAACCTAAGGCAGATTATAGAAATACTTTCGTCTATAGGCTATCCTCCTCGTCTCAATTTAGATCAAGTAGGACAATCGGGCAAGATGCCAGCGGTCAATCGATCTCTGTATTACAAATTGGGGGTTGCTGGCTTTTGTTTTGGGAACATCATGCTATTGAGTTTTCCCGAATATCTTGGCTTGAAGGGGGACGCTACGTATACGTATTTGGGCTACTTCAATATATTATTAGCGCTCCCTGTGGTATTTTACGCTGGTATAGACTACCTAAAAAGTGCCATGCACAGTTTGCGACGCTTAGAGCTGGGTATTGATTTGCCGATAGCGATAGGCATGATCGTCTTGTTTGGCCGAAGTGTGGTGGAGTTGTTGTGGCAGCTAGGTGAGGGGTATTTAGATAGCCTAGCGGGCTTTGTATTTTTTCTGTTGATTGGCAAATGGTTTCAGCAACGCAGTTTTGACGCGATTCATTTTGACAGAGATTATCGCTCATTTTTTCCTATTTCTGTTCAAAAAAGAAAGGAAGGCAATTGGCAATACGAAAGCGTAAAAAATCTCATCATTGGAGATATCATTAAGGTGCATCATGGTGAGATTATACCATGCGACGCCATTTTAATGAAAGGTGATGCGCGGATAGATTACAGTTTTGTGACGGGCGAAGAACATGAACAACATAAGATTGCAGGGGATCATTTATATGCGGGGGGGCGGCAAATGGGTTCTTCGATTGAGCTTACGGTCTGCAAGCAAGTAGATCAGAGCTATTTGACCCAATTGTGGAATCAAGAGATATTTCAAGGTGAAAAGGGGGATCTGCCCTCTGAATTGATGGATCGAGTTAGTCAATATTTTGTCCTGGCCATCTTGCTAATATCGGCGGGGACGTTTTTGTATTGGTGGCCTCAGGATCTAGCCATTGCGTTAAAGGCGACGACTGCGGTACTCATAATATCATGCCCATGTGTGTTGGCATTATCAGTGCCGTTTATTTATGGCAATATGATGCGAATTTTAGCGAGAGTGCAGATATACTGCCGCAATACGGCGGTAATGGAAAAAGTCTCGGATGTCAGCCATATCCTCTTTGATAAGACAGGTACACTAACGGATCTTCGCCATATTGAGGTGATGTTTGAAGGAGAGCCATTAAAGGATCAAGAAATTCATATGGTGCAGTCATTGACAGGACAGTCAAACCATTTGCTTAGTCGCGCCATCCACAGACAAAGCATGTCAAAAAATGTCGCAATGGTGAGTCAATTTCAGGAACATGTGGGAAAGGGAATAGAAGGGAAGGTAGAAGGTTTTTTTGTTCGAATGGGCTCTGCGGACTATATTTTACAAAGCAAAACCCAAGGAAATGCAACGGAAGTATTACTGGAAATCAATGGGCACTACCGTGGCCGCTATGTGATGAAGCAGGCGCTTCGCCGAGGTATTGTCAGCACAATTCGGCAATTGTCCAAGACCTATGTGCTACAGCTAGTATCTGGCGACAATGATAATGATCGCATACGAATGAGCGCAGTTATGGGAGAAACCAGTCCATTATTTTTCGATCAAAAGCCTCAAGACAAACTTGATTTGGTCAAAAAATTGCAAGCCGAAGGGAGAAGGACGATGATGATAGGGGATGGTTTAAATGATGCTGGGGCTCTCAGGCAAAGCGATGTAGGTATGGTCATATCACAGCAAGACAATAGCTTTAGTCCGGCTTGCGATATCATTATTTCATCTGATGCCTTCCTTCGCTTAGGCGATTATATTGCGTTCATCCGTGGTGGGCGCGTATTGTTAAAGGGGGCTATTGGCTTATCGCTTATTTATAATAGTGTGGGGTTATTTTTTGCGACAACGGGACAGTTATCACCGGTAGTAGCGGCTATCCTGATGCCGATTAGCAGCTTGACGGTGATGACATATGGGCTTCTTTCTACGGAGATTTTGTATAGACTAAAGTTGCGATCCGAGCCTTCTGTGGGTCTTTAGAAACGGTTTTTATCAGTTTCATTTTATGGTTTTTGAGTATAGTAAAGATGATGACTTAAATCATTGACAGCCATGATGCAACTCATATTCAAGTACTAGATGGCGGTCTAATTTGTGCAGAAATTCAAGGAGATGCAAATTCTATTATTTTTAATAATCATTTCATTGTTGGTTGCATTGGGGTTTTTAGCTGCTTTTATATGGGCAGTAAAAAGTGGACAATTCGATGATTCCTTTACCCCATCAGTGCGCGTGTTATTTGAAGATGAGAAGGAAAATGAAAAATAATTGAAATAGTATTCAACTATAAAACAATTGAAAAAAAACTTTAAAGTACATTAAAATTTAGTTTATGAATCAACTTGATACATTTAAGTATGATGACAAGATTGTAAGGTCATTTGCTATTGCAACGGCCGTTTGGGGTGTGGTTGGTATGCTGGTGGGGGTGATTGCTGCATTTCAATTAGTGTGGCCTTCGCTCAATCTTACTGCGGAATTGACTTTTGGAAGACTCCGACCACTGCACACGAACGCAGCGATTTTTGCATTCGTGGGCAACGGTATTTTTGCCGGGGTATATTATTCCCTTCAGCGCTTGCTAAAAGCGAGAATGTACAGTGATCTATTGTCCAAAGTCAATTTTTGGGGATGGCAATTGATCATCGTAGCGGCGGCTGTGACCTTGCCTCTGGGCATTACCACTAGTCATGAATATGCCGAATTGGAATGGCCCATCGATATTGCCATAGCGCTTGTATGGGTAGCTTTTGGCATTAATATGTTTGGAACAATTTTGAAGCGGCGCGAGAATCACCTCTATGTAGCCATTTGGTTTTATATAGCGACTTGGGTGACGGTGACCGTATTACATGTTATTAAGAGTTTGGCCTTACCAGTGTCGTTAGTGGCCAGTGTTCCAGTGTTTGCAGGGGTACAAGATGCGTTGATTCAATGGTGGTATGGACACAATGCTGTGGCATTTTTCTTGACGACACCGTACTTGGGTTTAATGTATTACTTCTTGCCAAAGGCAGCTAATAGAGCGGTCTATTCTTATAAGTTGTCAATCGTGCACTTTTGGGGATTAATTTTCATATATATCTGGGCGGGACCACATCACTTATTGTATACATCATTACCAGACTGGGCGCAGAGCTTGGGAACGGTTTTTTCCATTATGTTGATTGCACCATCTTGGGGGGGTATGTTAAATGGATTGTTGACCTTGCGCGGTGCGTGGGATAGGGTGCGGACAGATCCTATTTTGAAGTTCTTTGTCGTGGCAGTTTCAGCCTATGGTATGGCGACACTCGAAGGTCCACTATTATCTATCAAGAGTATCAATGCTATAAGTCATTACACAGACTGGACGATAGCGCACGTACACGTAGGCACCTTGGGTTGGAACGGAATGTTGACGTTTGGTATGCTTTACTGGTTGATCCCTAAATTGTATCGCACCAAGTTGTATTCTGTAAGTTTAGCCAATACGCACTTTTGGATTGCGACTTTGGGTACGATGTTTTATGCTATCCCGATGTATGTGGCTGGCTGGACACAAAGTATGATGTGGAAGAAATTTACGCCTGATGGTTTTTTAGAATTTGGAAACTTCTTAGAGACAGTGACGCAGATTATTCCTATGTATCTGATTCGTGGTATTGGTGGAACCATCTATTTGGTCGGCGCTCTTGTTATGCTATATAATTTGTATCGAACAGCTAAAGGACACAAAGTGGAAGACACAGAAGTATCTGCTGCACCACGAGAAGTTGTGGAGACCCACAAGGGGGAGTATTGGCACAGATGGATTGAGCGTAGACCTATTCAAATGTTAATTGCGGCTACAGTATTGGTGCTTATTGGTGGCTTGATTGAAATATTACCCATGATGTTTATAGACAAGAATGTACCAAAGATAGCAAGTGTGCAGCCGTATACACCATTAGAATTGGAAGGTCGTGATCTCTATATACGAGAAGGTTGTATTGGATGTCATTCACAAATGATCAGACCTTTCAGATCAGAGACTGAGCGATATGGTGACTTTTCTAAATCTGGAGAATTTGTATATGATCGTCCTTTTCTATGGGGATCAAAACGAACGGGGCCGGACTTGCACCGACAAGGGGGCAAATATCCGGATAGCTGGCACTATTATCATATGCAAGATCCTACAACGATGTCGCCAGGCTCTATTATGCCCGCATACGATTGGTTGATTGATGATGATTTGAATACCAAGTATACAGTGGCAAAAATGAGAGTACACCAATCACTAGGTGTGCCGTATAAAGAAGGATTTGAAGAAACAGCACTAAGTGATCTTCAAAGCCAATCTCAAAAAATTGCCGCATCCTTGCGCAGTGCAGGCATTGAAAGGGAAGCATTAGAAAACAAAGAAATTATAGCTATGATTGCCTATTTGCAGAGGTTGGGTACAGATGCTAAACCAACAGTGCCAATTCAAGGTGAATAATTTAAAATTTAAATACAATTTATTATGTATAAGTATATTTTGGAATCAGCCGGAAATATTAATTGGATGGCTCTCTTCGCCTTACTAACGTTTCTCTTTGTCTTTGTTGTAGCTGCGGTTATGGCATTGCGAAAAAACACGAAAGAGATAGAACGTATGGCTGCATTGCCACTACAAGAAGATCATAATAGCTAAAATTTAAAATGGTCGGATAAAATATTTAATGAAAATACAATCTACAATGATGACATATATTTTTAAAAAAACATCCACCCTGTTGATGCTCTTTATGTCGACTACAATGCTGATCGCACAAGATGAGGCAGTCGTTGTCCATCAACAGGAATCTTTCTGGACAATTGTGTTCAATAATATAATATTGATTCTGGCAGTAGTCGTTTTCTTAGCGGGCACGGTCGCTATTTATAATCTTATATCTAAATTGATGGAACTTCAAAAGCTCCAGACTTTAGCCGATATGGGAGTTCGCGATTCAGATGAAATCAAATCAGTACTTAGAGAATCAAGCTGGTCTAGATTTTACAATTGGATGACGAGTCTAGTGCCCTTAGAAAAGGAAAGTACTATAGATCTAGGTCATAATTATGATGGCATAAGAGAACTGGACAACAAGCTTCCGCCATGGTGGCTAGGTATCATGTATGGTTCTATTTTGTGGGCGGTAGTATATATGTATTATTATCATTGGTCTGGCAACGAATGGAGTTCAGAGGGTGAATATATTGAGGCAATGGAAGAGGGCGAAGCAGTAAAAAATGCCTTCTTAGACAAGATGGCTAATCAGGTAAACGCCAATACGGTAGTATTACTTGACGATGAACAAAGCTTAGCTCAGGGTAAAGAGATATATGATCTTAATTGTGTAGCATGCCATGGGCCTCAAGGTCAAGGAACTGTTGGCCCCAACTTTACTGATGATTATTGGATACATGGGGGCTCACTCAAGGATATTTTTACAGTTATCTCTAATGGGGTTGTGGAAAAGGGTATGATCGCATGGAAAACACAGCTGCGACCTGTAAATATTCAACAAGTCGCGAGTTATATTTCTACGATGAAAGGAACAAATCCCCCTAATCCAAAGGATCCGGAGGGCACGCTGTATATACCTGAAGATAATGACGCGAGCAATGAGGGCGCCGAGGATAAATAACCGAAAGGCAACTGGTGGGTGCAAAATGTAATTGATAGAATTAATAAAGCAAGGTACATTGATCGATGATCTAATATATGACGAGGATGACTCATTTAGAGACAGTCTAGCAACTGTCGATAAGGACGGTAAGAGGATTTGGATTTATCCCAAAAAGCCAAAGGGCAGATTTTACGAATATCGCAAGTATGTATCTTATGTTTTGTTGGTAGTATTGTTTGGGCTGCCTTGGTTAAAATGGAATGGACAACCCTTATTTCTATTCAATATCTTAGAAACCAAGTTTGTACTCTTTGGAGTTTATTTTGCTCCTCAAGATACCTATCTTTTTGTGATAGCCATGTTGATCTTAATGATCTTTGTGGTACTATTTACGGTCATTTTTGGAAGATTATTTTGCGGGTGGGTATGTCCGCAAACGATTTTTATGGAGATGGTTTATAGGCGCATTGAATATTGGATAGAAGGGGATGCTAATGCTCAGATAAAATTGAATAAGGCTCCCTGGAATGCTGATAAAGTTTGGAGAAAGGTGCTGAAGCAGCTATTGTTTTTTGGGATAGCTGTGCTAATAGCCAATACTTTCTTAGCCTATATTATTGGTATCGACGAAGTGCTAAAGATTATTGGTGACCCTATCAGTACTCACCTTGTTGGGTTCTTTGCAATGATCATTTTTTCTTTTGCATTTTATTTTGTTTTTGCTAGTTTGCGTGAACAAGTGTGTACGACTATTTGTCCTTATGGTCGATTGCAGGGAGTGTTATTAGATAAGAACTCGCTGTCGGTTCAGTACGATTTTGTTAGAGGGGAACCAAGAGGTCGATTAAAGAGAAATGAATTGATGCCTGCCGATCAAGGTGACTGTATTGATTGTCATCTGTGTGTTAAGGTTTGTCCTACTGGTATTGATATCCGAAATGGCATTCAATTAGAATGTGTCAATTGTACGGCTTGTATGGATGTGTGCGATGAGGTAATGGACAAAATCGAAAAGCCCCGAGGATTAATTCGGATGGATAGTTTAGTAGGTATCACCGATAAGCAAAACAAATTGATTAATCCGCGTTCGATGGCCTATAGTGCTGTGTTGGTGGGCTTGATTATTTTGGAAGTATTTCTTTTTGCAGGTAGAACACAGGTTGAAATATTATTTCTCAGGACTCCAGGTATGTTATTTCAAGAACCAGTACCTGGTACTATTAGCAATCTTTACAATTATCAAATTATCAATAAGACTGATGAGGTGTTTCCTTTGGTGTTTAAAATTGAAAATATACAGCAAGCCGAAATTGAGTTTGTTGGGCAGGCGCCCAAGAGTGTGTCACAGGGTGTAGCTGAAGGGGCTGTATTTATTAAAATACCGAGAGAGTATGTAAAGGATCGCAAGACAGAAATAAAGTTATCAGCCTATAACGGCGATAAAAAGGTGGCATCGTTTAAGACCAACTTCATGGGGCCAAATTGATCCGAAGGCTTGATTAAGTAGAATGACGAAATATAAATATTATAACAAAATAACGAGCGTATATCATGTTTAGAATAGGTTGGGCAGAGGGTTTGGTGATATTTTTCACCTTGTACATCGCTACTCTCGTGGGAGTAGTAATAAAGTCAAAATCTGTTGATCATGGATTGGTCATGGACGATTATTATCAGCACGACATTCAATATCAAAATCGATATTATGATGCCACTAAAAATAGAACTCGACTGTCAACAGACTTGAGCGTAGGTATAAATACTGAAACGGGTAAATTAGATTTGCTTTTTGGGGAAGGTGAGGGGTCTATTAGCGGTAGTGTTTTGTTTTATAGACCCTCAGACAAGACAAAGGATTTTACCGTGGATTTTTCTACTGACACTCTAAACCGTCAATGGTCGTACAAGCTTGATGGGATGATTGAAGGCAAGTGGATTGTTAAAGTTCGATGGTTTCAGGGTTTGGAGGAATATTATAAGGAGGAGATGATTTTAATTTAACACCAATACATGAATTGGGTAGGATTGGCATTGGGATTTTTTGGAAGTGCACATTGCATGTTTATGTGCGGACCATTAATGATAGGCATGTCTCGTATCAATCCTGATAAATCTAGTGTTTTTTGGCATGCCTTACGCTACAATGCAGGAAGGCTATTCGCCTACGTCGTTTTGGGCTTTGTTTTTTCTATAGTAGGTCAGGCATTGTCCCTTGTGGGTCTTCAGCGGTTTACTAGTATAGGGGCAGGATTGTTTTTAGTTGGATTAGTAATATACTCATTAGATGTGGAGCGCTTTATGTTTAAGTTTAATGCTTTTAAGCAAGTATATCAAAAATATTTTAAATTCTTATCGGGCCGAATAGCCCGACTCTCGCGAGAAAGACCAAGTGTTATGGGTTTTTTAAATGGTTTGTTGCCGTGTGGAATGGTCTACATTGCCATCATTGGAGCCATTGGCGCCCCATCTATACTTTCCTCGGCTTGGTTTATGTTTTCTTTTGGATTAGGGACATTGCCTATGATGCTTTCCATCATGTTAGGGGCCGGGTGGTTAGATGTTTTAAGAAGTATTTCAATAAAAAGGGCGATACCATATATACAATTTTGTATGGGTCTCTATTTGATCTATCGCGGAATGTTTGTAGAGTTTCCGATCGACCTAAGTTTTGAGATGGCCGTCAAAAATGGCCCAATGTGCCATTAAGCCTAAAGAGGCAGTTGCTCTAGAGCCGATCGGTCATTGATGATAATAATGGAACCCTTTCCGTGAATTAGTCCCTCGTTTTTAAAATCAGATAAAGTTCTAATCAAGGATTCTTTAGCCATTCCTGCTATTGATGCTAAATCTTCGCGCGTCAGATGTATTTGATCATCGTTTTTTCTAGTTAATTTTAGCAAGACATTCGCCGTTTTCTTGCGCACCGAACCATAGGCCATATTGAGCAGATCATAATCCTTTGACTTGTTAATTTCAGACAAATAGATATTCAATGCAATTAATAAATTGTGGTCGGCGGTTAGCATTTTTTTAAAATCCGGTGCTGGAATTAAACTTATCTGTGATGATTCTAATGCGACGGCAGAATCATGATATGGGCATCCTGTCAAGACGTTTTGAAGACCTAAGAAACTATGACTACAATATACATCAGTTATGATTTCCTTTCCTATTTCATTCGTCAGCAGGGTTTTAATGCTTCCGGAGTCTATCCAATAAAGCCAACGGGCTTGTTGCTCATTAATGTAGATGGAGGATCCTGGTTCGAAATGTCGCTTTTCTTTGTTGGTGATTAATTTTTGAATTGCACTATTGATGGTAACGAGAGCGGGCTCGTTGGCTAAAGGCTTTGTCGTTATAGTATTGTTGGCATTGGATTTATTCAATCGGATTTCAATAGCTTCTAATAGATCCACGTCGTCAAAGGGTTTAGTAATATAGTCATCAGCCCCTAGGCCCATTCCCTTTCTCAAATCGGTTTGCTCTGCTTTGGCGGTTAGAAAAATAAATGGAATATGTATAGTATTTATGTTTTTATGTAAGATTTTTAATACTCCAAAGCCATCAAGCTCGGGCATCATAACATCGCATAAAATGAGATCCGGTTTTTTTGATACCGCATATTCCACACCTATCTTGCCATTTGCAGCGCCAATTGTTATATAACCTGCCAACTCTAAAATTTCACATATGTTCTCTCTAACATCCTCATTATCTTCTATAACAAGTATTGCTTTTTGGTCATTCATGATGTGTATAGTTACGTTTTATATTTGGTGTATGCCCACAGCGGGTTCATAACGTCATTAAAACCTTTGTTCATAACGGTTTTTGTTGAGGTATGTGAATAGTGAATGTACTACCCTTGCCAAGCTCGCTTTCAAAAGTAATCGTTCCATTGAGTAATGCCAAGTGGTTTTTTACAATATGTAAGCCTAGGCCAGTGCCCTGTATATTCTCAACACTCTTCGCTCTAAAAAAGCGAGTAAATAAATGACGTTGATCTTCTATTGAGATACCCAGACCTTGATCAGAAATAGAAATAGTGATGTGGTTATCATTAATATTTGATGTGCAAAGTATTTGGCCTTGTTGGGAATATTTAATGGCATTAGTGAATAAATTAAATAGGGCGATTTTCAATACCTTTTTATCTGAAAACATAATTTGACTCCCAGTATGTTCATGGATTATTTCTAATTGCGGCTTTATAATAACACTTAATTCATTGAGCACCTCAAGGCAAAGAATGTGTATGTCTATTTCTTCTACTTCAATAGTTATTTTTCCTTCTTCTAACTTGCTGAGCGATAAGAAGTCATCTAGGATTCCAGTTAAGTTCTGCACGGCCGTTTTGATACGTTCTATATGCCTAAGACGCTTGTCGGTTTGTTCTTTTTCGTTGTATTTAGAGATTAGACTAGCAGAGGAATGAATAGTGCTTAACGGAGTTCTAAATTCGTGTGAAGCAATTTGAATAAACCTAGTTTTAAGTGCGTTTAATTCTTTTTCGTTGATCAGTGCATCAGAAAGCTCTTTTTCATTTTGTATTAGCCGTTCATTCGTTTTTAAGAGTCGATTGATAGCTACCTCAAGTTGGTTGGTTCTTTCTTCAATTTTATCTTCTAATTCTGTGTTTAATTGTCGAATTCTTTGCTCAGCGTCTTTAAGAGAAGTAAGATCATGAAGTATCCCTGTAAAAATTATTTCGTTTTTGAGTATCACTTGACCCACAGCCAGTCGAAATGGAAATGTGCTGCCATCTTGCTTTCGGCCGATAAGCTCCCTACCTGTTCCTATGATTTTAGGAATACCAGATTCAAGATAGTTGTGTATATAAGTGTCGTGATTCTTATGATCCTCATAGGTCATGAGAACATTCACTTTTTGGTTGATAAGCTGTTCAGATTCATACCCGAACAATAGGCATGCAGCCTTATTTACCGTTATAATATATCCTTGAGAATTGATCGTAATTATGCCGTCAATAGCCGTGTCTATGACTGCTCTAAGAAGATTATTTAATTCGCTTTGGTCTTTTGTGAGCATAGCTTAATGATAAAAATCTGTTGATAGGGTGACAAAGGTCATTCATGACCTAAGAATCCCCTATTACTTTAGTCCAAAATTAGCACTTTATGAACTTATTAGCGCCTGTAACCTCGATCATGACTAGCAAGGTCATGTTCGTTCATCCTGAAGATTCATTAAAGCGAGTTGAGGAATTGTTCAAAGCCAATAAATTTCATCACCTACCAGTCGTGCAAGAAGGCAAATTGGTAGGGATGGTGAGTAAATCTGACTATCAATTCTTCAAACGAGGCTTTAACGATAATAATCTAGATGCTAAAGTGGATTTATTTAGACTAAAGACACATAAGGTCAAGGATATTATGGTGACCAAACTTGCCAAGCTAGATACCACAGACAGGATCAACGTAGCCTTAGAGGTTTTTAAAGAGAATCTTTTTCACGCTTTACCCGTGATGGAGGGTAATGAGTTGGTCGGGATTTTGACAACTTTTGATATAATTAACCACCTAGCCAAAGATGAGATGGCAAATAAATCATACGTATAATTATGGTGAAGATAAAGCTTTATGGCCCGGTAAGCTCGACAAATGAGTATGTCAAACTGCTGCTCAAACATAAAATTGATTCTCTGTCCATTGAAGCGGAAATGGAGGAAATGGTGGAAATAGAGGATTTACTCAGAGATAATATTGCCTCCGTGCCTGCAGTGATCATCGAAGATGATCCACCGATGTACATTAATGATATAGATAATGCAATAAATTTTACCCAAGAGGTAGTTAAACGTGTAATACAAATGGATATACCTTCAAACTCTTTTCATATTATCGTACCAATTGACATGTCTGATGCATCTATCAATGCGCTGGAATATGCCATACATTTTGCTCGAGATACACAAAGCAGCATCAAAATTGTACACTTCTATCATCCAGTAGTTACTGAGATCGATGGCTCTGTCTATGTTGACCCAGAAGAAGAAAAGAGTAGACGAGATGTTTTTGAGACCTTCGTTTCTGAAATAACAGCTCACCATAATATGGATAGATATGGTGGAATCGTGTTTGAAAGTGCGTTCATCCAAGGATTTTCGATTGAGGGCATTTTGGAATTGTCAAAAATGCCAGGGAAGCAAATTATAATCATGGGGGCTACGGGTTCTAGCAAGCTGTCCAAAAAGATCTTTGGATCGGTGTCCTTAGATATTGCTCGCAGAAGCGAATGTCCTGTGCTTATTGTGCCTGAAGGCTATGACAAATGCAAAATTGAGAAAATTGCTCTTGCCCTCGAGTCAAATCACATGAACAAGAAGGATGCTCATTTTGTGCAGATATTGAGGGAACGACTCAAAGCACAATTAGAAATTGTAACAGTGACCCCAGACGAAGGCGATTGGTCATCCTGGGGTCTCGAAATCGATAGCTTGGTGGGTGGCAAACATATACCTGGCAAGTATATTCAAGGTGATAATGTATTAGAAGGCTTAGAGTCGTACATTGAGTCAAATGATGTAGACATGATGATCTTTACTCCCAAGAAAAGAAACGTGTTTGAAAATATATTTCATAAGAGTGTTACAAAGCAAATGGCAATAAATTCTAAAGTGCCACTATTAGTACTACATCACAGTTGCCATTGTCAACATGGCAGTAATTGTTGTAAAATGAACAATAAAGCTGAATTTAAGTCAGAAGGGTAGACTAACTAATATTGTCTGATTTATAGTTGCATCCTCATTAGTTTCTGTTGAATGTTACAATGGAAATGTTGGGGATGTTTTTCGTTTTACAATATTTTTCTTTCTTTTTTTTAGATGGTTTAAGTCGCAGCTAATCATTCTGCTAATAGATTGGTAAGCCAGGCATGCCTAGAAGTACATTATGGGATAAGGAGTAATAATTATCATAAACAGTTGTGATGAATATCATTGTTTTCGATGTTGGAATGAACAACATTTGAATATATGAAAATTGTAAAAGGATGATTATAAAATATACCTTTTACCATTAACGGTTTAATAAAAATTGAGATATGATACAGTTAACAAATGATATGAATATCGAGTCGATTAAGAATGCCTTCAATAAAATCTATCCTGGACTTAGGTTAGCTTTTTATGAATATGGTCATATGGCCAATGAGGGTTCCGCGGCTGGAACAGAATTAGTCAATTCACTAACGCTCTCCGAGGTAGGATTTCAAGCAAACCCTGTTGTGATAAATACTGATGCAGAACAAAGTGTGGCCGATTTTGAAAAGCAATTTGAGGCACTCAAATTTCATGTGCAAGTATTTAGAAAGTCAAATCAACTTTGGCTACAGACCACTCGAACGGATGATTGGACACTTTTTGAGCAGAACAGAAAGGGCTTGAATTCAAGTAAAGCATTCGAGTAGAAATGGTAGATGGTATCGCGCTATTCACTTTTAGTTGATTTTCATTTAATAATCGTTTAATGAATCGCATATGAAATTGTTAGTTCCAACAGATTTCTCAGAAGTTGCAGGCTATGCTTTTGAAATGGCTATGATGATAGCTAAACGAAATGCAGGCACTGTGCACGTTTATCATGCGGCTAATATTCCTGATGATTGGGAAGATTTAACATTAGAAGACAAGCTTCGCGATACCGTGAACATGGCGATAGCTATGGATGCTCGTAATAAGCTCAAAGAGTATCATCAAAGGGCCAGTGATCGAGGAATAATCTGCAAGACACACTTTAATGGTGGCGCTCTTGTCAATAATATTTCCGAAGTAATGGCTTTTATTGATTTTGATATAGTAGTAATGGGATCGCATGGCGCGAGCGGAAAACAAGAATGGTTTATTGGGTCTAATGCAACAAAATTATTGAGACGCTTGGATATTCCTATGTTGGTAGTTAAAAATCGTGTCGATTCAGATGGATTCAAGAATGTTGTGTATGTCACTGGCCATGATGTGCAAGATATAGAAGGGTTTAAAAAGTTGTTAGAATTCCTTCGGCCCTTTGAAATAGATACTTTGCATTTATTAACAATTAAGTCTTCTGATTCTTTTTTTCAACCGAGCGTGATGGTATATGAAGGTTTTCAGGAGTTAACGGAATTAGCAGGTAGTTATAACTGTGACGTTCATTTTCATAAAGCTTCTTCTATTGATGCAGGTGTGAGGCAGTTTGCGCGAGACAATAATATTGATCTGATTGTAATGAATAATCCTGGAGCAAATCCACTTCGAAGAGCACTTTTTGGCAGTAATGTCGAGATGGTCATCAATCATACTGACGTGCCAGTTCTTACTTTAAAATTGTAAGGTCGTTAGCTAAGAAGATGTAAATAATTTATCACTAATGCAGATTTAAAAAATTATAAACTTAACTTAAAATAAGATATCATGACACAGATTCTTTGCCCGGTTGACTTTTCATCAACTTCAGTTAATGCAGCCAATTATGCCGCACGTTTTGTTGAATCAAGAGGTGGAGGAACGCTAGAACTGCTTCATTGCATCAATATTCAAAGGCGTGCAGGAATGTTTTTGCGGATTGATGAAATATTAAAGGAGCAAGCGGAGAAAGATATAATACAATTAAAGGAAAGTATCCTTTCAATAGCAACGGAGGTTGAGATAATCACAAAAATAGTTATTTACGATCCTAAGGAATATCTGGTAAGTTATATAAAGCGACATGAATTTGATTTTGTCTTTATTGGCTCTAGAGGACTTTCGGCAGTGAAAGAATTAACCATTGGCAGTGTGACTGATTATCTGATGAATCGTGTAAATTCAGCATTAATTGTTGTTCCAGACGATTTGACGTTTGCAGGAGTCAGTAGAATAGTATTAGGCGTAGATGATAAGCCTATCCCTTCGTCTGAAGTAGTGCAGCCATTAGTAGATCTTGTACAAGGATTTAATGCGCGACTTTTTTTGGTTCATATAAGTGAGTCAGGTGACCATGTTATGGAATACGATCCTATGCTAGACGATTATTTAGCAAAAACTAATTATACATACGAACGATTAGCCTTGGTGGACTCAGTAAGTAAGACATTATATAAATACTGTGATGAAGTAGGAGCCAATATGCTGTGTATGCTTCATAGAAAGAAAAATTGGTTTTCTCGATTATTAATAAAGAGCAGCACCAAAGCAGGTTTATTTGATATCCGTTTGCCAATTTTGATCTTGCCAATGCCTTAGTTATTTTTTGATTATATTTTATATTAAATGTCTGATAAAGTGAGTCTTTTAGAAACCGTGACAGTGGAAAATGTGATGGTCAAAAATGTGGTTACCGTTCGTAACCATGACATCATGACTGTGGTCGCCAACATATTTGATAACCAATCCTTTAATCATTTACCCGTTGTAGATGCCGGCGAAAGAGTTGTGGGTATAGTGTCACGACATGATTACAATCAATTGCAGCATCATTTTAGTAAGATGTTATTTAAAGAAGCACGACAAAGTAATGAGCGTCTTTTTGCGGCACTAACGGTAAAGGAAGTCATGACTAAAAATCCTGTTTGCCTTGAAGTAAATAGCTCTCTAAAAGAGGTATTTGACCTCTTGATCAATAATCGGTATCATTCAGTATTGGTAATGGATAGCGGCAAATTAGCGGGCATCATTACCCCAGCGGATCTATTGAAGTGGGCGATGGGCGTACTGTAGCTTGCCGTAAGGCCATGCGGCTAGGATTCTAAATCATATTTTATATGATACCTTTGTGCTTCAAATTTCTGAGGCGCATGAAAATCATACAGATTGACCATCCTACAGGTATTCTGGCAGGTAAAATACAACTAGACGGATCGAAGAGTATTAGTAATCGTGTGTTGATGATAAGGGCATTATCATCTGGTCATTTTAAGGTGGATGGATTATCTACTTCTGATGATACTCATGTATTGGATGAGTTGTTGAATGGGGGGACGCGAGAAGTATATGACGTGCATCATGCGGGCACTAGTTTTCGTTTTTTGACAGCTTATTTGGCTATTCTACCAAAAACAAAAATCCTCACCGGATCCGAGCGAATGCTTCAAAGACCCATAGCTGCGTTAGTAGAAGCGCTGCGACAAATGGGAGCGAACATCGACTACTTAGGACAAGTGGGCTATCCACCATTGAAGATTAGTGCCCCTGGAATGATCATATCAGAAATCAATGTTAAGGCTAATATCAGTAGCCAATATCTGACTGCATTGATACTTATCGCGCCAACATTAGAACAGGGCTTGACCATCCATCTTGAAGGTGAACTGGTGAGCGAATCTTATCTCAATATGACCATTGAAACGGTGAAGGAATTTGGCATAAACGTTGTCAAAACTGCTAATGTCTTACATATCCCTAGTCAAAGCTATGTACAAAGAGATTATAAGGTAGAAGCTGATTGGTCAGCGGCTTCCTATCATGTTTCGCTAGTAGCATTAGCAACGGTCGCTAAAATTTCTATGCTTGGGTTATTTGAGAAAAGTACGCAGGGCGATGCAGCGATTACTCAATTAGCGCCAATTTTGGGCGTCGAAGCGCAGTGGCTCGATGAAGAATGGGTCTTTTCTTCAGCTATTGGTCAAGCCGAATTGTCATATAATTTCGTCAATCAACCTGATATCGCGCAGACGGTAGCAGTTATCTGCGCAGCTAAAGGCATTCGTGCTCGATTTACGGGTTTGCAGACATTGAGTATAAAAGAAACAGACAGGATTAGTGCTCTTCACAATGAATTGAGTAAAATATCTTGTGGATTTATGGAGAGTACAGAACGAGGCTTTTATGAAGTCACAGGAAAAATACAGTTCAATGGAATACCTCAATTTGCTACGTACAAGGATCATCGTATGGCGATGGCTTTTGCCCCACTAGCGTTATTACATCCTATAAGAATAGAGGAGCCCGAAGTTGTCAGCAAATCCTATCCGCGATTTTGGGATGATTTGAAATTGCTGGGTTTTAGGATTACCCATGTTTAAAACGGTACTAACGTTTTCTGGCTGTTTTTCTTTTCGTATATCAGATTTTGGCCTTATACACTTATTTCATTCCGTGTGCCTGACCCTCTGTACATCAGAATACTCGTCATGACATGTAGAGCTTTCTGAAGTCTATTCAATTTTAACTATTGGATTATTCCTAGTGTACATCAGCGCTAAGCACCGAGCTCAGCTTTTGTTCAAAGCGCTCTTTTTTCATTTTTCCTTGGATAGAAATAATGTAGGTATCATCCTCTTCCTGTACTGAAAGGATGATTTCTCTGACATGCTCTTTTTCTTCTTTCACGACTAATTCTACATTGGTACCATCCTCCTTAGCATATAGATAGGTAGCGTAGTTAGCTTGTTGTATGTGCGTTTTGAATCGAGATAAGAGTTGCTCACCGTCTTCATTTTTGACCAATAATCGAATTTGTTGCATACCAAGAGATAGATCCTTGACGATCTTTTTTTCCTCTTTAGGAATGGCAAGTACAATTAGCCATTTGGGCAAGCTTACGGCTAAGTCTGCGTCGTATTTATTGTCTTTATAAAATTGATTGAAGCCCACAGTTCTACTGCAAGAAAAAAGAGTCAGAAGACAAACAAATAGGAGGAAAGGGCGCTTCATAGAGTAGCTTGCTGTTGTAGTTACCTGACGTGCGTGATTACGCGAAAGTTACACAATGAAGCATTTTAATATTGCGAAGGACTGCTTTGAGCTAAGAGAGTAGGCTAGCGAGCTAAGAAGCGCTAAATGGAAGGCTAAAGCTTCCTAGGTCTCTTAAAGATCGGCACCGTTGAGCAGGGCTCGCCATACATGATGCTCTGGGCGTAAGGTTGCAGCATGGCAGTTATGAGGCCGTAAGCTGATGGAGGAACGGGTTTGTCGCTACAGCCTTTTACTACAATTCTTTTCTCTTGGTATTGCGACATGTCTAGCGAAGATAATGCTTGCCGAAAGTGATGGTCGAGATACTGTTCACGCGTGCCAACGAAGATATCGTGCGCCACTGGTTTCAAATAACTGCTCACAAGCATATATGCCCAGACAGGGATAATGGCATCAGTACTACAATAAACCAATGCCCATTTTTCGTGGAATACATCCCAATTGAATTCTTTTAGTGTCGCCCTGAAGTCCTTTTCTTTGAGGATAAGCCCGTGAAATAAATGATCCTTTATATCGAACTCAGCTATATCCCTTTTGGGATAATGTTCCTCCAAATTGATCGTAATAATGCCACTTTCTGCTACGCGATTGATCAAAATTTCGTCTTCCATGGTTACCATTTTTATCAGCGATTGTGAACTTAGTTATACTTTTACTATAACAGTTTCATTGTCAATTCGTTTCAGACAGATGATTTATTCTTCTTCTAAAAGGCCTATGACTTCCTGGGTTTTTTCGAATTCTTTTAGCGTCGGCAGGTCTTTTTTATCTTTTAAGCCGAAGTGATTCAAAAATTTTAACGTAGTGCCGTAGGTAAGAGGTCGCCCTGGTGTATCACGTCTTCCTGAAATCTCGATGAGTTCTTTTTCAAGTAGCTTTTGTATACTATAGTCGCAACTTACCCCCCTGATGCTCTCCATTTCATGCTTAGTCACCGGTTGTTTATAGGCGATAATGGCTAATGTTTCTAGAGCAGCTTTAGAGAGATTCTTTCGCTCGCTAAGGCGCAAATGCTCAGAAATAATACGATGATAGGCGGGTTTTGTCATGAAAGACCAACCTTCAGCTATAGCTGTTAGCTGAATAGCGAATGCCGGATCATTGTATTTGCGTTGAATTAACATCAATATTTCCTCCACTTCATCAGCGCTAAATTCTTGATCAAAGCTGGCTGTCAAGGCTTTGCATACATCATCGATGTGCAAAGCTGACGGAGCTGAAAAAACAAGAGCCTCCACATATAATGTCATTTCTGCCGTGGGGCTCATGAATTCTTCGGTCTGCACGTGCTGCATATTTACTGTTTTAAGGCACAAATGTACGTTTATTCATGACTGACTGGATAGCGGATGTGCCGGCTTTTTTTGCTTTGTGATGTGGGTACGATAGCCCCTTTTTTCTGTCGAATATTTTTTTATCCTTTGTCAATTTACTTTACTGATGTCTTTTGGGATTTTTGAAAGTCCATTGAATAGAACGACAAGTTAATTTTCGTCAAAACAGCGCAAAAATCGGTAGATGCTCGATGGGCACTCTACTCGCATATAGTAAAGTCCGTTCAGGTTTGTCAGATGAATAAAATAAGTTCAGAAACTAGGTCAATTTCTTTAACCAATTCGAAAGCGTATTAAATATTTTTATTTACTCATTGGTCTTTCTTTAGATAAAATTTAATAAAGTGGTTTTAGAAGAAGATTATCATTTCTACTTACTTTACATAGTTACCTCAAAAGAATACAATTTTCGAATTTATCCTAGGGTTGTTTTAGGTCAGTCCAAATGCGCCAAGACACCTACCCTAAGAGACGGCTGACCAGTAGGGAATCTGTACACCATCGTCGCTAATGTATGTTTAATTTGCAATATTTAGGTATTCTCGAAATTCCTTCCTGTATAAATTAACTGCAACATATATCAATTGACAATAAATGAGTGTATAAAAAATTAACCTAGGATATTTCACTGAATCAAGGTATATATCATAATAAGGGTTATCGTAAAATTGTAATAGATTATGAATGGTTACCAAGATACTGGCAAAAATTATGCCCCAAGTTGCAATGTATCCCGTATGAGCAATTGCTGCAAATCTATTTTTTGGTACAGTATAAAGAAGCTTCCATATTTTATTCTTCCGTCCATAATATAGGATAGATACGTATTGAATAGCTGTTTCCGGAATGAGGCTCAAGTTTCCTGTTACTTTGTACTTGAATGTGTATATGTAAAAGCAATATGAAATTAGAGCTAAAACAATAACATTGACTAACACTAATCCATTCCAGCCTACTCCGAAAATTTGAGTTAAAGGATTTGTTTCATGTTCTAGACCACCTTCTTGAAAAATCCAAAGTGATGTTGAGTAGAAATCGCAACCACGAGCAAATAGTAATAAGAACATTGCCAAAAGGAATTTTATCATTTTATTCATTGTTCATTTCTATTTTGATGGTACGGAACATTTTAAGGCTTGTGAAAATGAAGGAATTAGAAGCACAAATGTGTCTGCGGTGCATTGAACCACAGACACATCTGCCAAATGCTGCAAGCAGCTGATTACTATTCTATTGTTTCTTTACTGGGCAGGTCGAAATACCAAAAATTGTGTACAACGGGCAAAAACTGATAATACTTGTCAAGGTAAATACCCCTGATAATACCAGTAAAATAATTCCGACTGTTCCTCCTACAACATTTGTGAAATAGAGAGTTACCATAATGGCCGAGATAATTAATCGAATAATTCTGTCAGCCGATGACATGTTTGCTTTCATTTTACTTTTTTTTAATTGTTTATAAAGTTTACTGCTAGCACTATTGAAGTCACGATTGCTACACACAAAAGGCACATAAGTACAAATTTGTGTATCTTCTTCATATTCTTCATTCGCCTAACAAAGGTCTGAAAATAATTACAGCGATGCAGTAACTAAAGTCACTACGATAAAAATAGCTCAATGCTGTCATGATATTGTTTAAGTAGATTTTCTCTCTCCATTTTTTTTACTAATCTGCTTATAACTTCTCTGGCTGTACCAAGGTCGTTTGCTATTTCTTTATGGGATATTTTAATTGGATTTTTACCAGTAACTTTTATTTTCTCTGAAAGATAATCTAGTAGTCTTTTGTCTAACCTATAATAGAGCATACGGTGGATGGTATCAACAAGTTCAGTATATCTAAGGTCGTACTGCTGATAGAATAGCATATTGATTGTCGGGAACTTGATTACCCATTTCGTGATTTTATCAGAGGGTATTAGTAAAACTGAACTTTCTGCCTCTGTGATTGCGAATATTTTGCTTTTATCATTGTTAATACAAGACGAGAAAGACATTATACAACTTTGTTCTGGTTTTATATAATAAAGTAAAAGTTCCTTGTCCTCAAATTGTGTAAACACTTTTACGAGACCTTTTAGCACTATCGGAATATATTTTACGTATTGTCCCTCTCTAACTAGTTCTGTATTGGCAGGAAATATTTTAACAACAGATACTGATAGCAATTCCGTTATCAGCTCTTTACCTAAATATTGGAACTTTGATTCTATTGAGTAATTGTCTGTCATTTTGCTTTGCTATTAAAGGGAATTCATGCATTCTCCCCCGAATTTCGGCAATAAAATGCTCTTTGTACGCCCATGTAGTCAGATATAAATTTAGTGATTTTTCCTCTACTTATGCAATAGAGATCACCTTTGAGACGGTCAGTGTCCAGAATCAAAGGCGGAGTCCAGCGATCATCAACGGCTTTATGGCATAAGTTATGGGTATCCTTGCTCGAAGCTGCATATAACCTGAGATGGTGTAAGGAGTATCTTAGTAGAGTGATTCGGCACCGCCTGATACCAAATACGTGCGCACGATGGTGTGAGAAGTGTGTCGCAGACGGCACGGCCTATCGCTGCTTACTCAGTTGTGTGCTGCCTTTTTTACTCATTCGGTTCAATATGAATAAGTACGTGTCCTAACTCTGGTATTTCTTTTCGCAAATAGTCTTTTAAATTATGTGCAATATCGTGACCTGCTTTTACGGTTAATTCACTATTAACAGTAACATGCAAATCAACGTGAAATTTCATTCCAGATTTTCTGATAAAACATTTTTCTGTGTCTAATACACCCGTAACTTGTGTTGATTTTTCTCTAATTTCAAGAATTATGTCGTCGTATAGTTGTTCGTCCATTACTTCTCCTAATGCTGGTCGTAATATTAAGTAACTATTATATAAGATAAACGCAGAAGCAAATAATGCTGCCCAATCATCAGCTGTTTCGTAACCATTTCCAAATAGTATAGCTATTGAAATTCCGATAAATGCCATCACTGAGGTTATTGTGTCACTTCTGTGATGCCAAGCATCTGCTTTTAGTGAAGAGCTATTCGTTTGTTTACTTTTTCTACTTACAATTTGAAATGATATTTCTTTCCATATTATTATTATTCCTAGTATAATCAACGTCCAAGATTCCGGTATTTTATGTGGTGTACGAATGTTATGAATACTTTCGTATGCAATTATTGTGGCGGAGACAACAAGAAAGGCGGCAACAGCAAATGTAATTAATGGTTCAATTTTTCCATGTCCATAAGGATGGTTTTCGTCTGCTGGACGTTTTGCATATTTAAACCCTAATAGGACTAATATTGACGCAAAAATATCTGTGGTCGATTCAATCGCGTCTGCAATTAATGCGTAAGAATTTCCGTAAAATCCTGCCAGTCCTTTTACCAAGGCTAAAGCAGTATTGCCAATTATGCTAAAATAAGTTGTTCGTATTGCAGTTTGTTCGTTGGTCATTTATTTTTATTGGGTAGCGCAAACATGATTTGCATAAGCGTGGTGCAGGATTTAAAAACACTTAACTTTCTGTTTGTCGACATGGTTATTAATATTCTATTCGTGTAATTTTGGTACTATAGTTCGCAAAGCGCCAAACGCATGTTGCCACTAGGCCTTCTGTCTTTCCCTGGGTGCAAACCATTGTCATTGTTGAGTTCTACTGTCATTGTCATTGTCATTGACTTTGTCGTGTTGTGTGTCCACTTGTGAGTCTTAGCTATATGTGGCTTTTTCCATTTTTTCATTTTTTTGTTGGTGCAAAGAAAATTGTATAAATTATGTTTGCAAAATTGTTATTGGCAATGGTATATAAAATAGTATTTTCATCATGTAAAATTGCAATATTATATTCATTTAACTGTATTGATGCTAATCCGCACCCACAAGGCTCTACAGTATCAATCGGCATTTTAAAACCTAAATAAGTATTCACCGCCTTTTGTGCTGTTGTGCCATTGCAAATAAATTAAACTAAAATGAATAGGAAGAATTTACTTTTCATTTATCAGTTTCAAAAGTAAAACGATTTGACCAAGATGATAACTGTCGTGTTGTAAAATTCCTTGTACATGCTCATAATGGGTCATCTGGTTTGTCGTGTATTTTTTGTTCAGATTCTTTGTGTCGTACCATTCTAAGAAGGATATCCATTCTTTCTGTGAGTTGTCAAGCAGCTGTAAGGTGTTATTCCAATTTTTTGTTGATTTATCTTCATTTTCAGTAAAATAATTATTGTCAGGAGTGATTATGATTTCACCTTTGAGCCGTTTTATTACATTAACTCTCCATTCAATGATATGAACCACAATTTCCCAAATTGTGTTACAATTTCCAATTCTATTAGTAGCTTGCTTAATCGTAATATTTGATAAAGTATCAAGTAAATTTATGTCTATCCAAGGCTCTTTAGAATATAGTTTTTCAAACAAGCTAATAATTCTTTTTATTTCTGTCATTTTAAGTTTTATATCAAAGTGATGCGGCGATTTGCAATTGCGACAAATATTTTATTTAAATGTTTGAGAATCAAAAAATTATGTTATTTTGTTGTTCAATTTTCCCTGATGTTAACACGAGAATTAAATTCTTTTTGGACAATGGGGAATGACCGCTAAGGTGTTGCAGCTACCCGAAGGTGGCGATTTCGAAGCACGTTACGGTCAACTAAGCACGAATTTTGGTAGAAGCATAAAGCTTGATTTGATCATTATAACTCCACTTTGGCGTAGGTGCTGATATAAGTTGTGTTTTCTTTTTCTGGCGACTGCTTTTTTGATTAATTCTGTTTTTCACATATTTCCTTTAATTTGTCCAGAGCCAGTGGGTAGGTTTCGTTCATATAATCCACAAAATCTTCTGTAGTGTCTAATTCAACAGTCACCGCAGTAGTTCCGTTGGTTTCTTCGAATGTGTAATTTTCAAATCCATTAGCCCATTTTTCTACATCGGGTCCTTCCGTTATTTCTACATTGGCTTTTAAAAGGCCGTAGTGGCGAATGGATATATATTGATTGGGGATGTTATCAAATATTTCCGATACCATACCGCCCTTCTCTCCTTTCTCATCAATTCCGGTGAATAGCATTTTACTACCCTTATTCCAACTCCCTTCATAGGAAGATGTCGGATTGAACAAGGCTGTCCATTGCTCATATGTTGCTTTGTTGCTAAGGCCTAACATAACATCATAGACTTTATGTGCGGGGCTTTTAATGCTTGTTATATATTTCATTTTTATCATAAATATGAATTGTATTGTTTAGGCTGTTAATTTCTTAAAATTTTCTCTAGCTTTTTACCTTTTGCTAATTCGTCCACTAATTTGTCAAGATACCTAACTTGTCGGGTCAACTCGTTGTCAATATCTTCAATTCTGTATCCACAAATTACACCTTTTATTAAGCTTGCGTTTGGGTTCAAGCTTGCTTTGTTAAAGAACATTTGGAAAGTAGCATTTTCTTCAATAAGTTCTTGTATTTTTTTATCGTCAAAACCTGTAAGCCAATTTATAGCTTGGTGCAATTCTTCTTTTGTCCTGTTTTTTCGTTCCACTTTTGTAACATAGTGAGGATAAACAGAGGCAAAGGTCATTTTGGCTATACGTTCGTTATGTTCAGATGAAACCTGCATATTATTTAAGTCTTTCTAATTTTCCTTTTCTCTTAATCAGATTTTTATAATCCCATTGGATTAGTCTTGATTTTTTAAGCCAAGAGATTAAGTCTTTTGTGTTAACCTCTGTCAATTTATTGTAGAAGATTGAAGCGTCCTTAAATTTTTGTCCTCGAACCTTTAATTTTTCTTCTTCAAAATCTGCCCCGCTCCAGAACATAAGTCTCACTCCTTTTTTTTGTTTGCTGTAGCCAACTGTTGGGTTACCGTCCAAAAACCAAACTGGGTGAGCGTGCCAAATTTTGCTCTCGGCATCGGACAATTCATTATTAATGGTTTGGTAAAGCAAATGGCAAATTTCTTTATCTGATTCTGTTTGGAGGTCGTTGTATATTTTAATTTCTTCGTTCATCTTTATTTACCTTGTAGTTGTCTTATATGACCTGCAAAAGGTTGTGCGCAATGGCCCTGTGACTATTGAGTAAATATACAACATGGAGCTGCATGGGGCAAGGTGGTATAATGAAATATGTAGAAGCTATCTCTACAATAGCACGCTTCATATAGCTTTGTGCAGTCAAAAGTTGTAGAAGCACGCTTTTTTAGCTCATTTTTAGCTCTTTTACTCTAAGCACGGGAGAACATCAACAAATAGATCAACTACTCTAGCCCCAGACGCTTGCGCAACCAAGTCATCCAGACAATAAAAGGGCAATGGATGTCGATTATCCCCTTTTACCTAACCGATAGTGTGCATTTTTATTACCCTGCCAAGATACGGATCCATGTTCAAATTACATACTTATAAGCGAGCTTGTTGGGCGGGATGACGGTTTGGCGGGTTTAAGAAGTGGGGGGGGGCAGAGCACCAAACTGGCCGACACTACCAAAGTTTATTAATTG
>CAZTSI010000037.1:0-35155 GCA_964616755.1 uncultured Saprospiraceae bacterium | reverse complement strand
TAACAGCATCTCTAATGATATTGATATTCTCACCGGCACTGATAACCCCAACGTCTCCAGGGGGCGAAGGAAAGTTGTAAAATGTATAGAAACCTTGGGTTGCCCACATATCCGTCAAACCGCAATCGGAGTCTGCGTATTTGCCCCTCAAATAATGATCGTTGCTCAATATCCTCAATATAGCTAAATCGGTTTTGCATTCTAAACCGTATATTAAATTGAAAAAGGCTGTCTGGGGAGGTTATGCCCACGCCTCGACCAAAATTGTAATACGGTAAATTACCTATCGTCACAGATGCGTTGCCTTGGCTATATATAGTGCCATAAAGGAAGCTCCATAGAAAAACTAAAGCAATTATTTTTAGTGTCGAATTATTCATGTTGTTCAAATATCAAAGAGATGATAAGTTTTTAATATCAACAGTGAATCTTGATACTTAGGAATTAAACTTAGCTAATTTTATTTTTTTTTGTCCAATAGCGCATTAAACCTGTCAAGCTCATGTTCGATGGATTTGCTGCCTCGTAAGCTAGTGCGTCATCTTTTCTTAATCCATGGTTCATAAGATAAGTTTGTACAAAATCTGTGAATGTCGGCAAACATTCCTCTATTGACGCTTGGCGTTGAGCGAAGGGCTCTACAAAACCGGCATATTCATTGAGCGAAGACTGCAAACGATCTAAATGATCAGAATGTGCGTCTATTTTGCCGAAATGTGTCAAGTAGAAATGATCAATATGAGGTAGGGCTTGAATGGCTGCAATCGATGTAGACCACTCTTCAATGTCAATATCGGGTGGCGGGCAAGGAGGTATGACAGGCCCGTGGTTGATGCATACTCCGGCTACATCGCCAGTAAACAGGTTGTTGTCTACTTCCCAAGCAATATGGTGTTTGGCATGTCCAGGGGTGTGATGAGCTTTAAATCTTAGTCCAAGTATGTCCACTTCTTCTTGGTCATTGACGGCATGAAGTTGAGTTTCGGCTATGGGCTCTAGCGTGCCCCACAACATATCCATCGCTTCTTTATAGATCAATTTTGCGGAGGCTAATAGTCTTGAGGGATCTAAAATATGTGGATAGCCAAATGGATGAACATATACATGTGTTCCGTTTTTGGCAAAATGCCATGCCGCCCCTGCGTGGTCGAGATGAATATGGGTAAGGAAGACCGCTGTTACATCCTTGTCGGTATACCCTAAATATTCAATTGCTTTTTGAAGAGTGGGTAGGGTAGAATGTGGTCCCGATTCAATTAAGATTAGCTTGCCTTGATGCTCAATGGCAAACGCGGCTATGCCACTTTTTTGTCCTAAAAAATTCAAATCTATTGTGTGGATATGTAGGTCGTTCATAGGCTTATTTGAGGATGCAATAGTTCATGAATAGTGTAGGATAGTCGATCCCCAAAAGCGAAAAGGAAAAAAATAATCCCAAATATAGCACCCCAGAGGTGCGCTTGATGGTCGATATTGTCTCTTTGTTGTTTAGATGCCCACATAGAGTAGCCTATATACAAGACTGCAAAAACAATAGCGGGCACTGGCGGAAAAAGGAACATTTGCCAAGGAGAGAAAAGTGCGTATATGAACACGGTAGCACTCGTCACCCCGGAGGCGCCAATCGAAGCAAATCCAGGATTATCCTTTTGTGAAGCATATGTACCGAGATTGGCAAAAACGATCGCCAAAAGATAGAAAAGTACATAAGAGATGTTGCCAATAAGTATCCCTTTATCTCTGATGAGCAATTGCTCTAATAATCCGCCAAATTGATACAACACATACATATTTATAAATAAATGTGGTAGACTGCCATGTACAAATCCAGCCGTCAACAGTCGATAATACTGATTATTGTTGTGCTCGAGGTAGGGTTTATGGCTGAGTCTATCTGCCCATCCTATGTCAGAAAATGCTTTCCATGAAATTAAACAGGTAATCGCTATGATAATCAGGGTCAAAGGTGTGTCGGACATATTGCTTGAAATTTTTAGGCATTCAGAGGTATTAGGCTGGATGCAAAAGTCGCCATTGATAGTTTCAGGGCAAACATAAGGGTTTTTGCAACGCAAAAAAAAAGTCCATGGAGCTTGCCACGGACTTTTTATTCTTTCAACAGGATAGCGTCTTCCTTAGAACTTCTTGTCGATTTTCTTTAAGCTATCTAATCCTTTTATGTCCATATTTTTGGCTAGTGAGCTAAGATGGTTGAGGTTGATTAACCCGTCGATTTGTAAGAAGACATTCTCATTGTCATCATGCACAAGCAACAAAATACCGTCGACTATTTCATCACTCTTCGAAGCTCCAGTATAGAGCATTACTCGCTCCGATTTATCCTTTACGGATACTAAATTATTCATCGATGAGCTTTTTGCTAAATTATTCAGATTATTAAAGTCTTCTATGGCACCGCCATCATCTTTGATGTACACTTTGAGGAGTTTAATGCTGCGAATAAGCTCTTTCAGACCGGGTTCTTCCATTTCAATGTCCATAGCTGCGAGCATTTTGAACATTTCGCGATTGACTGTTACAACGGCATAATCGTCGCCATCTTCGAGCTTGTTTAAGAATTGACTAACCCCTTGAGCTTCTATCGCAATGGTAGCTAAGAGGGAGAAAGAAAGGATAAGCAATTTATTCATTTGTAAGAATTTTAAGCGTGATATAAGGTGATTATTCAGGATATTTAATGAAAAACGATCGTTTTATTCAGTTTGGACATGCTTAGCTCTAATGCAGAGTTGCTTTTTGATAAACCCTCGCCAATAAGGCTTAAAGCCATCCGTGTAGTTTCTAAGGCTTCTTCTGCATCGGCCGTAACATAGTCATGTGTAGTTGTTTGTGAGGCTCTTGGTATGAGCCAATAACTGCCTATGAGCATCAATATCACAGCAGCTGCAGACATTATTGACCAAGACCAATTGATGAGTTTACTTCCTCGCTGTGATGATGCGGCAGAAAAGATTTCTTTAGTTTTTTCACTTTCAAAATAAGAAAAAAGGTCTTTTTCTAAACTCGGCTGATCAATATGCTTAAAGGATTGACGCAATAAGCGTTCTTCTTCTTGACTTGTATCTGCCTCCCAATATTTTTGGATTAGTTGATCCAACAATTCTTTTTTCATGAGTAGTATTTCTCTAATTTATTTCTTAAGGCAATCCTCGCGCGGTGCAGATATACCTTTACTTGCTCTTCTGACATACCGGTGATAGATGCAATTTCTTTGTAGCTATATCCCTCTATTTCGCGTAGATGAATGACTTGATTTTGACTAGTCGGCAAGGATGCGATGGCATTATGAATGATGCTCATCATATCCCCTGAAATAGTTGCCTGTTCAGGGGTAAGATCATCCGATGATACCGAAAGAACATTGTCTATGTCGGCAGTAGGTTTGGCTCTACGAAGCTTGTCCAAGGCCAAATTACGGGTGACAGTCATGCACCATGCTTCCGAGTTTTCAAGTTCACCAACCTCCGATTCGCGTTTCCATACTTTTACCAGCACCTCTTGCACGACATCCTCTGCTAGCATTTCGTTGCCCACTATACGCAAAGCATAGCGATACAATTTATTTTTTAGAGGTAGTATAGCTTGCAGCGTTTCGATGGTTATTGATCGTTTGTCTCTTTGACGCAATACAGCGTACCTTTGTTACAATTACTGCTTAAATTTTGACAATACTTTGATTAAAGTAATCGATAGGCTGTTTATCCGTGGGTTCATTGGGCCAATACTCTTATCTTTTTTTATTGTAGAGTTCGTTTTGGTGATGCAAACCTTATGGAAATCCATTGACGACATCCTTGGCAATGGGTATAGCGCTATTGACTATATTGATTTGATAGGTAATTTTAGCATAGCTCTTATTCCGCTCGCTTTGCCGCTCACCATTTTACTCTCTAGTGTGATGGTTTTTGGGGATATGGCCGAAAAGTATGAGATATTGTGTTTGAAGTCCGCTGGGGTTTCTTTTGGTCGCATGCTTCTGCCAGGAATAGCTGTTGCCACTATGATCGCATTTTTTTCTTTTTATGCATCTAATGAATTGCGTCCTGCAGCAAATGCTCGATATATGTCGAAATTAAGAGCAATGAAGACGAACAAGTTAACCTTTGTATTTGATGAGAAAATTTTCAACAAGGAGTTCAATAACTATTCGATTTATATTGATGAAAAGCAGCCCGATGGTCGTACAGTAAAAGGAATTTTGATAAGTGATTATACGGATCCTGATAAATCATTGGTCAATGTAACGTATGCCAAATCTGCAGAGATGTTTGTAACGGCTGATCAGAAATATCTCATCATGAATCTAGATAGTGGGTATCAGTTTTCTGAGTTGCGATCAGAGACGAGTGATAAGCAGATGCACAACTATGATATTCCTGCAAGACCTGTCAGGAGGGTAGAATTTTCGAAATTGTACAAGACTTTTGACCTTTCACAATTGCTTGATCTTTCGAGAATATCTATGAGTTATCAGGAATACGAATTCATGAACTGCGTGCAATTGTCGAGTCGAATAGACTCGCTAAGGGCCATGAATGAAGACACACGAAGATCGAATATCCGTGAGTTTCAAATACTTTCGTCAAGCGAAGATACGGACTCTATACAACGCGTTTCGGATAGTATCGCTTCTCTTAATGTAATAGAAGCTAGCCAAACACTAGCACATCCTAATGTGTCTACAAAAAGAGTGATAGCGCCAGATATAGGAGTAAAAATTGATTTTGATAGAAGCAGTGATCCAGAGGTTAAAAGCATTTTGCAGTTAATTGAGACAAAAGATACCAAAGATATCTTGGATCCTTTGAAGTCGAATATTAGAGCAATTAATGACAATGTGGACACAAAGCGCTCGGATATTAAAGGTATGATGTCAGAAATTGGCAAATACCAAATCCGTTTCCATCAACAGTTTTCATGGGCTTTGGTATGTTTGGTCTTTTTGTTTATCGGGGCGCCTGCAGGAATTATCGTTCGTAAAGGAGGATTTGGTGCTCCTATGCTCATAGCAACCGGATTTTACATCCTCTTTATCATGCTTTATATTTCAGGGGAGCGACTGTTAAGAAGTGGCGCATTAACTGCGATTTATGCAGCATGGTTACCGACTTTCGTATTAATGCCTTTTGCACTCGTGCTAAGTTTTCGTGCCTTTAAAGACACTAAGTTGTTCGATTTTTCCATGTCAAGAATTTTACTCCGTTGGAAAAAAAAATTAAACGTAAACAGAGTATGATGCGCTCTTAGAGATGATTCTCTCTACAATTACTTTGTTAATTTATCAAGGTCTTGTTCTGTCTCGCGTAGTTTTGATTGACATTGTTGTAATAGTTCACGCGCTTTTTTCACTTGGATAGCCAGTTCGTCAATATTAATCTCGTTATTGGTAAGCTTTTCTATTATAGCGTTAATTTCCGCCATAGTACGTTCGTAGGAAAAAGTGTTTTTCGCCATTAGTCTAAGATTTGAGCATTTGCAGGTTTATCATAAAATACGATTGTTACCTTATCATTTGCAGATAACTGGCTTTGTCGTTTTATATTCTTACCCTTTTTGAGAACGTAGCTATATCCTTGTTTTAAGATAAGCATGGGGTCACGTTGGTCTATTTGTAGGGCTAATTTTTCCAGAATTGTTTGCTCCTTATCCACGCGTCTTTGTGCGAGTTGGATTAGTTGTTCGTCGATGATGAGCGTATGATCAATTTGTCTATTGATAATGGATCGCGTTGACAATGCTAGACGCTCATTTACATTCGATAGCTGCAAAGCATAACTGTGAAGGCTAGATTGTGCCAACCGCTGGATTATGGTCATTCTCTCTATTAGGCTTGATTCAAAGTCGCTGGCGAGTTCTATTAAATAGTCTGCCACAGCGGTCGGTGTCTTAAGTGAAACGCATGAAACAAGGTCGACAACGGTTGAGTCAATGTCGTGGCCAATACCTATTATGAAAGGTATTTCGCTCAGGGCAATGGCTTGAGCAATAGGGAAATTATCGTACGCTGCCAAATCTAGCTTAGAGCCACCCCCTCGAATTATAACCACGGCATCATATTGTGTACGTTGAGACTTAATTTGATGAAGTGCTGAAAGCGTTTCTGCTTCGACCTTAGCACCTTGAACGGCCACGTCAAACAGTGTATACTCAAAACGATATCCGTACGAATTGCCGGTGAGTTGTTGTATAAAATCCTGATAACCAGCTGATTTTTCGGAGCTAATAATGGCTATTTTTTGAATGACCGCTGGAAGGGTTAGTTCCTTATTGAGGGAGATAAGACCTTCTTTTTCAAGCCGTAAAAGTATTTGCTGACGATTTAGCTCGTATTTGCCAAAGGTATAACTGGCGTCGATGTCCTCTATGAGCAGTTTAAATCCATATCGCTCGTTAAAGTCTACGCGCACTTTTAACCTAACAGCGCTACCGTCTTTGAGCAAGTCGTCTAAGACGGCGCCAAGCTTTTTGGCTATAAATTGATAGTTCCGATACCATACAGCTGCAGAAGCCTGAGCAATCACTTCTTGTGTATTCTCGGCCTTTTCAATCAATTCAAGATAATAGTTGCCTCGCGACAATTTGACTTGAACGATCTCCGCTTCTATCCAAAGGGGTTCTCTGAAATTAAGCGCTATGACACGCTTTATATATTCATTAAGCTGAAAGAGAGTATATGATTCCAAATGCTTGAGCGCCTAACTTATGACAAAACTTCCGATACCAGATCGGCAGCTTCTTGCAATTGGATCGCTGATTTCACCTTCAGACCACTTTCGTCAATAAGTTTTTTTGCTATTTCTGCGTTTGTGCCTTGAAGTCTTACGATGATGGGCACTCTAATATTGCCCATATTTTGATACGCATCTACTATGCCTTGGGCTACTCGATCACATCTTACGATCCCCCCAAAGATGTTGATTAATATGGCCTTTACATTTTCGTCTCGCAATATGATTCTAAAGGCATTTTCGACCCTCTCAGCATCAGCTGTACCACCTACATCCAAAAAGTTGGCGGGTGATCCACCACTTAATTTTATAATGTCCATCGTTGCCATCGCAAGACCCGCTCCATTGACCATACAACCTACGTTGCCATCAAGTTTGACATAGTTGAGCCCTAGATCCTTAGCTTCAACCTCTGTTGGATCTTCTTCTGAGGTGTCGCGCATCTCTTCATAATCCTTGTGTCGGTACATGGCGTTATCGTCAATAGACATTTTTGTGTCCACGGCTATGATCTCGTCATGAGCATTCTTAAGACAAGGGTTTATCTCGATTAATGATGCATCAGCCTCTACGAATGCTTTGTATAACTTATTGATGAAAATCGTCATTTCCTTGAAGGCCTTACCTGACAAGCCTAAGTTGAAGGCTATTTTTCTTGTTTGGTACGGTTGGATTCCAAGGGTAGGGTGGATGTGTTCTTTAAATACTAAATGAGGGGTGTTTTCAGCGACTTCTTCGATATTCATGCCACCCTCTGTACTATAAATGATGACATTTTGCTTTTTCTCTCGATCTAACATCACAGATACATACAATTCCTTGCAGGCGTCAAATTTTGGTGCGTAGCTATCTTCTGTGATTAATATTTTATTTACCAGCTTTCCGGAGCCTTCCATTCCGCCTGGCGTTTGAGGTGTTTTAAGCATCATCCCAAGAATAGCGCTGGCATGCTCATTAAAATCTTGCTCATTTTTGGCAATCTTTACTCCACCGCCTTTCCCTCTTCCGCCGGCGTGAATTTGCGCCTTTACGACGACCCAATCTGTGCCCGTTTCGGCTTTTATTTGTGCATATGCTGCTTTGGCCTCTTCTATAGTTTCAGCCACTAAGCCTCTTTGAATTTTAACGCCATAAGACGCTAATATTTGTTTTCCTTGGTATTCGTGTAAATTCATTCGACGTTATTTAATTAATATTCTGCCCAATATACTCCTCTTATAGTGTAGTTCCTCAAGGAACCATACCCTGGCAAGAAGCTTTTTAAAATTTTCCTTTGGCAATAAGCGCAAAAGTATTGATTTACCCAAAAAATATCGCATCAAATGAATAATATCAATTTTGAAGTAAAGTTTAGCTCTAGGTATTCAATTATTTTTGACTGGAGACGTTCCATTGTCAAACAATTACTAATTAATATTATTTAAAATATACAATCAAATTATCAATGAAAGTAACAGTAGTAGGCGCGGGCAATGTAGGTGCCACAGTAGCGAATGTTTTAGCGCATAAAGATATTGTCAAGCAAGTAGTGTTGCTAGACATTAAAGGGGATCTAGCACGAGGTAAGGCTCTAGACTCTTGGCAGCAAGCTCCTATAGATAACTATAGCACTTCGCTCATTGGCACGGAGGATTATGCTGACACCAAGAATTCAGATATTGTTGTGATCACAGCGGGAATCCCTAGGCGTCCAGGGATGACGAGAGATGATTTGATCTCTACGAATGCAAAGATTGTTAGTGGAGTGACGAAAAGTATCATGCAGTATTCGCCAAATCCGATCATTATAGTTGTGTCTAATCCATTAGATGTCATGACATATGCAGCGCACGTTACTTCTGGACTTCCATCTTCAAAAGTTATTGGCATGGCAGGAATCTTGGATACAGCTCGTTATAGGGCTTTCTTGGCGACTGCTCTTGATGTATCTCCTAAAGATATTCAAGCTCTTCTTATGGGCGGGCATGGTGACACTATGGTGCCATTGCCGAGATATACTACGGTTGCAGGTATTCCTGTCACTGAGATGATTGGTAAAAAGGAATTAGACGCGATTGTCGAAAGAACAAAAAATGGTGGGGGTGAACTTGTGAAGTTGATGGAAACGTCGGCTTGGTATGCTCCTGGTGCGGCTGCAGCTCAAATGGTCGAGGCAATCGTCAAGAATGAAAACCGTATTTTCCCATGTTGTGTTAAGTTATCAGGCGAGTACAAATTGAATAATGTATACGTAGGAGTGCCCGTGACTTTGAACAGAAATGGGGTAGGCAAAATCATAGAAGTGAAGTTAAATAAGGCGGAAATGGAGCTATTGCATACCTCTGCAGGTCATGTAAAGGAAGTAATGAATGTTTTTGATGCCATGAGTTAGTAAGGAATATTAAATCGTATTAATTGTGAAATAATCGTTCGTATGAAACCACTCAGTTACGCAGAAGTATTAGTAAGTATGGTGACTAGTCAAGGCATAAGTATCGAAGCTATGTCTAACGAGTCCCCTCTTTTATTAGTATTTCTGCGTCATCTGGGCTGTGTTTTTTGTCGAGAAGCGATGAAAGACATCAGCAGGTTGCGCAGAATCATTGAACGTAAAGGAGTCAGGATTTGTCTAGTGCACATGTCTCCTGTTGATGAGGCAGAACGATATTTTACAGAGTTTGGATTAGATGGCATCGACCATATTTCAGATCCTGGTACCATATATTACAAGGCTTTTGGCTTGGTAAGAGGTAATTTTAATCAAATTTTTGGACTTCAAGTGTGGCTTCGCACAGCGGAGATTGCCTTTGAAGATAGACAATTGTTGTCGACTAAGAAATTAGGGGATGGCTTTCAAATGCCTGGCGTTTTTCTTTTGGAGGCTGGAGAGATAAAGGGCAGTTTTATACATAGAAAGGCATCTGATAGACCCGATTATGAATTACTCATAAACCAATGCGACATTCGAAGAGTCTAGGAGGATGTTAAAATTTATAATTAAAATCGATCCAATACTCTATATTGATAAGACTTCTTACTCGCTGATTGAAAGGAAACAGCAAATGGATACCAAATGTCCAATCGTCAATTCCCGACTTATAACCTAACCCAGCCGCAGGGAATAAAATATTTTCTCTAGGCCCTTGAAATGAACGATCAAAGCTTGTTATACCATATTCGCCATGCGCATAGATATCATTGGTAATCTTAACACGAGCAAAAGCAGCCGCCCCATAAGAAAACAGATTCAAATCAGGCTGAGAACCAAAACCATTAATAAAATCATAGTAAAATTTAGCATTTGCGCCTAAACTAAAGCGCTTTTCAAACTCATATCCATAACTGTATTTTCCCGAGAGACTAAATCCGTTACCAAATCCGACATTTCCCAAATGTATAGCCATCCATGGTCGTGCCATTGGTTCTTTATTCTCATCTCTAGTTCGTGAACGTTCATTATTACTGGTTGTCCTTGTTCTAGTAGTTCTCGAACGCTGAGCCTCCAATTCTTGTGCACCAAAACACAAAAACAAAAGAATAAAACCTGCCGTAAACCATCGATTCATACCTGTAGAATTTGATAATTTGGTCAAATATACACAAGGACGACACTATTCGTCCAATCTATTTATAACGCAGACTTAATTTTGATTGTTTAATTTCGTTTAAACTCTGTGTCTAGCCTGAAGGGATGAATGTCAATATTACACTTCTTAGTCTTTTGTGGTTCGCCATGGGAATAGGACTTACTGCAGCCTCAGCTCAAACGAGTTGTATTATCGACGCAATAAATTCGAGAAGGCTGAATATCACCGACTTTGACACTCTGTCAATTCGTTTTCGTATCGAAAATACCGTAAACAATGATTTATTAGACCCTAATCAGGGCGTTTGTGGTTTGCGCATTGAGTTTGATCATGAGAATTTAAGTGATCTTGACATCCGACTGACAGCTCCCTCTGGGGAAACTATAACATTAATAGGAGCATCGCTAGGGAACACCACGGTTCCTTCTCCTATTTTTCCGATCTCACACAATGTTTTGTTTGTTCCCATATCGGTAATAGCTAATTTTGACCCAGATCTTTCTCTAGATGGTACTTGGGATAACAACAATCCAGGCTGGGGCCCTGGTCCCTATACAGGCTCTTACTACCCGTATTTTGGTGATCTAGATACTTCATTCACAGGACAAGTGAATGGTATCTGGGAGATTACGGCAAGCGATAATTTCTTGAATCAATCGGGTCTAATTCGATCGATAGAAATCATTTTTTGTGATGACCGCCTTGATTGTTCCAACTGTGAAGCGGAGGCAGGAAGTTTTATGCCGAATATAATTGAGATCTGTAGCGCTGAGATATTAGATTTATCGTCAGTTTTTACAGCAAAAATTAGTGATACTAGTGCTTACAGTGAGGAATTTCTGATCTATCGTGGAGATTCTTTAATTAGATCAGGGATATCTGCCATTCTGGGCACTTTAGATACTGGACAGTATTTTGTGACGTCTATTGCTGCTGCAGCTGATCAACTCGCGAATATCCGTGCTACCTTGTACGACCGGACATATCATAGCTTACGCGATACTATCAACCGTGTTGGTGGGCAGTTATGTGCCCAAGTCGGACAGTTAATTGTACTGAATGTTTTTGATATTCAAGATACTATCGTCGTCGATACTTTTTTGTGTCAAGGTGATTTTTTAGTCGTGGCGGGCGATACGATTAGAGCACCAGACACTATTTATGTTCGACAATCGTCATGCGACACCTTAACGGAGTTGAGGCTATTTACTACTTCGCTCAGTATTGCCAGCCCCGACAGCGTTTTTCTTGGCTGTGATAATTTGCCTGTGGCTATAACTATCGGTAGCTCAGGGGGGAGAGATTCGGTACAATTCGGTTGGAGAGATCCTGCTGGCCATGTTAATACTGGCAATACAAACCGTGTAGACCAGCTTGGGGTGTATTTTGTCTCCGCATTTGACGGATTTTGCACTATAGTCGATTCATTTGTTGTGTTCCCCGCACAAAACTTTATGACAATGGATGCTAGCGTATCGACAAATACGATTACCTGCACTGATACAGCTGTTCAGATATCCTTGAACGTTAATTTTGTAATAGATTCACTTTTTTTGAAATTTCAAAATGTCACAAGACACTTCGATCTAGCGACAGACCGCCTACTTTTGCCAGGTAATTATGAGATTATAGCTTATGGAAATGGATCCTGCATAAAACGAGATACCCTGACCATTTTAGAGAATAAGTCACTTCCGAGCATTCAGGTAAGTACTGGAACCTTGGATTGTGAAAACACCTCGACACGCTTGCAATTTGGCGGAGATTCTTTAAATCAATTTGTGTGGCTAGATGCTAATGGTTTTCCATTTTCTAGGGATTCAATCGTAGTAATATCTCAACCGGGTAGTTATTTTTTGCGCGCAGTAGGCCTTAATGGGTGTGCCAGCTTGGTTCCAGCATCCGTCAATGCGGATACCACAAGGCTGGCTATTCTAAATCTTCCTCAAAATCTTCAATTAACGTGTGCGGATCAAAGTATTCTGGTATCCCCCATGGTCGATACCGCCAATCTTAGAGCTGCTTTTTGGCTAAATGACAATAATGATACTATAGCGCGATCCATAGATGTTGAGGTGCTGCGGCCAGGAATATATACTCTGACGGTGTTGGGCGACAATGGATGTGACGCACAAGCTGCAACGAATGTTGTTATTGATACGCTTGGCCCTGTGGTAGACATTCAAGGACAGTCGCTGAATTGTTTAAGGGACAGTGTTGTCCTAAATGCTGAGGTGAATGTGCAAAGGGCTCAATACTTATGGCGAGGCCCCTCTATTCGTTCAGATGCACGCTTAAACAGCATTGTGGTCAATGTTGATGGTATATACACCTTAAACGTGCTTAATGATGATAATGGTTGTAGCACTAACATCGATTACACAGTTACAAGCGATTTCTCGCAGCCCACTATTGTGCTTGGTGGGCAAAATCGCATTACTTGTGATGTGCCTGAAGTGACGATTTCTTATCTTGGCTTGGATTCTGTCACGGGGCTATGGATTAGTCCGTTGGGGGATAGTATTGCTGGGCTCGAAGTCAATACATCTATAGCAGGAGATTGGACCTTTGTCGGTACTACTGACAATGGTTGTTTTAATCAAGCCTCTATTGTTGTGAATAATGAAGCTAATAATCCAATAATCGACCTTCCTATTGATCACATTTTCAATTGTTCTACAGATTCAATAGTTTTCACCTTACCCAATGCGTCGCAATTCAGAAATGTCGAGTGGCGCGATTCAACTGGTGTTTTATCAACTGCGGGCAACTTTGTACTCAGGCAACCGGGGCTCAGAAGTGTGTACGTAGAAGATCAGAATGGTTGTAGTAATATCCTTCGATTCAACATAGTGGTAGACACCATTAGACCTGTTTTTGACATTAGAGATACTACTCTAACTTGTGCATTGCCAGCCTATATTTTAAACACAAATCTAAACCCAAATAATTTTCGATTTAGTTGGACACTAGGCTCTACATTTATCGCTCAGACTCCTTTTCTCTCTGTCACCACACCTGGCAATTATACCTTGAGGATTACCAATAACAATAATGCTTGTGCATATCAAACAGTATTTGACGTGGGGCAGGATATCTTATCTCCAGCAGTTGTTGTCCAAGGTGATACTCTTATCGATTGTCAATCACCACGCGCTGATGTGCATATCATTACGGAGGCTAACAATATGGTCAGCTGGTTTTTTGATATGGATACGGTCAGTACTAATAGCAATTTGAGTACGAATCGGGAAGGCCGGTATTCCTTTGTGGTGGTGGCAGAAAATGGATGCACAGCCTCTGGTATCTGGCAAATAGCGAGTGATGTAGAATTAACACCGATAGACCCTATCTCAATAGAATTGCAATGCAATCAGAACACTCAATTTGTGAATCTATCAAATTTGCCTGTGGCATCCATTGCTTGGATTCAAGGAAACGGCCAACGTTTGGTGCAAGATAGTTTATTCGTTACGGCCGATTTTGAAAGGGTTGAAATAATCGAAACAAATGGTTGCCTTCAAGAACTTCCCATTACTGTGCTTTATGACACAACACCGCCACCATTGCAGTTGACTATAGAAGATATGGGGCTCTGCTCAGGTCGCTTACCTTTGTTGAGTATTGGGCTTGGCGTAGGGCAAGTTATAGATTTTTGGGCGTTTAATGGTGACACTATTTCTAATGAAATACAAATATTTGCCGAACAAGAAGGTATGTATTCTGTACAAATTCGCGATACCCGTAATCAATGCAGTTCTAAGGTAGATACCCTCTTAGTGGTCAATGAATCACCTTTTACTTTTATTGATATACAAAGTTCAGGGGAGACCTGTCTGAACGCAAAGGATGGCAGGGTTCAGTTGAACTTTCAAGGCGGAAATGATCCAGTTATGGTTATTTTTAGAGGTGAGAGAATTGATGCTGCCTTCGACATAGACACGCTTGCTTCAGGCAATTATTCGATTCGTATTCTTGATTTTTTAGGCTGTAGTTTTGATACCTCGGTGACCATTGCTGCTGGGGCAACTGTAGAAATTGACTTGGGCTCAGACTTTACCGTACAGCAAGGCACACCAATAACCATTAGGTCTAACGTACTAACCACCGAAGACTACGATATAGAATGGTTTATCGACGGCGTTTTGCAATCTGATGATACTACAGGCACATTATCGTTGACACCTTTTTCTGAAACAACGGTGGTGGCAAGGGCTACATTATCGACTGGGTGTTTTGTGCTTGATACTGTCTTGATTAATGTGACGATCAATCGGGACTTAATTGATATCTATATGCCTCAAGTGTTCAGTCCGATGTCTATGAATCCCAATAACCAAATCATCGAGACGATCCTCCCATCGGATATCGTCGAATTGAGAGGCATAGCGATCTATGATCGTTGGGGGCAAAAAGTTCATGAGTTGAATGGTATTACGCAGCGTAGTCCATTTATTTTGTGGGATGGACGAATGAATGGCCAGCTAGTGAACAGCGGTGTCTATACGTATTATTATGAATTAATCTCGATCTATGACGATGAGATCATTAGGAAGGTAGGTGACATTACTGTGTTGCACTAGAGTCGTATACAAGACTATAATACACCCTTTATACTGCTAAGTATCATTTCAATACCTATTGACATAACCATAAATCCCATTATTCGACTAATTGCTTTGATACCCGCTACGCCTAACAATTTGAATAAATACGGTGAAGTACGCAAGATCAAATAAACAATTAAGGCTAAAAAGGCCAAAGAAGCTATAATGACTGCTCGGATTTCCCATTCTGAGTGTTGCGTAAAATAACTGATCATTAAAGAGATGGAGCCTGGGCCAGACAATAGAGGCATTGCTAGAGGTGTAAAAGAAATATCTTCCTTTTCTTTTGCTTCTGCCTTTACTTCTGAGTTGATTGCTCTACTTTTTTCGAGCCGGCCACTCATTAACTGAGCCCCCGAGCCAAAAAGTATAATACCACCCGCAATGCGCAAAGCATTGAGTGAGATGCCAAAAAAACCAAGGATCGCTGTACCAGCAAGGAAGAAACAAAGCAGGATGATAAAAAGATAAATACTAGTGGACAGAGCTGTTTTGTTTCTCTCCTCTTTCGTTTCATCGTTGGTCATGCTAATGAATACGGGAAGAGCACCAAGGGGGTTAACAACTGAAAACAAACTTGCAAAGACAGCAATAGCGATCTCAATCATTTGTCAGACTCAATCTTTTCGAATAAGAGACTCAAGGCTTTTTGTAATTGTTGTTCATGGGTCATTTCTGTCGTATCAATCAAAAGAGCATCTACGGCCATTCTAAGAGGTGAGTCCACGCGCGTGCTGTCGATATGATCTCTATGTCTTAAGTTTTGAATGACCTCGTCTATGGTCATATCAATGCCTTTGGACTTAAGTTCTTCGTGTCGCCGAATGGCTCGTCGATCCATTTCTGCGGTTATATACAGCTTAAATTCCGCATCGGGAAAGACTACAGTGCCTATATCTCTGCCGTCCATCACGATACCTTTTGTACGGCCAAGCTCTCGCTGTATAGTTACGAGTTTCTTGCGAACTGCTGAAATCGCGGCTACTTCACTTACGTAGCCTGCGACTTCTTGTGACCTAATCACGGGCGAAACATCGTTGCCGTTGAGGAAAATCTTTTGATCTCCATCCACCAACTCAAAACGCAAATGCACGTGACGCAGAGCCATTTCGACCGCTAGCGCATCTTTAAGATCGACCTTATGCTGAAGAAAATAATAAGCCACGGCTCTATACATTGCTCCTGAGTCAAGATGAATATGCCCCAAGACTCGGGCTAAGTCTTTTGCTAGAGTAGATTTCCCAGAAGATGAATGCCCATCAATCGCAATCACAATTGGGTGCTGTTTGACGGCGTTTATCTTTTCTTGCAAAACTTGAAGTAAATGTGTAATGATATTGACCAAGGGAGTTTAGTACTCATCCTCATTAAATAGGAAGTCATCTTTTCGCGGGTAGTCAGGCCAAATTTCCTCCATCGTCTCATATAATTCACCTTCGTCATCTAGCTCTTGAAGATTTTCGATAACCTCTAATGGAGCGCCTGAACGAATGGCGTAGTCTATTAACTCATCACGACTAGCTGGCCAAGGTGCATCTTCTAAATGATAGGCTAATTCTAGAGTCCAATACATATTCAATTTAATTAATGGTGTTCAATAGTATGATAACATGTCCTTAAAGACGCATCTGCGGTGGAAAGTTCCATTGATGAGCCTGCAATTTCGCACAAAAGTATAAATTCTCATGACCTACGCAAATGATTTTTTACAATAACTATCAGCGCTGACTATGCAAGAATTTAAACTACACAACCCTTAGACTTTGATGTCGACTTTTTTAAGTGTTTAGCCTCCTACCTTAAACGATGAGCATTGCGTCACCATAGCTATAAAATTTGTACTTTTCTTTCACTGCTTCATTATAAGCATCTAAGACTAATTCGATTCCCCCAAAGGCTGCCACCATGATGATAAGGCTTGATTTAGGTAAATGAAAATTTGTAATCATACTGTTGGCAATGCTAAAATCATAGTTTGGGTAAATGAACTTGTTTGTCCAACCTTCAGCAGATTTTAAATAGCCGGTGGCCGAGACTGCCGACTCAATGGAGCGCATAACGGTAGTGCCAACAGCACAGATTTTTTTATTTTTTGCTTTGATCTCATTGACTTTTTGGGCGGTAATTTCTGGAATCTTGAAGTACTCCGCATCCATTTTATGCTTAGATAGGTCTTCTACGTCGATACTTCTGAAGGTGCCAAGCCCTATGTGAAGCGTTATCTCTGCAAATTCGATACCCTTAATCTCCATTTTCTTTAGGAGTGTTTTACTAAAGTGTAAGCCTGCCGTAGGCGCAGCAACGGCTCCTACTTCCTTGGCAAAAACCGTTTGGTAGCGCTCAAGATCGATTTCTTCTGTGTCGCGCTTGATATATTTAGGCAGAGGCGTTTTGCCCAATTCAGCTAAAATAGATCTGAACTCTTCGTCTGTACCATCAAAATAGAATCGAATGGTTCGACCTCTGCTAGTCGTATTATCGACCACTTCTGCCACTAGGCGATCTTCACCTGCTTCATTTTTAAAGAATAACTTGTTGCCCACTCTTATTTTTCGTGCTGGATCTACCAGTACGTCCCAAAGGCGATTTTCGTTATTCAGCTCCCTTAATAAGAAGACCTCTATTTTGGCTTCTGTCTTTTCCTTTATCCCATAAAGTCGTGCAGGAAAGACTTTGGTGTTATTGAATAAGAACAAATCCTTATCATCAAAATAATCAATTACATCCTTGAAGACTTTGTGTTCGATTTTGCCACTGTCACGATGAACCACAAGCAAACGAGCCTCGTCTCGTTCTTTGGATGGATATTCGGCTATGAGACCTTCGGGAAGATTGTAATTGAATTGTGATAATTTAGCTTTCATGTGAGATGTTATCGTTTTTTTCGAAATCGTTCTATTCTTAACTTTCTTTATAGGCTTATCTGGCAATAGTTTTGCCACTCTACGTCAAAAAGATGCGCAAAAATATAAATTTGATATTATCCATTGCGATTTTGTTGTAAGAGGACTGATGATAAAGGGCAAAGTATTAGCTAGGTGATATAAATCATTTGATACAGAGAAAGCTCGCATTGGTCGAAATTGCCGAGTCAAATACCTATTAATTCAGATATTGCAACCATATACGTTGAAAATGATCTTATTTAGAATTCTAAAAGAAAGTTTCTTAATGGCCAAGGGACAACTGTGGAGTAATAAACTGCGAAGCTTTTTATCGCTCCTCGGCATATCTATCGGTATTTTCTGTATCATAGCTGTTATGTCTGCCGTTGATTCGCTCGAACAAAGCATTGTCTCGGGTTTTAACGAGTTAGGAGCAGATGTGATCTATATCGGCAAACAACCTTGGACGGAAGATCCCGGGGAAAATTATTGGAAGTATCTCAAGCGACCTAATCCGACCTTAGAAGATTATGAGAGCATGCGCCGAAAATCTAAACTTGCTAAAAACGTGGCCTATTGCTATTTCAGCGGAGCTGGTACTATAAAATATGATAACAGTAGCTTGGAAGGGGCTTTTGTGATGGGTAGCACACCAGAATACATGGATGTGCAGAAGTTAGAGATAACGAACGGTCGATTTATGACACCAGCCGAATTTAATTCTGGCTCTAATGCCGTGGTTATAGGCTCTACTATTGCCAAAGAATTATTTGGAGAGTTAGACCCGGTGGGGCGTGAAATTAAATTGTTAGGGCAAAAGTTTAATGTCATAGGACTGCTCAAAGAAGAAGGCGACGATCCATTCAATTTTATCAATTTTGATGATGTTGTATGGATGAGCCTCAAGACCGCAGGTCGATTTTTTAATGTCAGTGATCCATATGCCAATATGCAAGGGGGACAATTGTTAATGGCTGAGGCAAGATCGGGCGTAACGCTGGAAGAACTAAAAAGCGAACTAACAGGCATCATTCGTTCATCAAGAAGACTTAAGCCTACAGAGGGTGAAAATTTTGCCCTCAATGAAGTATCCATGATCATTGATGCCGTAGGAGGTGTTTTCACTGCGCTTAATATTTCGGGCATATTGATCGGGGGATTTTCTTTACTGGTAGGTATAATTAGCGTGGCCAATATCATGTTTGTAAGTGTTAAAGAGCGCACAGGCATGATTGGAGTTAAAAAAGCTTTAGGCGCCAAAGGCTACTTTATATTGACGGAGTTTTTGATGGAAGCCATATTTTTGTGCGTACTTGGGGGTATAGTTGGCTTGGCTCTTGTGGTCTTAGTGCTCAAAGGCATATCCCAAGTTATACCTTTTGAATTGAGTATGTCTATGTTTAATGTTATTATCGGAGTAGGGGTGTCTATAGCCGTTGGAATATTAGCAGGAATGATCCCTGCCTTTTCGGCAAGTCGATTAGATCCTGTTGTGGCAATGCGACAATAGCGCCATGACAAAGTGATGAGCTTTAGGCCAAACTAAGGGTCAGATTTTAATCATCTTGCGAACTATCACATCCGAGCCTTGTATGATTTGGACAATATAACCTGCTGGCGCTAAATGACCCACGCCTATCTCTTTACAAGATTGACAACTGGAAACGAGCGCACCTTTTTCATTAAAAATGGAAATGGCAGCGTTGTTAAGATGTTGATCTAAATAGAGTATTTCTTTAGTTGGGTTGGGGTACATGACTAGAGATGCGGCTTCCTCGGTATTGTTTAATGAAGTTGTTCGATCCGCGTCAATAACACTAAAATGATCAATACCCGCCTCTACAATGTGCCCATTTCCTGGCAAATCACTAGCAGTAATAATGAGTTTGATATTGCTGCTATTGGGTAAGAGTGAATATATATCTATGGATAAGCTATCTCGCCAGCCTCCATTCATACCATTACTCGAAGTTAGGACATGAGTCGTCACTGTATCTATATCATTTGTAATGGCTATATGTAGCGCATCATCGCCCGGCCCATTACCACCTCCATTAAAAAACCAAGCGGACAAATAAATAATGGGTTGAGACATCTCATTGAGGATGATCGTCGGAGAGACAAGAGTCGTTATCCCATCATCTACATCATCAAAACCTACTGACCTATTGTCATTTCCGGTAACATAGCAATGCAGTCCGATATCATAGATGACATCTGTGCCTGGATTGGCCGCAGAACCGTTTAAAGTGGTTAAGGCAGGTATCGCTCGAGTCCAAAAACCTGAAGTAGCCGTTGAATTGACCTTCCAGCCAAGATCAGCGAAGAAATCGTCTTCATACCCTTCCTCTAATTCTAGGTTGACGGTTGTATTATTTGTGATATTGATCTGAGTTTGTAAGCCTTTAAATCCCCATGCAGCAACCATCAACGTTATATCTTCTGCAAATAAACTTACTTCATAGACACCTAACGCATTGCTTTTGACGGATGTATTAAGTCGCTCTGATTGAATAGCTATAGAAACATTACTAATAGGGGCACCTCTTGTATCTCTAACAACTCCTCTCAAAATCAATGAGGGTAAACGGACAAGCTCTATCTGCAGCACTACTTCTTCGCCTCTTATAGGTAATATCTTTGTCAAGAATGTCTGATATTCAGGATGACTTACCTTCACCATTATACTATCATCCACCGCTACACCTGTTTTGAAGGTTCCTTGGCCATCTGATATCTCATTTTCCACAAGTGGTTGCTGTGTTAGGTTCATCAATTCTATCGTAGCCCCATTTATAGGATTTCCTTCATTTGAGCGAATAGTGCCTGATAGGTATGCTGCGCGTTGATAATTTGGCTTGAGAACCCAAAAACCTGTAGTGATATCAGAAGCCAGCACTATTCCTGAAGGCAAAAAAGGATATGCCCCCCAACATCCATCAGCATCGTTAGGGTCCGTGTCAAACTGCGCTACCTTGACCATATTATCAGGTCGATGTACATCTAGAATGACCACCCCTTCGGTATACCAAGAAACAACCAAATACCCATTATAAAAGTGAGCATTGTGAGGTATCACTCCTCTGCCTGTAACAGGTTTGTATTTGTCGAGAAATACCGGATTGCGTGGATCACTAATATCAAATGCGTCTACAAAGCTCTCTGCGCGTTCATCGGTAGTAAAAATATACCTTCCGTCGTCGCTAGGCCAGGCATTGTGCGTAAATGAGGAGCTGGTTTGGCTGCGACTCAAGAGGCGAATATCGCTTTTATCATTAGCATCATAAATGCCTAGATTGCCCTCATATATTTCTGAAGCAAAAAGTAAATCTCCTTGAGAAATGATATCATGGGCATATCTCTCATCTAACAGACCTACCTGGACAGGGTTTAGAGGATCCTCCTTAAGATCTAAGATTACTGCTCCTCCAGCACTTACGCGGCATCCAGCAAGATAGGCCAGTCCTTGCGTTGTGTCAATCCATAGATTATGACAAGTAGGCATATTAATAGTGTCATTTCTGACGACGACACGATTGTGCCATAACTTCGTACCTACGCTGTCAGGGGCAAATCGCATGTCAATAATTCGCAACCCATCCGTTCCTTGATCTGTGGTCTGATAAATGTATGGACCAAAATTCTTAAAATCTCGCCAAATAGATGAAGATCCAGGTATCTGAGCAATTAAACGGGGCTCATTAGGATTGGACAATTCATAGATTCTTGCGTCGTTTCTTGTTCCTACTATCGCATATTCTATGCCGTTTGGATCAACATAGCCCCAGACATCATTTGTAAGGATACCATGCCTTACTTGACTTAGCGAAGTAAAATTTTCTTGTGCTAACAAGGTCATACTGCTCACCAATATAATTTTGGTAAGCAACGTTCTTAATGAAAATATCATAAAGCTTGTTTCTTTTGGGTTCTTTGCGATATCGATCATAATATCGCTCAACCATTGAACGAATTAAATTTAGATCTGTTTTTAACCTTTATATGATTATTTACCACAATCCTAGATGTCGAAAAAGTCGCGAGACGCTGGAATTAGTCACTAATAAAGGATTTGACCCCGAAATCAGACTTTATTTAGAGAATCCTCTTAATGAAAATGAGCTTTCTGCCCTTTTGCAAAAACTCGGAATGACCGCAGAACAATTAATGCGCAAAGCCGAGCCTGAATATAAACTCCATGTCAAGGATAAAATAAAATCCGAAATGCATTTGATCAGAGCTATCGTGCAATATCCTAAATTGTTAGAACGGCCTATTCTTGAAGTAAATGAGAAAGCAGCGATAGGTCGTCCGCCTGAGAATGTATTGAAGATCATACCTTCTAAGTAAGGGTTAGAGTATCCTGTTTAAGAAGTTGAGCATATGTATTTCTAAGGAACTCACTCTGTTATCCGCTGCAATTAATTTGGCTATTTCGGCCATTAAGGCTTCCTTCTTTTCTATGGTCGGAAAAAAATTGGGTTTTGCTTTTTGTAAAAATTGAATAATTTCATATTCGCCAAGTAATCGGTAGAAATGTTCTATTTCTTTAAGCTCCTCTTCTGCAATAAATCCCAAAATATATGTTCTCTCTGTTAAAGAGTAGTCTAAGTCCGCATGCGAGGCATGAACCAAAAGAAAAACGCGGAACTCTGCAGCTGACCAGCCTGAGGGGTCTTGTGACTTCACTCAAAAATATTAATTAGGCACATAATTACTCCAATCTTACCACAATCTATCAGGTAGACCATCAATTTTTTTAAAGGCTTTATTTGTATTATCTAGACAAAACACTAGATGTTGAATACCGTTAGTGATCCACAAATAGGGGGCTCTGAGTTGTATATTGTAGCGCAGAATTTGATCTATTACCTCGTTTGTCAAGGATTCTGTTGGCGCTTTGCATTCGACTAAAAGGCTGGGGATTAACTCACGGTCGTACACCAGTATATCGTATCGCTTAGACGTGTGATGAAGGCGTATTCCTTTTTCAGCATTCATTCGTTTATAACTAATAGAAAGCTCGTGATGTAGATAGGCTACGACACATTGACGGATCATTTCTTCGGGACTTATAATCAACCAACGACGACGTACAGGGTCAAATATCTCTGTCTTGTCGTCAGAAGTTTTTGTATTCAAGTATTTCCTATACAAGCTTAAGTCTTTCATCTTTCGAAGGGAGGCAGATAAACTAATATCCTCCTACGGTACGAAGATAGAGAAATTGAGCTTCGTTATGACAAGGCTAATTCTACTGTTCTATTGACTCTTTCAGTGATGTCAACTTCAACATTCTTATTCGACTTTTGCGCATATAAGTGTCGCTCTTTGATGTTGAGTGCTACATTCTCGATAGTCGATTCTCGATGGAAATATAAATCTTCTAAGCCAATAGAAATCATGGCGATATCGGCCTTTTTACAACGATCTATAACGAACAGCTGGTACTCTAAAGAATTAAGATCCATAATGTTGAGTAAACCCTCAGGCAACAAAAAGACCACATCTGTATTCTCTATGATCAATGCTTCGACCAAATCAGCAATGTCTGTACTGTCTTTATACATTCCATTCAAGCCGTCTGCTTCATAATTCGCTTCAAAAGTCTTATTAAAGCGAGAGCCCATAAAGGAAAGAACACAGACATTTCTCCATTGATAGACACTGAAGGAATTTGCCGTATCTATGAGCATTGAGGCAAGAGATAAACCTTCTCGATATCGCTCGGTACGATTTAATTGTTGCAAAGGGCTTAGTGGATCGTATTGTACTTCGGTCGAAAAAATTCGTTTAGTCCCTTCTGGTAATCGGGGATATTCATGTGTGGTGGCTATTGTTATGTTTAATTCAGTTCCAACCATGAGGTCGACTGCGGTTTGTGACCATTCCCGCGTATTTAAAAATATGACTTCATCAAATAGATCAAAATTTGGGGCTAAGTGATGTAGATCCGACTCTTTGAGTGTCCAAATGGGAAAATAGGATGACAAAAACATGGCTTCATCTGACACCAATTCATCTAATTCAATTGGGCGTGATTGATTTTCAAATAACTGTTGAAATAAATCCCAGTTTTCATTTTTTAGCGAAGATGTAGCAAGTTCCCGAATATGACTCCATCGATACGTTACTTCGGTGAGGGCTATTTCTGTGTTGTTTTTTAGGGCTTGTTCATAAGCATATATGAGCTTTGGAAGTTCACTTAACCGTGAAGGAAAGAAGTCCTCCAGTTTTATCTGCAAAAAACAATTGTCTATTATTTCTCGCCAGCTATAGTCACTCGCTTCACTCAATTGATCGATGATTTCTTGATCAACATTCAATTCTTGACATATGACTCTATATTGACAGTAACTCTTGTTGCTGAGCGCCATTTCCCCTAAAGTACACAGCTCTAATGCTTGCTTAAGTTTGGCTTCTACATCAAAAATTTGAAAAAATCGAGTAGGAAGTTGCACTTTGAAAAAATGGGTAGCATTCAGCGTCGCAAGCAGTTCTGCGCTTTTCTCAACAATCGTATTGAGCATGGGCAGGGTAGAGTTGTAAGGCGTTAATCGTAGATAATATTTATGATATTCTTCGTCTATCCGAGCTTGAGGAGTGCCAATGACGGCATTTATTTTATCTAGGACATCCTTTGTTTGTCCCCAATTCAAGGTGTTGTTAATTACAATATCTGGTTTGACATATTGATCCGTGCTGTGATGATAGAGTAAAGGGCTGACCATTTCGACAAATGATCGGTTATCTCCAAGTTGATAAGCTTTATAAAGGTGTTGGATATCACTGACCGTCTTCTCCCACTTGCGACACTCTGCTAAAAACTGCCTTTTTATTTCTTTTTTCTTTTGACCTAATGTCTCATTAAGCTCGCGCAATGTCGGCGATATGCTTGCCTTTAATTCTCTCAACTTCAAAAGGGCCTCTTGTGTGCCGTGAACCGAACTAAATATAGATGGATTCAATTTGACTGCATTGTCCAGGACTCTAAAGTGCGGATCATAGAGCTTCTCTAGCGCATCAATACTTGAAAGATTTTGTGAATCTATTTTTAATCTACTTAAAGCCAACTGGTTAATGGTGCTAAGTTTTTGCCATTTTTCGATGATCCCGTTAACAATATTAGCAATCGAGAGTTCATCACTATTTTGGGTATAAGCCGCTTGTATGATTCCTTTTATCTGTTCGAGCGTATCTCTTATAAGGCCTAGATTAAGGCTAAGAGCACTATGGGGGCTTGGACGCAACTTAATATCTTTCAACAATCGCAAACGATTGATCTGCGTATCGTCTATTATTCCAAACTTCATGGGAAGGCAAAGGGCATCCAAATCATGGGCAGATAGGATAGAAGAAGTTATGTCCACCGAGATATCTTCGGGAAGAACTACCAACAACTTTTGCTTGTCTAATAATCCTTGAACTAGCTTTTCTTGAAGAAAGTCAGCTAAAATGGCAGCATCGAGCATTTGCAAATACTTGATTCGAAATGTTTCGATGCTGGCCAGCGACCCCTCAATCTGTGGTGAGAGTGGAGTAACGTACATGTAGTTTTCAAATTTAGATCGATGTAAAGGTATATATTATATTTTTTAATATATGTTTTATATCGAAAAAAATCTCACTGATCTAAAATATACCCTTTATTGGGTATGAAAGCATGACTATTGATTCGGCGGAGTAGTAGAATCAATAATGCCACCACTTATTTTTTCGCCATCCTTGTAAGTAAACTCCATCGTTATATCACCATTTTCATTAAAGAACTGCAATAAACCATCTTGTTTGCCCTTTTTAAAGTATCCTTTCTTTTGGAGTTTATACTGATTATTATAAACAGCAAATGGTCCCTCTAATATGCCCTCTGCATAGGATAATTCCTCAATAGGCTTGCCAAATCGATATTTCACTGACAGGCCATGCAGTACATCATTCTTATACTCTATTAACTCTTCGGTTTGCCCGCGATCATTTAATCTCAGATATATACCATTCTTTTTACCGTGAAGATAATTAGTAATTGAGGCAATTTGATTTGAATTCGGATGATAGGTCATCCAAGCACCTGTGCGAATTTCATTAATCGCTGTTCCAGAAGATAAGAGATGACCTGTTTGATCTGTCCAACGGGCAAGTTGGCCACCATTGCCAGTAGAGAGTACTTCATAACCTTTTAAATCATGTTTTTCTCCGCTATATCCTCCTGTACAAGCACAAAGAAGTATTGCTTTAAATACAATTACGTATAATGACCTTTGATTATTCATAGTTTGGGTTCTTTTTAGCTTTTATGCACGCATAGGATTTTCTCTCTATACCAATGTTCGTTTTCTGGTGAATCATTTTTATCGTATCGGACGCTTTTACATATCAATTTTTCCACCTATGCACTTGTTAGTCCTCTTTGGGTTAGGAGTCCCTGCATTTGTGCTTAAGAGAGAAGCTTGTTATTCATGCTAGCACACCTCTGTTCTAGCTGTTGCGTCACAGTACGAGAAGCAAAATTAATCAAGCTAAGTACAAAGTTGCTGACGAAGAGAATACTTTTTGTGCATTAGAGTACTTTCGCTACAGATAATGTAACATATGGATAATAAGGTGGTAGCAAAGAAATTTAAACTTTTAAGCGATCTAACAGTCTTGCATGGGGAGAATCCTTTTAAGTCCAAATCATATCTCAACGCTTATAATAACCTTAGACGCCTTGGTGATGAGCTCAGTGCCATGCATCGAAATCAATTGTTAGCCCTTCCGGGAATTGGTAGCGCCATAGCTGATAAAATAATGGAGTTTCGCGAAACTGGGCAAATAGCAGCGCTAGAAAAGTATATTGCATTAACTCCACCTGGCATCGTCGAAATGCTTGATCTCAAGGGTCTTGGCGTCAAAAAGTTAGAAGCCATTTGGAAAAAACTTGGCATCGAAACAGCCGGAGAGTTGCTACATGCGTGCACCGAAAATCGTCTCCTTACGCTTAAAGGTTTTGGCCTTAAAAGTCAAGCCGAAATTGAAAAACAATTGAGTTACTTCATCGATAGTCAGGGCAAATATCTTTATGGGCATATAGCGGATTTAGCGGATCAACTACTGACAATAGGCCGTCAATTGTTTCCTAACGAAAGAGTGGAGCTAGTAGGCGACATCGCACGTCAGATGCCCGAATGTGGTGCCATTGAACTTTTAACCACGGCTTGTGAAATGAAGGTTCAAAACACTCTGAGGTCATCCGGCAATGGACTAGAAGCGAGGGATGGTGAGTGGTATTATTCGAATATTAGATGTGTGTGGCAAAGTATTGAGCCTTCCCTTTTTGATGCAACTTTATGGCAATTGAATGCTTCACCTGAGTTTTTAGCTGCTTTTAAAGAACAGTTTTCGTATGATTTTGCGAATTCAAAAGGGGGAGATGTATTTGCCCATTGTGGTCTTGATTTCATTCCATGCGAAGCTCGTGAGTCAGTGAAGGCTATAGCTTTGGCACAACGTAAAGAATTAGAGTTTTTAATAGAGGCCAAAGATATAAAGGGGGTTATACATAATCATAGTACATATAGTGACGGTATACACAGCTTAGCTGATATGGCTCATACTGCTCGCAAAATGGGATACGAATACATGGTGATGACTGATCATTCTAAAGCAGCTTTTTATGCCAATGGACTATCTGAGGCCAAGTGTTTAGAACAATTCAATGAAATAGACTTACTCAATAAAACGTGGACTGATTTTACTCTATTCAAGGGCATCGAATGCGATATATTGTCTGACGGTGCCCTAGACTATGACGATAATTTTTTGAATCAGTTTGATATTGTCATTGCTAGTATCCACAGTAATCTCAAAATGGATATCGACAAAGCTCATGAACGGTTATTGCGAGCCATCGCCCATCCGGCTACTAGAATTTTAGGACATATGACAGGCCGTTTGTTGTTATCACGACAAGGGTATCCCATAGATCATAAGATTGTTATTGACGCCTGCTCTAAGTATAGTGTAGCCATAGAACTCAATGCCAATCCTTATCGCTTGGATATAGACTGGCAATGGATAGAATATGCCACAAGTCAAAATGTAATGATCGCTATTAATCCTGATGCACACAGTAAGAAGGGAATTGAGGATATCCGATTTGGTGTTTCGGCGGCTCGAAAAGGTTTGCTGACACGACAGCAGTGTCTTAATACATTAACAGTTAGCGAGTTCAGAGATTGGCTGCAATCTCGCTAGGCTGTTAATGCCTTGTTAACCGATGTGTAAAGTTGGCAGATCCGCTTGATTGATATAATTTTGTCATATTAATTAATCAAAAAAATACAATTAATGAATTCTTTAAAATCATTTGTTTTAGCGTTTGCCGTGATTTCTCTTGCAGCTGCTTGCAAAAACAGTTCAACTGACACTGCTAACCAAGCTATAGCACCTGCTACTACCTCAGCAGAAAATGCAATAGCACCCACAACACCAGCCGAAGCAACCATTCCTGTTGGTCCTTTAACGACTATCACATTTGCAGAGTCTGAACACAACTTTGGTGAAATCATGGATGGCGAAAAAATCACTCATGTCTTCACTTTCACAAATACTGGCAAAGAGCCTTTAGTTATTTCTAAGGCAGAAGGATCTTGCGGATGTACTGTTCCTGATTGGCCTAGAGATCCTATCGCAGCGGGTAAAACTGGTGAGATCAAGGTACAATATGATTCTAGAGGAAAAGGTGGTCCTAAGTCTGAAGGTGGTAAGGTTGACACTAGGCGTGTAACCATTACAGCGAATACTGATCCAGTTAACACCTACTTGACAATCAAAGGTACGGTTGTTAAGCCTGATGTTCCTGCTAGCTAGTAAGACATTATTCTAAAAAATCAAAGAGCGTTGAAAGCAATTTTTACGCTCTTTTTTTATTCGTCTGATTGGGTAACTTCTTCTAAGAAGTCTAGCAACTTATCTAGAGCTCTTGTGCGATGACTAATTGAATACTTGACCCGTTCGTCTAACTCGCCAAAAGTTTTGTCATATCCTTCAGGTATAAATATCGGATCATATCCAAAGCCGTTGACGCCTTGAGCTTGAGTTGCAATAGTGCCTTCTACTGTACCTTCGAAGATATATTTTTCACCTTGGTAGATCAATGCAAATACGGCCTTGAATCGCGCTCGTCGATCTTCTATGCCGGCCATATTAGCTAGGAGCTTCCGAATGTTTTCCCCAGGTCGAGCTTGTGGTCCTGCATATCGTGCTGAGTAAACGCCAGGGGCACCATTGAGAGCGTCTACTTCCAGCCCAGAGTCTTCAGATAATGTGTCACTGCCATATATCCAAAATATCGTTTCGGCTTTTATCCATGCGTTTTCTTCAAAAGATTGTCCGATTTCATCGATTTTATGTTGGTAGTCAATCTCTTCAAGGGAAAAGATTTGAAAAGCGCTTTCAGGCACCACGGCACGTAATTCTTTGACCTTGTTACGATTGTGGGTAGCAAATATTAAGTTCATAGCTATTGCACTTATCTGAGTTCAAATAATGCTTGCAGACTGTCCCATAGGGCTTTTTTCGCTTTAACATGATCGGCTAGCACACTCAATTTATGACAAAAAATAAAGGAAGAGCCTCGTATTGAAAAGATATAGTAGGGCAATTTTTCGATACGCAGAGCTAAGCTCTCTGGCGGAAGCCCAAAACAGATATATTTGCTGGCATAAGTATAGTCTGGTTGGAAATAGCTATTTGGCGATACATAAGTTACTGAATAATCTGAGGCGGATAATTTCGCAGCACCTAATATCTTTTGTAGCAAACTAGACTCCTCATCAGTTAACGTATCGCTGGTTAGAACGTGAACTTTCTTAGTAGTATCCGTGAAAACCTCGACTCGTTGTCGTGCTGGGTATACAGTGAAATCATAAAAAAGCTCTATATCCTTCATCTGAGACAAACATAGTGTTTCAAGCTAATTTATCGTAATTTTGCATGCAATAACTGAAGATATGAAATTTAAGTTAACGAAGACTAAAAAGTCCACTTTGGCGAATGTTGATTTTGGCAATTTGCCTTTCGGCAAGATTTGTTCGGATCATATGTTTGTCATGGAATATAGCAATGGACATTGGGGAGAAGGCGAAATTAAACCTATGGCTACTTTTGAAACTCACCCAGCAAATTTGGCATGGCACTATGGCCAGTCGATCTTTGAAGGAATGAAGGCTAGCGTTCATCAGGATGGTACACCTATGCTTTTCCGTCCAGAAATGCACGCCCGCAGACTTAATGCTTCGGCGGCAAGAATGTGTATGCCCCAAATTCCAGAAGAAGTATTTGTTGCTGCCATAACACAACTCGTGAAAGTAGACAGCGCATGGATTCCACCCCAAGAAGGAAGCAGTCTTTATATCCGACCTTTTATGTTTGCTACCGAAGAATTTGTGGGTGTAAGGCCGTCGGCCTCGTATCGATTTGTAATTTTTACATGCCCGGTCGGTCCATATTATTCTAAACCCGTAAGTCTCTTGGCCGAATCATATTATGTGCGAGCCATTCCTGGCGGAACAGGCGAAGCTAAAGCAGCAGGAAACTACGCTGGCGCTCTTTATCCAACCAAATTGGCACATGAACAAGGATATGACCAAGTGTTATGGCTCGATCCTTATGAGTTTAAATATCCTCAGGAAGTAGGTACAATGAACATATTTTTTGTCATAGATAATGTAGTCTATACTCCACCTCTAGATGGCGCGATATTAAAGGGCATCACCAGAGATACCTTTCTACATATCTTACGAAGTGTAGGATATAAAGTAAAAGAAAAGAATATTTCTATGAAAAAAATATTTAGAGCAGCTAAGAAGGGAAAGTTGCAGGAAGTATTCGGTGCTGGTACAGCGGCCATTGCGTCTGAGGTGCATCGTATTGCTTGGAAAGATCATGAGATAAATTTGAATACAGAGAATTATATTATTGCTCCTATGCTTAAAGATTATATAAATGGCTTGCGTTCTGGAAGAGTAAATGACGACTTTAGTTGGATAGTCAAATTGTAATCGTGGCATAATTTATGAATAATATTCTCCGGCAAAAATGCTGAACTATGCCTTTTTATTTTTTCGTATCTGTGTTTTTTCTTATTCATTATGGTTCCTTTTTAAAGGCACAAACAGTGGAACTCAGCCTATCAAGCATCAATGTAAAGGTTTTTTTAGAAGGGCCATTTATAGATAAGTCTGGCTATATGCACACGCAGCTGAGGGAAAAAGGGTATCTGCCTGGTATGTTGCCTAAAGCCTTTATGGCCAAAAAAACTGAAGGTACAGACCCATATTTTCAACCTCAAGCCAAGAAAAATACCCAACAGCACTGCATCACGTTAAAGGGCGCTTATCCCGAAGGTGTCGTAGACATAATACAGTTAGAAATCAAGGAAATTTCTAGCGCAATAAGGATCAAAGTTAGCGCCTATTTGATGGATGACGGTCAATTAAATTTTCAAGCGCACGGTGACTTACGTATAAAAATGACTAAAGGTGCCTATTATTCTTTAGCGATTGAACATCGCAATCATCATCGTATAGAACAAGAGAAGGGGTTTGTTTTTGATGAACTTATCATTTGGGATACCACAAAGGGCTCTTCAACCTATGCAAAGGAATTAGCTCCACATATTTGGGGAATGAAGGCCGGCAAGCTCAGCAAAAACAAAATTGGTATTGGCGAATCTGATCTTCAGTTGTGGCAAAAACAGCGTGGTTCAAATAGTACATATTTGGATGGAGATATCAATTTTGATGGAGATGTCAACATGAAAGATCAAGAGTTACTCTTAAACAACCTTCGGTTGGATCTAGCTATTGAGTAAATGACTCCAATACTGCGTCAATAGCGGTCAAATACCTGACAGTCTCTGGATATTTCTTAACATCTAAATCTGGATCAATCAAAAATCGCTTTAGCCCTGTACTTCTTCTGAATTCAACTATATATGTCCCTTGATCATAACAATCAGGACAGCCAAGCGTCATAGGACTTAAGTCTTCGAGTTCTTTAGGTATGTTTGGCAAAAGAGACTTGGCGGTATCATATTTATCTTGCCCCAAGGGCTTGTCGCTAAAACTGAGCTGGTCTATAATCGCCTGATCCAAAAGATCTGCATAAATGTTGCCATTCTCCATTTTATAGATATCAGTGCAATTGCTACGACAAAACCCATTAAACCTTCCGAAAATCAAATATTCATCTTCTGTATTATCAGCTTGACTACACGCCAAAAAAGTTAAAAAGAAAGCAAACAGAATATTCTTTGTCATCGTTCTTGTATTTTATATAGTTCATACGTATTTAGGGGAAAAATAGTTGGTGGATGCAGAAATTAAATTTGGAAGCGGGTCGTGCTGCTTATGAATGGATAAGAGAGTACGGTATTCGTCCACAAGATACAAGAGCCGTAGTTGCAGCGGCGGGTGGGCCAAAATGGTTTACAACATTTGGGTTGGTTCGACATATTATGAGCGATTTTCTAAAGAGAGCTACCCATGAAATTGATTTTTTAGGATCATCCGTGGGCTCTTGGCAGATGACTACTGCATTGACCTCCGATCCGGGCAGGGCTTTAGACCGTTTGCGTGAAGCCTACGGTGGGCATATCTACTCTGAACAACCAGACGCCAGCGAAATATCAGCTGCCTGTCGATCAATAATACAAACCATGTTGGGCACTGAACATGAACATATTCTGCAGCATAACAGCCGGAATCTTCACGTGGTGACGACACGAGGGAAGGGCCTCCTGTCTAAAGATTCTAAGGCGGCGCTGATGTCAGGCTTTGGGGCAACATATCTAATCAATAAGATAAATCGAACCCTGCTCAATCGTACCGTTGAGCGAGTCATTTTTTCAAGTGATTTGACCTTGCCATATCATATTGATAGAGATCCTCTTTACACAGCTCAGGTTTCTCTGACGGATAAAAATCTATTACCAGCCTTGCACGCCAGTGGCGCTATTCCGATGATGATGCGCCCAATCATAAATCCTCCAGATGGGCCTCGAGGCACCTATTGGGATGGAGGTGTTACGGACTATCACATCAGTTTACCTTATCATTATTCGGATGGTATTGTTTTGCATCCACATTTTGGATCTCGCGTATCCCCTGGTTGGTTTGACAAAAAGGGCCCCATGAAACGAGTTGCCTCGTCGAATCACATGGATAGAGTTTTATTGATATACCCGTCTACGAGTTTTGTGGATAGCCTGCCAAAAAAGAAGATTTCGGACTTACAAGATTTTTATGAATTTGGCACCGACCAGCAAGCGCGAATCGAATACTGGCAAGAAATATCGAATAGAAGTTATGAGCTAGCTCAAGAGTTCGCAGACTTTATCTCACTTGGGCCAGAGGTAGTCAAATATGTGCGGCTTTATCAGAACTGATTAAGCGAAAGCAATTAATATCGTTAGTACCTTGTGAGCAGCATCACTCAAGTGGGGAGACTGGCCTTGTTTCCATCATACGATTTCAATCAAGTACTTATTCTTTTTGCCATTTTCTACTAATATGTAATGATCCTTGATAAGATCACCTGCCATGACTTGATAATCACTATCTGTAATTTTTACGCTGTTGATGGCAATAGCATTGTTTTGAATGGCTCGTCTTACCTCGCTTTTGGAATTGCAGATGGGGGCATATTCTGATAGAAAATCAAGAATATTAACTCGCCTATTAATGATTTCTCGACCTACTTGAAAGGACGGAATTTCTCCACCTATAGCCTTAAATGAGCGCATAGAAATATTTCTAAGACGTTCTGGGCTTGAGGTTTTACCAAACAATATCTCCGACACATCCTGTACTGCAAGAAAATCTTCTTCTGAATGAACCCGTATCGTCAACTCTTCAGACAATATACGTTTTAGTTCGCGAGGATTGTCGGCCATACTACTCATTAAGGCCTCTTGCTCCTCCTTCGTTTTGAAAGAGAAATACTTGAAGAATTTGTCTAGATCCGCATCATCGGCATTGATCCAAAATTGGTAAAACTTATAAGGTGAAGTCATATTCGGGTCGAGCCAAATATTGCCCTCTTCGGATTTGCCGAATTTTTTTCCATCGGATTTAGTCAATAATGGAGTAGTCAAGGCATAGGCTTTGGCTTCTTCTACATTTCGACGTATGAATTCAGTGCCAGACGTGATATTGCCCCATTGATCAGAGCCCCCCATTTGCATAGTACAATTATGATTTCGGTAAAGATACAAGAAGTCGTAGGCCTGCAATAATTGATAGCTGAACTCAGTAAATGACAGGCCACTATCGAGTCGTTTTTTGACTGACTCTTTGCTGAGCATATAATTCACTGTAAGATTTTTTCCAACATCCCTCAAAAAGTCTAGGACGTTCATGTCTTTATAAAAATCATAATTATTAAGCATCAGTGCTTTGTTTGGCCCGTCTTCAAAGTTTAAAAACTTGCTGGCTTGCAGACTTTGGAATCTCAGATTTTTTTCTAGTTCGTCTACTGACTTCAATTCGCGCTCTTTTTCTTTGCCAGAAGGGTCACCAATACGACCAGTAGCACCTCCTAGCAAAAAAATGGGCTGGTGCCCCGCTTTCTGTAGTAAGCTGAGAAGCATGATCTGAACATAGTTACCTATGGTAAGTGAAGGTGCCGTAGGGTCAAAACCAATATAGCACGTTCTTGGGCCTTGTAGTAGGTATTCTTCTGTTCCCGGTGTCATGTCATGAAGCATACCACGCCATCTTAATTCTTCAATAAAATTCATAATCTACGTACATTAGTTTTTCTGGGAAAATGACTTCTGCGATAAAATCAATGAGCCACAGGATAAGGTGGCCACAAAAGTATAATATTGAATAATCTATCTTAGGTTTGTGACCATGAAATTTGATCAGTTCATAGCAAGAAGGTTAGGCAAAAGTCATCAAGGTGGTTTTACATCCAAGATTATTTCTATTGCCATAGTCGCCGTAGCCTTGAGTATTGCCGTAATGATCATCACCACGAATGTCACGACGGGGTTTAAACACGAAATAAGTAATAAGGTGTTTAATTTCTGGGGGCACATTCATGTTACAGATACAAATGCTGACCAGACCTACGAAATTGTGAGCATAGATGCTGATCCAAAAATTCTAGATGCCATTGTCAATATTAAGCAGCTTCGCTATAATATAGGTGATAAGACTGATAAGCCCAATGCTATGTATACAGATAATACGTCTTATGGGGGAGTCAGTCATGTGCAAAAATATGTAGTAGTACCAGCCATTATTTCTGACAAGACAAGCTTTGAGGGCATCTTGCTGCGTGGGGTGGGTTCTGATTTCGAT
>CAZTSI010000036.1:3907-36207 GCA_964616755.1 uncultured Saprospiraceae bacterium | reverse complement strand
GGGGATCCCGAGAACACTTCTGTCTTGTGTTCGGACGGTCTTGATAACGATGGCGATGGTTTGGTAGATTGCGCTGACCCTAATTGTCAAGCATTTGCCCACTGCATTCCTGATGAAAAAAGGTTTGACATTCGTATAGACTTAGAAAGAATTGATTGTGTGACTGGCCAAGTATGCTATACAGTCGATGTGCGTGGTTTTAATAATACGTTTAGACTAGCTAATCAGTCGTATCGACTATTTTATAACTCCGGTGTAGGGAAATTTGTGAATGCGACAAGTTTATTAGGAACAGCCTATACACCCCTAACGCTAATAGGTGGCACCCCAATAGAAAACCGTAACGCAAGCGGTTTAGGTAATTTAGCTTATGAGTCAAATCTTGGATTTATCAATTTTAATATTGACCTAAGTAATCCAGCAGGCAATAGTGCTGTTACGGTTGGGTCAAGCGAATTTATTTCTGTAGCAGAGCTTTGCTTCAATATGACAGCGGCTTCAATTAACACAAAAGACATCTGTTTTGAAGCAGACTGGGCTCGATCAGGGGTAACTACTCCATATAATAATAATGTACTTACGCTAAATGAATGGCTCGGCCCAAATAGCACAAATCCATTGATATCTAATTCATTTGGAAATCTCTCTCGGGCTAGCGGAAACAAAGCGTGTTTTGATATTTCATGTGGTGCAAATGAGCAAGGCAATAGCCAATGTAGTGATGGGGTAGACAATGATAATGATGGATTAGTCGATTGCCTAGATCCAGGATGCGCAAATGCGCCGACTTGTCAAGAGAACTGTAATGCTTTGGCACCCAGAATTACAGGAAACTAAGCATGAGATTTGACAATCTAATAATACTCAGAACGTAACTATCATGAACATATCTCTGAATATCGAGAAGTATTTTAAAGCTTTTAAAGTTTGCATTTGCCTTGTGATATGTATTGGACTAAGTGTGCAAGCTACAGCTCAGAAATGCAACTATGTGACAGGTGCCATTACGTTTACATCAGAAGGCGGAAATATTACAGATGAATACGAAAACCGATATATCCTCACCAATGCGCAGGGCAATATTGTGGTCGTTTCTTCCTCCCCTACGATTCAAATCGTGCAAGAGGGTTTTTATCTCTTGTACGCATTAAATACAAAAAAAGGTGAAGCTCTAAGCGGGCTGACAGTGGGGCTAAATGTAGACAATATAGATGGTACATGCTTTGACATAGCTTCGCCATTTCCCATAACAGTCTGCGACAATCTTGAAAAATGTAATTATTGCTTTGGCGAGGAAGTAAGATTAACTGTTGCTGGAGGTAATACGGATCCTTCTTTCATAACAAAATATGTCTATACCAATCGCTCAGGAATAATCTTAGAAATATTGGATGAACCTTCTGTGATGATGCCCGATACTGGTTTGTACAGCTTTTTTGCCATTAATTATGACTCTGAAGCCCAGACTGTTGGCTTAGAAGTAGGGTCACCGATATACGAAATAAAAAGTACTTGTCTTGATATTGGAAATGCCTACATCGTGTCTGTATGTGATCAACTAAAACCTAAGATATTCTTTGATTTGCGCTCATGTGATATATTGAGTTCAGCTACGCTTATCGTAGGAGGCAATTATACTTCATATCGATGGAACACTGGCGCTACGACTGAGTTTATTGATATTGATGCTAATTTGCCAGCTACTTATCAAGTTACTGTAACATTATCAAATGGTTGTGTAGGATTTGGTGAACAAGTAATCACAGGGAATGAACCGGCTAGTATAGGCGACTTTGTTTGGGAAGATGTGAATGCCAATGGCACTCAAGATCCCAATGAACCAGGGTTGAACGGAGTTAGGGTAAATCTGTACACAGACTTTGATCGTAATGGTCGACCTGATATTCCTGGATTTCCTTCGTGCACCACAGTAACGGCCAATGAACCAGGCACGTCGCGCAGTGGCTATTATACGTTTAATGTGTACCGGAGCAATTATATTGTAGAATTTGTAACGCCTTCAGGCTTTTCATTTACTGAAAGAGATGCAACTACCGATGACGAAAGAGATAGTGACGCCGATCCTTTGACGGGTTTGACGGGTTCGATAGGCGTGATTGAGGGGGAGGTGCGCACCAACATAGACGCTGGTATGCGCACATCTTCGACATTGTGTGGTAGGGTATGGTTTGATAATAACGCTAATGGTCGACGCGATGATGATGATCAAGGTGTCAATAATATTGTAGTCAATCTTTTTAGAGCGGACGGTACTTTCCAAGCATCCGTTACAACAACTACAGATAGTACTGGGCTCATTGGAAGTTATTGCTTTAGGGATATCCCTGCTTTACAATATTATGTCAGTGCCATATTGCCAAATGGTTTGGTCACAACACGAGCTAATGCTACAGGAGACGATACAAGAGACAGCGACGCCACAGGTGCGAACGGGTTAAACTCTACTGACTTTATTACGCTCACACGCAACACTGTCACAGATCATCTTGATTTTGGTGTCTATCAAGGAGGAACTATCTGTGGAATAGTGTTTAGAGACGAAGACGGCGGACAAGAAGCGGTATACGATGCTAATGTTGATTCATTAATCCCAAATGTTTGGGTGCAGTTGCTAAATGCGGAGACGAAATTGATCGTACGTCAGACAGGCACCAATTTTAACGGGAGATATTGTATTTCAGGTATTCCCGTTGGCTCGTATCAGATTATGTTTCCGAGTGTCGGTGGCATGTCTTTAGTGACCGCCAATGTTGGTACTGATCCTTTGCTTGACAGCGATGCTGATCCAAATACATTAATGACTAGGGTGTTATTTGTTGCACCTGTTGATACCATATTCGGTATTAATGCTGGCTTGCGATTAGGTACAGTGCCTGTGGAGTTGGTTTTTTTTGATGGTTTTTGGGATAGAGCGAAGGACGTCAATATCCTTAGATGGCAAACGGCATCAGAGGTAAATAATAAGCTTTTTGAAATACAACGAGCCTTTGGGCCTAACGGAAAGTTTGAAAAAATTGCTGAAAAAAAGGGCAAAGGCACTACGCTTCGCACCACGAATTATGATTATGTTGATCATGACATAGCTACATCTGGAACATATTATTATCGGTTGAAGCAAATAGATTATGATGGTGGGTTTGAATATTCCCAGATCAAGGCTATAGACGTGTTCCGCGCAAAGGCCAATGAGCTTGTGGAATTGGCCTTGGGTATTTATCCGAATCCAGCGAATGAGTATATTTTAGCAAGATTTGACGCTCAAGGCAAGTCATTTTCTACCGTCGAATTACACGATATTTCGGGCAAAGTCGTCAGGACATGGCCGATTATCGGAACGGCCAATGACATTAACGAATTACAAGTATCAATAGCCGACATTCCATCTGGCAGCTACGTATTTGTGATTAATCTTGGCGATGAGAAAATCAAAGAATCTGTTCAAATAGTCCATTAAGGCAATAAGAATAGAAGGCAAAGCACACAGACCCATAAAGATAAAAGCCTCGATGTTGATTCATCGAGGCTTTTTTGTTGATCATTTCTTCATTAATGGTGAAGCCTAATTGCTATTTGATATGTAAAGATTAAAATCCATAAACAGCTGCTAAAATGAACGAACTTAGTGTGGCATCTGCCTCAGGACCTTCACCAAAACCGCTATAGGATAATTTGTCTAAGCGTATTTCTGGTATCAGCTTAATATTGCCTACCGTATAATTGCCAGACACAGTAAAGTTAAGCACATTTTCTCCTGTGGCAATTGCTCCTACACCATTATCTTTAAAATATTCAGTTCTGACGCCGAGTGTCAATTTATCATTGACAGTAGTTTGTAGATATCCTGCCACACCACTAAAATTATCACTGGCTGAGGTGGCATTCAATCCTAGATAAATTTTTTCAGTGATGTTCATACCAGTTGTAAGGTCGATCTGAAAAAAACCATCACTAAACAGTGAATTGACGTAAACACTTCCCTTATCAAAGCTATAACCCATTTGCGCGCCTCCCACATAATTATTGGTAGGGTTATATTCGGTAGCATCAGTCGGATTAAACACTCCGACCATCATGCTCAATCCGCCCCCGAGATCAAGATCCATTTTCAAACCAGTATGAGAAAAAGGGCCATAGGAGAACATATAAGAAGTAGAATAATTAAAATTGCTTACAGGCGAGATGACTTCATAGCCCAAAAAAGTATTGAAATTGCCCAGCGTGAAGGTTACTTTATCGCTAGCTTTTAAATATACATATAATTGATTGACTATGCTGGACGTGCCGCCCGGACGGAGAAGCGGTGATAGAAAAACGGCATCTTCTCCTCTTGGGCCCACGACTAGGTCTGCTTTGACCCCAAAATTGGTAGCATCATACGCTCCCACAAGATTGACCATACCAAGCGCAAAGCCTGGAAGATTTGCAAAGGAAGTGGCCGGCGCGTCTGTAAAATCGTGATTAAAATTCGTCCTAAAATAGGCATCAACAGACCCTGAAAAACTAAATTCTGGCGCTGAAGGTTGTGAATTTTCTTGAGCAAATAATCCTAATGCCATAAAGAATAGGCAATAAAAACTTAGAGTTCTTTTCATGATGAACTTTTTTTAATTGAAAATGAATGAATATGATTACTGAAAAGAAATCCCGGCCTATCAACCCTGAATAAGTAATTAAGAGTACATTTGCTAGAGTCGTATGAAAAATCTGGGCAATAGGCCGGGTTCTTTATATCTTTTCAAAAAGGCCTCTATTCGCTGTAGGGGCTTTTCCTTTTGAACTTAAGAGTAGGAGCGCATTCCGTGCTCCATTATATCTAAACCTTTCTCTTCTTCTTCTGCTGATACGCGGATTCCGATTGTTAGCTTTAAGAGATAAAACAGAGCAAAAGAGAATACAAATGTGAATAAACCAATAGCCAAAATACCTATGAGCTGATCACTAAATTGGCCGATATTTGGATCGTCAAAGTCACCAAATATAGCCACCGCTATGGTTCCCCAGATACCACAAACCAAATGCACTGAAGTTGCTCCAACAGGATCATCTAATTTTAATTTATCAAAGCCTCTAACGGCCAATGGTATTATAATTCCAGCAATAAATCCTATAATGACGGATTCGTTGACACTAACACTATCAGCACTTGCTGTGATTCCGACAAGACCACCCAAAATTCCATTGAGAACCATCGAAAGGTCATTCGTCTTGGTCATAATATAGTTGGTGACAAAGGCGCCAATCGATCCTGCCGCGGCAGCTAATGAGGTAGTCACAAATACGAGAGAAACACTAGCAGCGTCTGCGCTCAATACGGATCCCCCGTTAAAGCCAAACCATCCGAACCACAACAAGAATACTCCAATTGCCGCTAAAGGCATGCTATGACCTTGGATGGGTCTGATACCCTTTGAGCTATATTTTCCTGCTCGAGGACCCAATATCATGATACCTTCCAAGGCTGCCCAGCCACCTACCGAATGAACAAGGGTAGATCCTGCGAAGTCATAAAACCCAAGAGTATTTAACCAGCCATAACCCCATTTCCACATTCCCGTAATCGGATAAGAGATGGCCACAAATAAAGTAGCAAAAATGAGGAAGGGGCCGAGTTTAATTCTCTCAGCGACAGCGCCAGAGACAATGGTTGCACATGTGGCTGCAAACATGGCTTGGAAGATAAAATCGGTCAAATATGTATAATTTCCATATCCAATCCCCATATTTTCGCCATCTGGTGACAGACCAAATCCACCAAAGCCAAAGAATCCACCTTCGTTGGTGCCAGGATACATTAAATTGAATCCTACTAACCAATAGGTCAAAAGACCGATGGCAATAATCATTGCATTCTTAAAAAGGATGTTGACCACATTTTTCTTTCGAACAAATCCAGCTTCTAAGGTAGAGAAACCAAGATGCATAATGAATACGAGCACTGCCGCGATCATTATCCATAAATTATTAACGGTAAAACTGACCGTTTCGGCACTTAATTCTGACTGAAACAAGAGTATATTTAAAATTTTCATGATGTAACGTTTATATTTTTTAGCAAGGTTTTTTAATGTATCCTTTCCCCCCCAAATCCATAAAGGACAAGACGTATCTTAATCGTAGTGAAAATAAGAGGCGAGGATTATGAGAAGCGCTACAAGGCTTTGTCATTTGATTCTCCGTTGCGTATGCGGATGAACTGATCAACAGGTGAGACAATTATTTTTCCATCACCGATCTGACCGGTGCTTGCGCTTCTCAGAATGGCTTGTACAACTTCTTCTGCTTTTTCTTTGGGCACGATCGCTTCAATTTTCACTCTTGGAATGTCGCCAGAATCATAAACAGCGCCGCGGTAAGTAACTGTATCTCCTTTCTGTTTGCCATGACCATTGACTTCTAAATAGGAGAAGAATAAGACGCCTGCATTCTCTAAGGCTTCTTTTACATCTTCAAACTTAGAGAAACGGACGATCGCTTCAATTTTTTTCATGAGACTAAAGAATTTAAGTGGTTTATTAAGTACTTTCGATTGCAAGAATACTTCGACTTGGTATAACTAACTATTCGTTTTTGCTCATTATTGTTATTTGTCACGGGCGCTTACGTGAATGTAAGTCGCTGATATTCAGTGATATATTTGTTAATAAACTGTTATGCCAATATCTAATTCAGCCCATCTGTTTAGCCTTATCAAGTCCTTAACTAAGGCGGATAAAAGAAATTTTAAGCTGTACGCTAAGCGTGTGCAGAATGACAGTGATATGATGTTCCTTCAATTGTTCGATATATTAGAAAAATTATCGAGCTATGATGAAGACAAGATTATGTCTAGGGTTAGCGGTATTGACAAAGCCAATTTGTCAAACCTTAAAAGACATCTATACAGTCAAATACTGGCTAGTCTACGATTGATTAATACTTCTCGGATTAAGTCTATCGAAATCAGAGAGCACATTGATTTTGCTCATATCCTTTATAGCAAGAGTCTTTATCTCCAGTCACTGAAAATTTTAGAGAGAGCTAAAAGGATGGCAGAGGAGGCAGATTTAGATATTATGGTTTTAGAAATTATCGAATTTGAAAAAGTAATAGAATCCCGACATATCACCAATACCGGGCCAGTGAAGAATGATGCCCTAACTTTTTCTGCCAAAGATGTCTTAGACAAAGTCAATGCGAGTGTAACACTATCAAATGTTAGAGTAAGGTTGCATGGTTATTATATTAAGAATAGCCATGTCAAAAATGAGAATGAAAAAAGGGAAATTGTTGATTATTTAAGAATGAATTTGCCTAATGTTCAAGAAGAAACCCTAGGCTTGGTAGAGCGCATTTATTTGTATCAATGCTACGTTTGGTATTATTATATCCTGCTCGATTTTGTCGCATGTTTTGAAAACGCATTAAAATGGGTACAAACTTTCGAGATGAATAAAGAGCTCATAAGTCTAGATCCTGATTTGTATATGCGCGGGTATCATTATGTATTGACATCCGCATTTAACTTGCAGGATATTGAAAAAATGACGCATTATTTGGACAAATTGGAAAAGTTTAGAAAATCAAATTATGCTCGATTTAATGAGAATTCCAAAATATTTTCTTTTTTGTATGTCCATTGGGCTAGATATAATGTTCATTTTTTAAAGGGTGATTATCAAGGAGGGTTAGAATTAATTCCGCGATCCTTAATGCGTATTAAGCGGTATAAGGAAAGAATAGCCCCACATCGTATCATGGTATTGTACTATAAAATAGCGTGGATGTACGTTGGCGCTTCTAAACCTGACAAAGCAATACCATTTTTGAATAGTATCATAAACGAGCACCATGATGACTATAGAGAGGACATTCAAATATATAGCCGACTATTATTTTTGATGGTGCATTATGATCTTGAAAACTTTGACTTATTGGACTATTTAAGCAAGATGACAGAATCGTATTTTAACAAGATAAAGAATAAGAATCGACTTCAACAGCGAAGCCTCGTTTTTTTCAGAAAAGTGCCTACGACAAGTGTGTTGGATCGCGCGAGATTGCTCATTGATTTTCACAACGATCTAGTACAGATCCGCATGGATGAATACGAAAAAAGAGCCTTCCTTTATTTAGATATTACGAACTGGACCTCTGCGCGAATATTGAAGCAAAAGCAACTTAGGCCCATGACTGAACCGAGCTTGACGATGGAATAAAGACAATTTGGTTATACATTCGCAGATATAATCATTCTGAGTAGGATGATGACAATGGACACGTATGAAGATAGCAATGGCGCAATTAGATTACCACATCGGTAATTTTGAAGGCAATTTGGAGAAGATTTTGGCGCACATATCCTTGGCTCGGGAGGGTGGGGCAGATTTAGTTTGTTTTGGTGAGCTTGCAGTTTGCGGGTATCCACCTCGAGATTTTTTAGAGTTTAGAGATTTCATCCGCTTATGCGAAAGTAGTATCGAACGGATACGACAAGCGAGCGATAGTATGGCCATAGTCATTGGCGCACCAACGGTAAACCCAATACCTGAGGGAAAGGATTTATTTAATTCCGTTTATTTTATCGCTGATGGTCAAGTGCTTTATGTGCAACATAAGGCCTTGTTGCCTACCTACGATATTTTTGACGAGTATAGATATTTTGAACCAGGCCGCTCTTTTAAGACCATTTTGTACAAGGGGGTAAAAATAGCCTTGACCGTCTGCGAGGATATTTGGAATGTGGGGAATGAGAATCCTCTATACACTACCTGTCCGCTTGATGAATTAATCAAAGAGTCTCCAGATGTGGTAATAAATGTGTCCGCTTCCCCTTTTCATTATGACCATGCCAATGCGAGATTGGATGTTTTGAGAGCGAATACGGATCGCTATGGGTTGCCAATGTTTTATATTAACCATGTGGGGGCACAAACTGAAATAATTTTTGATGGCGGATCGGTGGTGATCAGTGGTAATGGTCAGATCTACGATGAGATGCCTTACTTTGAAGAAGCATTTCGAATCTATGATCTAGCGGATGTTTGTCTTGGAAATCAGCAAAATGAACAGACCAAGCACAAAATTTCCTTGATACATGATGCATTAATTGTGGGTGTGCGCGACTATTTCGGCAAGTTAGGATTTAAGAAGGCCATTATTGGTCTTTCTGGAGGCATAGACTCCGCATTGACCACGGTACTAGCCGTTAAAGCATTGGGCGCAGAAAATGTGCGCGTATTGTTAATGCCATCTCAGTATTCATCTGATCACTCGATTTCGGATAGTGTCGAATTGGCCAACAACTTGAATATTCAATATGATAAAATTGCTATTGAGTCTTTGTATCATGGGTTTGTCCAAAATTTAGCTCCTATTTTTGGCGATCGGAAGGAAGATATCACAGAGGAGAATATCCAAGCCAGAATAAGGGGCATGTTACTGATGGCGGTCTCCAATAAGTTTGGTTATATTGTCCTTAATACCAGCAACAAGAGCGAGGCGGCTGTAGGCTATGGCACCTTGTATGGCGATATGTGTGGAGGCTTAGCGGTGATTGGAGATGTTTATAAAACGGAGGTATATGCGCTTTGCCAGTTTATAAATGATCAAGAAGCACTTATTCCTATTCATATTCTACAAAAGCCTCCTTCCGCTGAGTTGCGGCCTAACCAAAAGGATTCGGATAGTCTGCCAGACTATGGTGTTTTAGATCAGATTTTGGCGCAATATATTGAGCACCGCAAAGGGCCAGATGAAATTATTGCCCTTGGTTTTGAGGCAGCGCTAGTAAGGAGGGTTTTGCGTCTTGTGAATATCAATGAATTCAAGCGCTATCAAACAGCACCTGCACTCCGCATTAGCCCTAAGGCTTTTGGTATGGGGCGTAGGATGCCGATTGTTGGAAAATATCTTAGCTGATTTGTCAGATGAATGCGAAGCTTAAAGAAGAAATTTTAGCGGCGACACAAAAGGAGGCGGCCATTGCCGTAGCTAGACAAGTATTGAATGGGACATATACAATGGCAGAGTTTATGGAATTTTTTTTTGATGCAGATTGGCAATTATGTCAGCGAGCTGCTTGGCCTTTAGCAACCATTGTCGATGAAGACGTGAGCGTGGTAGAACCTTATTTGCCTGATATGCTTAAAGTATTGCAAGCCCCTCATCATGACGCTGTTGCCCGTAATATTCTGCGTGTATGGGAACGACAGAGCTTTCCTGAAGAATACGTAGGGTCTATTTATGATTTGTGTTTTGAATACATAGGAGATCCAAAGCAAGCCAATGCAATAAGGGCATATGCTATAACTATCTGTGCTAATATTTGTAAGACTTATCCAGAAATGGCTACTGAGTGTATACCTCATATTGAAGACCAAGTCTTAACTGGTGCTCCTTCTGTTCGATCACGCGCTGCCAAGGCTTTGAAGCAACTCAGAGCTTTTAAGCATACTTAACCCTGATTGACAAAGGGTCTTATTCTCCCTTCATAAACGCTTTACAAGCAACCCAATACATCCAGTAACACATAGCGATTATCAACAGTAAACCTGGTAAACTACCGAAGGGATTATCTGCAATAGCCATTATATCTGAGCGCCCAGAGTAGGCTATGGGGATGGCTAACAAAATGCCAAGTAATGCCTCACCTGTTATCATGCCAGAAGCTAGAAGTAGGCCACTATTTTCACTCGCGGAAGTTGATATTTCTAGATCATTTACTTTGGCTACATTTCTCGCTTGATATTTACTGACTAACCATGCGATGACACCACCGAGCATAATTGCACTATCGAGTTCAAAGGGAAGATAGACCCCCACAGCTACAGCTAATACGGGTACCCTAAAATTTGACTTTCGTGATGCGAGCCATAGATCAAAGGCGATAATCAAGATTCCAAGCCCAGCCCCCAAATATACCATTGTCCAAGGAAGGTCGCCAGAAAATACGCCACGTGCGACGCTCTCCATTAAGGTAGCTTGCGGAGCAGCTAGCGAATCTGGGTGTTCAGTAGTAGCTGGGCCAAAACCATAAGCGGTTAATAACAATTGGAGGATAAATGGCATTACCAAGGCTGCACTAACGACACCCACCATCTGCATGATTTGCTGTTTATACGGAGTAGCCCCTAAAATATGGCCGGCCTTCAAATCCTGCATATTGTCTCCAGCTATAGCCGCAGCACAGCAGACAACCGCGCCGATCATGATCGCCGCTGCTGGACCTTTCGTTGATCCTTCGCCCAAGAATAAAAGCAAAATAAGGGCAGAGGTTAATATCGTAGCAATTGTCACTCCCGAAATGGGATTGTTTGAACTACCTACCAGCCCTGCCATATAGCCTGCCACTGCTGAAAATAAAAAGCCCGCCACGAGCATCAAAATAGCCATGAAGCCCGATATAGCGATATCGTGAATCTCTCTTACGTAGATCATAAATATGGGGACAATCATCACTCCTATAGCCATGATGACATAGGACATTGGTGCATCTCTTTCTGTACGAGGCAATTGAGATTGATCCGTTTTAGTGCGCAAGGCGGCTAAACCACTTCGCGCCGCGGAGGCGATCGATCCACGCAAATTTATCAAGGCCCATAAGCCACCTACTACCATAGCACCTACACCCAAATAACGAATCTGCGAACTCCAAAGCTCATACCCTAATGCCACAGCACCACCTTCGCCTACTGCTAAATCATTCAATGCAATAAACAGAGGTATGGCGATCCACCAACTAATGACCCCGCCTGCAAAAACTAAAATGGCTATACGTATACCGACAATATAACCGACACCTATCAATGCTGGGGATAAATTAATACCAAAGAAAGCATATAGTTTACCTCCCACCAATGTCGCCCCTTCACTAACCCCACTCCATAATTTCAAACCGCTATACGCCAATTTCATGCCTGCTCCTACGATAGCACCCTGCACTAAATATTTTATGGCCTTGCCCCCCTTCTCACCTGTTTTCAATACCTCAGCTGTGGCCACCCCTTCTGGAAACTGCAGCCGTTGTTCTATGATTAAGGCTCGTCGCAATGGAACAGTAAAAAGTACCCCTAACACACCTCCACATAAGGCGATCAAGGCTGTTTCCCAATAGTTGAACTCTGTCCAATATCCCATTAGCACTAATGCCGGAAACGTAAAGATTACTCCCGCCGCTAAGGACTCACCTGCAGAGGCGGAGGTTTGTACGATATTGTTTTCTAAGATATTATGCTTCTTAAATAACTTTAGCACGAACATACTAATGACGGCTGCGGGAATAGAGGCAGAGACCGTCAATCCGGCAAATAATCCCAGATAAGCATTAGCTCCGCTCAGGATCATAGATAAGATTGCTCCTAGAAAAAACGCCTTAACGGTGGTCTCAGGCAAAATAGTGCTTGCTGGAATATAGGGTTTATGCTCGTTGTTCATGGTATTTCATTTTTAAAAGTCTTGCTGAGAAGTATAGCTTAATGGACGTCACCCATCCATTTTTTAACCACTGGGTTAGATATAATGAAAAAGATGCCTACTCCAACAGGTAGTAGGACAAAGGTCCAGAACAAATTAGGCATTTGCTGCACGTTGCTCGGATCGAAATGCCCACCAAATGTTCCAGCGATTAGATTGCCAAGTGCCGTAGCGACAAACCATAGACCCATCATTTGGCCAACGAATCGTTTGGGTGATAATTTAGTAATATTACTTAGGCCCACCGGACTTACGAATAATTCACCAACAGAGTGAAAGAAGTAGGTTAAGACTAAGGCAAACATTCCCGCTTTGGCACCGGTGGTAGCCACTTTAGCGGCAGTCACCATAAATAGGAATCCTATGCCTAATAATATCAAGCCCAATCCAAATTTGATTGGGGTGCGGGGATTGAGGTTTCTCTTAGCGAGCCAAACCCATAGTGCACCTATAATAGGCGCAAATATGATGATGAATCCAGCATTTACAGACTGTAGTACCCCAGCGGGCATTTCCCAACCAAAGATGTACCTATCAGTGAAATCTCTAGCAAAAAGGTTGAGTGCTGATCCGGCTTGTTCAAAGCCACTCCAAAATGTTGCTCCACCAATAAACAGTAATATGATGACCCCAACTTTTTTAAATTCAGTCTGGGTAAGGTTGCCAGCAAATAACACATAAGCAAAATAGAATACAGCCACTAAGACTATAACATACTTCATGGCTTCTGCTATACCCGTGATCGAACCAAAATCCACCTTTCCCGTGAAGTGCAAAGCAGCAACGACAGCTATTAATATACTAGGAATAATATATTTTAGAGCCGATGAAGATTGGGTGTGCTCGCTATTTATTAGGTTTCTATCAGGTGCAATGCCTATATCCCCAAAACTCTTTTGCTCTGTTAATTTGAAATAGATCAATCCAAAAAACATACCTATGGCCGCTAGCCCAAAACCCAAATGCCAACTATATACCGCTAGAATAGGAACGAATATTTGTCCGAAAAAAGAACCAATATTGATGGACATATAGAATATGGAGAATCCTGCATCTCTCTTAGCACCCAGATCATTGTTGTATAGTGAGCCAACTATTGAACTTATATTGGGCTTTAAAAATCCTGTACCTATTGCGACAAATGCCAGTCCTGTAAAAAAAACTCCGACACCAGCTGGAATGGCTAGTATAATATGGCCTAGCATAATCATAATGCCACCATACCAAATGGCCTTGCGTTGACCAATGATATTGTCGGCGATCCATCCGCCAGGTAATGAAAGTAAGTATACAGAGGCTGTGTATAGGCCATATGCTGCACCAGCAGTGTTCGTATCTAATCCCAAGCCTTGTTGTGCCGTCTCGGTCGTCATAAATAATATGAGTATCGCACGCATTCCATAGAAAGAAAACCTTTCCCACATTTCAGTGAAAAACAGAGTAGAAAGGCCTTTAGGATGGCCGAAAAAGGTGTTGCTCATTTTTTCGTTTTTAGTAGTGCCCTAAAAATAGAAGATTGTTTGGAATAAGTACCGAATGGCGTGTTTTTATCTTATGGGGTTTCTAATACAAGAACTTTAAATGAAGCTTTCTTATGTGCCACTAGGTCAAAAAGGGGAATCCGCTAAAAAATTTATTCCGTGTATTCCCTAATACTGATCTAAAGGTTTGACGTAGCTTTATAGTGTGAAAAAGTATATGATTTTCCTAGTTTGGGTGGCTTTTGTGTTTGGTATCATGCAAATAGGCACGTCCTATTCATCGGGGCCGGCAGCTACGCAGCAAGATGGTTTTACCGGTGCACCTTGTGAGTCTGGGCTGACTTGCGGGGGATGTCATAGAGGTTCATTATTCTTTGGCAACACCCTTGAGTATTTTTACTTGATTGATATTCAAACAGGAGATACCGCACAATTATATATACCCGGACGATCATATAAGGCTTATGTGCAGGTTTTTAGCCCAGGGAATGCGCCTTTCTATGGGTTTCAGGCCACCGCTTTAGACACCACGAATGTATCTGCCGGCCAATGGTCATCACCTGGTAGAGACACACAGATTTCTGATGCCAATGTTTTTTGTGAAACGGAGAGGGTATATATCGAACATGACAAAATAAGTAACGTCGATACCTTTTCGGCTATCTGGAAAGCTCCTTTAGCTTATCAGGGGGATGTTGTCTTTTATTTTGTAGGTAATGCCGTCAATGGAGATAAAGGTACAACTGGCGATAGGGGCGGCATGGGTAGTTCAAAGCGATATGAAGCTCAGCTGGATAGCACCATTATTTACACTTTTCCGAATGATAGCATAAAAGGTCATTATCTCAGTATAAGCGCCTTTAAGAATGCGGGTACCATTTTCGCTAGCGATAGTGCATTTCAATCCGCGCCCGATTATATGGAGTTTTGTTATCCCTTTACAGTCGAGTTAAATGGTGTGTTTCATGCAGAAATGACGTCGGGCAATTGAACCTTGAGCATGATCAGATGAATAATACTCATTAGGCCGCTGGATTTCTTTGTTGTCTAGCGAAGAATCTATACATTGAGCTAATAAATCAAGTGTAGTATTATGAGGTATTCCTTTTTACTGATTATCCTGTTTGCTATCTCATGCGCCTCGACTAAACTTCCTCAACAGGTGGGACAGTTTGAATTTCCCATTCCAGTCGATACGCATACTCGACCTATCGAATATCAAGAAAAGAAAACCTATAAAGCTGGTACAGTCTCCGCGAGCAATGAATTTCCCGCTGCTCGATTGAATAACTTCTTTCAGATCAATGAAAAGACGTACCGCGCAGTCATAACCGCCGAAAATGTCCCTATTAATCCTAGTCCATGGTATGCTTTTCACATTTGGTCAGAGCGCACAGAAGAGGTGGAGTTAGAACTGACGTATCCAGGCTATGGACATAGATATTATCCTGTGATCAGCAAGGATGGTGAACATTGGGAAAACCTAGACTCGAGTCGATTTACCTTGTGGACAGATAGAAAGACGGCCACCTTGCGATTGCCCCTTTCTAACCAACCACTTTGGGTTGCCGCACAAGAAGTACAAGATCATCGCCGTGTAGGAGAATGGGTTCGTGAGTTGGGCAAGCATCCTATGATTACCGTAGGGACCGCAGGTCAAAGTGCTCTAGGCCGAGATTTATATTACTTGAATATTTCTGACGGATCATCGACAAAGAAACCCGCTATTGTAGTGATCAGTCGTCAACATCCACCCGAAGTGACAGGCTATCTTGCAATGAAAGCCTTCATGGAGCGTCTGATAGAAGAAGGTTCAAAGAATGGATTCTTAAAAAAATTTCGCATTCTACTCTATCCGATGATCAACCCCGATGGGGTGGACTTGGGACATTTTAGACATAACACAGGCGGTATAGATTTGAATAGAGATTGGGGCTATTATAGACAACCGGAAACTCGCCAAATTACAGCACACATCACTAAAGAGGCTTTTAGCGGAAAAAATGAGGTGTTCCTAGGATTGGATTTTCATAGTACCCAAGAAGATGTCTATTATACATTTACGGATGATGTGGTACGAAAAATGCCAGGCTTTACTATCGCATGGCTTGAGCAAATACGGCTTGCTCTTCAATTAGATGATATTAATAATCAACCAAGTCCGTTGAATCAGCCTATCTCTAAAGGTTGGTTTGTTAAGCAGTTTGGTGCTGAAAGCGTGACCTACGAAATAGGTGACGATACCCCAAGAGAATTTATAAAAGTAAAGGGTCAAGTATCTGCGGACACATTGATGGATTTATTGATGAGGCGATCAAAAGAATGGGGGTTATAAGATATGAGTGATGTACACTTGAAGTAAAGTGCCTCAATCTTTGGTCGTTTTCTTACGTATTTCTTTTCGCGTATTCCAAAATGGTAAAAAGAGCATCGAGAGAATTCCAAACACGATATTGCAACCTACATTCAATGTGAAGAAGGTAATCATGGCCCACGAAAAGGCCGAAACAGGATCTACTCCGACAATTTGCAATCCTTCTCCGACCATAGCATGATAACTGCCCATGCCCCCAGGGGAAGGAAAAATGATGCCCAAAACAGCAAAGTCAAAAACCAATAAGCCTTCTAACATCCCTAGATGCGATGTAGGCTCATATGCGTAAAAGGCTAAAACATGCATCAGCAGATATAGAAACCATATCGCCAAACTGTAAAAAATGAGCAAAGGCCAATTGGGAATGCGCAAAACTGAGGTCAAGCCTGCCCAAAATCCATTAATGAAATGCTGAATTTTTGCTTTCCATGGGGTCAATTGTTCTGTTGGTGTAGAAACGATGCGCCTAACCATAAAGACAGCTGATAAGCCAACGACAATCAAAATGAAAACACTTATATAAAGGGTAGTACTATTGATGGAGGCGTTAGTCGTCAGATAGTCTATAATGGTTCGGCTGTGAAACAAAAATCCCAAAGTCAATAGTATCAACAGGCAAAAAAGATCTAAAATCCTATCTGTGATGATAGTACCGAAAGAAACTTCAAAGGGTATTTTTTCGTAATTTGTCATAACTCCTGCTCGCGCAAATTCTCCTGCTCGCGGCAATCCTAGGTTGACAAAATAAGCGATCATTACACCGCCAAAACTATTGACAATATCCGGCTGATATCCTAGGGGTCTATACAACATTTGCCATCGTAGTGCGCGAGCTATATTACTTGCCATGAAAGCAATGGCCGTCATTATCAACCAAAAAGAGCTTGCCTCTCTGAAGTCCTGTATTAATTTTTTATACAAACTACATTGGTCTGAAGGTATCCCTTTGAGGATACAATCGTCTTGATAACTGGCATCCATATGTCTCCATAAGAAGAAAAGTATAAGCCCTCCTATTCCAGTGAATAGGATCACTTTGAGAAGATCGGTGAGTTGAATTTTGTTAATTGGACTTAGATTTTGTTGTTCTCGTCTGGAAAGACATTGATACTTTTCAACCCTTTATATTCTTCTGGCGTGACAAAGGCATATGAGATAATGATCACTTTATCTCCTCGAGTGACTAATCTGGCAGCGGCACCATTGAGGCTGATTATCCCAGAATCGCGCTCAGCTTTAATAACATAGGTTTCTAGACGTTCACCATTATTAATGTTAAGCACTTGGACACGTTCACCTTCATACATCTCAGCAGCTTCGATCAAGTTTTCATCAATCGCAATACTGCCCATATAATGAAGATTGGCTTCTGTGACTGTTGCCCGATGAATTTTCGACTTTTTTACTTGAATAAACATGCAAATATATTATTGAACGCAAAAGTAAATATTTAACGCACCCGCAAGGTCATGTTGTCTATTAGTCTCACATTTCCCGCCCATACAGCCGTACAAGCGACAATGTCATCTGCCTCTGTTGTATTGTTGATCGGTTGTAAAGTGCGACCATTGATAATACTGAAATATTCAGGCTTGAATCCATCTATCTGCATGAATCGCAGTGCTTTAAGCTCTATTTCTGCTATAGGATAAATATCCAGCCAAAACTTCGCAGCATTCAATACGGTATAAATGATATCAGCATCACGGCGATGCATCTCCCTTAAGCGCATATTTCGAGAACTCATAGCTAAGCCATTTCTCTCGCGCAGAGTGGGGCAGACGACCAGCTCAACATCCATCTGGAAGTAGTCGATCATATACCGGATAATGGTAAACTGTTGATAGTCCTTTTGACCCATGTACATATGACTTGGCTGTACAAGCTCGATCAATCGTTTGACTACTTGCACCACACCATTGAAATGACCAGGCCGATGCTCACCTTCCATCAATAGATCTAACCCCTTCAAGTCAATCTCAGGCATATCTGTCAAACCTTTTGGGTAAATATCTTTGACATCAGGAGCAAAAAGAATATCACAACCTTCCTTATCCAATCCTACTGCATCCTCGTGCAGAGTACGGGGATACTTTATTAAGTCTTCTGAATTATTGAATTGCGTAGGATTGACAAAGATGCTGCAGACGGTAAGATTATTTTCTCTTTTCGATTGTTGGATCAGCGAAAAATGTCCGTCATGTAAGGCGCCCATGGTTGGCACAAAACCCACTAGCTGGCCAAGTTGCCGAGCTTTTGACAGGGCTTCATTCAAATCTTCTTCGGTAAGGCAGAGTATCATTGAGCACTAAGTTGTGAATACAGTTCTTTGATCACTTTTTCGGCTTTTTTATTTTGCGGGGTATAATCTCGCTCATGACGATTCGATCGACCATAGCCAGAGGGAAACCATTTCCACAAAAAGCCCCCTGCCCAAAATGCTTCTTTTGAAAAAACCTTGAGCAAAGCTTCATAACCATTGGCCTGAGCCGTCTCATTGACTGGCATATCGTGTATGAGTTTTTCGAGCTCCCAAGTCTTTCCAGCAGCACCGTCTGCCGCTAGGTAGCCATATTCTGTAAAGAGAATTTGTTTTTTATGTTTTTGGTGAAACCTTCTCAACTTTTTAACGATGCTCTGCCATTTCATTGTCAGATAAATGGTTGGTGGGGTAGCAATATCCGTCAGTGGGAAATAGGCACTTATGCCAACATAGTCGAGCGCATCCCAAAAAGGGACTTCTTCGTACGAGTCCCAATTAGCCGAATAGGTGATTTTACCTTTAAACTTAGAGCGCACATCGGCAATGAGATCGCGCCAAAATTTCTCTCTTTTTTTGACAGCTATAGAATATTCTGTGCCGATACACAACATATCTATTTGCTCCAAATCGCTCATCTCTAACATCGACAGTATATAGGCACGATAGCTATCCTCCCATTTTTTCCAATGCGTCTCACTTTCAAAATCTACATAGCCTACCCATCCGTTTGGTATCCATACTTGAGGTTTTAGCATGATTTTGAGGCCATTCTTATGCGCTAGCTCGATGGATTTGGCGATTCCTTCTTTTCGTTCTCCCCACCATTGTTTGTCAGATCCAAAAACAACTTCAGGACTATCCTGACGACTAAAGCCAAACGGCACTAACGCCACCCAATTTGCATTGACTCGTCTTAAATCGACCATAGGGTCAGCGTCGTATTCTTTGGCTGGAGCTACCAACGTTATACCTGCCATCTTCTCCTGCCCAATAATCGAGTGTCCAGCAAATAGCAACATGACGAATAGCGACAGCCTTGTTTTTTCAGGCCAGAGGAAGTTATGCATTTTGGTAAGACGAATCAGCTTTATAGCACTGATCAATTGGATTAGCATAGTAACTGGATGCATATATTGTGGTATAAATGACCATAATAATAATATTATAAGCGCAATTATCAACACTGTCCGAAGTCCTTGGCGTGCAAAGTGCCGATTTTTTAAGAAAAAAACTGATAACCAAGGGATCGTCCAAAGCAGGTTAAAATTATAGCTACAGACATAATGATTGGTAAAAAACCACATGAACACGAGAATCACAAAAGCTACGAACAAAGAAAAAAACCAGATGCCGTCCCAAATGAATTGCACGCGTTTGTTTGGATAATTGATAAGCAAAATGGACATAAAAACTTCTACCAATAGTAAAATACCAAATATGACCCATGGGGTCAAAAGTAAATTTGTAGATTCAATGCTAGGGAATGCCAAGACAAATGTGTCAGATCGCACTAAAGGTGCGCCATTTGGGAGGGTCGCTTTATTCAAGTAGGTATAAAAATATTCTGGCAGAAACATTCGGGTATAATCTGTAGAAGGCCGATCATTTATAGTGCCTAGAATAATGTCCATTCCAAACGACACCCACGGTTTTGTGAAGTTGTATTCATGTAGCAAATCGCGATAAGTTTTTGGCTCAGCCGCAAGGATAGGATACTCTATATAGAATAGACTGCGCAATAATTCTCTGATGCGCGTGGTGCAATTGTCAAAATAAAAGTCGTAGAAATACTCTCGGTTTTGTGGAAGATTATTCTCTTCTAAAAATTGAAAGACTAAATTTCTTTCTTCAAGGCTCAGCTCAAATACTTGCTCTTTGACAAATCGTTGATAATAATTGTATTCTGTTAAAAAACGCTCTGTACTAGTGCGCTGAAGACTATAGGGCAGTTGGCCTCTTAGAAATTTAGGGTAAAAATTAGGTGCCTCAAAGTCAAATGTGCCATAATTGTACACAAAGTCTATGCCCTGTGCATAATCTTGAACGCGGATCGCGGTATGGCCAAAAAGCGTATAAATATCTTCGCCTGGCCCGCAAGTCAGCACACTTATGGTCGATTGAGCGGTCAGTTCTTGTCCCTTAAGATCAATCGAATGACTAAGAAAAACAATGATACAAAAAATGATTAGAGAAGACCTTTTCATTCTTTGAGTCTCAATTTATACATGGCATCTGCTGTATTTTGTGATGCAACATCACTTTTTCGGAGCTGATCTATTATATGGCAATAATCAGAATCATTTCGGTTTTGGCTGAGTTTTTCCGAGGCATGAATCTCTGTGACTTGCATAACGAAAGCCACTAAGCCTCGATAATGCGCACGGCGCTCTTGATCGCTCATTTGATGAACGTAAAAGCGATTTTCTCGCCCTACTTCATATTGATCAACAAGTCGATCAATCGATTCAGTCAATTCTTCTCCTGTAATTTCGCGAGCGGTGCCATAAAGATGAACGGCTATATAATTCCAAGTAGGGACATTGATGTGGTCGTACCATGAAGAAGAGATATACGCATGATCAGCCATAAATATCGCCAGGAGGTTTTGCTTTTGATCGAATGCCTCCTTTTGCCCATTGGCTCTTGCAATATGTCCGTAGAGATAAATATTTTCTTCTTTTTGCTCGACAAACATAGGGATATGTGTGGCGAGCGGTCGATGCTCTGCAAATGATACAAGCGTCCCGAATCCATTTTTTTGGATGTATTCAAGTATTTTAGGAAAATCAGTCATTTTATTGATCGGCGCTATGTACATCTTTCAAGACTATTTTTTTCTGCTTGCAAATCAACGATTCATCACATATCCATAACTCGCTCCACACCCGGATCTAGTTTTATGGGTTTGGTATTGATGGATATTAATACGAACAAAAATAATGAAACGATAAGAGAAAAGGCACCTACGTCAATATTGTAAGGTAATTTCCATTCAAATAGCTTAAAGCATAAGTTGATTAATAGACTAGTGATAATGGATATATTCGCAGCAATTGGGGTAGCTCGTTTCCAGTTAAAACCCAAGGTCACCACTGGAACAATCGCGGCGGCAAATGTTCCCCAACCAAAGGCACCTAAAATGGCGATGAGATCTCCTGTATATAGAGCAAAAATGGCGGCTACAACAGAAAGTGCGCCCGTTGTGACTCTAGCAAGATTCAATTGATCATATTTGGTCATATCGATTTTGAGCGACTTCGGAATATCATGCATAATGGCGGCTGTACCGATATTTAAAAAAGCATCTGCGGTAGACATGATCGCGGCAAAAAGTCCGGCAAAAACAATCCCTGCCAACACCGGGTGTGCATAGGTCTGCAAAAACTGTCCCGCTGCTTGATCTGGAGTGCTAAGAGGTTCGTGCATCCCTTGCAATACCAATGCTCTCATTGCTAAACCAATACCCACCCACAGCAATGCACTAAAAATATACCCCAAAATGGAAATAGGTAAAATATACTTTGCATCTGTCACGCGTTTGTTCATCATCATTTTGGTGATAATGTGCGGCTGACCTGCGCCCCCTAGACCAAATAGTAACATCCACGATAAGCAGCCAAAAATACCCAAGGTGCCCCAAGGGCCGATAGTTTGCATATCGTCTTTGTAAATGGTGGTGGTCATCTCCATAAGTCCATTGTCGAAGGTAAAAACCACGGTTACAAATACCAAGATGGCGGCCACTACCATAATGCTCCCCTGAATAACATCTGTATACACAGAGGCAATTATTCCCCCAGTGACACTATAAAAAATAAGAATCGAACAAGACATCAACATAGATAGCTCTAGACTAATCGGATCAAAATATTGCGTAGCATTGAGGATGTCCTTTAATACAACGGCCATAGCTAAGATCTGGGTGGCTAAATAACCCACCACTCCTAATACTATGGCTATAGCAACCAAGGCTCTCGTACTATTATTGCCATAGCGCCGATATACAACATCAGGCAAAGAGATAAAATCGCCCAATTCGGCAAATAGCCGAAGCCTCTTAGCTAATAGGCCAAACGAAATATTAAAGCCCATGATGGCGACGATCACCATCCAAAACGAACTCATGCCCATCTGATAAACCAATCCTGGGCCGCCTACAAATCCGAATCCGCTCAAGGTGGTCGAAAAAACGGCGAAAGCTGTCACCATAACTCCCAGCTCCTTGTTGGCCATAAAAAAGTGGGAGACTGTTTTAGTTTTTCGAAGTGCCCATATACCTATGATCACACACAAGATCATGTATATAGAAATGCAGCTTAGAATAATTGGACTTCTTAAGGCCTCCATGTTGTCACTTTGATATTAGTCGTTTCTGTGGTAGGTGGCTAATTCCTTCATGCAGGTATCTTCTTCATTCTTGGAAAGAACATATTTTTCAAATCTAAAATAGTAGACGGATGTGATGATTAATGGCACAAACCACATACCTATTATCATCCATGCGGTAGGTTTTGGCATCCATAGAAAAAAATCATTCTCGCCTTTTCCATAACGCCAATGTTCGAAGACCATTCCAGAATAAACGAAAGTTACTGCTATAATACCTATGATGATAAAGCGGTGCATACGGGTCGTTTTTCCCTGACGAAGATTGCCTATGTAAATCATCGTACCGAATAAGGCCAATATTCCTACACCAAAAAGATAGCCTAGCCAACGCGTCAATGCCGTATCATCTGAAGTGGCTTTGCTAATCAATAATCCTTTGATCTCCGGATGTGGATAGCCCGTAGCAAAAGGCACCTGAGGGACAAGTGCGGCCAAAGCAATGATCAAAAGTAATGACCCTAAACAAATAAGTAGACTTGTGCTGTACCTCATAGATCATGCTCTGAGCATAAACATAAGAAGATTAATTGACTTATCGTGAGCAATAAAAAAAACGCCGAAACAGCTTATCAAAGTTTAGAAAGTTTGCCCTTGAGATAGTCGATGGCGTTGACCTCAATGGCGTCCACTCCGCGCAGTTCGCTCAGATACCAAGAAATCCAGTCACCTAAGTGCACATGATACATCAACTGCTCTACATTATCTTTGCCTTTGCAATAAAGATTGATGATTGTTGAGGTGTATTCTTGAATGATCTCTTGATTAATATCCATGCGAATACTATTGCGCTGATAATCATCTTTGGACCGAAGATAGACCACCGCTAAGTTTTCATTTCTTTCTTTCCAACCGACTAACTCATTATGGTTCATCTCAGGGATAGAGTGATGCCAACAGAGAGATTTAGCGTTTTCGTTAATTTGTTGACGTAGACGGACGGATACAGGCTCAAACTTATCAGAGCTATAAATGACGGCGATTTTATGATGAAGTTGGTCTGCCACTGATTTCGCTAAGGACTTTATGTTTTCTTCTTCTTTGTCTAATAAATCTGCCGCGCTGTCTACACTATCTAATGCACTGTGATCGATAAAATCGAGCTTATGTAATATAGCCAATTGCTGAACAAAGGAATATCCTAGACAAGCTCGCGGGGAAGGCCAATTATTGGGTACCTGAATATAATTCAATCCCATTTCTTGGGCATATTGTATTAGTTTGCCTCCTGCCGATACTACCATTATGGTTGCCCCTGTTGCCTTCATTTGCTCGAAAGAGTGTAGGGTTTCTTCTGTATTGCCACTATAGGATGAAGCGATGGCCAGCGTATTTTTGTCTACATAGGCGGGGATGTCATATCCTTTACCTACTAGATAAGGGATTGGCGCATAGTTTCGAATGATAGCTGCTACAAAATCAGCACCAATACCAGAGCCGCCTAATCCTGCTACATAGACTTTATTGATCTCATGTTTGGGTAAATCTATTTTTGCTTTTTCCGCTATATACAGCGACTCTCTCAATTGTTCAGTGAATCGAGCGATAAGTTGATCCATCATAATACTATACCTTTAGAGTTTTGACGAAGTACAAAGATGCGATAAACCATGTCTAAACAAAGCGAAATCGGTAAAAAAGGCGAGGATCTGGCAGTAGAATATATTATCGCCAAAGGCTATGTGATCCTAGAGCGCAATTGGCGATTTAGCAGAGCCGAGTTAGATATTATTGCCCTCGATCAAGAAGTGTTGGTTTTTATTGAAGTCAAGGCGAAATCGTACAACTATTATGGCGAACCTTCAGAGTCGGTCAGTGAACATAAAGAACTTATGACGTGTGAGGCAGGAGCTGCCTATATGCGCGAAGTGGGTCATGAATGGTTTTTTCGTTTTGATATTATTTCGGTGCTGCTTCCAGAAGGCAGTGAACCCATCATTAAGCACTTTGAGGATGCTTTCTTTCCGAGTATCTGAAAAATTGACTTTGCAATAATTAATCAGTTGTTATTTTGCTAAAACCGATTGTGCTTACCTTTACGCCATGAATGATGCAATAGCCGACATTATTGTCGAAGTACCTTTGTCTTTAGATCGAGGGCATACATGGGAATTTTTCTTTAATCAAATTAATATTTGGTGGCCGAAGGAGTTTTATACAAGTTCGCGAACGAAGAGATTTACCATTGATACGTTTATTGGTGGCAAGATGTATGAGGATTTTGGTGAAGGAGATGGTTTGGTTTGGGGCAATGTTATTGGCTGTGATTTTTTGCATAGCTTAGACATCAGAGGCCACTTAATTCGAGCTTTTGGCGGCCCTTTAACGACTTTAGAAAGGTTTGAGTTGATAGATGATCAAAAGGGAACAATCTTAAAGTATAGCTGCGATTTGATTGGACAATATAAGGATAGTACCAAACATTCGTTGACGAAAGGATGGAACTCAATTTTAGTGGATCATTTTTTTACATATTGCGCACGACGAGATTCCTTGTGATTATTTGCTCAATAAAATAAATGACCTATATTTGCGCTCCTTTAGAAAATTAAGGTTATGAAAAAAGATATTCACCCTAAGAATTATAGATTAGTTGTGTTCAAGGATTTATCATGTGATGAGTCTTTCATTACGCGTTCATGTGCAGATACACGTGATACCATCGTATGGGAAGATGGGAAGGAATATCCTTTAGTCAAACTAGAGATTTCTAATAAATCGCATCCATTCTTTACGGGCAAAGTGAAGTTTGTAGATACAGCAGGTAGAATAGACAAGTTCAACAAGAAATTTGCCAAGTTTGCTTCTAAGAGTACAACGGAAAGTGACACGGCCGAATAAGCTCTGTAGTTCCATAATATAAAGGGCTTGAAACGCGATGTTTCAAGCCCTTTTTTAATTCTCGCAAAAGGTAATTCTTATATAAAATTGTATTTGTATCTCACAATTTTGGATTATTATTTTCATTAGACTTCTGTGTGAGGCTTGAAAGTCGAAATTGAACTCTACACTATTGCCCGCGGTCAAAAGAACATTACCGCTGCTAGAAATAGCCCCTCTCGAGGTCAATATACTAGCGGCTCTAAAGGTGTTTGATAAAAATCAGGGTTAACATCTACTTCAAGCGTTTGAGGTCAATTAGATGTAGTAGTACATATCCGTAATATCCTTTCATTCAAACTGCCATATGGTGTCTTCAATATCATCATTGTTCCCAGCACTTCCGCAAATATGTGAAAGATTAAGCCCTTGCCCGACTTCGTGTGTAAATGTTCGCTAATATCTGTAGTGCTCTCCAGCGCTGCATCAATGAGGCCTTTGAAGAGAGATGACATATGTTGACTGGCGAGGGACAAGCCTTAAAAATAGTTTGTATTTATATTTTGCTACTTAGTCCAAATCAAGGTTCGAAATAGGTCGTGTTTTATTTGGATAATTCAGGCTACTGGTACATTTTCTAGTATAGCACCCTCAATATCCTCGAAATCGCGCCTGAATACCCACTATGCTGGATTGTCGAATAAATGTCTTGCCATTATTGCTCATAAACTCTCACCCAATCCACTACCAAGAAGGAATTATTTGGAATCCTCGACACGCTGAGATTGGTAAAAAAGTGCCCGCCAATGGCTAAATTTAACACTAGTCGATGACGTTTATCGGCAAAATTATTGACAAATGGATAGCTAGCTGAAGTGTACTCATGTAGTACCTTTCCATCGAAAAGGATGTTGAAATAATCTTTAGACCATTCCATCTCATATACATGAAAGCATTCCGACAACTTTCGATCATGAGTATATCTAAAATCGTTGTACTCAGGATTTGTTTGAATTTGATTTACGTTCGCGCCATAATGAAAATTAGATTGAAACTCAAAAGGTGTGTTGCCTCGGGCTTCGAGTATATCTATTTCCCCCTTTGTCGGCCAAGGATCATTGTATGACCACCATGCCGGCCATAATCCTTCACCTTCTACTAACCTTATCCGAGCCGAAAAGCGAATTTTCGTTTTTCCAATCGTAAGGCCAGGCCCAAATTCTCTTTTCGATTCAAGCCTTCCAGAGGCAAAATCGAATGATTTCATATCCTCTTGAATGGGAGTAGAGCGACCTATAACATCTGTTCGCTGTCCATAAATGTATAGATACTGACTATCGATAGCGACGTTTTCTTCTCTATAGTATTGTAATTCATTATTGAAAGCTCCGCTTTTCCAAGAAGTCCATTTGCTTAGATCCCTATCAAAATTATCTTCAAATATTAACTCCCAGCCTTCAACATCCTCTGGTTTGGCTTGATAGCCACATTCTTGTACGCTTGGTAAAGAAAATGAAGGTGGTGGAATAACAGGATTAACCACAGGCGGAGGAGGCAACACAAATATCGGTTCAGGCTCGCGTCCACAGCTTATTATGCTAAAGATCATGGATACGCAAAGGGCGCGAAGACAAAATTTTGAACTTATTTTCATTTTACTATTTCAGTCGATTTACAATTCAACAGGATAACTATAAGCTAATTAGCTCTCCTTGCGACGTAAAAGTACAAACACAAGATCATTCCATACGATTCAAGGATTTAATTTCGTATTTTGTTTACTACATGATAAAACTCATTTCTCCTACTGTCAATAATGAGGTCGATGTAGTCATCACCATGTTGATTGATTTCTCTTTAGCGTATTCGTTTGAAGTATCTGATGAGATTGAAGATCTTACACTTTATGATGGTGATGTGGCGTATTTGGGTCTAGCTGATATTAGGCGTTTTTTAGATGCTCTGTCTGGTGAGTTGCATCTATGGCAATACGCTAGGTGCTAATGCATAAGGATCAAACGAAAATGAAAAGTCGTTCAAGGAAGGGCTCAAACTAATACTCCCTGTGTCTTAAAGGATCGGTCTACGTTGTCAATCAAATTTGTACGTTTCTCAATTATAAAATGCCAATCAAGCCCAAAAAATCGTACGCTTATTCATTCCATTTAAACCCTATAGGCCTTTTAGACCTGATGGGTGCTTTTGGTTCGGGTTTTAGCTCAAATCTTTGGGTTTTTAATAATTCAAGGGCTTCTTGGACGGCGCGCTCGAGTTGAGGATCACGACCTTGAGCTACCATTTTTGGTTCTTGTATGACCTCAATATCAGGGGCAACACCTTCGCCTTCTACCGCCCATTCGCCATATTTATCAAAAAAACCGCCTCTAGGTGCGACCATTCTGCCGCCATCAATGAATCTTGGGGTATCCCAAGTGCCGACTAAACCTCCCCACGTCTTGGTGCCAACGAGCGGGCCTAAGTTTTTCTCTCTGAACATAAAAGGCAAAAGATCACCACCAGATCCGGCGCGCTCGTTAATAATCATCACCTTTGGACCCCAGATGCCCGCCATCGGAGTTGTCCAAGGACGTTTGTCATTCGCTCGACTATTAAAGTAGCCCATCACGGTGCGTGACATAATATCTATCATATAATCCGCCGCAGATCCACCACCATTGTTGCGTTCGTCTATGATGACGCCTTTTTTGTCTTGCTGCGAAAAATAATAGCGATTAAAAGATTCGAAGCCCCCACCGCTAGTATTGGGCACATAGACATAGGCTAATTGTCCATTAGAGAGCTCATTCACTGTTTTTCTATTACTTTCTACCCAATCTACTGCCCTCAGACCATTTTCATTGCTTACAGGTACTACCCAGACATCCCGATTATTGATCCCATCCGTACTAATTGTCAAGAGAGTCTCGCGACCTGAAGTCTGCTCGAAAAGACTATAAGGGTTTTCTCCTTGATTATACTTCCTACCGTTAACGGCTATAATGTAGTCGCGTTCTTTAATGTTAGAACCAGGCTGGCCGAGAGGTGCTTTGAGAGAAGGGTTCCAACTTTCGCCAGTATATATTTTTTGAATTTTTAACTTGCCACCGTCGATTTCAAAATCGCAGCCCAATAGTCCAATGGGAACACTCTCTGTTCGTGGAATATCTCCACCCGAAACATAGGAATGGCCAATCGCTACTTCTCCGCTCATTATGTCTACAACATAATTTAAATCTGTGCGATGCCTGACATGATCGATCCACGGTGAATACCACTCATACACTTTATCCCAAGGGGCGCCGTGAACATTGTCGACATACAAAAAGTCACGCATATATCTCCAGCCTTCTTTGAATATTTGGCGATACTCCGCTCGTGGATTTACTAAAATTTTAGCATCCATTTTTAGTTTGCCATCACCATTACTTGGTGGCGATTTGGTATCCACAATGCTCCAACTGCCCTGTGCATAAAGCAGTGCAGAACTTCGATCATGTGACACAGTCATACCGGATATGTCTGAAGAGAATTTTTTAGCCTCAGCTTTTTCTACATCATATTTATGAACAGTTCGGCTAGAAGAACCATCAAGTTGTTCCAGGACAAATACAAAATTAGCAGGGGCTGCCTCTAGAGAAACATAGTTTTTAGCAGGCATGTCTAATGCTATGATCCGCTGGAAAATGCCGTCAGCATCAATCTTCAAGTCCAGACTATCTTTGTTGTCTTTGATTGCGTCCTTCGCGACATTAGAAGAGTCTACTTTTTCCTCATCTGATGTTGGTAGATGTGGAGAAGCAGTGCCATTAGATAAGATCGCCGCGTATATTTGGCGGGTCACTTTTGGATCATAAGAGCTCATATCCAGCCAACCAGATTGAAGACCATAGTTTGTGCTAGCCAAAAAATATAGGTATTTGCCTTTTTCATCCCAAATAGGACTTATGGCATCAGCCATTCCATCCGTCACTTGGATAGACTGTTGTGTCACCACATTTTTGATAAAAATAGATTTATAATGACTATCCAATTGTTTGGCATAAGCTATCCATTTGCTATCGGGAGACCAGATTGGATTCATGCTGCGATTTGGGTGCGCATATCGATCTGTATCCATTACTTTAGCTTCTGCAGTTTTCACATTGACCACCCAAATGTTATAATGCGTATCTGTAAATGCAATCCGAAGCCCATCTGGTGACCACTCTGGTTTAAAGAAAAAACTAGCATTTGGCAATGAGATTGTCTTGAGCTTTTTGCCCATTTGATCAGCTATGACCAAGGCATATTCGCCCGATTCATCAGAGAACCAAGCTACCTGATCTCCTTTAGGTGACCATACGGGATATCTTTCAGCAGATCCGGTGCTATTGGTTAGGTTGCGCCAAGTGCCATTCTCCTTTGGTACACTTAGTATTTCACCACGGTATTCAATTAGGGCACGTTTGCCCGTAGGTGATAGTGCGGCATGATTAATATTATTAGCATTGACAGATTCCCAGCGCTCTTGCGCCCAATTCATATCACCGCGCACATTAATTTCTAGGGTGGTTAGCACTTTTGTTTCAGGCTGCAATCTATGCAACAATCCGCCTTGCTCTACGATCAAGCCATTGGAGGAACTTCCGATACTTTTTGCATCAAATTTCTTAAAAAAAGTTATTTGTTCTTCTGTTTTAGATAGGGGATCAAATGACCATACATTGGCGGCATAATCTCTTTCTGAAAGATAGTATACTTTGTTTTTATACCAAATAGGATTTGTATGTCGCTCTAAGTCAGATTGAGGCGTACGAATGAGTTCTTTGGTGTTGAGATCGACGATCCAAATAGGCATTGCCTGTCCGCCGCGATAATTTCTCCATTCAGGATCCCAAGAGCTGATGGGAACATAGGCCAAATATTTTCCATCTGCTGACATGGTGCCATAGGCGGCTCTTTGCACCGGCACAGCCTCTGGTAGCCCACCAGAGAGTGCAATGGTATACAGTTGATTGGTGACGGTAGGTCGAGCCGCTCGACCAGATTGAAACAACACTTTTTTATCAGGTGTCCATCCTTGCACAACATCCGACCCTGGATGCCAAGTGACTCTTTGAGGCTCGCCTCCTTCTATAGGGATAACATAGACATCTGTATTACCTCCATATTGACCAGAGAAGGCTATGTGTTTTCCGTCAGGTGAAATGTGAGGCGCAAATTCGTAACCTTCATTTGTGGTCAATCTGACAGATTCACCACCGTTTATTGATGTACGCCAAAGATCGTTAGCATAAACAAATACGACATACTCTTCGGACAAAGTAGGTTGCGTTAAGAGCATGGTGCCTTGCGCCATAACAAGATGTACCCACGCTAGAGCTGTCAATAGGAATAAATAGCTTTTCATAAGAAGCACTGATTTATGATAAATAGAGGATGGTTGATTCACAAGATGCTTGACCAAGGTAATAAATTAGCTCAACCAAGTGGCATTCTAGATACTTTTTGCACTTTAGGAAGATATTCTGTCGACCAAAATGTGTGGAAAAGAACTTGTTTATGCTAAAATTTCATAGTTTGTCTTATCTAAAATATAATCACCTAATGATGTTCTTGATTTTTAATCGACAAAAGCCCCATCTAATTATTCTCGGTTTGCTGTGCTGTATCCTTTCGTGTCAAACCTCAATGTCAACAGTCGAGTCTTCTCGCGTAGAACATTTTACTTGGGACAATGCCACAGTCTATTTTTTGATGACTGATCGATTTTATAATGGTGATCCCTCCAACGACTATGTTCATTCTAACGATAATGCACCAGCACCGTATCGAGGGTTTATGGGCGGAGATTTAAAGGGCATTACAGAAAAAATAAATGAAGGTTATTTTACAAAGCTCGGCGTAAATGCCATATGGATGACCCCAGTTGTAGAGAATATTCAAGGTTCTGTTGATGAAGGAACTGGAAATTCTTTTCCTTTTCACGGGTATTGGACTAGAGATTGGACAGCTATTGATGGGCGACTTGGGACAGAGGATGATTTGAAGGAATTGGTAGAAACGGCGCATGCTAATGGCATACGTATCTTGCTAGATGTGGTCGCTAATCACACAGGGCCAGTGACGGAGCTAGACGCGCAATGGCCAGATGATTGGGTGAAAACGGGGCCTAGATGTGTGTATCAAGATGCTAAGACCACGATTGATTGCACCTTAGTCGATAATCTGCCAGACATCCGTACCGAATCGGATATTGAAGTGAGTTTGCCAACTTTTTTAATTGAAAAATGGAAAAAGGAAGGGCGGTATGAACGTGAAGTGACCGAGCTTGATGCTTGGTTTTCGGAGACGGGCTATCCACGAACACCCGTCAATTATATCCTAAAGTGGTTGGTGGATCTTATAAAAAAGTATGGTGTAGATGGTTTTAGAGTTGATACTGTTAAACATACAGAAGAATATGTGTGGAGCCATTTATGGAAAGCAGCCAGCAATGCTTTTGAAGATTACAAAAAACAATTCC
>CAZTSI010000036.1:0-3897 GCA_964616755.1 uncultured Saprospiraceae bacterium | reverse complement strand
ACATTTGATGATGACCAACCATTTTATATGGTGGGTGAAGTGTATAATTATTATATCAACAATGGTCGAATGTATGATTATGGTGATCGTAAGGTGGACTTTTTTGAAAAGGGATTTAAGAGCTTGATAAATTTTGATTTCAAATCAGATGCTGAAAAGGATTATGCCTTTATTTTTAATAAATATGACAGTTTATTGCATGGCCCACTGCAAGGGAAAACTGTGTTGAATTATATCAGCTCGCATGATGATGGTGGGCCGTTTGATAAAGAAAGAAAGCGATCAAAAGAGGCAGCTACAAAATTATTGTTGTGCCCTGGCGGTGTGCAAATGTATTATGGCGATGAGTCGGCACGCTCATTAAGCGTGAGCGCAGAAGGCGATGCTACCTTGCGCTCTTTTATGAATTGGGATGAGCTGCCAGCGAAAGAAGAGGTATTTAGTCACTGGCAAAAGCTGGGGCAATTTAGACGTAATAATCCTGCTGTCGGTGCAGGTAGGCATCGTGAAATAAGTGCAGAGCCATATGTCTTCGAACGAAGTTATAGTGTGCCTGGATATACGAATAAAGTAATAGTGGCACTCGGCGACAATGTTTCGAGTCAAGAACTCAATGTTTCAAGCAGTTTTGAGGAAGGCACATGGCTAAAAGATGTCTACAGTGGCGAAAAGGCGAAAGTGAAAAACGGCAAGATTAAATATAATCATGTTTCAGATATACTACTTTTAGAAGTTTTATGATAGAACTATGAGCAAATGTTGTAAAAGGTATTAGCGAAAACTGCCTCTTTACGTTGATAGTGGCAAAGAATTGTTTTGCATAAGGCGAGAATTGGGAACTTAGCCGCAGCTAAAAAACTGAGGAAAAACGAAGTACAAAATAAATCTTAATGCTATCAGAAATAGATTTTTTGCGGGCGGTCGAGAATGTAGTTTTCGGAAGTGACCTAAAGGTGGCCCCCCCCAAAGCGATTTGCAAGGATGGTCATTTTGAGCTAGTGGCTATTAGACATATATTCACTCTTTTATTGAAAATTATTTGATGTATAAATATGATACGTAAGCTAATTTTAATTTCATCTTTCACCTGCAGCCTTTCTTCCGTTTTTTCGCAAAACTGGACGCCACTTTTTGACGGGTATAGTCTCGCTGGATGGGAGAAACATGGGGGTGATGCTAGATTTGACGTCGAAAATGGAATGATTAAGGGCACGGCAGTGCATGATAGCAGGAATACTTTCTTATGCACCAACCAACGGTACGGCGATTTCATTTTAGAATCAGAAATACTTTTACCTAATCACTTAAATACGGGCATACAATTCAGAAGTGATATTCGCCTCAGTGAGGATAGAGTCTTTGGATATCAATGTGAGATAGATCCCTCTATGCGCAGGTTTAGCGGCGGCATTTATGATGAGGCGCGACGAGGCTGGCTGTATCCTCTAAGTCGAAATACCGAAGCTTATGATGCCTTCCGACTAGGCATGTGGAACAAGATTAGAATAGAGTGCTTAGGCTCAGAAATCCGTACCTATATCAACGGTACTCTATGCAGCCGACTAGTAGATAACATCAGCTCTGAAGGTATCATCGCCCTCCAAGTACACGGTATCTCCTCCACGGCAGAAGAAGGATTTCAAGTATACTGGCGCAACCTACGAATTTTGACAGAAGATGTAGCCCAGTATCGCTCAACTCCTAATCCGAAGGTCGAAGAAATCAGTTTTCTAACAAATCAATTAACCGACTGGGAGAGGCAAAAAGGTTGGGCATTTGTTCATTTAGATCGCAAGGAAAACCAAGAGGGGGAGTACGAAATCGTCGCAGGCCAATCCATCGCTAGTCTTTCGAGATACTCGGAGTATGATCTTAGTTTTGAGTTTGCATTAACGCCAGGCACTCAGGCTGGTTTAAACTATTTGTCAGTTGATCAACAGGATGGACGCTACCTATCATATCAACTCAGTGACGACAATAATCTGACAGCGGAGGCCAGAGGCGCACATGGGGAGTTTACCGTGGCATCACTAGGAGGATTAATCGCTGCCTCAAATATCAGTACAAAGGATAGACCAAAACAATACAAGCATTCCCAACAATGGAATCAAGCGCGAGTGACTGTACATAACGGACAGATTGACCACTGGCTCAGCAGCGAGCACGCTCTTTCTTATCGATTAGACGATCAATCACTGCATGCATTGCTTTTGGCTAAATGGGGAAAAAGCATGACCCAAAGTCAAAGATATCAAACACAAGCCTTCATTTTTTTGGTCAATTCGGGTAAGATGACTTTGCGAAATATAAAAATCCGTCAGTTATAACACTTAGTTTAAAACACAAACATCATGTCACTATGGACAAGCGAGATTTTCTTAGAACTATCATTGGCGCAGGAGTACTGCAAGTTACAGGCTCGGCATTTCATGAGGTATTGGCAGAATACAAAGATAGCAGCGCCACCGAGGTAGCTGGTGACGATCGATTTTGGCTAGAGATTCGCAAGACCTATCGCCTAAAACCAGATTATATCAATTTAGAAAATGGGTATTATTGCTTTGTTCCTGAACCTACTCTTGAGGCCTTTATGGGAAATGTGCGCGAAGTCAATTATCAAGGCTCCTATTATATGCGCAGCACCCAATGGACGGATAAAGATGCAGCAGCACATAGACTAGCTAAATTAATTGGAGCTAACGAGCGAGAAGTTATTATAACGAGAAATACGACCGAGTCTCTTGATACAATTATCGGTGGTTTTAGCTGGCGTGCGGGTGATGAAGCTGTTTTTGCACAACAAGACTATGGATCTATGCAAAACATGTTCAAGCTTATGGCCTCAAAACATGATATTACCAATAGAATTGTCAGTGTACCGCTACATCCTGCCAATGACGATGAGATAGTGAAACTGTACTCGGATGCCATCACGGATCGCACACGACTGTTGATGGTCTGCCATATGGTCAACATCACAGGGCAGATACTACCTATCAGAAAAATCTGTGACATGGCACATGCCAGAGGCGTCCAAGTCATGGTCGATGGTGCACATGCGGTAGGGCACATATCATTTGACATTAAGGAGCTCGATTGTGATTATTATGGCAGTAGTTTGCATAAATGGTTGAGCACCCCACTGGGAGCTGGACTATTGTATGTCAAGGAGGGCATGGCTAAATATATTACCCCAATGATGGCTTCTTGGGGACATGAAGCCGACAGTATAAAAAAACTCAATCATACAGGTACGCATCCAGTACATACTGATTTGAGCATCCATGCGGCTATCGACTATTTAGAAATGATCGGATTGGAAAGAAAGGAAACGCGATTGAGATGGCTGCAAAAAAGATGGTCTGATGCTCTGCGCGATGAAACCAATGTGGTGGTCAATACTCCTAGCGACCCTATTCGCCATGCAGGTATTGGGAATGTCGGTGTAACCACGATGCCACCAGCAGAAATGGCCAAACGTCTTTTATCAGATCATGCTATTTGGACAGTAGCTATAGATGGCCAAGGTTTGCAGGGTTGTCGAATTACACCGAATGTCTATACGACGGCAAAGGAAATTGATGCATTTGTTGATGCTGTGCGTATACTGGCGCGGGGATAAGGCTATTTCAGCCTAACCGAAGATGTGAAGCGCTAGCACACCTACATAGCTAACTAAAGTGGCAGCTAAGATGATACCTCTGACCGTATGAGCTAATCCAGTTTTCATGTTTATATTTATAAAGGGTTGATGATTAAAAAGTTAACCAATAATGTTGGCGAGTAGCACGCCAGCGTAACTAACTAAAGTGGCGGCTAAGATGATACCTCTAAGTGTGTGGGCTAATCCAGTTTTCATGTTTATATTTATAAAGGGTTGATGATTAAAAAGTTAAC
>CAZTSI010000035.1:0-36307 GCA_964616755.1 uncultured Saprospiraceae bacterium | reverse complement strand
AAAGAAAGAAAGAAAGAATAAACTTTTTTTTGATAAAATGGGGATTTTAACATTTAGTCTCAATTCTGCGCAATCCCTTACGGATACCAAAACAGCGCACCGTATAGTTTACTATTTGAAGAAAAATATCAGCAAGAAAGTCTTTCACGTAATGTGCGAATTTATAGTGATGTACGCTTTGCCATTCTGGAACAATTGAATAATTACTGCGCTTAGACTACATCATTAGTCATCACTTGTGGCTCAGACGAGAGCTCTCCAATTATTGATTGGTTTCAGCATGATCATTTATTTGACACAAATGATCATAAGAGATCCAAGTCTTTCGCGCAAGTATAAATAATTAGGCTTCTAGCTTTTTGGCATATTCAATAAAAGGTCTTTCGACAAATCGATACGTCACCCTAGAAAGAATAACAGTCAAGGTTGCCGTCAAAAGAATGTAGAGTGAAATATGCACACTGGGCATATGCCCAAACCACTTCATCCATCCCAAGTGTAAGGTAACGAACACAACAGGATGAAGAAGATACATCGAATAACTAATGAGCCCCATTCGGCTTAACCAAGAAACATTAAAAAGTCGCGTTCGCATACCCAAAAAAAATATCCCAATACCACATAGATACGATCGTACATCTTGTAGATTTTCGACTAAATTATCAACACTAACTAAGTATAGATTTGCCAACAATGGCAAAAAAACGGTGCTTATACCCACTATAAACATTAAGCGTCGATCTCGCTGTACGCTGCGCTCGGTGTGGTTGTCATCCTCGACATATCGATACAAAACACCACAAAACATCAACAACAAATGGTACGGGGTACTATACCAATGAGGTAAAGAAGGCCGCAAATCTATACATAAATAAAACAGCCCTAATACCCCCAACAGCATTAACATTAACAGCACTATCCTTCGACTATTAGTGAGCATGGACAACATAAACATGAATCCCATTAAAACATAAAATAACAACTCTGTCTCTAATGTCCAATAGAGCCCCATCATAAAAGGCTGACCCAATACGGCAGGAATCATTGTACTATTTGCCAAAACTAAGGAAGCCGAAAAGGGCAGATCCATCATATAGTAGTGACTCCACCATACCAATGCGATGGAAAACCAAAAGAGCGGAAAAAGTCTAAAAAATCTGCGCACCACAAAGCGCTTGAGACCTGACCACTTTTCTCCATAAAGACTGGCGCATATGACATATCCGCTGATCAAAAAGAAAACCGTTATGCCCACACGCCCCAAATCATAGTAAATTATTGCATCTGCGAGGGCTGTTCCATGCGACTTGATTTCTGGAAGAAGGATAAAATATTCAGCCACATGCAAACAAATCACTAATAAAGCCGCAAGCCCGCGCAAGCTATCAATAGACTGTAACCTTGTTTTTCCTGTACTCTCAATTGCCCTTTGAACCATAGATGGAGTATTCTCGAGCTTGTCAAGCTCAGCTCAAATGTACGATTTAGCTTTAAAGGAGCTCTTGTCGCAATGGGTGGATTATTGATCTAGCATTAGCTATGCACCAGCCATCACTGCAATCAATGGCAAAGCGTCAAATAAAATGTATCGGGATTACTGATTTTTGACAATATTTTGATTGAGATCAGGCACACTGATACGATGATGGCTTATGTTATAAACAGCTCGGCCACCTTTAACAATAATAATTTGCGGAGATTGATGCACAACACCATAGCGCTCAGCGATAGCATTGGATATTGGACGATAACTCAATAGATCCAAATAATATAGGGTCACGTTAGAATCTAACTGAGCCCAATCGCCTTCTAAGCGATATTTTACCGAGGCGCTAATACCACAAGTCGTACTATCCTTAAAAAGAACAATAGTAGTTTGTTTTGACTCTTCGTCAATGACATCTAGTTGCTTTAGATCATTCAATACTCGCCAATCTTTATGAATCACCCTTTTGCTGGCGTTCATATTATCCCACAACCCCATAATTTTCAATTTTTGTATCTATACATAAATATGGCTAAGAAGGTTCAACTGAGGTGACGGCTCATAGAGGGATTTGTCAATTCGACGACCTATTTTAAAAATTCTCTGGCCGCTTTTATTACTCTTGGCGCAAGAAGTAGCGTGGCCGTCATTGTGGGCAAAGCCATCAAAGCATAAAATCCATCGATCAGGTTGATCATCATGTCAAGTGACGTCACCGCCCCCATAAAAATGCTAGCGAGATAAAAATAATTGTACCAATGCGCACGATGCGCACCAAGCAGAAACGAAAGACATTTGGTGCCATAATATGAAAATGTAAACAGTGACGATATACTAAATACGGCAATACAAACCATCAACACATAATTGCCCCCTACAGGAAACGACTCATTAAATGCTGCGGCGGTCAATGTCACCCCATTGCTATCGGTAGACTGCCATACGCCCGTCACTAAAATAGCTAAAGCTGTCAGCGTACAAACGATTAACGTATCTACAAATGGCCCAATCATGGCAACCAAGCCCTCGCGTATGGGTTCATTCGTTTTGCTAGCACCATGCGCCATGGGGGCTGTACCGATGCCGGCCTCATTAGAAAAAGCACCCCTGCGAATCCCCAATAAAATTAGTCCACCTAGAGCACCCCCAAGAAAAGCATCCCCTTTAAAATAATCAGCACCAATGGCGTCTGTAAATATTAACATCAAATAACGAGGTACTTCATCAATGTGTACAATAACTATACCTATTACCGCCAGAAAATAAATAATCACCATAAAAGGAACCAATTTTGAAGCAGTTGAAGCAATGCGCTGAAGTCCCCCTAATATCACAAAGGCCGTAGCGACACATAACCCCAGACCAATCAGCCATTCAGATGTCGTCTCTTCATAAAGTTGGTTTGGTACAAGGATGATGTCTCTGATCGCCTGAGTAAGTTGATTGACATTAAACACGGGCAAGGCGCCTATCAAGCCAGCAAGGCTAAAAAAGATCGCCATCGGCTTCCACTTTGGCCCAAGGCCATGCACAATAAAATACATTGGACCACCTTGAAGCTGACCAGTTGAATCCTCTCCTCTATACATAATGGCTAAAGTGCATGTAAAAAACTTGGTGCACATGCCTATCACCCCACTCACCCACATCCAAAATATAGCCCCAGGCCCTCCAATACTTATAGCGACCGCCACACCAGCAATATTACCCATACCGATCGTTGACGCTAGTGCCGTGGCCAATGCCTCAAAATGACTTATTTGACCTTCTTCATCTTCGCTTGTTTCATTGCCACGTAAAATTGAGATCGCTCTACGAAAATAACGCAGAGGCAAAGCGCGAATAGAAATCATCAGATATAAACCTCCACCTATTAATAATAATAGTAAAGGGAGACCCCACGCTAAGGAGGCAAATTCAGCTATAAGTTGGTTTATACTATCCATGGTTGCCAAGATATATCTATTCCATTAATTTATTTTTTCTGCCTAAAATTTGCGATCCGCAGGATGCACGTACCCCTTCCGATAATCTCTGCACAAAAGTTTTGTGGCTTCCTCATCATTGATGACAATTTTTTTGTCGGGATCATATCTCAATGGTCGTCGGAGTTTCATCGACATATTAGCGAGAATGCAACTTGCAGTCGAGATATAACCTTCTTCTATATCAGCAATAGGGCGATTCTGGTTATCAATGGACTCTAAAAAATTCTTCATTTGTCCGCGAGTGGCTGGCGCAGTATGTATTTCAATATCCTTTTCTGTTAAGTCTTCTGGATAAAGATCTTTTTCTAACACTACTTCTTTCTTAATCCTATGTTCATTGGACGTTGGGATAAACTCATATTTGTGCACGTCTGCTTTTAATGTGCCTTTTTCCCCATAAATAAAAAATGCCCACGGGTATTCAGGATCTGGTGGAGTACCCCAACTTCGATGCTGCCAAACACAGCTCAGCTCATCATAATGAAATATTGCTGTTTGTGTATCAGAGGTATTCGATTTACCTTGCTTTTGTACAAACGTCCCCCCGCTTGATTCGATAGTATGAGGCCATCTCAAATCTAACAGCCATCGCACTGCATCAAACATATGGACACACATATCACCGACGATTCCATTGCTATATTCCATAAAGGCTCGCCACCAACCACGGTGCGGCAAGCCATCGTAAGGCCTATATGGTGCTGGCCCCGTCCATAATTCATAGTCTAAATAATCAGGTATGGCCTGCAAAGGTGGATTCGCTAGTGAACGCATAGAATAATAACAACACATTTCAACATGCGCCACCTTGCCCAAAAGACCTGCATCAATAATATTTTTCTTGGCCTCCTGCAAATGTGGTGTGCTCCGTCGTTGCATACCGATTTGTACAACTCGGTGATGCACTCGTGCCGCGCGAAGTATAGCCTCCCCTTCTAAAACGTCAACGCTTATTGGCTTTTGAAGATAGACATGAGCACCGGCACTGATAGCATCGATCGCTTGAAGTGCATGCCAATGATCCGGAGTACCAATGAGCACAATATCCAATTCTTCGTGCATCAACATATCGCGATAATCCTTGTACAGTGCAGGTTTTGGTTTATTAGGAGTTCGTCCAAGTACAAGCGATTGCGCCTCTTGTAGTAAACGACTATCCACATCGCAAAGGGCTCGAATATCACAATTGGCCACTTGCATCAACTTAAACAAGTCACTTTTGCCATACCAACCCGTTCCTATCAAAGCAACACGGCGAGGAGGTTCATTCATTAGAGACTCGGGATGTATACATGACCATACAGAAGCCCCCGTTAGCAATGCTGAAGATCGCAAAAATTCGCGGCGCGTAGATTTATTCGGCATAGATAATGGATATTTGCGTATAAACATGAAAGTAATATTATTCAATGACAACTATTGACCACCAACATAATGATTTCTTTGCATGCAAGCGATTTATCGTAAAACAAGATGAAGAGGTATTCAAGATAACAACGGACAGCTTGGCATTAGGTGCTGCAGCCCCTTTAGAAGGTCAACGAAGGATACTTGAGATAGGCAGTGGCACAGGTATAGTGAGCCTTATGCTCGCTCAACGCTATGAGCATGCCTTCATGGAAGGCTGGGAGATCAGCGAAGCTGCGGAAAAATTATGCCGCTTTAATTTCGCAAAAAGTCCTTATGCTGATCGACTAAAAATATCATGCGGAGATTTTATTGCTGAGTACGGAGAACTCGAGCAGCAATCTTACGATGCTATTATTTCTAATCCGCCCTATCACAGTAATGGTCTTATGCCCTCTGATGTGCATCTTGCCTTAGCCAAACACGATAATCAAGATTTGATACCGTCTATATTTAATGCTGGCCAAAAAATCTTATCTGAACAAGGTGTTATCTGTCTACTTCTTCCTTCTTATCGACAGAAAGAGATTTGTAGGCTTGCAGAAGAAATGGGGTATCACGTCCAATCGTGGATCAAAATTAATGGCTTTGAAAACCAACCCCCAAACCGTCATATCATCACATGGCAAAAGTTAGATGGTGAACCTCGGCCTGCTAAGTCATTTACTGTATACAATAAAGATCGAAGTTACCATGCTTCTTGGCAGCGATTGTTGTCAGATTTTTTGATCCAATTTTAAGGAAAATGTTAACCGTTTTTTTTCGACTGAACATTTAATCCTATTGCGCCAATACTTTCATCTGAAGATCAAGAATAGCCTAAAGGTATTTTGCCTATCTTTCAAACATGAATGACAATATTCCTTTAGTTGACGTCCTTATTGTAGGAGCAGGCCTCTCAGGCATTGGCGCCGCCTATCACCTCAAGACGAAGTGCCCTGATCGAAGTTTTCATGTCCTAGAGGCGCGAGACAATATTGGAGGCACTTGGGATTTATTCAAATATCCAGGCATTCGCTCTGATTCGGACATGTACACTTTAGGGTATTCGTTTAAGCCATGGATTTCAGATAACGCCATTGCTGATGGACCGGCAATTCTATCATATATCCGCGAAACAGCCACTGAAAACGATCTCCTCGAACATATACAATTCAATGCAAAAGTCGTGACGGCTAATTGGGATTCAAACGAAGCCAAATGGACCATCGGTATTTTGAATACTAAAACTCAACAACTTGAATATCACCAATCATCATTTTTGTACATGTGTTGTGGTTACTATGACTATGATCAAGGCTATCTGCCCGATTTCAAGCAGGTGGATCAGTTTAAAGGTCCATTTTTTCACCCTCAACTCTGGCCAAGTGATTTAAACTATGATGGTAAAAAAATAGTGGTCATTGGTAGTGGCGCCACTGCTGTAACTCTAGTCCCAGAACTCGCAAAAAAGGCAAGTCATGTAACGATGCTTCAACGAAGTCCGACCTACATCTTATCTGCACCACAAAAAGACACAATCGCCAACACACTTCGAAAAATATTGCCCCTCAAGTTGGCTTATTTTTTGTCGAGATGGAAGAATATACTTCTCGGTATCTCATTATTTTCCTTTTTTAGGAAATTTCCTGAGACTTCCAAAAAACTGTTAATCAAAGGAGCTGAAAAAGAAATTGGGGCTGAAAAATTCGAGGAAAAACATTTTAACCCATCATATAATCCCTGGGATCAACGTCTCTGTCTAGTGCCCGATAGCGATCTATTCAAATCCATAAAAAATGGGGGGGCATCTATTGTCACTGATGAAGTTGACTACTTTACTAATAATGGCCTCATGACAAAGTCGGGTAAGATGATCGATGCAGATATTATTGTCAGTGCGACAGGGCTTAAAATGAAAGTGCTAGGCGGCACAAAACTTACTATCGACGGTGTGACTCGAGCACCTTCAGATACCTATTGTTACAGAGGCATGATGTTTACCGACATCCCTAACATGATATTGAGTTTTGGCTATACCAATGCATCTTGGACGCTAAAGAGTGATCTGACTGCCGACTATGTATGTCGTTTGCTCAATTATATGTCCACCAAAAAATTGAAGATTTGCACACCGCGAATGAAAGATGCTGATATCAAAGAAGAACCCTTCTTAGACTTTAATTCTGGCTATGTACTTCGAGCAATGGATGAGTTGCCGAAACAAGGCAATAAGAGGCCTTGGAAGGTATTTCAAAATTATATTCTCGATATTTTTAACTTCAGATATCATAAAATCAATGACGAAGCGCTTGATTTTCAATAATGTCTGACCTAAATGTTTCGCTATCCTTGACAAACATTTTGACTGTGAATGGCTCACCATTGTCAAATTCGCGCAATCGTGAATTATTGGATGAGATGGCGAGTCGTTTTCCCATTCGCCCTATGGTAAGATCCATTGACCTATCAACGCTCCCCTTATATTCACCCGTCCTCGACTGCGCTCCATTACCTGAATCAGTGCTTACTTGGAGATCGCAATGTCATGAAGCACAGTCTCTGATCATTTCAACTCCCGAATACCTACAAAATATTCCCGCCTCGCTAAAAAATGCTCTCGAATGGCTGACAAGTTCGGGTGAACTATATGGCAAAAAGGTGCTGCCAATCACGTTTACACCACATGCCCCTCGTGGCGAAAAAGCCATGCTATCTTTACTAGCGTCGCTCAAAGCGCTTGATGCCCAAATCATATGTACAATAGCTCTGTATCAAAATGACTTTTATCACGCAGATAGCTTTCAATGGCAAGATCAGATCAGTATCGAAATGATTAAAGAGGCCATAAGCCTAGTCTTAACAAATAGGCTTGCTTAAAATTTGATGAATACTGTCGTATCTTTGTAAGGCCAAAATGAATGCATATGTCCAATCCAACAAATCAAACAGCCTCCTTTTTGATGCGTTTTACGCAGCGATTATATGAAGATGAAAGCGGTGAAACAGGTGTGCAGTGGCGAGGTAAAATATCGCATGTCCAAGGGGATGAACAACTCAATTTCATCGAATTTAATGACGCAATCGATTTTATAAAGACAAGACTCTCTGAACTTACGCTCGAAGCTACTGAAGATAAATCACCCGAAGAGCAAGAAGGGTTGCTGCGCAAAAGCTTTGATATCTGGAAAAAGGTAGCCACTTCTGGGCCTAAGATAGTGATGGATGCCATCAAAGATCCCAAAAAACAAGTCGCACACATACAAGATCAATTGCACCAAGTCAGCGATGAAATTAGTCAACGAATCGAGATTGATAGCTGGAGAGCGGCTAGTCGGAATGATTTCAAATCTATCATGGATCGCTTGGACGACATGAATAAGCAAATGGCAGATATGGCTAAGGAATTGGCGCAGCTATCCAAAAAAAGATAAGGGTGTCAACATCCCTTGATCCTTGGCATGAAGCACTTGAACAACTCGAACTGAGGCAAGAGAATGCCACATTAGTTATCCAAACTTTAGGTGTATTCAATATACAATGTCAAGGAACGACTATTAGCTCTAAGGCTTGGGGCAGAGATAAGACAATTCAATTATTGCAGTATTTTATAACCAATAGACACCGTCGTGCTTTACACAAAGAACAAATTATTGACAGATTATGGCCTGATGCCGGCTCAAAGGACGGAGATCGCGATTTTAAAGTTGCCCTACATGGTATCAATAAAATATTAGAACCCGAACGCGATAACCGATCCGAGACCCAATACATTCGACGTCAAGGCTTGAGCTACTATCTTGAGCTTAACTCTTGTTGGATAGACGCTGATATCATCGAAGAATACATCCGTCTTGCCAATACCATAAAAGCTTCTTCACCACAGAAAGCAATCGATTTGTATCAAAAAGCTATTGATCTACATCATGGAAGTTATTTGCCCGAGCGTCATTTTGAAGATTGGAGTTCTGAAGAACGCGAAAGATTGCAAGTGCTAATTTTGGGTTGTTATATAGACCTAGCTGAATTGAGACTCCCCTCTTCAGCGATGGAAAGTATAAGACTAACGCAGCAGGCGCTTCATATTGACCCAACATGGGAAGATGCCTACCGTATTCAGATGCAAGCCTACTTTCAAAATGGAAATCGTCCAGCGGCCATCAAGACCTACCAACAATGCTGTGACGTCTTAGAGGAAGAATTTGGGATCGCGCCACTGCCACATACAAAGAAGCTCTACCAAGAGATAATGGCACATTAGTCGCCCATTAAAAAAATATTTTACTTTTTATTTAGCCTTAACGGTGTTTGTAACTCATCTGCAACTCGTGCTATTCATCTTTGTATCATAATAATTTTAAATAAAAATAAAAATGGCAACTAAAGAAACTAAAGCATTGAAACAGAATCTTACCAAGAATATGGATGAAGTTCATGCAAAAGCTATAAAGACTTCTGACAATATTATTGACAGTACTATCCATACCGCCGAACAATGGCAGAAGCTTATGTCTAAGGCCGTAAAAAACAGTCAGCCACTTATCGAGAAGCAAAAAGACATCGTTTTTGATGCATTAAAAACGATCAAATCTCAATACAAAAAAGGTAAAACTCAGGTCAATACCCTTATCGGAAAAGATATCCAAGATGCGATGGATCAAGCAGCTAAGGTGGCTAAAAAGACGGTAACGAATTCTGCTAAAAAAGCAAATGCACTTGCCAAGGAAGCTACAGCGACTGCTGAAAAATTAAATAAGAATTTTTCAAAAGCAGGCAAAACGGTTATCAACAATGTATCAGAGTCAGCAGGTATAGTAGCCGACTTGACTATAGGCCGCGACGACTTGAAGAAAATCAACGGTATTGGCCCAAAAGTAGCGGAACTACTGGAGAATGCTGGGATCACCAACTATGCTACATTAGCTACGACTAGCATAGCAGAACTGAAGGCCATCCTCGAAAGAGCAGGTTCTAGATATAGCCTTATTGATGCAACATTATGGCCACAAGAGGCTCAAAAATTAAGCAAATAATCGTTAAAATAAATTACTAAAAAAATAAAATAACAATCATGGCAACTAAGAAAACAGTAAACACTGAAGTAACTAAGCGTTTTGACAAAGTAAAAGAAACAGCTAAAGAAATCAACAAATTCATGCTAGAAACATCTGAAGAAATCGTAGATGTGACCGTAAAGCGTGGAGCAGAATGGCAGCATGTAGCAGACAAAGCCGTAAAAGGCGGTCTTAAGTTAGCAGCTAATCAGCAGGACATTCTTTTCAACACTTTAGAAATGGTGAAGGAACAAGTGCTCGACACTAGAAAGCGTTTCAAAACTCTTTTTAGCAAGAACTAAGAGCGTACATTTTATATTCATGCGACATAGGCCAAGGTTGTCTTCGGACACCTTGGCTTTTTCTATGTGGCGTAAATCATTGAATTTTTCCAAACATTTCTTTGTTATTGGTAAAAACGAACAAAGAACAAGTGCCAATAAGGATTAGTGGTAAAATTATCTTTTGTTGTCAATTAAAAGATATATTTACATTTCCTGTTGGTTTTACAGTCTTTCAGGATACAAGTACTTGACTATGACAGATGACGCGGCGATAAAAAAGCCTTCCCTATTTTGGCTCTTGACCGAAAGTGGACGTGCACTATTCGAATATGGTACATTCCTACCCTTTCAGGCGCTTCAAAAAGAATCACACGAAGCAGATGGTCACCCTGTGATGGTGCTTCCAGGGTTTATGGCAACAGATTATTCTACAGGGCCATTACGTAAGTTTATCAATAAACTCGGCTATAATGCTGTCGGCTGGGGAGAAGGGCGAAATTACGCACGTGAAAACTATTTAGGCAACCTACTAGCCAAACTCGACAACCTGTATTTAGAAACTGGCCAGCCCATTAGTTTAATCGGGTGGAGTTTAGGAGGTATTTTCGCACGTCAGCTGGCCAAAGAGCGCCCCGAAATCGTGCGGCAAGTCATTACTTTAGGATCACCCTTTAGTGGAGTTAGCCTTCCTAATAATGCTGTCTGGATCTATCGCCTACTTACTAAAGGCCGTGGTACCGAAAGTGTGGATCCTGCGCTACTGGCCGATATTCCTAAACCTGCACCAGTTCCGACCACCGCCGTATACACTAAAGAGGATGGTGTCGTGCCTTGGGAAGTATGTATGGAAAAATTGGTGGATAAATGGCACCAGAATGTACAAGTTAGAGGTAGCCATCTAGGCTTGGGCGTGAATCCGGGTGTCATGAAGATCATCGAAGATCGCTTGAAGTATACCAAGGAAGATTGGACACATTTTGAGTCGACAAACATTGTACAGGATATTCTCTTTTATCCTTCGCTTTAGCGGTAGAAACTAAATAAACCAGGCATACATTGTAGTTTTGCTTTTTCAGTTTTCACTTATCTCTCAGAAGTATAATTTTCTGTGCTTCAATACTTTGCTGGAAATACATAGAATCACCCAGCCTCTTAACGCTCCATATGTCGTTTCTCCTTTAAGTAATAAATTTTTTTTTGCACATAATCACGTATTTGTGCATCTTCATGATCACTCGACAAATATTGGTTGTAGTATTTTATCGCCACTTGAACATCTTTATAATAAACCTCTGCTAATGTAGCCAAATGGTAATAGGTCATGCCATCCAAGTTATAATCCAAACTTCGTTGATAATGATCGATTGCCTCTTTGGTTTTGCCTTTCGCTTGGGCAATTTTTGCTAATTGGCGATGATAAATGGGTGTATTTTTCGAAATCCCACTGTTGAGAGCCCGTTCAAAGAAAAACTGAGCAGATTGCTGGTCACCCAATCGGTCATGAGCGATGGCCAGGTAATATTCGGCGTATTCTGGGTTGTTTTCATTGACTAGAGAGGCCTGCAGATAAAAAACAGCTTGCTCGACACTGTCTATCTGCAAATAGGTATACCCGAGCATTTTATTAAAATAATTGTTTAATCCCACATCTTTAAATACCTCCTTTAAAATCACCGCTACTTTGGCATATGCCCTTTGTCCATAAAGTGATCTAGATAATAGGAGTTTTAAGCTGTTATTGGAAGGATCAAGTATCAAGGCATGATGTAGAAGACTATCCGCCAATGTATTTTGCTGATTATCGATAAAAATTTCCGCAAGCCCTTTAATGGTTTGAATATCTGCCCTATTGAGCGATAGCGCTCTTCCATAATGTGAGAATGCATCAACATTCAACCCTGCATTTTGATATAATTGCCCAAGCTTTCTAAAAAAATATGGATTGAGCGTATCCTTTTTGGTCAAAAGCGTATAATACTTGATAGCTTTAGGCGCATTTTCTTCTAATTCGTAAATGGAGGCAAGCCTTCGCCAACTATCAAAGGCAAAAATGCTATCCTCGGCTAATCGCAAATAGGACACTTTTGCCCCTGCCATCATGCCCAATGTATGCTGCGTTGAGGCTAATAATTCTAAACAATCTAAGCGCAAAGAATCTTGCTCGAAGCACGACTCAAATAATGAAAGCGCAGAGATATAATCATCAGCCGATAAAGCAAATTGGCCTTCTTCAAATATCTCATCTGTCGTCTGCGCGGCCAAATAATGGGCAGCTCCAAAGAGGCTTATAAAAACAATTAAAATGTAGGTGTTGAAAACGTTCATTTTGTAAATATAACGTATTTGTACGTTACAATGCAAGTTAGCATGAGCTCGACTTCAATTGGCTAGTCGGTTTTAGATAATTCCCTTGCGCTTAAACCATATCATAATGACCAAGGATACCGCTAACATGATCACCCATACAAATAAATAGCCGCTGCGCCATGCCAACTCTGGCATAAAGTGAAAATTCATGCCATATAGACCTACTACAAACGTCAGTGGGAGAAAGAAGGCTGAAAAAACGGTCAGCAACCGCATTACATCATTGTTCCTATGGGCAGAAATAGACAGTGAATAATTAAGCAATGTATGCGAATCATCAATAATCTCCTCGGCCTTGAGAAGCAAGTGAAGATTGGTATCCTTCAAATCTTGCAACGTCGAGTTTAGCTCTTGAGGTATTTTTAATTGGCTGATGACACTTTGAGACAATTGCAAAATTTTACGAATATATCTCGATTTTGTACGATGATAATACAGAGCCTGCGTCGATAAATTGGGCTGTTCTTTCAAAAAAACTTCCTGCTCAAACCTTTCTATAAGTTCATCTTGCTCTCGAAGAGGTTCATCATAACTCAATAGCATTTCGTTTATAATATCTAAAGCGAGAGCAAAAGTGGTATCATAAGACTTCGACAAGTGATGCAAAAATGAGAAATGTGCTCGATGTACCGTGAGCAATCCTTGGGCGTGTACAAAAATCGCGATTTTATTAGAGATGCTTCCTAGGCGCATAGTCTGTTCGGTGCTATCTAATGCATAAGCTCTCAGAATAATGAACAAATACTCTTCGGTCTTTTCAATTTTAGGCAAGTGACCTCTTTCCAGTACATCTTCTAAGTTATTAACATCAATGGTAAATGGAATTATTAGAGCTTGAAGTTCTTCCAGACTCGGATCTTCGACATCTAGCCACTTAAACGTTTCGAATTGTCGCACGGTGGTCGTCATAATGACATCTCGACCTTTCTTTATTTCAGATCACTCTAATAACGAGGCAGCATATAACTCTAATATCTATGTTTAATTTTTATCTCTGTGCATACGCTTCTACTGCAGACCATACTCTGAATACATTTTTATAGCAAATCTTGGCGATATCTTCATCAGAATATCCCCTATTTAACAACTCATAAATTAAGTTGGGAAATTGTGACACATCTTTTAGCCCGGTAGGCAATGTATCTCCTACACCATCAAAATCAGAGCCCAAACCCACATGATCGATCCCAGCTATTTTGACGACGTGATCTATATGATCGGCTACTTTTTTGACATCTGACAAGAGTACAGGGTTGGATTTGCTATATTCAGTTATGACAGCCTTCGCCTCTTCATCCGTATATTTGAGTCCTTTGCTTTCTAGTAGCTTACCCATTTCTTCTCGAGCTTTATCAAGTCCATCGGCTACTTCCTTATCAAGAAAACTAGAGCCAAAATTGATCTGGATAACTCCGCCATTTTGCCCTAAACGCGCCAACATTTCATCAGACATATTTCGTTCGAATCCAGGGGTGAACACACGACAAGAAGAATGTGAAGCGATTACAGGCACTGGACTGATCGCCATTACGTCAAAGAATGTCTCATCTGATACATGCGAGATGTCTATCATAATACCGACTCGGATCATTTCGCGGACTACATCCTCCCCAAAAGGACTTAATCCGTTCCATTTTTTAACTGGGTCGTAAGAGGAATCCGATATAAGATTAACCTTGCCATGTGTAAGGGTAATATAGCTTATGCCACGATCTTTAAAATAAGCGACATTGTTTAAATCGTCTTCGATACCCGATCCATTTTCCATCCCCATCGGCAGAGCAATTTTTCCTTCCCTAAATAGACGTTCACAATCGGCTACACTTTTGGCGATACCAAATTTATCTGGATGCTCATTAGCTATCCCAACTACCATGTCAATCAGTTCATTTGCTAATGCTTTTGATTTTCCTGATTCGGCTTGAAGACCTGCCGGAAGATAGATAGACATAAAAGGGACATCTAGGCCGCCCTTTTTTGCTCGTACATAGTCAAAGTCACCTTTATCAGTGTCAATTGGAATGCCGAGATACTCTTTAGTCAATTGGAAATTACTCACTTTAAGTCGATAGGGTAAATCAACATGCCCATCAGTAATTATGTACCTCTGCGCCAGCTCACGCGCCTTTGCCATCAACGGATCTTCTGGCGATGGGGCGATGGTTTTGGTGCTAGCACATGACATCAGCAGACTTCCTAGAGAAAGTAAGCTCAATACGATGATCTTATTATTTTTCATAATGGTAAGATACTTTAAATGTGAAAGTAGAAAATTTTTGGACTGATACATCAATGGAAGGATTAAAAGCAACAAGGGGTGGCTAATTTTATATTTTTGTGCCAACTTTTAACCAACCCTTCTTATGTCTGAAGTCAAGCTTATCTCTGGTGAGTCGTCCAATTATCTTGGCGAACGTATATCTGAATATTATGGATATGAGCTAACCAAGGTAGAAATCAATCGATTTAGTGATGGGGAAATCCAACCTGTCATTCAAGAATCTGTGCGCGGCGCCTATGTATTTTTCATACAATCTACTTTTCCTCCTGCCGAAAATTTAATGGAGTTGTTGTTACTTATCGACAGCGCTAAGCGCGCCTCAGCTGGATATATTACCGCTGTAATACCCTACTTTGGCTATGCACGTCAAGATCGAAAAGATAAACCACGAGTGCCAATTTCAGCTAAGTTAATCGCTAAAATGATAGAAGCGGCTGGCGCTGATCGTGTTGTGACGATGGATTTGCATGCAGACCAACTGCAAGGTTTTTTTGATATCCCTGTTGACCATCTACAAAGCAACGCCATTTTTGTGCCTTATCTACAAAAACAAGACTTGTCAAACACGATTTTTGCGTCACCTGATGTTGGAGGAGTGAAACGCGCTCGAGCTTATGCCAAACATTTCAATAAAAATCTAGTGATCTGCGACAAGGAACGTGAAATAGCAAATCAAGTCAAAGCCATCAATGTGATCGGTGATGTAAATGGTAAAGATGTCATTTTGGTGGATGACTTGATTGATACGGCGGGGACTCTGTGCAAGGCGGCCGAAGCACTCTTAAATGAGGGCGCTAAAAGCGTGAAAGCCATTGCGGCACATCCAGTGCTATCAGGGCCAGCCTATGAGCGCATCGAAGCTTCTGTTTTGTCGGAGGTCATTGTCACCGATACAATACCACTTAAAAAGGCTAGCAGTAAAATCAAGGTGTTGTCATGCGGTAAACTTTTTGCTCGTGCTATCCGTAATACACATGAATATCGTTCTATCGCCGCCTTATTTGTAGATGAATAATTAAAGCCCCCATCTATAACCATTTACATGGAGGGCAATCTACCTCCATCGACAGGCAAGTTCACTCCAGAAACAAACGATGCTGCAGGAGATGCCAAGAATGCAATCACCGCGGCAATTTCTTGTGGCTGTCCAATACGTTTGAGGGGCGTAAGCTCTGCCAGTCCTTGCAAGATCGATTGGTACTTCGTCCCCGTAGCTTGGGCGCGAGCGGAGAATAGTTCGCGCAGACGCTCAGTATCTGTATATCCTGGCAGGACATTATTGACTGTTATTCCATATTGCCCTAACTCATTGGCTAATGTTTTTGACCAACTAGCTACGGCACCTCTAATGGTATTAGATACCCCCAAGTTTTCGATTGGCGTCTTGACAGAAATAGAAACAACATTGATAATTCGCCCATAGCCTAGTTTGATCATATGGGGTACCATGGCCTGGACTAATATCTGATTACAAATAATATGATTGTGAAAGGCTTGTTCAAATTGACTTGGTTCAGCTGAAAAAATTGGGCCTGCCGGTGGCCCACCCGTATTGTTGATCAAAATATGATAACTCTTTGACCAGAGAGCTCTGTTAATTTTTACTTTTAGATCGCTGCTATCCGAAAAATCCGCACATAAAAAATCGTGATCCTGTCCCTGCTTTCGATCCAAGTTTGCGGCAGCCACAGATAATTTGCCAACGTCGCGAGCCACTAAGGTAATGTTTGCCCCCATAGACGCCAATTCTTCTGCTGCTGCTAAGCCTATACCTCTAGATCCACCACAAACTAGTGCGTTCATACCGTTAAGATTCAAATTCATCTTGTTATATTTTGATAAGCTAAAATACGATTATTTACTAAGCCGAGGTATTGCGATACTTTATACGGGCTAATTGAAGTATTTTTCGGCCACTATGGGAAAGAAGATTTTTTTCGCCTCTGATTTTCATCTCGGTATCAATGCCCAGCTGACCAGTCTCGAAAGAGAAAAAAAGCTTATTGCATGGCTACGGTTTGTCTCAGCGGAGGCAGAAGCCATTTGTCTGGTGGGAGATGTATTTGACTATTGGTTTGAATATCGATCAGTTGTACCCAAAGGATATGTGCGCTTGCTAGGGACCCTCGCCGAGTTATGCGATCAAGGTCTCCCAATTCATTTTTTCAAAGGCAATCACGATATGTGGATGACTGATTATTTGCAGCGCGAAGTTGGTCTGACTATCCATGATCATGAGTGGTTAAACACATGGTTTGGTGCGACGTTCTACATACATCACGGAGATGGTCTTGGCCCAGGAAATCGAAAATATAACGCGTACAAAAAACTTATGCGCAGCCGATATGCATCTATCCTATACTCCATGATACATCCACGCGTAGGCTTAGGGATTATGCGTCGTGTGAGCAAAATGAGCCGACAACATGATCAAGATGATCCAAAACTAGTTAATAGTCAAGCCATTAGCCATTGTGAAAAACACCTTTCTCAACATCCTGTTGATTATTATGTCATGGGACATAGCCACTCGCCTATTATCCATCCCTTGAGTAATGAAAAATCGTATTATATCAATCTAGGCGATTGGGTAACGCAGTTTCGTTATGGCATTTGGGATGGCCAAAATTTTAGATTGGCGCGATATGAATAAAAAAGAGCGGCATACCCCCCAGTAGCCGCTCCGAATTCTCCAATACTTAATCCCTTAAGTATTTCAAAAGTTAAAGAACTAGGGTATTGCTTTCACAAATAGTGCCAATCTCATCACGTCACCGGGTATTCTAAAAGAATTTCAACAAGAACATTTGCATTAATTGCATATCAACACTTTATATATCGAATATTTTAGTATATGTTAAATTAAGTTTCCTTTCAGGTCTTACCGACCAATACTTCTGATGAATGACTCTATCCTCGGGTTATACTTAATGGACGGTTTATTCGACCTCAAAATTGGTAATCTAGCGAAAAATAAATGGCTCTGGGCATAATAGGAAACACTGTAAAGCTGCCACTAGGGTTAGCAGCAATGAATTCTGCACTAGCTTGATTTGCGCTGCTACCAAATTCATTAGGACCAAAAAAATTGGCCAGTCCAGTTGAATTAAGCAAATTTCGTGCTCTGAGGCCCAATGACATTTTCTGTGTTAAGGCGTAGCTAACATCGGCGCCCACAATACCATAACCCGGCAACACGAACGCATTTTGAAAATTTCCATAACGCTTTCCTACCCATTGATAATTTATGCCACCATACCAGTTATCGCTAGAATAGACCACGCCAGTTCTAAACATAAAATCTGGATTATGTGGCACAACTCCACCGCTAAAATCTAGAATTCGATCATCGGATTGATCAAGGGTTTCGGCAGCATCATAAAGATTGTATTTGTCTAATCGTGCTCGTTGCCAAGTAGCAGAGCCCTGCCATTGCAGCTTGTCTGTCAATTGATATTCAGCTTCTAATTCGATACCATTGGTGCTAGTCTCGTTGAATAAAGTAGGAGTATAAAAAATCTGATTGGTTTGATCATCAAAGACAAAATCAACAAAGCCGACATTTTTCAATTCAGATCTGAACAAGGTAGCTGCCAGAGCACCATTTGTCGCGCGATATTTTATACCTAGCTCTGTCTGCCAAACATCCTGCACCCTTCCTGGCTCATTGACAGCTTGGTTGCTAAAGTTGTTGACATAATAATTTAGTTCAGGTGCTTTTCTGCCCAAAGAATGTCTGGTAAAAAGTGCCGTTCGGTCACTAAGGTCAAGATGCATTGCCAATGAATACGAAAGATAGGCATACCTAAAATCAAACTCATCTTGACCGTAGGCCACTAAGGGGTTATTATCAAAACTACTCAAAGGGTCGCCATCAATACCACCTGTTCTCGTGTCTGGAGCAAAACGATCTTTCGACCCATGGTGTCCAATGTTTTCCCAACGCAACCCAAGATCAAATTTGATCGCATCGGTGAGCAATAGGCGCCAATCTGTAAATAATGAGATATGACTTATGTTGATGTCTGCCCCCTCATAAAACAATCCGTCAATATTGCTAACCCCTGCCTGAGTGCTCAATTGTCTAGGCGCTTCACCTGGGTTTATCAACTTCACCTCTAATGGTCTAGATTGTTCCTCGTAGGTCGTGTAGTAAAAACTCGCATTGGTACCGATAGTCGTATTGCCACGTCCGAAAAATAATCCTGAACTAGTCTCTATATTTTCGAAAACACGATACACTTTGAGTTCATTCATAAAGTCCTTAATCTGGTCGTCCTTTTGCCATAAGCCTGTGCCCATGACAGCATCATTTGGCAGCCTACCAGAAATGTAGTCAAAAGAAGGTTCTAATCCTTGAAACACTGCAAAGGCACCAGAATTGTCCACAACCACTTCGCCGCCATTAATATCAATGATCCCCGCTGGAAAAGGATCGCCACTAATAAAATAAGCTATAAAATTATCCAAACCAATAGGCTGTCCACCAATGGCGGTATTCCAGTTTAGGCTTTTTGACGAATACTTCATTTTGTTAGTCAATCTCCATTGACCCAACTGAAGATCAATATCTACACGTCCGGCTAATTCATTTGCCCCGATACCATTCGCAGGATTAAACTCGCTTTGACCAAGAATCGGCGGAGGTAGCGTTGTAGATTGTTGGAAGCTAAAGCCAAATGCTGGTTCAGGATCATTCCAATTGGTCGCTGGCACACCGGTGTAACGATTGACCCTATCAGATAGACTTTTGAGAGAAAAAGAAATAAGACCATTTTTTAGTGTCTTGCTAGCGCCTACTTTCAACAGAGCGCCATTATTCATACTATAATCTACCCTACGTGGTCCTTGATCATACCTGTACATAAATGAACCGTCTAAAGCGATGCCCAATGGCTCTATCATATCAGATGCGTGCCCTTCGATGCGACCATAGGCTCGACCGCCATCATACATACCCCCTGTTAATCTCATATGCAAAGGAGAATCGACCATTCGAGGAGTGGTAATGAAGTTGACAACCCCACCCGGAGAGTTTGGGGCAAGAATAGATGACTTGCCACCTCTCAACACTTCCACTTTAGACATTCCGAGATGCGATCGCACGAAAAAATCAGGAGCAAATTGTTGATATTGACCTAAGGTTACAGGCAGTCCATCTTCTTGCAAGGAAATATAAAACCAGCCAATATCATCTTCAGCACTAAGACTAACCCCACGAGAATAGACCCTTGTAAAGGCTTCTCCGACTGATGCATCTACGAACATCCCAGGGACTCGGCTGATAATATCTGCTGCCCCTTGTAGTGATTGATCGGCAGGTCTACGAATGACACTCAAGGAGAGTCCAGAGGTCGCCAATGATGACGTTAAGAGATCAGTTACAACAACTTCATTCAGCTTCAATTCTGCTACAGAGGTATCCGTCTGAGCCAACAAAAGGGATTGAAGCATCACTCCAATCAGAACAAAACGTATTCTCATGCCTCGGTAAATTTATGTGCCAAAACTACACTTTTCATATAAAGCATGACACATTTAAAGCATATATAGCTAATGGTTCATCCAAGCCAAGCATAATTTTGCTGACATTTCACCTTTGGCGACAAATTACTTTAGTTGCCTTTCGCATTTTCTACGTTAAGCTAGCCCCAGAATTTTTCGGTTCGTTTTTTCACTCGCATCTGCAGCTACGAAATCATCAAAGGCCTTTTCGGTTACCTTGATGATATGACTATCAATAAAAGGTGCGCCTTCTTCGGCTCCTTGGTCAGAAGATTTAATACAGCATTCCCATTCCATCACTGCCCAACCATCGAAACCATATTGACTGAGTTTTGAGAAGATTGCCCCGAAGTCAACTTGTCCATCACCGAGCGAACGGAAACGACCTGCTCTGTCTGCCCAACCTTGATATCCACCATATACACCAGATTTTCCGGTCGGATTAAACTCTGCATCCTTGACGTGAAACATTTTTATGCGGTGATGATATAAATCTATAAAATGTAAATAGTCTAACTGTTGGAGCACGAAATGGCTCGGATCATACAACAGACAAGCGCGCGGATGATGATTGACATGCTCTAAAAAAAGCTCAAACGTATGGCCATCGTGCAAATCTTCTCCTGGGTGAATCTCATAACAGCAATCAATTTCGTTCTTAGCATAGTGGTCAAGAATCGGCAACCACCTCTTGGCGAGTTCTTTAAATCCCGTATTTACCAATCCGGCAGGGCGCTGCGGCCATGGGTACATGGTATGCCACAATAGTGCACCAGAAAAGGTCACAGATGCCTTTAATCCTAAGCGTTTACTTGCATCAGCGGCCCATTTAACTTGTTGGACAGCCCACTTAGTACGTGCCTTTGGATCACCTTTGACGTGCTCAGGTGCAAATCCATCAAACATAACATCGTATGCTGGATGCACGGCTACGAGTTGACCTTGAAGATGAGTACTCAATTCGGTTATTTCTAGGCCATGAGCTCTGACGCGCTTATTTAAGTCATCGCAATACGCTTGGCTTTTCGCCGCTTTTTCAAGATCTATACATCTTGCATCCCACGTTGGAATCTGTACCCCTGTATACCCCAAGTCTGCAACCCAGGCACAGATGGAGTCCAATGAATTAAATGGCGCTTCATCGCCCATAAACTGAGCCAAAAAAATGGCCGGCCCCTTAATAGTCTTCATTTGCTTAATTTTTCTATTAACTAATTTAATACTGTGTTGATCACACCTGATGCCAATAAATTATGAATTGATACCGTGATTATTTTAATCAAATCGCCTCATTTTTCATTGGAAGTTCTAAATTTAAAGTTTTCAGTAATATTCAAACCAAATAGATGAAAATCTCTTCAAATTATCCCCTCATCTTCGGATTTTTGGTCCTTTTCGCCTGTCAATCGACCTCATCGATAAACCTCGCAGAAAAGCCGGGCGTACAAGTAATAACAAGAAACTCACCGACCTATACGATGAAACCGAATGACCCCTCCTTTATAGCTTCACAAGCGCAGGTCAGCACAGAACTGTTATGGGATGAATGGGGAGTACCTCATATTTATGCCAAAAATAATAATGAACTATTTTACACTTTTGGCTACGCGCAAATGCACAGCCATGCCAATACGATATTAAAAAACTACGCTTATTCGAGGGGCCGAGCTGCCGAGTATTTTGGTGCAAAATCCCTTCCGAACGATATGATGGTGCATGCCTTCGATTTTCCGGCTACGGCTGAAAAATGGTTTACCATGCAAACCCCTGAGTTTAAAGAATATATTTCGCAGTTCGTCAAAGGAATGAATGATTACGCTACGCAAGTTCCAGGTGCTATATTGGCAAGACATAAATCCATTTTACCCATAGAGAGGGATGATATACTTCGGCATGCCCTATTTGTCATTTATAGTCGCTTTGTGGGGGGTAATGATATTCAAGGAGCAGCAAGAGCCGCAGCAGAAAAAGGCTCTAACACTTACGCTATCGGACCATCGAAAAGTGCAAGCGGAAATGCGATGTTGGTCATGAATCCTCATTTGCCGTGGTTTGATGAATGGTTATTTTACGAAGGACATTTTAATGCCCCAGGGATCAATATGTATGGTGCAACGCTAGTAGGGCTTCCTACTTTGGGCATAGCATTTAATGAATACCTCGGTTGGAGTCATACAAACAATACTATAGACAATGCAGATACGTATGTACTGAAGATGGACGGTGCCGGTTATGTAGTAGATGGTAAAACCAAAGCTTTCTCGATCAAAAAGAAAACACTTAAAATCAAAGATGAGGCGGGAGTGCTTCAATCCAAAGAGGTAGACTTTTTGAGTTCTGAGGATTTTGGTCATGTAGTTAGTGTAGCCAATGATACCGCATATAGTGTCAAAATGCCTGGCTTTGATCGACCGTATGGCATCGTCCAATGGTGGGAAATGGCTAGCGCCAAGAATTTGAACGAATTTAAATCAGCATTAAAGAAAATCCAAATACCTTTTTTTAATGTGATGTATGCAGACAAGGCAGGAAATATTTTTTACCTTTTTAACGGGCAAATCCCACGCCGTCCAAAAGGTGATTGGAATTTTTGGTCCGGAATGGTAGATGGCACCAAGTCCGAAAACATTTGGTCTGAAATATTGACTTATGATGAATTGCCCAAATTAGAAAACCCCGAAACTGGTTGGCTTCAAAATGCCAATGACCCCCCTTGGACATCAACGTATCCGACAATGATAGACCCAAAAGATTATAAGCCTTATGTAGCACCAATAGAAATGGGTTTTAGACCTACTCGCGCCGTACGAATGCTCCTCGAAGATGATTCGATTAGCTTTGATGAATTAGTGGCCTATAAGAATTCTACTCGTATTGAGATGGCAGATCGATTTCTAGATGATTTAGATAAAGCTGTTTCTGAACATGGCAATGAGACAGCAACAGCAGCCATGAAAGTGCTAAATAAATGGGATAGGCAAGCAGATGCTAACAGTAAAGGCATGGCTCTTTTTTATCAATGGGCACGAAAACTCGGCATTAACAAATCAGAAAATTTTTCAAAACCGTGGAGTCTCAATGACGCCTTTTATAGTCGACAAAATTTAACCGATCCTATTGCTGCTGTTAGAGCCTTAGAAGAGGTAGCACAAAATTTTATCGATAAAGGAACAGCGCTCGATGTGGCTTGGGGAGATGTATATCGAATCAAATACAATGATAAAGACTTGCCTGGCAATGGTGCAGAAGGGTCAGTAGGGATATTTCGTGTAGCTTGGGCAGAAGCACCAAAAGAAGATGGCATTTCCTATATTTCTGGTGGTGATAGCTGGCAAAGTGTCATCGAATTTGGTGATAAAGTAAGGGCTAAAGTGCTTATGAGCTACGGCAATAGTACCCAACCCGGCTCTCGAAACAATGGTGATCAGCTAGAATTATTTGCAAAAAAAGAAATGCGCGATTGTTATTTCTATAAGTCGGATGTTCTAAAAAACTTAGCCCTCAAAGAAGTGTTGGTAGATGGACGATTTGTAGTGCGAAAATAGTAGCACGTATCGAGTAGCTCAGGCTTTTTTCATCTCTTTATTTGAGAAAAATATTAAGCTATCGAAAAGCAACCCTTTAAACCACGATTGTTTAAATGACCCAAGATATTATTGATAAATCAAAGCACTGACATCGCAGCTACATAAAAGTTGCGATCTACCTTAACGGAACTTGGTTTTGTATCTAACTTCAATTCATTCCAAAAATTCATTGGGTTAATGCGATGCTTGACGCCGTCTATTTCGATATCTATAGGCATTCTAAATCCATCCACGGTATTTATCCAATGATAGCGCAAGCCATTATCTGTTATTCTATATTCGAGTATAGGAATACGTGTATCACGAAGGTATTGATCGAAGACGGGTGCTAAATCAACGCCTGAAGTGTTGATCATATATTGTTCAATTTGTGCTGAAGTAACGGTCTGATGATAAAACGTTTCATTCAATCCTCTCAACACCGATCGCCATTTGTCATCATCATCAATTATATATCTGATCATATGGAGCATATTGGCAGCCTTGGAATACATATCACCAGAACCACGTTTATTCACTCCATAAGTGCCTATAATGGGCGACTCATTTGCTATATTGGATCGGGTGCCGAGCACGTAGTCAGCACCTGCTTCTTTATCATTCAGCCATTTTTCAACAATAAAGTTTTCGCTATAAGCTGTAAAACCTTCATGAATCCACATATCAGCTATATCGCGATAGGTGATATTATTGGCAAACCATTCGTGGCCTGATTCATGAATGATGATAAAATCGAATATCAAACCACGGCCTGTACCGCTCAAATCTCGGCCTAGATAGCCATTCTGATATCCGTTGCCATAGGTTACACTGCTTTGGTGCTCCATGCCGAGGTATGGCACTTCTACAAGTTTGAACCCGTCTTCATAAAAAGGATAAGGGCCAAACCAATATTCAAATACTTCCATCATAGGCTTAACTTGCGCAAACTGGACTTTGGCTTTTTCGAGATTTGAAGTCAGCACATAATAATCGAGGTCAAGGGGGCCCTTTTCGCCATCAAATATCTCAGAAAAGTGAGCATAGTCACCTACATTGATATTTACCCCATAATTATTAATGGGATTGGAGACCCCCCAAGTAGTGCGCGAGCGTCCGTCTGACAATATTTCTTCACTGACCAGACGACCATTAGATACATTATATAAGCCAGCCGGCACAGTGACTGTCATCAACATGCTATCGACCTCGTCATACATATGATCTTTGCATGGCCACCAGATGCTGGCGCCTATACCTTGGCATGAAGATGCTATAAATGGCTTGCCGTTCATATCCTTTTTCCAACTGATCCCCCCATCCCACGGTGCGCGAACGGCCTCATGCGGAGTGCCACTGTATGAGACAATCAGTGTATTTCTTTCATCTATTTTCTGTTTCTTTTTTAAGGAGATAAAGTGTGCCGCACCTTCACTATGCCACTCTAGTAGCTGTCCATCCTGCGTAATTCGGTCAATGCGCAAAGGCTCTTGCAAATCAATTTGGAGGACTTGAAATGGGTTGAGAACTGTATAGCTGATCTTGTTCTTGCCTTTTAGAGTTTTAGTATCGGGTATCACTTCGACTTCTAGATGATAATGGGTTAAGTCCCACCATTCTCGCTCTGGAGTAATAGAGCCCCGCAGCGTGTCTTGTCTGGTAAACTGTGCTGTCAGGCTCGTGAACGAGAGGAGAAGTAGCAGTGAAAGACTAATAAGTTGTCTCATAATTATTTAGATCAAAGAGAATTGAAGAATAATAAGGAAATTTACATCAATAAACGCAACATAGTTCACAGGAATGTACTTTTGCGCTAAATTGATAAAATGTATTCGAAAATACTTAACTACAAAAAATTATACCTCTTTTGCACATTGATTCTTTTGCTTTCGTGTAATGAGTCCGTCAAGTTAGTCGAGACTGATTTGTTGACTCATGGTCTGCCGCTAAAAATAATGGCGCCAGAAAAAATAGGTGTTGTCGCAAGTGACTTAACCATCATGAAGGATTTTGTCATTACGGATTCAGCAGGATTTACCTTACAAATTTATGAATCAGAGGCGCGCGAGCTCGATGCCACTAAATCTATCAACGAACTAAAGGCTAATGTTTCAGGGCTAGAGACGTTCTCAAAAATGATCCTCGAAGAACCCACAGGGTTTATCTATGAGAGAAAAATAGGCGAAGATTATATTAACTATGACTTTAGGCATATTAAAGTTAGAGGAGATAAACAATATCTATTTCAAGCGGGCATCGCTAAACAATTCACACTCGATCAAGTAGAGTTAATGTATAAGGCGGTTCAAGATACTAAGTAAGAATGGCTAAACGAACGCGCAGGGGCACGAATAGTACCAATCAATCTATCATCCTTAGATGGATAATTTTTATACTCTTGTGCTTAGTCATCGTTTTATTGGGATATTCCTTGTATCTTAAGAAAACCCCTGCAAGTGTCCTAAAATCTCTCATGCCTACATCTTCTGAACAATCTACCACTAAGGCTCTTTCGAAAAAAGAGTTGATCCGTCTAACCGCTCAACAAGATTCTACTATCCGCAGTCTCCAGCAAGATTTAGCCGCTTATAATTATCAATATGTCTTAGAACAAGGGTTTATAGATGTAGATGCTTCTACCTTAAATCTCAGACGAGAACCGACTATAGATTCCGAGGTAAAACTTAAAATTCCTGACAGCAGCCGTGTGATTATACTCTATTATAACAACGCTATTGATACAGTGGATGGCGTACCTGGGCAATGGTGCAAAATTAAGTACCAATCAGAAGACGGATGGGTCTGGGGGAAATATGTGGTACGGGAGTAATTGGCTCAACGCCCCATTATAACTTGGTTAGTAAAATGGGTATGCTTTGACTTTTACATTTCGCTACTTTCGGGCGTTATTGTCTTAGACGATTTAACTGAAAAGTATTTTCGTATTCCAGCGCCTAAACCTACCAAAGCCAGCAAGCCAACCTTCCAAAACTTTAATGCGAAGATGCCTATTTTAGCCAGAATGCCAGCTTTAGCTAACATCTTACCTGCGATTAATGCACCAATACCATACGCCGCCATCTTGTCCGCACCCGGCACAAAGTCTGCATATCGATTACCTTCATTAAACTGAACACTAGCTAATATAGGTTCTATTGCACTTTGGACAGCACCCAATTGACTCATTCCTGATATGGCATTTAATTCTAAATATCCCCTTCTACCGAGCACTCTTATATTATAATTAAGGGTATGCTCTTCGGATTCACCAAAACTCAATTCTTTGGCCCAATGTAATTTTTTGCTCGTTTGATCATAAAAAGGTTCTTCTGCCCAACCCAATAATTCCACCGTTTCATACCCTATAGAGCTGCGATATTCACTGCTCTCTTTGGTATCTTCTATCATTATCTCTAAGAGCTCATTAAAGTCAATGTCCTTTGCGTCAGCATCATCCACATAACCATCTTCTGTATAGGTAATATTTATGGCGTACGATTCGTCAGAAAAGGGAGTCTCATCCTCTAGAAATAGCATGCCAAGAGAGCCGTAGCCTTCTTCGCTTGGTGGATTGCCCCACAGATCCGTTAAGACCATCTCGCTTTGCGACGCATTCAAGTATTTAAATCCTGGTGGCACTTCAATCATGGCGAGGCCATTATGCAAGGTGATAGTCCCCGTCTCATAGGTCAAGATAGCATTTATACTATCCATAAAATCCGTATAAAGTGCAAGGGCTTCGACTTCTTCTAGCTCTAATGAATCCTGTGCAGAAAGCCTTTGAGAATGAAATGAAAAAAGGCTCACAAATAGAAATATGCTGATAAACTTATACATGGTGAAAAGATTTTTTAGGGTAAAAAGTAAAGTGAGAGAACCGAGTGAGACACCGGTCGAAAATAAAACTCAGGAAGAGTCTTATAAAGATATAAAGAAATATCTCATGTCCAACTTTTGACCCACTTTTTATTTGGTTGTACAAGTGCAATAATTCGGGTCAAGAATGTCATTTTTAGGTACTTAGTTACTTCATATATGTACCTTCTTTCATAATCAAATTTCTGAAAATGCCGCGTAAGCGGTAGTAAGCGAAAAAGCGAGGTTACATATAAATTTACATCAGCGCACAATCTTGAAAAAAAATTGTGGATAGAACTGGAATTTATTTGAATAGAGAAGAACGCGTATATCGCATTTCACATTATAAACTCCAAAAAAAAATCATTATATTAGTCAACAATTTGGGCGGCTAATAGCTCCGTAGGGATGCCAAAAGCATCTACAAGAGCTTCTGCATCAGGCCGCAAATCTGCTATCAACTTGGCACGTACGCGTCGTATGGCCTTTGTCTTTGATCCATAGCAATAATCATTTTCTAAAAACCAACCTTTATTTTGTTCAAGGATGGTCAAGCCATACAGTTGGCTTAGCTGTATGAACGATTGCTGATTGGCTGTAGCATGCGTATAAGCTTGCTCGCTAAGTGACTCATAGCACAATTTATCTATATAGGCATGTGCCATCTCTACCATATGCAATTGGACTTTTAAAAAAGCTTGATATGGATCGAGCTTCCTTTTCAAATACTTTTGCATTCTTTCGCTCAAGCTCATCAAATGTTTTTGATATCTGTACTCTAAGGCCTCCCGTATAAACTCGTCTGAAAGAATATGCTCACTGTCGGTATTTCCCTTTTGAAATGGATTCAATTCTTGAATAGAATAATTTATTCTTTTCAAAATAACTCTAATGACGGCTCCTGTACTATCATCATGAAATGATTGTTTAAATTCTGTCAAAATGCCTTTAGCGACTAGTTGCATCAAAACAGTATTATCTCCTTCGAAAGTGGTAAAGATATCCGTATCTGCCTTGAGGGTAGCCAATTGATTCTCCATAAGATATCCTTTTCCGCCACAAGCCTCTCGACATTCTTGAATGGTTTGGGTAGCGTGCCAAGTTGCTTTAGATTTGAGACCTGCCGCTAAGGTTTCAATTCTACGCATATCCTCTCCGTCACTCTCGGCATATTCGTCGGCCAGACTTCTTAGCGCAAAATGATACGCATATGTCGTGGCAAGCAACGGTAACAGGCGATGTTGATGGGTTGGATAGTCCATGATTAAGGTCTCAGGATCGCTATCTTTATGATTGAACTGTCTTCTTTTTAATGCATACTTGATGGCTATCGTCAGAGCCTTTTTACTTGCCGAAACGCCAGCTAGGCCTACACAAATTCGCCCCACAACAAGTGCCCCTAACATGGTAAAAAAACGTTTAGCATCACTCGCTATAGGGCTGACATATTTACCTTCTTCGGTAATATCCGCGTATTTATTTAACAGATTTTCTCTGGGCACGCGCACTTGGTCAAACCATATCCGTCCATTATCTACGCCGTTTAGGCCCATTTTGTAGCCACAATCTTCGATGCGCACTCCGACCAGCGGGTGTTTTTGAGCACTTCGTATGGGCACAAGAATAGCATGAACCCCATGCCCTACTCCCTCGACGATTAGCTGGGCAAACACCACTGCCATGCTAGCATGTAAGGCGTTGCCAATATATTCTTTGCCCGATTCGAAAGAAGGACTATTTATAATTATCTCATCCGTTTGTGCATCATAAGTAGCGGTCGTCTCGAGTCCTTTGACATTAGATCCGTGACCCGTCTCCGTCATAGCAAAACAACCAAGTAATTGTCCTTTGAGCATTGGCTCAAGGTATTTTCGATGGTGCTCATGAGTGCCAAGCAAGTATAGGGCGCCGCCAAAAAGCCCAAACTGGACGCCAAACTTTATCGTCATGCTGAGGTCACTGTAGCCTAGCATTTCAAAAACAGTAATATGCTCTCTGCGGCGGCCACCGCCTCCAAATTCTTGAGGAAAACTATAGGCGCTCAACCCTTGCTGAGCTAGGGCCTTAATGCGATCCAGTGTGAGTTGACGAAAAGCCTCTTTGCTAGGATTAAATTTTTGCTTAAACAGCGGATCTTTAAGTAATTGACGTATGCGATCGCTGAGTTGATGGTGATCTCCATCTAGATGCGTTATCATAGCCGGCACATCAATCGTGCTATAGCGCGAAGCGTCTGATTTGTTCAGACCAGTGTCTAATAACATGACTCCGCTCAGCCTGCCTTCTACTCCTAAAGTCCGCGCTAGTTTATCAAGATGTTCTTTCGTTGATCTATCCATTGCTGTGTTTTCGGCACCACCCGCGGCGGCTACTGCCAAGCCCAATTCTACCAATCCAGAAGCATCGGGCACACGGCCACCATAATATTTAATGGCCTCGAGCCAAGATCTAAAGACTTCTTCATCAGGAGGGCTTAAAGGATCAGTCCATCGAAGTAAATATTTTTTGTCAGCAGCTGTCAAAAAAGGCATAGCCATAATTTGGGCGTGTATCATCTTCATTTCGGAGGGGCTCAAAACACTATCAGACCAACCAACATAAAAAAGTGGCAATAGAGATAAGGCGGGCGGGCTCAAAGGGAGCTTTGTTGTAATAGAACTCATATCTTGCGAATGATTTATAATTTTTCTAACAGAAAAAACCTCGATTAGGTTAAATATACGCATTAAAATGGGATCATTAACAGACAAAGTAGCCATCATTACAGGTGGTACTCGAGGAATAGGCAGAGGCATTGTCACAAAATTTGTGGCGGAGGGTGCCAAAGTTGTGTTTACGTATCGTTCATCTGATGCAGAAGCTCAGGCACTAGTTCAAGAGTTGGGTATCGATCATGTGGTGGCCCTAAAGTCAGATGCGAGTAAAATGGAGCAGGCCCAAGCATTGATAGACCAGACCGTCAAGCACTATGGTCGTATTGATATTTTAATCAATAATGCCGGTATTACTAAAGACAATTTGATGCTGCGCATGACCGAAGAACAGTGGGATGAGGTGATTGAGGTCAACTTAAAATCCGTTTTTACCTTGACCAAAAGTGTTTTGAAAACCATGCTAAAACAACGTTCGGGTTCGATTATCAATATGAGCTCGGTCGTTGGTGTATTTGGCAATGCGGGTCAGGCCAATTATGCTGCATCTAAGGCTGGCATTATTGGTTTTACGAAGTCGATTGCCAAAGAGGTGGGATCAAGAAATATCAGATGCAACGCAATAGCGCCAGGGTTTATCCAAACGGAAATGACCGCCGAACTCGATCAAAACACCAAAGATGCCTACATAGCTAACATCCCCCTCAATGATTTTGGCAGCGTAGACGATGTAGCTGCGGCTTGTGTCTATTTGGCGGGTGATGGTTCGCGTTATGTTACCGGTCAGGTATTAAGTGTTTGTGGGGGGCTGAATATCTAGGAAAATAGGCTCAATTGCCACTAGAAACCGATCTGAGGTACATCTTTATCCCTCTCGCAAATCATATTGAGCTAGTGTCTCTTAACTGTGTTTTAAGACGGCTAACTGCGTATCAATGTTCTGAATAATTTCAAGATTATTGGTCGCACAAATCGAAAGAGAAGAAATCCTATCCCCGCAAAAATAAGGATGAAGGCTGTTGGCAAAATCACCCCAAAAGTGTAGAACATAGCGATGACAAAGCCCAAAATAAATTCTGAATAATGGATAGGAACTAAAAGACTTAGACCCAATAATATAAATAAAACATTATCTAAAAAAAACTTGAACTCAACACTAAAAGAAACGGACAAGGCAAGTCCAATGACTACTCCCAAAAAGAATAAGCCCACTATTCTGGTGATTGGCTCCTTGAAAGCCTTCTTGACTGCATCTTGAGATGGAATTCTTTTTTCAATTCTGCTCAGCAATAGCCAAGTCAAAAGAGGAAGCAATAATGCACCCCACCAATTTGATATTTTGGGAAAGTCTTCGTTATGTAGAATATGATGACTCGGTACGCCACCATGGAAATGCTGCCAGAAAAGCCACCCTAGTAGCACAATGGTCATCAAGGCAGTGGTGAATGCTTTAGCTGTGATGATTTTTAGAGATTTCACACGTACTAATAACCATTGTTGCTATAACTCCTTAGCCATTTCGCTTTTTGACATTGCCGCCTGAGCTTTTATTGACATCTAATTTTTGTGGTTCGCCCTTGTATCGGATGCTGCCTCCTGAAGACGAATTAGCTTGAAGATCCTTTTCAATCCAAAGATCAATAGAGGCACCACTGCTAGCACTTGCCGTTGCTACTTGCGACATTAAATCACTTGCCCTTATGCTAGACCCTGAGCTCGCACTAGCTTTGATATTTGTTGCCGTGCCCAGTAGCTCTATGGAGCTTCCAGAGCTTGCTACGATTTTAGATTCATTCACTGACATGGTTACCGATACATTTGATCCACTACTGGCGTTAATGTTCAATTCTGTACTAGATATTGCTTCTTCAGCCTCTACTATAGCCCCTGAAGAAGCCATTATAGATGTCAACGGAGACGCATAATAAATCTTAGCTTCGACCTTTTTATTCTTTGTATTCCATCCCCAACCTTTAGATTTTATTTTTACCAAAAGCTTGTTACCTTTTACTTCAGTTATAACATTTTCGAGGTCAATATTTTGAACAGTAAGTTTCACCTTGTTTTCTGTCGATTTAATCAATGTAGCGTTTATGCCGGTAGCAACTGAAACTTCTTCAAAAGAGCTGAGCTTTCTGGTTTCATCTTGCGCTATAATTGTGGAACTGACAACTAAAAGAGAGGCCAAACCGAAGAATATATTTTTCATAATATTGGATTTTGATGAAAGTAAGTTTAGTACAAATGGAAAGACGATTCTAAATTATAAATAGTTGCACGAGGCCTTACTGAATTTGGATGAAATGATCAGTATCATGGACGAAATAAGCCTTTCTTGGATTTAATTGCATCCATACTTACCCTACATATGGTCTGATATGCCATTCTAGCAATGAGTCCATCTACATTGCAAATTAAACAAAGAGGCTGAGCACTTTTGCGTAAATTGACAAGCTTTGTTGTAAATTGTGATGATAATTATGAATCAATTTTAATCTCATGACCAATCAAAAAGTGGCCATCATTACGGGTGGCTCTTCAGGCTTGGGCTTTGCTACCGCGCATCGGCTTCTAAAAGAAGGCATGCAAGTCATTATTACAGGACGAAATCGAGGAAAACTTCTAGAAGCGAAGGAAGCCTTGGGCGATGACTGTCATGCCATTGACTATGATATCGCAGATATAGATCATTGCGAACCATTTGTACAAGACATTGTAAATCGCTTTGGACGTATTGATATCTTAGTTAATAATGCTGGTATCAATCAAAAGAAACCAATACTCGACGTTAGTAAAGAAGATTTTGAGCAGATTCTGAGAGTCAATACCACGGGAGTGTTTGTATTGACGCAAGAAGTTATCAAAGTAATGTTGCAGCAAGCATCGCGCGGCAGCATAGTAAATATTAGCTCTATGGCGGCACAATACGGCATACCTTATATCGTATCTTACAGCACTTCAAAGACCGCCATAGACGGAATGACTCGCGCCCTTGCTGTTGAGCTAGGCGAAACAGGCATCCGTGTTAACGCCATTGCACCTGGCTTTATTCGCACGCCAATGTCATCAAAAGCATTGGATAACGATCCCTTGCGAAAACAAAAAGTTTTATCGCGGACTCCCATGGCTAGGCTAGGTGAACCTGAAGATGTGGCCAATGCTGTGGCCTTTTTAGTATCTGATCAAGCCAGTTTCATTCATGGTGTCATATTGCGCGTAGATGGTGGTAATGCCATTGGATTTTAACTAATGTAAACACTAGCTATTGTGAAAAATACGATTCATACGATGCGTTGGTACGGACCTACGGATCCTGTAAGACTCCAAGACATTGCCCAAGCCGGGTGTACGGGGGTTGTTTCCGCCTTGCACGACATAGCTCCAGGCGAAGTTTGGCCTTTGGCAGAGATCAACCAACACAAATCCCTAATTGCTCAGCAACAATTGAACTGGGTCGTTGTAGAGAGCCTACCCGTCCATGACCACATCAAGTTGGGCTATGATGATCGAGACAGCCTTATCGAAAAATATATCCTTTCTCTACGTAATTTAGCTCAAGCAAAAGTAAAGGTTGTAACCTATAATTTTATGCCTTTGCTAGATTGGTTGCGAACAGACGTTGCCTATAAAACAGCTGAACAATCGGAAATCCTTTATTTCAGTCGTGACAAATATGCCATTTTTGATTTGTTCATATTACAAAGACCAGCCGCTAGAGATGAATACTCCCCTCAAACATTCAAACGCCTCAAATCGCAGTTTGAACAAATGGCCGATGATGAAATTCAGTCCATTAAAGAGAGTCTTTTAATGGCATTGCCTGGGAGCGACCAAAGTTTTACTTTAGCGTATTTGCAGAAAAAATTGGAAGAGTACAGGGGGATAACCACAGCAAGAATGCGAGAAAATCTTGTGTATTTTTTACAAAAAATTTGTCCAGTGGCAGATGAGTTGCACATGCAGCTAGCTATTCATCCCGATGATCCACCCTTTTCGGTTTTTGGTTTGCCGAGGGTATTGAGTACAGCGGATGACTGTAATTATATTTTTTCAAAAGTACCCAACATGTCTAATGGCTTGTGCTTTTGCACAGGTTCATTTGGAGCTCGAGCGGATAATGATTTGTATTCTATGTTACAAACATTTGGTGCTCGTATTTATTTCCTGCATCTCCGCAATACTCGGCGCTTAGACAATGGTGATTTTTATGAAGCCAATCATTTAGAAGGAGACGCAGATATGTATCGAGTTTTATCTCAGGTAAGAAATATTTCGCTAAGCGAAAATAGACAAATACCAATGCGTCCTGACCACGGAGCAAAGATATTAGACGATTTAGGTAAAACTACGTATCCTGGCTATTCGGCGATTGGTCGATTAAAGGGATTGGCAGAATTGCGAGGAGTTGAATACGCAATTAATCAAATTAATTCAATTTAATTTGTATCTATTTAAATGATTATTGGTTAGAAGGTCAGATACACCGCTAATAAATATGCCGCATCGCTTCAGCTTCCTCCAGATTTACAATATCATCCATAGCCATAATAGCTCTTAATTCGTTAGCATAATCGCGCTCTGAGAAGCTCGCACCTTCGATATATTGAAAGACATAATATAACTCCCTTTTAGCCGAGCGGCATTTATCATGGATGCCTGGACATTGCTTCATAAGACTATAGCAAAGACGAAGCCTAGCTTCTACGCGATCAGGAAATATGGTTTTGGCATAAAAGAAATAACCAGAGGCCAAAGTAAATTTTGAATTTTCAACTGCCTCATCACCCTTCTTGATCAATTCTTCATAGGAAAAATGCATCGCCTCAATATTACGTATTTCACGCTGTGTTAAATATTGCTCCTCATCGCTTATTAGATGCACAACATTTGCTGGGCCGAAGACGGTCAATTTAGATATCCAATTATCTAAAGCAAAAATGACCAGTGCCAAGCATATTAAAGAAATTAAAATTGGACGGTAGACTTCACTTTTCATTTTTTTAGCTGAAAGATATTACATTCTGAGATAGAAGTTGGTGTTTTCACAATTGATCCTATACATTCCTGAGCTCTCGAATATATTGATTCAAAAAATTCAATTTATCCTTCTTCTTGTATTGCATAACCCAGCGCGGATGTGGTAAAGGAATGATTTTTTCGAAGAATGCATACTCTTCATTCAACTTTTCAAAGTACTCTAAGTTCATGCCCATGCCAATACAATAGGCTTTATCCGTATATGCCCCAAAGTCAATTTGCGCTTGAATGTGTCGTACCATATTGGTCTTAACTGCAAGAAATAGGCTGCGATCGTCATAATAATTGGCATTCTTCCCCTCTCGCAAAAACCCTAAAGGACATAGCGAGCTAATATAGTAGCGTTGATAAAAAGCCTCAACCCCACCAAGCTCATGAATAAGTTCGTAGATGAATTTCGAACTAAGTTCGTGTCGATCTGAAAAATCATGTGTAATCTGACAAGCCGTCTTCATGATGACAGGATCCGTAAACGGCACCCCTGTTACACCGGCACCGAAGCGCCCTGGATTAATGCCAAACAACAAATGCCTCTTGCGTTGATCTGAAAAAAACTGAGTATAAAATTCTGTAAAGACTCGACGCGTCTCGGCATCTTCAAACGGGTAAATCAACTCGAAAGTACTTGGCAGTGCCCAATCACTAGGGTGTAAAGCAAAATGATAATCAATAACCTTTGACGCAAAATTCATTCTAACCAATATTTAGGGTGAAGAAGATACTTCTGTGACAATATATGGACATATATCCTAGGGAATTATATTTTTGCAGGGCGAAATGCATTTGGGTTATTAGCTCAGTTGGTTTAGAGCGCTACCTTGACAGGGTAGAGGTCACTGGTTCG
>CAZTSI010000034.1:0-37581 GCA_964616755.1 uncultured Saprospiraceae bacterium | reverse complement strand
AAGAAGAATTTAATTTATTAACTAAAGTTGCATTTGCCGCTTGAATTCAGGAAATAATGCTGTATAGTATCTGTCAAATTGACTAATTTTATCTTAGCCCAATAACTTGACCTTCTATCAAACGATTGTCTAGAATCATTTGCCCGAAATAACACTTCGTCATGGAGGATCGTCTCAACAGTATATTGATCGAAAGTATCCTGCAAAATTTGAAGTTGACCATAAAGCTCTATTGATCGATATGAAAGATATGGATGTGTGCTCACTCTAGACTTTGCAGGAATAACTATGTCTTGAGAAGAAACCTGGGCGAAAGCCCCCCAACTTTTCACCAGTATAAAGCCCAGAATATAGAAAACATGAAATAAATTACACCGATCCATATCAATACTCTTTGACCGCTAAAGACGCATATGTCTTTGTTCGCTCTACAGTTTTAAATTTAGTGAATCTAATGATAGTATGATATCCATGTCGGGTATCCACTGTTAATTCACCCTTCAATTTCTTTGTTAACATGACGATAAGCGATGACCCAAAAGAATTCAAATTTTTGGTATCCACTAGTGTCTTCATTTTTTGGCCATTATCTCTTATCGATAACAACAATTGATTATTTTCAGTTAGACGAAGTGAAATATGTACTATAGCTTTTTGGCCATCAACGAAGGCATGCTTTATAGAATTTGTAATTAATTCGTTGATAATGAGTCCGAGCGGGATAGCAGTATCTACATCGACGAGCGAAACTTGAATATCAGTTTTTATTTCTAGCGTGTTTTTGGATCGGCCAAAGGAGGCAACTAAATGTGCCACTAGTTCGGATACATATTCGGGCATATTTACAGCAGCAAGATGATCTGTAGTATATAGTCGTTGATGAATCAAGCCCATGGATTCTACTCGATTACGCCCTTCTCTTAAAGCATCAGCCGTGGTTTTGTCCTGTATATGATCACTTTGCAAATTAAGTAGAGATGAAAGAATCTGAAGGTTATTCTTGACTCGATGATGGATCTCCTTTAATAGAAAATCCTTTTCAATATTGGCTGTTTTAAGATTAGCGTTTAAAAAACGCAATCGACTATTAAATCTGAATAATAAGAATGCACCTACCCCAAAAAAGCTTAGCAAAAGGGCAGTAGACATCAACAGAATATTCTGTCTGTTCAATCGAATAGACTGAAGGCTTATGGTGGACTCCCTTTCTTTGGCCTCGTACTGCGCGTGCAACTCGCTAATTTTCTTTTGAGACTCTAGTGTCAGTGTTTTGTCCTTATATTCAGTAAAGGACTTCATAAATTGATAGGCATTCTCATAATCGCCCTTCCCAACATAAGCTTCTGCCAATTGTTCATAAACAAGCAATAACCAATATTGATCACCAAATTGATCAGTGGCTACTTCTAAACTTCTCTTAAGACTTGCAATCGCCTCATTGTACTGACCAGCTTTATTTAACATTCTACCATGCGAAAGCCATGTCCTCATTTTCATAAAAGCATTATCAAGCAAATCTGCATATCTCATCGAAAGCTTAAAGCTTAACTCCGCTTTTTTAAAATCCTCTAGGTCAGTATAAATATCAAGGGTTGCGATATATATATCGCTGAGATTATTATAAAATCCATAACGTTCACCGATAACTATAGCGCTGTCAAGATAATTCAAAGCATCGTCATTCCTTTTTAGACCAATCAAATTATTGGCCACCACATAGTAGGTGAAGTCATAATCCAAGTCTGGAATCCCTCTATTTTTAAATATTGCCAATGCTTGACGTCCAATGTCTAATCCATCTTGAAATCTGCCTTGCTTCCAAAATAAATTAGAAAGATCGCTCAGTGCCATAGCCTGTCCCCAAAAATTTTGATAATTGGTTGAAATACCTAAATTTTGATTCGCGAATTCTGCTGCAGCTTCTAGTTGCCCCTTTCGTTCTGCCACATACCCTAACTGCGTTAATGCCAATGGCCAATCCGCTTCTTTTAATCTTAACATGGCTGTTTCTAGCAAGATTTGGGCGTCCTCAAGCATTTCGCGACGTAAGAGTATAGCGGCATATCGGACTTGTGTCAATGCCTTTTGATACTCATAAGCTTCAGAGTCAGAGTATTTTAAGGCCAGCTGTGCGAGACTATCTGCTTTGAGCAAATTTCGCGTATGCCAGTAATAGGCTAAATCATTCAAAAGCATGATCTTCTGGAGGGTATCGTAAGATTGCATCATGGCCTCGCTCAAGGAGTCTAGATAACTTGCATCAGAAGGCACATAATCTATGAAAACTTGTTGATAGTCGCTTGATAAAGCCAATCCTTGGGCTGTTGCATTTCTTGCTAGTGTAGGACGGTCTTGCGCGAGGGTATTTACACTGCATCCCATCGCAACTACGAGGGGTACAAATAAAAAAAATCGTGTTAATGATGCTAATACCATATTGATGCTAGGCTAAAACTACGAATAAAATATTTGGTCGATGAGCATACAGACTAACAAATCTTGTCTCGATTACGCTTAAAATCAGTTAGTATGACCAAGGTATAGAACACAGGGACAAGACACTATTTTACATAATATAGAGTTTAACTCGTCCATTCCAAATGCACACAGAACAGTGGAATCCTTTTTTTATAAGATATAGGTTTGACCTTCGGCTGGAATCTCAATATTTCGAAAACCTGCTTGACCTAAATATTCCAAAAATGCTTGTTGTGTTTCATATTCTCCATGGACTAAAAACAGCCTTTTTGCACTTTTCTTTTGATTGGCAATATTGTCTATCATTTCGTTTCGGTCACCGTGAGCAGAAAAGGAGTCCATGCTTGCGATTTTAGCGCGAACTGTGAGTAAATCGCCCTTAACTTTAATTTCAGTTGCCCCTGCCTTTAAAATACCAGCGGCTGTGTCTGGCGATGCGTAGCCTACCATCAAAAATGTACTCTTGGGATCTTCAATATTGTGGTAAAGATGATGACGAACTCTACCAGCTGTCATCATTCCACTTGCGCTAATGATAATCATAGGACTTTTGAGCGTATTTAGCTCTTTTGATTTTTCTACAGATCGGACATAATGTAGACTCTTAAACCCAAATGGATCCTTGTCCGTAAGCAGATATTTATTGAGCGCATCATCATAGCACTCAGGATGTATACCATAAATGTCCGTTGCATTAACCGCTAATGGACTGTCTACATAAATAGGAACACGAGGTAATTGGCCCGCATTATACATTTGATCCAACATGAAGACGATCTCTTGTGTGCGGCCAACGCTGAAAGCAGGTATAATTACTTTGCCTCCTCGATCTACACATGTCTCTTTGATAACATTAAGCAACATGCCTTTCTGTTCGGGTTTGGATTCATGCTCTCTGTCACCATAGGTAGACTCACAGATCAAATAATCGACTTCATCCATTTGTCTAGGATCACGCAAAATTGGTCGGTCAGGCCTACCAATATCTCCTGTGAATCCGATAGTGCGATATGCAGCTCCTTCTTTGATGCGCAACATGACATTCGCACTGCCTAAAATATGGCCTTGATCCCTAAAATGAATCTGAACATCGGGTGAAATATTATACCATCGATCATAACTATAGCCTGTGAACAATTGCATAGTCGTTTGAACATCCGTCTCTGTGTAGAGAGGTTCTCTAACAATGAATTTTTTATCTCGCCCCTTGTTTTTGTTTTTTCTCCGTTGACGTTCATTATAAGACTCCGCATCTCGGACTTGAATCATCGCCGAATCCATCAGCATGATCGAACAAAGGCTGCGTGTAGCATGAGTACCATGAATACAGCCGCGAAATCCATCTTTGACTAATTGTGGCACTCGACCTGTATGATCTATGTGGGCATGAGATAAGACTAAACAGTCAATTTCTTTTGGATCAAAATGCCATCGCCTATTTCGCTCGAGATCCTCTTGAAATGAACCTTGAAACAATCCGCAATCTAATAATATTTTATACCCATTTTCAAGCGTAATCAAATGGCTACTGCCCGTTACGTTTCTCGCCGCACCACAAAAAGTAATTTTCATATCACATGTTTGTTAAAATGTGAAGATAGTAATATCTCTCACTCTGCCATCGCTTTGCGATCAGACAGAAATGCCTTCGGACTTAGCTGAAACGGTAGGCAGGTAATTCAATTGTATCAATTTATCCAACTGAAAATATCGGGATGCCACATCTCGTAGCTCTTCGGGGCTTATGGATTCATAAATTGCCTCTTGCGTATTCATACTCTCAATCAGGCCTAAGTACTCAAAACTGGCCATTGATATAGCCTTGTTGAGCACATTTAGATCACTTAACGCAAGGGTCGTAATTACCTTGTTGCTGATTTTCTCTATTTCCCGTTGATCGATTAAAGTGGTTTTCATCTCCTCTAGTAATTGCCAAATTGCCGCTGATACTTGCTCAATAGTCACGTCGGGCATTGGCTTAGCTTCAATGATTATTAGACCTGGATCAATAGTGCCCGTTATAAAACAATCAATTTGGCTCACTAACATTTCTTTCTTTACCAATTGGCGATACATCCGTGAGGATTTGCCACCTGCCAAGATATCAGTGATCAAATCGCACACATAATAATCGCGATCCGCCCGACCCGGCATATGAAACGCCATATAGAGCATAGGCCCTGGTACATCACTGTACAAAGTTTGGACTTCGGAGTGCGAGCCAAGTTTCGTTATGGCATTCGTGCTTACGCTTTTATCTCTTCCAGGGATATGGCCAAACCATTTTTCAGCCAATACAAATATTTCCTCCACAGCAATAGGCGCAGAAACACTAAGGATAGCATTGCCAGGATGATAATATTTTCTAAAAAATGCTTTGACATCCTTTAATAAAGCATGCTCTATATGCTCTGGTGACTTACCAATGGTAGGCCATTGGTAGGGATGATTTTTATACGCCATGGAAGATAAATGATGCCAAACATCCCCATAAGGTACATTAAGACATACCTCCTTAAACTCTTCAATGACCACTCTTTTTTGGGTTGAAAGGGACTTGGTGCTAAACTTAAAATGAGCCATTCTATCAGCCTCGAGCCAAAACGCAGTTTCAATATTTTCTGCAGGCAAAACGATATAGAAGTTTGTATTGTCTGTATTGGTAAATGCATTATTCTCTCCACCTACATTCTGAAGTGGGGTGTCAAAATTGGGTACATGCTTAGAACCACCGAACATTAAATGCTCAAATAAATGGGCAAATCCCGTCAAATTAGGATCCTCATCTTTTGATCCAACCCTATACAATATATTGACAGCCGCGAGTGCAGTAGAGTTATCTTGCTCTGCGATAATGGTCAACCCATTGTCTAAAACCTTCTTGTGATAATCAATCATCAAGGGCAAAGGTATTAGTCTTAAGAATAACTATTATACTTCCTGACGGATATGTTAAAATTATATCACTTCAAGAGCAATAATGCGATCCCTATTAATGCGGGCAAACCTTGGACAAAAAAGATTTTACGCTCAGCGGTGATTGCCCCGTAGATGCCGGCAACAAGCACACACACGAGAAAAAACAAGGATATATGTCCTCGCCAAAGTTCATCTTGAATAAAAAAGGTCCAAATTAAACCTGCCGCTAAAAAACCGTTATATAGACCTTGATTGGCTGCGAGTGTCTTAGTTGTTTCGAAATAGGCACGATCAAACCCCTTAAACACCTTATAGGCACGAGTAGTCCAGCCAAACATTTCAAGCCATAGAAAATATAGGTGAAGGAGAGCCACTAGACCAATGATCAGGGAAAGTAGTGTTGACATGATGGATATTCTATAAATTATTCATAAAGGTAGTATTCTATACGATTACGACCTAACGAATGATGATGGATTTAGGCAAAAAAAGTAGCCACTCAATAGTCGCCCTCTATATAACAAACATAAAGCGCTCACATATGCCTAAGAAAGATATATATAACAAGGATTCGCTGACTATTGATGATCGCAATAGTGCCTTCACAGGCGCTGCTTAAACGACTTAGGTTACTTAGCCTTCACTAATACTCAGCTAAGAAAATTATCATAGCCTCCTTGCCTTTACTTCTTTAGCCTATTGACCATTCACAATCCTTAGCGCCTTAATATCATCCCGCGTTTGAACAATAACCGTATAAATTCCCGGCTGCATGCCAGGAATATCAATAACATTAGAGCCGCTACGCAAGATGCCTTTGGTCACTAATTTGCCATCGAAGGAAATTAAATGATAGGGGTATAGCGCATTACCACTCTCGTCTATTTGAATATTGACACGCTCACCTACCACAGGATTTGGGCTAGCAATTATGCTGACCGCTTGATCAATTTTTCCGAACAAAAGCGATGCTTGTCTATTCTTAATCATTTTCTCGCGCGCGCCATTTAGAACGCTATTACAACTAATTTCGATATCGTCTACATAATATACAGATGGCAAAAAGCCATTATCATTGACGATCTCAACTTCTAGGGATGTCAGCTCTCCTGATAATTCTTTTAGTGCAACAAGGTCAGCAGCACTGTCAGGGTCAAAATCAATCGGATCTATCCATATACTAATCCCTTCTTCTCCATTATTATTTCTTTCGATTCTTACCACTAATTCATGGACGCCTTCGTCAATGGATTTCACATTCGATGGGTCGTTTAAAAATACCTGACTCTTGTCATTTAATCCAAAAATTAAGGACCCAATAGAAAATTGCAGCGAACCTGTTCCTATCACTTTTTCAAAAAACATAGAAAGATAAATTTCATCATTCCCGGTTGAACTTAAATCCACTTCACGAGCAAATTCTATTCTGGTTTTTGGCAAACTTAAGATGCCCAATTTACTGCCGTTGACATTCCCATTTAAAGATGTTTGTAAAAATGAAAAATCTTTCCCCGCCCCTTCTATAATCTGCCATGTACCTGCCCAACCTTCTCCCCCGGAGGCGTCCTCGAAGGGTTGATCTGGAGTGTAGTCAAAATTCTCGACTATCGCTTGGCACGGTTGAGGCTCAATTATGTTCAGCAAAATATCTTCTACCTCTCCATCAATACATAACTGACATGCATCACTTATTCTGCCGTAATGCACCATCACCCGCATGCGATACGCTCCTACAGGCAAATCGTCTATTTTCAATTCGTGTTCTATTGATCCTAATAGTCTATTGGATAGAATCTCTTCTCCATTCTCCCCAAATGATCCATTGTTGTTCCTATCTATGTAAGCGGTTATACTCAATTCCTTTATGTCATCAATGTGTTCTGTATGAACTTCTAGGGTATAGGCCTGTCCTTGCTCTAGAGATATTGCATCTTCGTCATAAAAAGTAAATCCATCGCTTTGTCTATTTTTATATTCTCTTCCTGCTATTGATATACTCTGTATCCACTCAAGACTATTGTCATAATCTGGCACACAGTAATTCAGCTCATCGCATTTGTCAGGAATACCATCGCCATCAAAATCCAATCGATCATCAAAACCCGGACACTTATCTACTCTGTCGCACACACCATCACCATCTGAATCCTGATCATCACATCCACAATTTCCCCGGCTTATATTTGCATCCGTTGGGCATGGATCCTCTCGATCACATACACCATCACCATCGGTATCTACGTCCCCTTTGTCTGCGCAGGTACAAGGGCCACAATGATCCTTTGTATTGACAAAGTATCCTTCGTTGTCAAAATAATTACTTACACTTTCACAATTTCCAATGACAAGCAATGGCTTTTGGGGATTGAGCGTAAAATGACAAAATACTATTAATCCATTACTATCCTCTGCACAAGCTGTGCAGGTAGCATCATTATCACAGCCATCAGGAATTCCATCGCCATCAAAATCGCGCCGATCATCAAAACCTGGACACTTGTCATTTAGATCACATACACCATCTCCATCCGAATCCACTAAGGTGCCTGTACATCGGCAATTGGCATCTAATTGGTCGTTGATGGTGCAAGGATCGCCGTCATCACATTTAATACCTAACTCAATGGTGCTGATACAATCATCGACATCGTCACAAATGCCATCTGTATCTACATCAATACAAGAGTCGCAGCCATCAGGAATTCCATCAAAGTCGATATCTATGCGGTCATCAAATCCTAAACAACGATCACGTTGATCACAAACTGTATCCTTATCCACATCCACACACGGATCACATGCATCGCCAATGCCATCCCCGTCTAGATCGATTTGGTCAGCATTCGGTGTCGAAATACAATTGTCGCACTCGTCAAAAACACCGTCGCCGTCACTATCGACCGGATTTGGTTCAAATGTATCTGGACAAGGATCTATATCATCGCAAAGACCGTCACCATCTCGATCGCCAACGTTAATACAGGGTACTTGAGCGCTCATCTGTAAGGTCAAAGAAAATACTAAGAAGGATAAGGTAATTTTTTTCATCGGATATTTTTTGGTAGATGCTATTTATTGCATGTTTTAATATCGGCTATAAAATTTAGCCCTTTTGTTACGGTGAAGCCATTCTCAAAATTCAAAGCCACCCCAGCTGTAAATTCAAAATGATTATTCTCGATCAACGCATCGCTCGTCAACATAAGCTCCGCTCTATACACTTGTGGAGAATTTGCAGATTCTAAGACCCCTGTTGTGATAGATATGTTCTTAGGACAATTTGAAAAACTGCATAAAAATGCACTCGCAAAACTGATGGCTAGTGTATCCGACTTACTGCTACATTGACTCGACAAGGTGCCGATAAGACCACCCGCCGTCGCATTGGTAGCAAAATCAACTTTTAGTTGATCCCCTATTTCTTGTAAGGTAACACCCGTCCCTGTATAGCTCCAGGTTAAGTCCCCCAATCGTGGAATATCTAATGAGTAATCGACCCCTTTAAGACCCATACATAAAATAGATGGCCCCATAACATTCATTTCATTTATGCCCGATACTACGTCTAGCGAATTCCTTAGAATAGCCTCTTTTGACAAATTACAGCCAGAGGTCGTATTAAGCGCATACACTTGGTAAACCCCAGCATTCTTATCAGCAAATGTGGCGCTTGCCTGACTCGTAACACCATTATCAAGACTGAATTGGTCAGCATTCATTGAGACAACTGTAAAACTTCCATCAGCCAAAGTCGTGTTACAATCTATAGCCGTCGGCTCAACATAAGTAAAATCGCTAATCGTAGGTTGCCCGCAATCCGTGTCTTCGCAGTCGTAAATACCATCTCCATCATTGTCAAGTCCATCACCACAGGTGCGCGTGTTATTCTCAGGTTCATCGAGCACTAAGTAAATGATGACTTCGTCCGTCTCCCCGATGCAGCCCTCTGTCTCATCAAGAGTCCATGCTAAGATATATTTTCGACCGATCACCCCATTGAATACTGTCTTGGGATTTGTATTATCTACAAAACTACCTCCTAACCCTTCGACAACAGACCACTTTCCAATGCCTTCTGCCTCCAACGTCGTAAAAGATTTATTGAATACTTCTTGATCCTCGCCTGCATTTACATTGGTTGGCGCACTATCAAAGTTAAGTATCATCGGACTACTCGGTGACGCAATACTCCCATTGCCTAAAAATACTATACTCGTATTATAGATGTTATACACTTTATTTGTTCCCGCATCATACACTTTGAAATACAGCAATTCACCATCAGACTCGCCTCGTATTGTTAAAAAGGCTCTGAAGTTATTACTCGTTTGTCGTACTCCTCGAATATTACCCGCTAAATCAAATACCGCTACTATATCATTGGCATCCATTGATGGAACACATTCGTCAGATATCGTAAAAGTGCCTATCATCGTGTTCGTATATTCACCTACTGGATCTATCCAGTTAGGAACTTGCGCATAGATATTCGCGCTCACGAGCAATGTACTCAGCAACAACATAAGCCCCCTGCTGAAATGCTCTGTGTTCATGCAATAACTCTCTTTACATTTTTGGTTTTGATTCATTTCTTAGTTATTTGAGTTATCACAGTCCTCAATGTTCACTTCGACAAGTGTAGATGAGGCTACTTCAAACAATGGTAAAAACTCCACGGCATTTCCTGCTCTCAACACCAATCTCAAACCTGCGGGCAGAGTAGCATTGCTTTGTAAGAGTAGCCTCGCTTGTTTTGTAATCTGCTGGCTAGATTGATCTATATCCGTGGTCCTAAACATTACCGTATCCGCACAATCCGCCGTAGCCTCGCAGGTAAACAAATATGGCTCGGACTGCTTGCCCAAAATCGCGTTATTCGCAAAGTTGAAGCCCTGATTTAGATTGATCTCTTCATTAGAATTTTTATTAATCAACTTGAATTGAAGAGCCACCGACGTTTCTCCATCTATGCTCAGATAAAACAAAAACTTATTCAATGAATTCACCCAAGTCGCATCTTCTACCCCTCGACACTCTCCATTGGCATACGCCGCTAACTGCCACTCCGTAAGATTAATCACATCACCGCTTGAAGATATTTGCGCACAAACGTCAATGGCTGCCACTAAGGACATTGTCGAACCATACTTGCCAGGAGTAAAGTCTACTCGTTTATACTGTCGTTTTTGCTTGGCGGCTATTTCATTTGTTTTCAGTGCATTTACATTGTCTTCTCTAATATTCAAATTACCAGGAAATTGTAAAGTATCAGCCTTATGATAGGATAACATGTATCCCTTTTTGGGCTCTAAAAATTGCAAATTGCCGCCCCAGCCAAAGCCATCTTCGTATATGGCAAAACTGCGCTGTCCTTTGATCACATCTCCAGACTTTGGATCAAGGCTGGCCATCGCGGTAGCCACATCAATGATAAATTCGCTCTTCACCCCTATCCAATTCCAGCCTCTGATAATGGTAATCGGCTCCACCGAAGGATCCATAAAAGTACCCGAGTAAATAAATGTATCAGGTTTAGACACCTTTACCTTATATCCTTCAGCTGTATTGTAAGCCGTCAAATCACCATCCCAAATATTGTTATCCCTAGTCAAAAATCTAGTATTGCTCTTGATCTCATCACCTTGGACGGACTGTAATTGTCCTAAAGGGCCAGGCGCTGTTCCCAATTCTACGGATGCCAGAGGAAATGATATCCAGTTCCACCCTGTTGTTAGTGGGTATGTAAGCTCAGTCAATACCGTCGCTGATATTGGAATTGGTGTAGTACGACTACCCAATATTTGATTGGTCGTAAACCTGAAATTATTTGGCAATAATCCAATCAACAATCGCCCACGACTAGCATCCCATGCTCTAAATTCAAGATTCTCTATAGGCGGTGGTGTAAATGTCTCCGCATTACTTAAAATTGTCAAAAACACTAAATGCTTACCAGACGTCGGGTCAAATTGTACATTTGATAACCCTCTTAGCTCATTGTTTACCCACACTGATATGATATCCTCAGGGTCGGTGCTGATCACATTGTTAATCATAAACTGACCTGTAATATTCATACTACTTGAAAACAAATCTGGATTGACCGCCCATGTTGGGGGATCTACCGTAACTTTCAAGTCAAGCAATAATCGTTCGTTAAATCCAAAACTCGCTGTGCTAACAAAAATATCTTGTTCATATTCACCTATGTTTAGCAAAGGCTGCACTGTAAAGCTTATGGTCAAACTACTGTTAGGCTCTATAAGTCCGGAAGATGGACTTGCTGAAAGCCAACTAGGTAAATTAGAAATCGTAAACTGTTCTTGACGACCACCTGTATTTCTCAGCACGGCCGTATAGCTTAGTGGGTCTTCTAATTTTTTTGTAAACTGGTAATACTCTTGTTGCCAAAACACTTGGTTTTTATTGACATAGGCAATCCATGTTTCAGGAGATTGCATCACATTGCCTGCGATGTCCTTCAAGCCAGAAACGGTAATGTCTAATGTCACATTTTCGACACGCGCTGGTGGATCCGTTATGTCGATAAATATTTCATCATTGTTTAATGAATAAGTGATATTGACTGTCTCTATGAGTCGTGGCAATTTTATTGGTGGCGCATCTATTACATAATTGTCATTTGTGCCAGCACCGAGACTAAGATTATAAGAATTTGGTGAGGCGTCTAACCGATCAGGTGTTCTATTCAATATACCTAGCAGGTTGGTTATCCCGTCAAAAGGATAATAAGCCATAAGCCCTAGTTCATCCCCTTTCAATTGATGGACGAAATCGCGCGCAATTTGTTCAGACTTTCGCGCAGTGTTCCAAATTCGAATATCATCGAGAAGTCCACTAAAATATTGGTCTCTCTGTTCACTCAAACCATCAAACCAACCTCTAGATCCTATCCAAACTCTCGGCCCAGCAAAGCCTTTAAAATCTGAAGCATTTCCTGTTTGAACTAGTTTGCCGTCTATGTACATGGATACGGCCCTTGTTCGCTCGATGACTACGGATACATGGTGCCAACTATTATTATTTAAACTATCTGGGGTGGTCAATCTAAAGCCATCATTTTCGACGACGACTGCACCTGCCGCATTCAAATATAGATTCCATCCGAAATTTTCAGGACGAGTTCCATCCGCCTTGCCATTGGATAAAATCGATTGCGCTTTAGAAGCACTTGTTTTAAACCAAGCCTCGAGAGTTATATCTGTCTCTTCATTAAATGCTAATGTGCCAGCATTATTAGCTACCAAATAATTGTTAGTACCGTTAAACGAAAAAGCATGATTTTGAGGTAAGATAGACCAAGTAGCCCCAGAAATCTGTGCATGCCTGCTTCTTACCCTTTCAAAGGCGACAGTCCCCCACGCTTCATCCATGGTCCAGTTGCCTATCAACCCAGATTCTCTACCGCTTAATGTCACATTGCCTTTCGCGGTAATCTGTGATTCTGTTCGGTGGATATTCCAAAAGCGTAGTTCATGAATAAATCCATTGAACAAGCCCATCGTACCCGCGGCATGTTTGCCGACCAAGATGGGGCCTGTAGCATTATAATCTGTTCCAAAAGCGCTGTTCGATTTATCTAAAGCGAAATCAATAAAAATTTCAGCCGTGTTGGTCGTCCGATTATAAGTGATCGCATAATGCCGCCATTCTTGGTCTGTTATTGTCAGATTGGAGGTCAGAGACTTATCACCCAAACTGAATTTTATTCGTCCGCTTGCGTCAAAAGATACGGCTAGTTGATCAGACGCGCTTATTCCTTGAGAAACAATGGCTTGCTCACCTGTCAGTCCATTGCGCTTAGCCCAAAACTCTATGGTCAGACTTCTCTTTTGCAGTTGATATTCTGGAATCGTGGCATAATCATTTGTGCCATCAAATGATAAACTGGTCTCATGCCTGACAGGCGATCCATTCAGCACCCCGCGCACATCAAAATTGAGAGAGGTCACACTTCCAACCTCAATAGGCTCATTCATTTTTAACAAAATATCATCGTTTGGATCTAGCACACCATCCGCGGGACTTGGGGAACCGAAGGCATGAGGGTTTATTCGATCCATATATCCACTATGCGTTTCTGATATGTTCTCTGCTCGATCACAAACTGAGACGGCGCGAAGATCAAACGACCCATCTGTAATCATATCTACTTGCCAATCATATAGAACAAAAGGAGTAGTAGTAGGTATTATACGTGCCGAAGGATCATTCAATCCAGTCGTATCCTTCCAAAATGATTCTAGGGCTATCCAATTCGGTTGCTCTGAAGGCTTATAGTCTAGTCGAAGTCGTTTTAGATCGAATGTGTTTATATTATAATCAATAATGGCTACGGGCATCGTATCGTTAAAGAAGTTGTTGAGCACCCATTGATCCTCGGGAGCTGCTAGGCTCACATCAGTACAAACTGGTAAAAAATGCGCTGACAATTCAATAAACTCAGATCTAAGTGGCTCGCATTCGGCATAAACGGCGATTTGAATATTGTTGTATTCATAGACAGCGCCAGGGCCTTTTTCGATGGTTATGACTTTATTGACAGACGTTCCACGTCCGAGGAATACATCTGCCGACTGAAATCCGTCAATACGCACTATAGCTCCAAAGGGATTTGATTCGCTATAAGTCTCGATTCTATAAGTACGATACAGATCTGAGGCAGATAAGTTAGCTATAGTTACATTAAATACTGCAAGTTCATTGGCCGGGATATTCCCTTGCAATGTTTGACCTGCAGAAATACTAAAGTCATCGCCTTTTTGAGTCGCCTCAGAAATGACGGTGCCAGGCTTATAGTGTTTTGTCACTTCTTCGCCTTCATATGGGCAGGAGGAAATACCGCCTGCTCTGCGCTTGAAAATGGGCCCCCATCCTAATAAGGATGGATAGATATCCACTGAGAGAAAGTCACCCCTATTATCTTCGGCAATTGTAAAACTTATCTGCTCCGAACTGGCCGTTTGACTGGCCCAATTTCTTCCGCGTTGAAATTTCAGCTTTGCCCCTTTCTCCAAGCCTACGCCATTATTATTTATAGTGCCTTCTGCTTCGACTAATATTTCTGCGTTTAAGGCATATTCTATCGAACCTTCTGATTTAATAGCTCTCGAGGAGGCCATAGTTGATGTATAGGATGCACCGGCTGACACTGATCTGTTCTGAATGGGCGCTACTTGAAAACGATCAAGAATACGTTGTTTTTTGGCCTTATACTCTAAATATCGCGTTGATACCTCGGCTGATGCAATACTCAATGCTGACGTCACTGCAAATGTAGCATATCCCGAAGCGGCTGTTCCTGGCAGTGGATTCGCTATAATACCATAAGCTACCGGAATACCGCCTGCTGCTTCAGCTACACTCAAGGCAATGAAGGCCGCTTCAGAACCTGCATATTCCTCCTCCAAGAAAGCTAATTCCACCGCTTTGAGACTATCAATAACGGCAGGATTATCGATATTTACTTTCTCCCATTCATTTAATGCAAGTGCGTCTTTCCACAATTGGATTTGAATATTCATCAAGCGAACGGAATCACCTGCAACGGAGTCCTGTAAGTCAATAGCCGAATAGGTGTAACTCGGGCCATTCAATGTGGCAAATCCTGGATTATTGCTAGCAGGCACCGCGCTCGCACCGAATATAGGGTCATCATTGTTAAGGGCATAATTAGGACTACCAGGGGCAATTTTAGATGTGTACTTTGTATTGGTCTGCATTATGGTATTTCTCAAGCTCTCCAAATCTTTGATAAGCCGATCCTGAATATGTTCTTGTGTGTAAATAAATCCAGTCCGATATGAATTTGGAACGATCGAAAGGCCATATAACTTAGCAGGTCGCAATCCACTAAATTCATCCCCAATACACTCTATGAGATCGCATCGTGATTCTGGAACAAAGGCGAGTGTGGCACTTATACCAAATTGAATATTCTCAGAGGTACCGATAAAAATATCACTGGGCGCACCTGGAAAAGGATTGAGCGCTGAGTCATCAGTAGACCATTCCTCTGTATTGGTAGTAGAAGATGTCACTGAGCCGTTGCGGCCACCGCTTATTTCAGCCTCAAACTTGATCGCAGTAGATACTTTTACGTCTGTTTCTGTGGCTACACCTATTCCTGTTAAGAACTTGGAACCAGCCTTAATCTTGTCTTGAGTATGTGCTGAACCGCCTAATTTCCACGACCATCCGGTGACTTCTTCAGTAGTGGTACCAACTTCTCTAGTTGCTTTACTTGCGCTACCAGGAGGATCTCTGAGCACATAATCGGGACGTTCCGGCCCTGCCGTTACAAACTGTTTACCGTCCGTACGAGGACTCAAGATATAGCCACGATAGACCCCATCCGCACCAAGCCCTACGGAAGCTGGATTGACAGGCAACCAAGGAATGATTGTACCATTCGCTTGTCGCAAGTTCAATTCAAATTTATTGGTAAAACTATAAGCAGGAATAGAAATATTTGAAGATAAATTTCCTGTTCCCAATTTAAATGAATAGATCAAAAATCGCAAGGAGTCTCGATCATTTACCTCGGAAAGTTCAAGATTTTGGATAGGGACATCAGCTAATTCATTATTGAATAATAACTGCCCATCCGTCGTCGGTACACTATCGATAAGTGGATTTGCCGGATTGTCTAAATTCACATATTCTTCAAAAACTTTAATTAACGCTCGATATTCAAAATTAGGATCTAGATTGGCAAAAACTGGCCATCTTAGCGGATCACTTTTCAAATTTCGCACTATCGAGTTTCCTGTGATACCATCTGTATATGTGTACGTAGTATCCCCAATAAAATCTGAAATACCATCATTTTGCTTGACAACTATCTTTGGTAGTACCCTATGAACATAATCTTTTCGCAAGTGGTACTTGACAGAGTCAACGTCAACGATATTTCCACCACCATCTTTAAGGGTATCATAGACGGTACTCAAAATCAACGTAGTTGAAAGATCTATTAAGTCTAATACGCCAAAGTCGATCGTTGGGTTATTTACAATATCTACCTCCGGCACATATCTCAATGGAGGCACCATTATCGAATACTCGCCAGTCGTAGCATCAGACAAAGTGAACGTATCTAAACATCCACCTCCTGCTTGAGAAAGAAGTCGAACTTTAGCTACACCGATATTGTTTTTGGACTTTCCTAATCCCGGCTTTTTGGCCGTTTCTCTTAGCCCCCCGACTACTCGGCCAACCATTCGTACCAAGGTGCTATCTCTAAACTCTATGTTTGAAACGGGTGCTTGGAAATCCCACTCGCCAGTCGGTGGAAATCTTCCAGCCGACATTACGTGATTAGGTTTTTCAATGGTTATAAAATGTCGCCCTATCGGAACATTCATTTCAAAATTACCAAATTCATCTGTCTGTACTGGGAGTCCATTTTTTATCACATTGACGCCGTCCACTTTCAAGAAAGCTTGCTCTACTGGACAGGTAGTATTTTTATAAAATAATCGCCCTGTCACATTAAACGCCGAAATGTCTTCAAAGTCTATGGCATTTAGGATGGTCGATCCATCGCCGACGAAGAGCAATTTATTAGCAGGATTGAATTGATGTGTCAAAAATCTCGGCGTTAATGTATAATTTTCGCCTGCATTTGCATAAGGCAAGGTAAGAATGTAATTTCCTAAGGTATCCGTGTAAGCGGCATAGCTCAATTGAGATTTTGATGGTATATCTAAGTCCCAAGTTACTCCGCCGGAGAGTAAAGCATGGTTTCTATTGAATAAAGCTGAGCTCCTTCTGGAGCGATCGTAGGCGTAATCGCCTTGACGCTCTGTCATGGGCAGATACACCAAGAGTGAGGGTTCAAATCCCCCTGCAAATCTAGAGAAATCTCTAGTGATCACTTCCTGTGGCTTTGATATATTCCAAATTCTAAGTTCCGATATTTTCCCCATCAGCCCTTGCCCCAGTAGGATATTTGTCGCCGGATTGGCAATGACGACTGGTGCAGGAGATAGCAAGGAAGCCATCATTCGTCCATTGACATAAAATTGCAATGAATCATTGCGTAGCTGGCACGCTATATGCGACCATTGATTGACTCCTATCGAGTCTGAATGTACTGAAACCGTAGTAGCTGGACTATCGTTAATACTAAATTTATATAAACGAGAACTATGCTCTTAGGTTAATCTGAAACTTCCGTTTCGTCGGAATATATCCATATTGCCGGCATAGCTAGCAGGTCTTACCCAGGTTTCTAATAAAACTTGGTTACTTAAGTCTTGGTTGTCTTTATCTGCAATGGTCAAGGTGCCACCATTCATATTTAAGCTTCCGCCCACGGGCCCTGTTGTGCTTTCGCCGATTATTTTAACGCCTTCAACAGCGATGCCTCCGGTGTAAAATACCTTTCCACTTACTTGTCCTGATTTTATTCTAAATCCTATGGATCCTACTCGATTGGACTGAGTAACATCGTTTTCACAAGGACCTTCTGCAAGTATTTCGTATTCGTACAATACGGCAGCCTCAGCAAAAACATCGTTATAAATACCTGAACCACCACTTAAGGTGGTCAAAAGAGCAAAAGGATTGCCTGAACCAAGTACTCTTCGAAATATTTTAGTCGTATTCGTTTGTCCAGCATTATTATTAATCCAAGTAAGTTCAACCTTATCGGTAAAATAACCCTTTGATGCAATAAATCCAGTATCCGCTGGAAAAGCATTTGACAAGTCGGCCTCGATTCTAGTCGAAGCAGTAGCAGTTCCAACACCATTTGGAAAACATGTTGTTTTCGTTTTTATTTTATACGTATAAGTGACACATTGATTTACATCTGCATCTGTATGCGTTGTCGAATTAGGTGGCAAATCAATAATTAATGCACCACCGCCCCCACTAAAAGTACGCTCCAATACATATCCATCTTCCATTGTGCTTGCATCTGGCCAAGTCAATACGATACCAGTTGGTGTCTTTGTCGCTGTCAAGGTAGAGGGCCCTGTGGGTATATTGGCAGCAAATCCGATAGAACTTGCCGTAGTAATACCCGTTAAATTACATGAACCATCGATAGAATGTATGGTATAAGTTACATCGACATCCAATGGTGGTGATGTATCTTCATAACTTGTTGTGTTCGTTGTGGCTAAAAAGGATCCATTACGGCTGATGGAATATTGAGTCGCCTGAGCTACATTGTTCCATGTCAAGTTGATGCGTCGATTGCAAGTGGCCCTAGAGGCTGTAAAATTAGTAGGCGCTGCTGGATAGCCCTGTTTCTTGCCTGTTAAGATATTAGAGTAATCAGAATTAACCCCTCTAAATGCATTGGGCGCGAATCGGTGATAAACGCGATATTCGAATTCCTGCCCCGGCAAACCGTCCGTATCGTTATAACTTGTAGCCGGAAACGCAACAGATGTAAGATGCGAAAAGCTCGATGATCCTTTCAGACGGCGCTCGATATAAGTAAATTTTGTACTGTTGCTACACGAACCGATACTACCATTACTATTAGACCATGATATGGTTCTTCGATCACATAGATCAGTCGTCACGGAATTCAATGAAGGATTTCCAATCGTGCCCTGTGAACCGCCAGATCGAACGACATTAGTCCCAAATTCTTGACCACCACCTGGCACATGATCATACCAGCCATTCAAAGTAATTGGGGTGGATGAACTCCCAAAATAGCTGTCTGGCAAATCATCATAAGTAACAACGCCATAAATCAAATTATTCGAATATTCTAGTGCAAAACTAGCGCCTGACCGAGTATAGACATCAGCATGCGCATCGCAGGTGCCGTTTTCATTTAAAAGGGTGTAAAGTGTCATTCCACTATATCTATTGGCGTGTGTATTACCATCCATAAAGAAAAACTCGGTACCTGTATTCGTTTTCAGACTTAGCCACCCAATTCTGTCTTGAAAGCCACACGTTTCTCTATTAGCCGCTAGAAAACGTATCGTGACGCGTCCATTGCAATCAGAATAGTTGACAGAGAAGTCATTAAACCAATCTGCTCTCACACTAAAAGGTATGGCCATGATCGCCACTAGCCCTATCAGCGAAATTTTATTAGATAAATAGCTCATATGGCAGTCTCTTTAGCAGTTTTAGAAATATGCAGAAGGCCTAATTCGAAAGCACGTCTTATGAGTCCAGCAGAATTTTTTACATCCAGCTTATCCATTAATTTTTTACGATGCGAAATGGCTGTATGCGGACTGATATACAGTACATCTGCTATTTGCTCGGCAGTGTTTTCGTAGGCGATTAAGCGGAGAACTTCTAACTCGCGCTTTGAGATAGTCGAAGATTGCATACATCAGATTTAAAAAGTGACTAGGAAGGCTAAAACATTGGAGTTATAGCATCAGAAGGTAATTTACTCGGTCTCGCAGCATTCAGAAGAATCTATTTTGCGAATGACTTAAAAACATACATGAACGACAGAAATACTTTGTAAAGGAATATGGCAAAGAATAAAACAGGGCCATTTTCACCTTAGAAGGAAGTCTAAAACTGCTTTTTAGCTAAAATAATTAAGAACCAGCAAGACTGTCAGAAAAATCTAAACAAAAAAAAAGACCTTTCGACAGTTAGCCGCAGGGGACTACACATCGCCTTCCTTCTTCCTGAGGTTCAACTAAGCTTATATCAAAGTGTACCAAAAGTTTTTGACCGTACATATTCCTTGAAGGAATAACAGCATACCCATAAAAAAAACGCCCGAGAAAATATCCCGAGCGCTTCTTGAATCCATTTTGTCTTTCGTTTATGACAGAGGCGGTATACGCAAAATCTGCCCTGGATAAATCTTATCAGGGTGAGAGAGCATCGGCTTGTTAGCCTCGAATATCGCATTGTATTTCATAGGGTCGCCATAGACTTCCTTAGAGATCTTCGACAAGCTGTCGCCCTTTTTTACTTCGTGAAAGGTTGATTCTGGTTCAGGATTGAGTACATGGATATTATCCGCAACGGCACCAACACCTTCAACATTCCCTAAGGCCAAAATCACCTTTTCGCGATCTGCATTCGTAATAGTTGATCCCTCAACAATCACTTGCTCAGCTAGATCAATCTTCAGCCCAGTGATCGGAATGCCAAGTTGCGTGACAGCTTGTTGTAATGCAGCTATTTTCTGCTGCTCTTCGGTCAATTTAGCTGGCTCGTCCTTTTTGCCAAACACCTTTTGGCCTGCATTTTTAATAAATGAAAATAATCCCATAGTTTGATTTTTTTGTCAAGAATTGAATGTGAAATTGCGCAAGATAGTGGTTTACTTACTCACGGTAAAGGGTACAATAAGATTTTCCCAAGAAATGGCTATTTTATTGTCCATGTGCTCGAAACTCATATTTTCATTAAAGGAATCGCTTTTGACAGGAGTCACATCTACTCTTAGTACATCGTTGGCCATATCATATTTATACGCCCCCCATTGTTTAGTGTCACTATTCAGAATGAGCGTCCATTTGTCCTTCGAAGGAATAGTAAATAAAGAATAGCTTCCTGCGGCAACTGCCTTCCCATGAATTTTCGCATCTGCACTCAGCGTAATGACCGTGGCATCATTGGCGCCAGTTCGCCATATCTTGTCATATGGTACAAGAGCTCCCCAGATATCTCGATCGCGAACCGCCGGGCTGTGATAGGTGACTTTTACGTGAATACCGTTGATGGTTGCTTCTAGTGTTTTCGCCGGACTTTTAGGATTATTTTGCGCTGACATGAGGCTAGTCAACGCCACACTAAGTAGGTAAAAGAGCCAAATTTTTTTCATTTTTATTGTTTAAGAGTTAAATAAATGATTTGTGCGTCGAAGTAATTCAATTCTTGGGATTAATACACTTAATACTATGTTAAAAGCCCCGAGAATAAAAAAACATTGACATCTTCGAGTATCTATATTTGACTAAAAATTTAATCCTCGCATGCCTAAGATCCATAAAATCGACATTACCCCCGTACAAATTAAGTTGACCGAACCTTTTATAATTTCTAAAGGGCCTCTCTATCATGCAACTATTACTATTGTGCGAATTTATTTGGATGACGGGCGCTATGGGATTGGCGAATGTTGCCCGTTTCGCACTATTCACGGAGAGACACAAGAAGGAACCGTTGCTGCGGGTATTTCTTTAGCCCAGCTCTTGATCGGTCGTGAAGTTACCGAGATCCGACATATAGTTGCCTTAATGGATAGACAACTGGCAGGCAATGCATCCATTAAGTGTGCTTTCGATATGGCCCTCTACGATCTTAATGCTAAAATGGTCGGATTACCTTTATACAAATACCTTAATGGTCGTGCCGACAAAGTGATGTTCACCGATATGACTGTAAGTCTGATGCTTAAGGAGAAAATGGTCGACAAAGCCATCCAATTTAAAGAGCAAGGGTTTCCAGTCTTAAAGGTAAAGTTAGGCGACAGACCTTCCTCTAAAGATGTTGATAGGATGACAGCTATCAGGGACGCCGTCGGCGATATTCCTCTTCGGATCGATGCCAATCAAGGCTGGAACTATTTGGAAGCTACCCGCGCCCTCAATGGTATGGCTTATCTTGAAATAGAACATTGTGAGGCACCTATCTCTGCGCTTAATCACCATGATTTGTCTAGGATTAGGGCAGAGAGTCCTATCCCCATTATGGGCGATGAATCCGTGTTTACGCATCGCGATGCCATCCAAGTGATCCTAGCCGAGTGTATCGATATGATCAATATCAAACTCGGCAAATCCGGCGGCATCTGTCATGCCATGAAGATAGCTAGTATTGCAGAGTCCTTAGATATGTATTGCCAGGTCGGTGGGTTTAGCGAATCGCGCCTAGGCATGTCTGCGCTCGTTCATTTCTCGAGAGCGTGGGACAATATAATTTACTTTGACCTGGATTCTGCACTGATGCACGACGAAGATCCGATCATCGGAGGTCTGACGTATCATAAGGACTGGAGTGTTACGGTCGACGAAACTCCTGGACATGGCGCGGACTATGATCCCTTATTTCTCAAAAAGTTCGAAACGATCACAATTTGAGGTAGTGCCATCTCTATACTTTGGCTCATTGAATCGAATGGTGTTAATGTGAAAAATGGCTCATCGCAAACGATTATTTGTATTGTACAAAATAGCCTAAAGCTTCCTTTCGACAATCATTATATCTGCGCGCTAAAGAGATATGCACAATTGACCAAACCGCATTCTACCAAAAAAATACATTTCTGCAATAAAATGATCTCGCCTTAGGACTTTCCTTTGGTTAGGATATTCGTCCGAACAGGATTCAACCATTTGCACTACGCACCAACTTGTGCTACTATACTAATTTACGGCTCTCTTACTCAAGACAAACAGATAAGCCTAAATAGTTTCGAATTCAACTTCATCCATCTGGTCATTTATCCAACCCGACTATAATTGCTTAAAACTTGCGATACAATCACCAAGCTTTTATAACTGACTTGAATAACATAGGCAGGATCATCTGGCGGGTAAGAGCTTAGCTCAAATAACAGGATTTACCCATTGATCCCCAGATTTTTCATCGGTATCTTGACTGCGTCAAACCAAATGACGTAAATCTGCGTTTTTGATTCATACTTGTGCTACTTGTCTCGCCTCATTATGAGCGATATATTCGTTATATTGATGAATTATGCACGCGAAGTGAGTAAGAATCTTATTTTTGAATTAGTGCTTATAGATTTATATATGAACCATTCCACCTTTAGGCTGCATCTACACCGATTGTTACCAGCGAAACATCCATGGGCTAATCCTTATCAAAGACTGCTTATGAGTTGTGCATTATGTATAAGTATAGGAATCGGATTGAACGCACAAGATCGTTTTGAACGACTTTATACAACCGAGAATACAAGTATTTTCGCTACTGGACTAGCATTAACGGGAGAAAGTTATGTAGTTATCGGCGCTGAAATGGATACAAGTGACAATCGCTTCACGAGAATTCACGTACAGACGCTTACCAATAAAGGAAATCTTAGTTGGAGCAATACTTTCACCTATGAAGACACCGTACGGATAGCAGATATCGGCGATGTCGTGGTCGACCCTATGGGTAACGTATTATTTTCTGCCACGCTAGAAAGAGATTCTCTCAATAAAATTATAACCGCCTTAGACCCTAATGGCAATGTCCTTTGGTCTAAAGTGACAGGTGCTTTTACAGACTTACCTTCTATTTTTCGCCACAAACCTTCCTTGCTTGTTCAGGGCGGCTCAGGCTATTTGATGAGTACACAAATAGATGTAGTGAGCCCAGATATATTGCTTAGCTCATTTACTATAGATGGTGAATTAGCTTGGCAGCAACGCATGTCTATTTCGGAAGCCGCGTCAGAGAAAATAGAGGATATGGTCTTCACGGTAGATTCGTTAATTGCGGTCGTCGGGAGCACGACTGATCCAACAAATCCTATTTTCCTATCAAAAATGGACACCTTTGGCGAAGTCATTTGGTCGTTTGGTTTTGACCAGCCCTTTAGAGACATTATCCCTGAAGGAATTCGACTCAATCAAACTACGGATAGCAGTTTTGTAATTACCGGAACATTAGCTCAAGATAGAACAAATCCCGAACAAGGCTTTGTACTACATGTCAATAAAGATGGTAGCCTTAGAAGAGCGCGATTGCTTCGAAGCACTGTACCAACTATAGGCTTGAGTATTTTAGATGCTATTGTCTTTGATACTGGGAACGCCATCTTGGGAATCGCACATACGGATGTATCAACTTTAAGGATCAACGGATTAGTTGTGCGTTATGATTTAGACTCCAGTTTTGGATATCAGACCTTGCTAGATAGTGTCGATACACGATCATTATACAGGGGTCAGATGGTTACCCCTGATAGTATGAGTGCGGCAATTTTAGTGACTGCACCCTATGCCAACGGGAATATAGTACCTTATTTATCAAAAATAGATGAGCTAGGAAAGACCTTCTGTGAAGAGGCTATCGCACTATTGACTGTCGATAGTATTGGTTTTAATAGAAACACCTTGACTTGGTCTATAGACAGTATTGGCGCTGTTGATAGCATCGAGGTCATTCAACGCGTTTTTAATGGATTTACTCCCCCTACGCTTTCTTTACAAGATACGACTTATTGCCCACAGGATCCTATTCGTTATATAGTGGATGCGACTACACGCGGAGCCGTAGGGTATCGCTGGGATGATGACAATACTGATAGTATTCGTCTTTTTACTGAAGAGGGTATGTATATGGTGACCATTTCGATCGGTCAAGATCTTTGTTATGAATTGTGCGATACAGTTATGATCTCTGTTGCCGATTTGCCGATGGTGAATATCACCCCCAATTTTGGATCCATCTGTCAGACGGGTGAAATCTTTTTGACAGCTAGCGGAAGTGGGGCTATAACGGAAATCATTTGGTCGAATGGTGCTAATACACGCACTATCTCAGTGACTCAGCCAGGCTCATACAGTGTTCAAGTTACTGACCAATGTGGTAACCGAGCGAATGCATCCTTTGCGCTAAATGCTGGCGACTTCACGACAACACTGCCGATATCAGTAACGGTCACTACAGAGAATGTTTGCACAGATGGCACGATTACCCTAACGGCAAGTACAGACAATGCTAATGGGCTCATGTGGTCTACGGGGGCAAGCAATGTGCTGCGTATTTCTGTGAGTCAGCCAGGACAATTTACTGTCACTCGCGATAATGAGTTTTGTGACGAACGTGGAACGGCTACAGTAACGGCTGGGCAGTTTGTTCAGCCCATTAATGCACGGATTATTGAAAGTTGTACGCCTCTTCCGAGCTATAGTCTCTCGGTAGATGGCACGGGCATCTTTGCACGTCGATGGGACAATGGAGAGTCAAGCGTCAGTATAAATGTTGATGAACCCGGTTTCTATGAAGTCACATTGACTGATGGCTGCGGAGAGACAGAAGTCATTGAAACAGAAGTCACTGAGGCAGAATTCAATGCTTGCAGACCCCCAATTACTGGCGTCAAGTGTCTACGGTGGCCAAATGCATTTGTACCTGAGGGAGACAATGAAAACAATAAGACATTTGGCCCTGAGAGTGATTGCGATATTTTGACCTCCTATGAATTACATATATTCAACCGATGGGGGCAAGAAATATTCGTATCCAACAATGTCAATACACGTTGGAATGGGCAAAAAGATGGCAAGTTTGTTCCTGGTGATGTCTATTTTTATTGGGCTAAATATTCTGACGGCACCGAAGAGTTTAAGGATGAAGGGGATTTAACCGTGTTGCGATAAGGCGAATATGATTTAAATAGACAGCTCCGCTGATTGACTCGTCATTTATGGTGGTGCAATAAGGTTATTATTTATCCTGACAATACTGTTGTATAAATATATCCCTCATAATTACATATGCCCTTTGGTGTCTTATCAAATATATTACCAAATTCATCTTCTTGAATTCCTCGAAAAATACTGTCAATTAATGCATCGTCTGTTGTAATTCTTTCGAGCAATAAGCCGTCTTCTTAGCATACTACATTTCCGTTCCTTCCATACCAACAATTCTCTTTCGAATCGTATAATAATTACCCAAATTCTATCATCAAGATCCAACTCAGATTGAATTAATTTTACCTCATTTCAGATGCTCTATTTTGTACAACACAAAAGATTATTGTACTTAAGTGTACAACTATAAGGACTACTTTTGCTAAATCTTGCAAAAGGGCACTCTCTTAATTGCTTTATTCAAATAATGACATCTGCGACCTTAATAAACGCGAAACTCTCAAAGTGTCCTCATTAAAATGTCAAACCATAAACCAATATTATTCCAAGTAAATATTCTTACTTCCATCTTGGTACTTGCAAAGGAAAAATTTGTCCGCCCCGCCTAAGTTCAAAGGTCACAGTTGATTTCTACACCTTTTCATTGACGTTCCTACATTGCGGAGCACTTGTATTGATTCAACACTGCACAACCTCTGTTAGATGTAAATGAACAAATTTAAATGGAGAATTATCACCACTATTAAAGATTAAATTTCCCATGATGCTCTACTAAGAGTAGATCATATTTTTGGTCAGAATTTTATCTAAAGTACTCTATCTCAATGACCTCCATGTCGAGGCAAGAACCAATAGTGACTACACTTTAAAAAAGTCATGAGACAAAGTTATCAACACTCCACCATCTCATTATAAAACTGTACCAAACGAACATAGACCCAAAGTACCCATATTTACGTGTTCAGGCTGATAGTTAAGGTTTTTTACTAGACTAGTAATGCGTACTCCAATTTTTTATAATTTATATGCATATTCACCCTCTGATATAAAAATCGAACACTATTTGACTTTCAACTAAACGCAGTTTACCAAACGGATACACTACTTACATATGCAACGAATAGAACTTATCATTATCGGAGCAGGCCCCACGGGTCTCAATATCGGTATTGAAGCTAAAAAGGCGGGACTCAACTATCTCATTATAGAAAAAGGTTCTTTAGTCAATTCCATTTTCCATTTTCCCGCAAACATGACCTTTTTCTCCACAAGCAAAAATCTTGAGATTGCGGACATCCCCTTTATTTCCCATGCCGACAAACCAACCCGAAAGGAAGCCTTAGAATACTATAGACGATTAGCCGAAAGTTATGCCTTAAACATTCATTATTATGAAGTCGTTTATAATTGTCAGAATGAAAAAGATGGCTTTATTATCACCACCTCTTCATCTGAGTATCAAGCCAAATTTGTAGTCGTTGCCACAGGATTTTATGACATTCCTAGATGGCTGAATGTGCCTGGCGAAAATCTCCCCAAGGTCAAACACTATTACGATGAGGCCCATCCTTATGTCGGGCAAAAGGTATTGATCGTCGGGGCTGCCAACTCGGCATGTGATGTAGCGCTCGAAACATGGCAGAAAGGCGCACAAGTGACGATGGCTGTTAGGGCAAGTGAGCTGTATGACAAAGTCAAATATTGGATACTACCGAATATTAAAAATCGAATAGCCGAGGGCTCAATTAAGGCTTATTTCAGTACTACGGTACAAGAAATCTTACCAAAAAAAGTCGTCCTTCAATCCCCCGAAGGAATCGTTACCATCGAAAATGACTTCGTTCTCGCGATGACAGGTTACAAACCCAACTATGATTTACTGGTACGATTAGGTGTTCCTATCGACGATAATCTTCATCAAACACCTTCTTACAACCTCGATAATTTTGAAACGACCACGCCAAACCTTTTCGTCGGTGGCGTATTGAATGCGGGGCTGGCCACAAGTAAACTATTTATAGAAAACACGCGCCATCATGGTAAGAAGATTATCACATCGATTCTCGGCAAAATGAATGCATAAAATAGGTATAAAAGCTATTTTTGCAGACTAAATGATTCTACTATGACAACAATGACCGCCTCTAAAAGAAAGTACTGGACATTATTTGCTGTTTCGTTGGCCATCACTTTTGTGATGCTCATATTCGTCAATTCTTGGTTTTGGGTCGGATTGCCATTTGTTTTAACCTTCTTAGTGCAGGCAATGGACAGAATCTAAGCGCTTCTTTTATGCTCTGCTTCGTTATTGGATGGTTAAAGATCCATTAAGACGCCTTACTTTTTAGACCATTTGGGAGCTAGAGTTCGTGTTATTATTAGAGCGCCAGTTTTTCCCTTATCTAAGTGCACTTTTGAAACATGAATCAACCGACACCCTATGAAAACTCTACTTTACACAGCACTTACCTTAATATTTGTTTTTTCGATGGCCTGTAGGTCTGTAGAAAAGATGGTCGAGCAAGGTAAATACGATGAAGCCATTTTGCTAGCTGTCAAAAAGCTAAGTGGAACAAAAGACAAAGCCTCCAAGGAGGTCAAAGCGTTGGAAAAAGCCTTTGTAAAAATAAACCAACAAGACTATGCCAAAATTGAATCTCTTAAGTCATCCCCCTCCTCTATTCGATGGAATGACGTGTATCAATTGGCAACACGTATCAATAATCGCCAAAATCTCGTTAACCCTCTTCTGCCGCTAGTAAGCAAAGAAGGATATCGAGCCAAGATTCAACTCTTAGACATAGACAATCAATTAGAAGAGGCTCGGGCACAAGCTGCGCGAATGTATTTTACCTCCGCAATATCAAAGCTTGACGAAGCTATTCAGCTCAGTGATAAAAAACTGGCGCGAGATGCTATCGTTGACTTAAAGAAAGTGCGCCAATATGACGATCAATATCCAAACCTTCGTGAAAACCTTTTGAACGCAGAAGACTTTGCCACTTACCATGTTCTTGTAAGATGGGATGAAGCCAGCCTTCTGAGAATCCCTGGGGAACTAAATTATCTCATCAAAGAGCCTGAACTCAACACCTTGAATAGCTCTTGGGTTCGGTATTATACCTCTCCTGCTTCGCGACAGGAGTTTGATATCATTTCACATTTGGTATTGACTGATGTGGCCGTAAGTGCTGAAAATCAAGAAGTAGACCGCTACACAGATAAAGATCGTATCGAAAGAATCATAGAGGAAAGAGAGAGTGTCCGCGCAGATAGTACACTTGTTATCGAAAAAACAAAGGAAATCATAGAAGTATCCGCTGATGTAGAACTTATCAAGCGCCGCAAGAACGCTAGACTTAATGTCATAGTTGAGACGCGCGATGCCCTCACGAGGAATCTTATCATTCGCGATTTGATAGCAGCCAATGTTAATTTCTTTAGCGAAGGGGGCAGATTTAGTGGAGATCGACGAGCCTTGACATCCGCTAGTCTAGAACAAATAAATAAAAATTTAGAGCCTTTCCCGACTGATTATCAACTGATGTTGGACGCTATCGAAGTGCTTCATGATCAACTTAATCGACATTTGCAACGCTTGAATTTGAAATAAGACAACCCCATAGTATTTTTCCTATTGTGCTCAAAAGGCAAATTATCGTGTTGAAGTTTTGGACTTCAAGCCGAAAGGTTAAATCCCCCCCTACTTTCATGGCTTGCAGATGGTCTCTTCCAAATGTTTGGCAGTTGTCCTTTATGGTCTGATTCGCCTGTGCAAAATGGTTTATAAACTTGGTCATCCGAACCTCTGGCTTATGCCCGATCCAGAAAATTATGATGAAACCTTAGTACGGCTAGTTAAAAAAACGGACAACACTCTTGAGAATGGTCGAATACAGTTTAACAGAATTAAAATCGATATTGTAGTATTCTTGATGCTATTCGATTTATGATCTGAAATGTTGACATTGACTTCTATCATTACTGAAATAGCCTAAGGGTGGCACCCCATGTGTTATTATACCAGCGCTATAGACTGTCGCCTAATCAGTAGAAAAGTGCCGCATGCAGGATTACCACCTTTGACATCTACAACTATCGCTTGTACAGACTCCAAAATGTTCTCTACAAGTTGAGTATAAGATTAGATTCTTTATCTGCGAATAAGGTAGAAATAAGCCTAAATGAAAACAGCAGTAATGTTGATTAAACATTTTCATTGAACATCAAATGATAAAGCACCATTTATGCTTGCGCTCCTATTCTATGATCATTTTCAACACCTTCTCTAATTCTTTGTAGTTAGCTTTCGACATTTCATGCAATGGCAGTCGCATTTCATTCGTGCAAAAGCCTAAAATTTGCATTGCTGATTTTATGCCGACGGGATTGCCCTCCACGTAGAGCCAATGATGCAAATCATACAATTGATTATTCAGACTGCGAGCCTCATCATAATCGCCTCGAAGACCCGCGCGTGTCAACTGTGAAAAAATACGTGGCAATGCATTCGCAATGACTGAAATTCCCCCATGTCCGCCGACTGCGATCATCGGCAAAACTACCTCATCATCACCAGAGGTCACAAAAAAGTCCTCAGGTTTGTGCTTCATGATACGTGTTGTTTGAATGAGGTTGCCGGTGGCTTCTTTAATACCAATAAATTTTTCACTGGCTTGCGCCAAACGTACTGTCGTCGCCCACTCCATATTAGACATTGTACGACCAGGCACATTGTACAGAATAATAGGCACAGGAGATACTTTAGCCATGGCCATATAATGTCTATAAATACCTTCTTGAGAGGGCTTTACATAAGACGGACTCGAAGAAAGTATGGCATCAATACCGGCAAAGTCAAAAGCACCGATCTCATCTAGTAATTCTAATGTATTATTCCCTGTAAAATTACCCGTAACAAGTGGTACTCTACCTGCATTGATCTCAATAGCACAATCTAAAATAGACCGCCCTTCTCCGCGATTAAGTGTCGCAGTCTCACCAGTAGAGCCCAACATCACAAGATATTCAACTCCACCTTCTATAACATATCTCACGATCCTTTCTAAGGCAACGAAATCAACCTTACCGCGTTTAAAGGGCGTGACTACTGCTACCCCTGTCCCTACAAATTTTTTATGTTTCAATTAATGAAATTTTTATGAAGTAAATGAGTCTCGCCAAGCCCAAGCCTCATGACGACTATCCAAGGATGGGTGTTTTCATGCCAATATGCAGCAACATACCATATAATTTTGCGCAAAGTTGGTTAAGGGATAAGCCAGTTGCATCCTTCGGATCTAAAAAAAACTGTCCTATAGAAAATTCTCTATCACCACCTATCACGGCGATCAACTTACTATTTGACACTGCGGTCAAATAGGCTATCGTGGGATGATTCATGCCATTTATAACGATCAATAGATCAGGCTTTTGCATTAACCATTGGACCAAGGAACTCTCTGAAGGCACCCCAAACCAATTGCACTCTTCAGGCGTGATCCATTCGACACCCGTCGGCGCTAGCTCTATCTTTTTGGAGGTGATCAAATAACATCTCGTTCGGATATCCATCACCTCAAAATAACCACTCGCTTCAAGCATCTGCTGACTAGTGTACTGCCGTTCGTCACAGACAATGGTAACCGAATTAATCGTATTAATGCGATCTACCTTGACAGGTCTTCTGTCGCGCAATAATTGGGCAAATTTCTTTTCAAAAAACCAAGCCTTAATCATGGTAAACGCACATATTACTTATCCTTCTTTGACTTAAATTTTCCCATAGCTTGGAATTTGACAAGCCTATTATCAATCAATTCGTCAGGTGTCATCGAGGATAGCTCTTCTATCTGTGTTTTAATATGCTTCTTTAAGGCTCTCGCCATTTTGTCTGGCTCCACATGAGCGCCGCCTAACGGCTCCTTTACCACTCCGTCAATCAAACCAAATTCCAACATATCTTCTGACGTAAGTTTAAGTAATTCGGCAGCTTGCTCCTTATAATCCCAACTATGCCAAAGAATGGAGGAACACGATTCGGGAGAAATGACACTATACCAAGTATATTCTAGCATAAAAATACGATTACCCAAACCAATCCCTAAAGCTCCACCAGAGGCACCCTCGCCAATGATATAACAAAGAATCGGGACGGTCAATTCGGACATGACCATTAAGCATCTTGCAATGGCTTCTGCTTGCCCTCTTTCTTCGGCCTCAATGCCTGGGTAAGCCCCTGGAGTATCGATGAAGGTAATCACGGGAATGTTAAATTTTTCAGCTAGCTTCATTAATCGCTCTGCTTTCCGATATCCTTCTGGGTTGGCCATTCCAAAATTTCTATACTGGCGCATTTTGGTATTGACCCCCTTTTGGTGACCAATCACCATGACCGTCTGACCGTCCGACTGCGCTAGACCCCCAACAATAGCCTTATCATCCCCAAATTTGCGATCCCCATGGAGTTCGGTGAATCGCTTGAACATCTGTTCAATATAAAAAAGCGTATAAGGCCTAGAAGGATGGCGTGATAGCTGAACCTTTTGCCATCGGTTGAGATTACCAAAAATTTCCTTGCGCTTCTTTCGGATTACGGCTTCTAAATCTTTGATTTTATCAGTGACATCTATATCACCTTCCTTTTCTATGGTACGCACCGTCTCGAGCTGTTCATAAAGACTCTCCAAGGGTTGTTCGAAATCAAGAAAGACCATGAGCTAGTCGTATTAGTAAGACGAAGTTATGAAATGATGTCCTTACCAAGAGAAGTATTTATTTGATTTGCCGCAAAAGCCATATCTACGGTTGGCTCGTTTAGGGCTAAAAGCCCCATAAATAGGGCAATATGAAGTAAATCAATAATGTGATAAGTATGATTGAAAAAACGTTCAGAAAAATACCCGTTTTTACCATATCTGATATAGATAAGTATCCCGCACCAAAGACAACAGCGTTGGGGGGGGTAGCCACAGGCAGCATAAATGCACAAGAAGCCGCTAAGGTGGCACTCACCAATAAATAATAGGGATTTACCCCCAAAGTAACCGCCATACTCGCCAAAATCGGAAGGATCATTGCCGTTGTAGCCAAATTAGACGTCACTTCCGTCAAGAAATTGACAATCATCACCACTACTCCTATGATCAACAATAAAGATAATCCATCCAATCGACTCATATAACTCGCTAAATATTCAGCTAATCCGCTTGATTCAAATCCCTCGGCGAGTGCCATGCCGCCACCAAATAATAGGATAATTCCCCACGGCATTTGTACCGCTTCTTCCCAATTGATAATCTTTCTAGTACCGTCTTGGGTTGGGATTATGAATAAAATAATAGCACTAGTCATCGCTATAATTGTATCATCAATGGCAGGTATCCAAGTTTGCAATATGGATCGCCCCATCCAAGCCATGGCCGTTACTACGAATATGATCAACACTGCTTTCTCTTCATAACAGATCTTGCCTATTTGCGTCAAGAGCCTAGCAATCTCTTTCTTGCCGCCAGGAAATTCCTTTTGCTCAAAATTGAAGGCAAATCGCGTCAAATAAAACCAGCAACCGATGAGCATTAAAATAGATAGGGGCAACCCAAGCTTTATCCATTGAGCAAAGGTGATTTCGACATCATAAAGCTCATTGACAATCCCTGCTAACACAAGGTTGGGCGGAGTACCGATAAGAGTGGCGATCCCCCCTATCGAAGCACTATACGCCACCGCCAACATGAGTGATTTTCCAAAAAGTAAATTTTCATTGGCTATGGTGTTTGGGTTGTCTTCGAGCTGCTTGACTATGGCTACCGCTATGGGCAACATCATCACTGCAGTAGCTGTATTAGAAATCCACATAGAAAGGAAGGCTGTCGCAATCATAAAGCCCAAAATGATCATTCGCACATCCGTACCGATCCATTTAATGATATTTAAGGCTATTCGTCTATGAAGACCCCAGCGCTCAATAGCGATGGCAATGACAAAACCTCCCAAATACAAAAAGACATACTTGTGCCCAAACTGCGCCGTCGTGTCGCTCAATGACAAACCACCAGTAATGGGAAACAAGACGATAGGCAATAAAGCAGTCACTGAAATAGGCACCGCTTCTGATATCCACCAGACGGCCATCCAAATAGTTGTAGCCAAAACAGCATTGGCCTCAGGCGTCAAGCCCTCGGGGTGAAATAAAATCCTCATTAATATAAACAAGGTCGGTCCTAAGACTAGCGCAACCTTCACTCTCGTAATTCCTTTCATTGATGCAAGATAAAATACTATTCTGTTGTGATACTTCTTTATGGAGTTGACATAACGATTAATCCATTCTTATTCGTAATGTATCTGTTGCCAAGGCTGGCAGAAAGTAACCGCCTACTTCGACCAAAGTGCCATTCTCAAGGGTGAGTTCCCTCACCTTCGAGCCATTGGCAAATACAGACGTTAGCTCCGGCAGTTGCGATATGGCGTTTAGTCCTGAGTTCGAAATATTTGTCTGGCTAACGTTTAAATAACGCAAATGCCGTAAGTTTCGCAATGCTTCTATTGATTCATCGGTAATGTTAGTATTATCTATATAAAGTTTTTGAAGATGCGTCATTTCGCTCAGCCATGATACATTCGCCTCTGTGAAGGTTTGTCCACTGAGTCTTAATCGGACAATGTGGGGGGCTATCTTCTTTAGTGATGTTATATGTAGCATCGACAAGCTATCTACATTCACAAAATTTATATCAAAAAATGGACTTCCTTCTCCGACGGCTAAGGCAATGACCCCTAGGTTTCTCAGCGCCGACACTGCCACTTCTGATATAGGCGCCAACTGGACTTTAGGAAGTTCATCGGCAATATTTTTTTCATTCTCACCAATGACCCCATTACTTTCTTCCGTGAGCCATTTTTTAATCCAAGAGATGATGTCGGCATGTCTTTCATTTTCTGAAATGACCTGAGTAAACGCATCATCTGTCTTGACCCAATGGTTTAATATTGCCAATTCTGAAGAAGTCAAGGAAACACTAGCACTAGGAGGCATATGCTTTTTGTCGGTAATGGGTAACGAAATGCGCCTCGCCAATAAGCCCATATCTTGATGATCTCTTAAGGTGGCCAAAAGTGATTGTTTGGATTTTCCAGCCGCCATTATGCCTGCTGGTGTGTCTAGCTGGAGTTTACCTTTGCTTTTTTGCTCGCCATGACATTGAACGCATTTATGATCAAGAATTACGCGAACAATATCCTCATAATAATGTATGCTGTCAAAGGACACGAAGCTAGGCTTGGGTAGTAAAGAAGTCTTTGCAGGGGAGAAGGAAAGGAAATCCTCTCCATGTGTCAAGGCACCTCCCTTATGACCCGTAATAGTCAACAAGATCAATAGAACTATGCTCCCCCGCATAGCCAATCTATCAAACCTATTATGCAAGCTCGCTAAACACAACAAGGCGACAATTGTCATAGCAATACCATAATACATGTGCTGGTCGACTGCATCTGCGCCATAATCGCCGCCACGACTTAGTAAATAACCCGTAATACAAGCTATTATGGCAAAAAGTACCCCAATACCGTAGGTAAAAATTAGGGTATCTTTAAAATACCTAAATCGCTCTAATCGCGATAACCACTGCACCCCAATGGCAAAAAGGAGAATACCGATAGGTAAGTGCAAGACCACTACATGAAATCTACCGATCCATTCCATAACTTAAGCAATGATCTCTTTTATCACATGTCCTTCAACATCCGTTAGTCGAAAAGGTCTTCCTTGAAACTCATACGTGAATTGCTCATGATCAAATCCCAATTGATTCAGAATGGTAGCTTGCACATCAAAAATAGACTGCTTGCCACTAATCCCTGAAAACCCAATTTCATCTGTTTCCCCATGTTCAAATCCTGCTTTAATGCCACCCCCAGCCATCCAAATGGTAAAAGCATCTGGATGATGGTCACGTCCAGTATAGACTTGGCCTACACCATTCCGATTCTCTTGCATGGGTGTCCGCCCAAATTCTCCTGCCCAAATAACCAGAGTCTCATCTAGCAGGCCCCTTTGTTTTAGGTCAAGCAGCAACGCAGCTATTGGTTTATCGGTTTCACGGCATTTATTAATCAAGCCAATTTCTAATGCGGACTCCTTACTTACTCCGTGCGAGTCCCATCCCCAATCGTACAATTGAACAAATCGAACGCCCTTTTCTACCAATTTACGAGCTAACAACACATTATTAGCAAAGGACTCTTGGCCGGGTTTTGTGCCGTACAATTCATGTATATAGTTTGGTTCATTTGAAATGTTCATTACTTCGGGCACCGATATTTGCATACGATAAGCCATTTCATATTGGGCAATGCGTGCCAGAGTCTCGGGATCATGAAATTCTTGATAGCTCAATTCATTCACCTTATTGATGGCATCGATGGTGTGACGGCGAACATCTCTGCTGGTGCCCTCAGGATTGCTAAGATATAAGACAGGGTCACCTTTGGATCTACACTGCACACCTTGGTAAACAGATGGTAAGAAACCACTACCCCACACCTGCTTGCCTGCATCAGGATGCGCCCCGCCTGAAGTTAACACAACGAATCCTGGTAAATTTTGATTTTCTGAGCCCAAACCATACGTTACCCAACTACCAAAACTTGGACGCCCCAATCGCGCTGAACCCGTATGCATCATCATTTGTGCTGGAGCATGATTAAATTGGTCCGTATGCACTGCGCGCAAAAAACACACTTCGTCGATAACCTTAGAAAAATGCGGTAAGTGCTCTGAGACATAATGCTGAGAATCCCCGTATCGCGCAAATTGCGCCTGTGCACCTAATAACTTAGGCACACCACGTATAAAGGCGAATTGTTTGCCTGCGAGCAATATGTCAGGACAGGCTTTTCCATGGAGTTGATTAAGTAAGGGCTTATGTTCAAACAACTCAAACTGTGATGGCGCGCCTGCCATGTGTAAATAAATCACAGACTTAGCCTTTGCCGCAAAATGGGGGGTGCGAGGAGCTAGTGGATTATAGGGAAGCGAAGATTCGAGATTTATTTTGGGCACACATCCGCTTAGCGCACCCATCGCCAGCGCTGCTAAACTAAATCCACTTGCTTTCAAAAAAACGCGTCTTGTGTTGAGCTCGCTCGACTTTAGTGCTAATTCGCTATATAAATGTTTGGGAAATGTCATGTTCAATTCATTAGAAATTCATCCAAGTTCATCATCGCCGTAGCAACGATTATCCAGCTCTCACGGTTTACCCTCGCTTTGTCTATAGTTTGTTCGTTTCGCATGGATTGCATGGTTTTATTATAAAGTTCTTGAAGTACGGTAAGTTTTTCTTTGGTTATAGGCCGCCAAAAAGCTTGATAATACATGCGCGAAATACCTTCGTGATCTGTGCTCTCATTCCAAGGTTCGAGTCTATCGACCCACGATTCCGCGGCTTGACGATATACTGGATCATTCAAGGTGACGAGCGCTTGAAGGGGTGTATTGGTTCGGATTCGTTGAACTGTGCATACTTGTCTTTGTGCCATATCAAAAGTTTGCATGGATGGATATGGAGCCGTTCGTTTGATATATGTATAGATCGCACGCCGATATTGTTGGTGCCCTTCGCTTTGTCTCCAGTTATCGCTGTTATATGGAGTTTGCCAAATATCAGGAGGCTGAAAAGGCATCACAGGGGGACCGTACATTGACGTATCCAAAAGTCCCGCTACACTCAATGCTTGATCTCTAATTTGTTCCGCATTAAGTCGAACACGAGCTCCTCTAGCAAAAAATTGATTGTTTGGATCTTTCTGCCATTGTTTAGGAGTTATCGCAGGGTCTCTTTTGTACGTATCGGACATGACGATGGAT
>CAZTSI010000033.1:0-38589 GCA_964616755.1 uncultured Saprospiraceae bacterium | reverse complement strand
CCTTAAACTGTAGTTTGTCGGACGGATACTAACAATGTATATAAAAAATAGGCGAAACAGTAATAAATTCAAGGCTTTGGTCTCGTATCAACCTTGGTGCTTATCTAAAAGTGCGTTGCTTCGAAATCGCCTACTTTTCATATACTAAACGTCCCCTCCTCCCCCCCTAAACTTATACCTCCTAACCTTCCCACCCTCACCAGGAGCATTGCTATGCCCGCCCCCCTTGCGGGAGTCGGGAGAGTAAAATTTAGCCTCCTCACGCTTCCATTCACCAGATACTAACTTCTGACTCAACTTAACCCTTACCTTAAAATGCAAGGGCTAGTACAAAGGGAATATAAAACGGTCTTTTTATCCCAAAGCATACTCCGATTTCTATCAAGAGAGGGCAGCGGGGTGAGTTAATCGAGAGAGTAGGGATTGAGTTAAAATCCGATACCTTTACCTAGCTACCTGACACCAATTTTTTGATCTGTCATCCGTTCTAAACGAACAAGCATGATGAGAAATACATATTATGACTCTAATCAACATCAATCCCAACTATCCGGATATAGAATACTTACGTGATAAGGCGCGTCGGCGTATCCCTCGTTTTGCCTTTGAGTATTTGGATGGCGGTTGCAATACAGAAGAGAATCTTCGCAGAAATACGGCGGAGATCCGCGATGTACAATTGAAACCCTATTATTTGAATGAATACGCTACGGTATCGACAGAAGTCGAACTTTTTGGCAAGCGATATAGTGCGCCGTTTGGCATTGCTCCTATCGGACTGCAGGGTTTGATGTGGCCGCGGGCGTCTGAAATATTAGCAAAGGCTGCCTTTGAACACAATATCCCCTACATTCTGAGCACCGTTGGCACGGCGAGTATCGAAACTATTAGTGAAATCACAGAAGGCAATGCATGGTTTCAACTGTATCATCCCACCAAAGATGAACTTCGCGACAAATTACTTGAGCGAGCGGCGGCAGCAGAATATCCAGTGCTTGTCATTTTAGCGGATGTGCCTACGTTTGGGTATAGGCCTAAAGAGATAAAGAATCGGCTGGCGATTCCACCTAAAATGACCATGTCCAGCCTACTTCAAATATTGGGCTGCCCTACCTGGGCCATTACAACGCTGCTCGCAGGCCAACCAGAATTTAAAACCATCAAACCGTATATACCTAAGGGGATCAACATGAGTCATTTGGGTTTGTTTATGAATGAGACTTTTACAGGAAGATTGAATGTAGAAAAGATAAAAGTGATTCGTGATAAATGGAGAGGAAAATTAGTGTTGAAAGGCGTAGCGACAGAAGAGGATACGGAGAGGGCCATCGCTCTTGGGCTAGATGGTATCATTGTTTCGAATCACGGCGGACGTCAATTGGACGGAGGCGAATCTAGTATCAAACCCTTGTCGCGCATAGCATCGAATTATGCCGGCAAGATAAAAATAATGATGGATAGTGGTATTCGGACCGGCCCGGACATCGCCGCTAGCATTGCGAGCGGCGCTGAATTTGCTTTTTTGGGTCGGTCATTCATGTATGGAGTGGCAGCCTTGGGCGACGCTGGCGGACACCATACTATTTCGTTGCTCAAGCGTCAATTACAACAAGTAATGGAGCAAGTAGGCTGTGAGCGAGTAGCGGACTTGCCGAGGCATCTTGTCAAAGAATAGACTTCACATTTTTCGTTGGCTCACGCTCAGTGTCTCCAGGATCTTTTCTTCAAATCCGTGCAAGGCTTTTCGTGCATAGGTCACTCGCTTTTTTGACTTGTATGAATACGATACTTCTAAGAATTTTTTGCGTTTGATATCCGCCTGAATAATAGGGGCGTCATTCTTTCGCTCTACTACCTTTATCGGTATGTCCTTAAAGTAAGTGAAGAATTCTGGATGTGTTACCATGCCTAAGGTCGAACAATCAAAAGGAATAAATCCGTATACATCAAATAATAGCTTATTCAGCCCCATCCATGGCTGCACCACATCATACAACCATTTGTCAGCAACTAGAGTGGTGTCTAAAGAAGCTAAATCTATTAACCCAATGTGCGTGTATGAACTTGGCTCATAACCGGCAAAAATTAAGGGAATGGGCGTGTCTAAAAGCACGTCCATAGATTCGGTGTCCAACTCATAATTGTAATCGAACACATTCAATTTTCCATTTCCAGGATTAAAAGGTAGTTGGGGGGTGCGAGCAGCGCACATGACGATACTTTCAATCTGACCCACGATATCTGGATGATTTTTGACCAATGTGGCTATATTCGTTACAGGGCCTAGCGCCATGATGGTGAGCTTTTCTTTTTTCAATTGTGCATACAAAGCTCTTGTCGCATCATTTTCTACTCCAAGATCATTGGCTTGCGGCGAACCCTTGAATATTGGAATTGTTGAACCGTCGTGGTGCCATTCGATGATCTTTTGAATTATCTCGTACCCGTAATCAACATAGGTGACATTGCTGATCCCTACAATGTCTATTTGTTTTTGTTTAAGGGCCATAATCAAGGCTATGCCATCATCTACTTCGCGAGGACGGTCATCAGGCATGCCTATCATGATGTCTGTATCAAACCATATCTTGGTCTGTGCCACAAACGAGGAGGATCTGGTCAGAAGAAAGATTAGCGTTAATGCTATAAGCGATCGAAAGCAGTAGGGGATAGTATGTCTCATAGTAGTTGTTTGGTAGATCGTATCATTAGCTAAGAATGTACTTTTTTGCTTGCTCGAGCAAGTCTGATTTGATTTGAAGATTCATGTGCAAAGGCAATTGTGCTAATCCGATGAGCCTACGCATCATTTCAACCCCAGTGAACTGTTGCAAGAGGTGTTCATCAAGTTCGGCAAAATGGATATATTCAGCTTTAATGAGCTGAATTAAAGAAGCGTCTTGTTGCGAAAGAATCAGATGTGCGTGCATAACGCCTAGTTCAAATTCGCGTCTGCCATAATGACAAAATTCTGGGTCTATAACTCTGACTCCCTTGTTCGTTTTCAACCAACTACCTGGATAATAATCGCCATGCAAAAGATATTCGCCATCGGACAAGTACACTTCGCCAAGTACTTTTAAGGCCGATTTTAAGGTGACGTTGGTCTTATACGTCTGGGCTATTTCCTGAAGGCCTTCTGTGATAGTATTGAGATCAAATCCGTTGTCTATGACAAAGGGATAGACAAAGATGTGTTCGTGATTTAAAATGCGCATTTCCCTGTTTGCGAAAATGGGTTCGGCCTTGTCGTTTGTTTGCCAACTATGCAACTGATTTAAATACTGCACCAAAGAGCTCACTTCGTCTTGGAGTATATGATGTTGACCATGATAGAGATAGCTATAATCCATATTATGGCCAAGGTCTTCTAATAGGAGAATATGATTTTCTTTATCACTAGCGATTAGCGCGGGCATATAAGCGGCGATAGAGGTATTAGGGCGAATATTTGCATAGAAATGAGCCTCAACAATAGCGCGATTAGAGGGAGCGGGTACAAAAGGATATTTTTCGACGTACTCTTTCGCCTGTTTGATAATAAGGCTTTTTTTATTGGTTTTGACGCGAAGTACATAGTTCATATTCCCTGCCCCGGGTACGGACAGAGCCTCAATTTCTTCGTCTTGCATCAACCAATGCTTACCTTTTAAATATTCTTGCAGGGCAAGAGGTTGGTCAATATGTAACAAAAACGCCATATAGCGAGCTTTAATGTGACCGGCAAAATAAAGCCATTTATTGGGTAGGAAGGGAAAGTATCTATCCTAAAGTTGTATTTCGGACGCCTACGTTTGGTATGTGTCGTGGATGGAACGTTTTGGCCTGATAGACGTCACAGAATTTTGGGGGTTGGAATGACTCTTCTAAAAGCATATGAAGTATAAATTTTACCAAGAAGGATGCTTCACTCTTTAATAATACGTTTAACAGTCTCATGGATTTGATGTGAGACGAAAGGGAACAATAAGTTTTGGGACAGGCTAAATATAGTCAACGACAATAGACCAAGCCACGAGCTGAAAATAATACGGATCAAGTCAAGAGGTATGTAGATTTAAACTAGTTAAAATATGGTCTCCTGAGCAAATCAGTAAGACCCCAGTACGCACGCACCTAATGCGGGTAAGTCATGAGCGCTTATATCAATACATCATTGAAGACAAAAAAAGAAGTGGTGATAAGTACAATCACTTGAGGCGTCGAAAGAAGTACTGCAAACACATAGTGCTTGATGATCTTCGCGGCAAGTTAGTCGAGACGAACAGATTCCATATTAGGGGCCAAGAAGTGGAGTATAGGTCATGTAATGAGGACAATAATATAGGTTTAATAGTTAGTACATATTATAAGGGAGCATTGTTACGTATAAATGACAGAAAATCAGGGTTTGCCGAGATAAAACTACTTAAACGAAAAGACTCAAAGCAAGTAGCAAAAGCGATAGCAAAAGCATTGCTGCCCCATTAAAAACTCCTTCACACAATAACATCAGACAGGGAAAGAATTTTCGGATCACTAATACAATTCTGATAAATGGGCGATAGATTTTATTTCGCGGACTACTAATTGTAATGCGCAAAGAGGGGCGAATGAAAACCGAAACGGGCTAATCACATAATATTTTTTCGAGACGAATAGTTTTGTATAGCGATCATGGAGAGAAGTGAAAAGAGTAGAAAATGAAGTAAACTAAGAACCTCGTAAAAGACTCCATAATAACATCCCAGAAGAAGAATTTAATTTATGAACAGAAGTTGTATTTGCAGCTTGAATTAAGACTACTGATCAATTGCTGATATAATGGAATTGTAAATGTTGAGAGCCTAGGATATAACAAAGGAATGATTCTAACATGAGCTATGGCCCCGCGCTTACTCGCGCCTTTTAATATTCCCCTTTGTATCTACATCAAAATTTAAGACCATATCATCTTTGATAATCTGCACATCATATAGCGTCTGTCCTCCTCGCTCGATGATTGCCACTCTCTTCACTACAAAACCTGGATAGCGCCCCATCAATTCTGTTTGTACTTCTGGTGGCAGTTGGTCATAATATGAAATAGTATTGGCGTTCGTTCGCGTACTAATAGCTTTGTGTTGTAATTCTACAAATGTATTGGGGCCTTCGCCATTTTTTATCAATTGAAAAGCATCATACAATTCACCCACGGCGGTATAAGAAGTATAGTGCAATTGATTGCCATCAACGGTTATGACTTGAAATAACTGTGTATTCTCTGCAAAGCGCTCTCTGTCTGCTCCTTCAAAGTCATTCCAACCATTTGTTCGAGCATTATACATCTTGCCACCGCTGACAGAGACGACATACACCGTTCCTGTTTGATCCCACTTATTGACCCCCGATAAAAGATTGTACTCTGGCGGCGCTACTCGACCCCTCGCATAGGCATGATCATGACCTTGAAGGGCTAGATCCACCCCATATTTGTCAAACAAAGGTTTGAGTATCTCGCGCCATTCCACATTATCGCGACCATCCGAAGCCGAATAGAGTGGATGATGATAAGTCAAAATGGTCCATTGTTTCGGATTATTCTTTAGCACTTCTTCTAGCCACAATGCTTGCTTTTGTTTGTCTTCGTTCGTGTTAAGGGTAATAATTCGAGCCCCTTGATAGTCGATATAATAAACGGTCTCCTCTAGTCCTTCTGGGCCATTGTTGGGCAGGGTAAATTGTGGTCGCCATTGTATAGACAAGTTTCTAGTGCCGCCAGCAGTATATGGCCCATACTCGTGGTTGCCCGTAACGGGTATCGACGGTAACATGCTATGAATCCAAGCGCCTGCCATAAACCACTCGTGCCATTCTGTATCGGCGTGGGCATTATTGATCAAATCGCCAGCGTGAATAATAAAGCTCGCTTCTGGTGCTTGCCGATATCCTTGGCGAATCAAGCGCGACCATAATTCCATGATATAATTTTGCGCATCCCCCACATATAGAAAGGAAAAGCGCTCAGGCCTATTGTCAGCGGTCTTAAATTGTATCCACTCACTCCAATGGTCACCATCGCCCACTCGGTATGCATACAGAGTATTAGGACTTAAGCTTGTAAACGTCACCGAATGATGATGCACCATAAGTCCAGCTCGTTGCACCTCTCGAGCATCCATCGTCTCGGTCTGCGCTGTATATCGTATTGCGTTGCGCCAAAATTTTGGTGCGGCACTGGCTTTAGCAATCTCCGCGTACCCCGTCAGTACCTCTGTGCTGGTGCGCCATGTAACACTCATTGATGTCGCAGGATCTGCGGTTAGGTTAAGTACAATTCTGTCGGGATGCTGCGATGGAAGATGCCAAGTTTTTTCAAAAACGGGGGCCTTATACGCCCTCAATTCTTGACTATATAACGGCTGACACATACTAATATATGCCGCGCTGATCATTAACACTAGTCTAATTTTGGCTAAATTCATTTGTTTGATATTTAGTGTTTCAAAGGTTCGACAAAACATTGCCGCACAAATGAATGGTACGTATCATTATCTCTGACATACTCAAAGGTAGAAATTCCAATCTTTTCAGCCGTCCGTCTATTGTTAATCTTTTGATAAGTCATGCATTACGCAAGAAACATTAGTCAGAGGTAATCAATTGTGAGAGCATATTGTATAAATATGTCTCCGTTTCTGGGCCGACGCTAACTGCACACAAATATTCTGCATGGGGGATGGCTCTGGCAGGGTCAAAAAAGTAGGGTTTTAAAATATATCCTAAGGCGTCCATGCCTAAGCCAATGATAAATTTTGGCCCATCATTGGACATCAGTTCCTTGGTGCGCTGCGATAGTGCTGGAGTTGTTTCGCCCGGATGAGTGGCAAAAGCAGCGTTCCCAATTTCAAAATAGGCTACTTCTGTTATAACCGAATCACCAAATTGCCGAGTCAGAACTCCTGCCTCAGACAACATTCTAAAGCCTAGATTAGCCAAAGGAAGATTGAACTTCGAATTAAGCATTCTAATATTTGAGCCTTCCAATGGGGTGGCAGCGCCTAATAAGCGATTCACTTCATTGGCCAATTCTCTCCCCCTATAAAAGGCTTGTACATGGGTCTTGTCTTCATGCTCCGGCTGAACCCATCCGCCAATGGCACCTTGTATAAACATATTGCCGCCTTGCTGAATACTATCCAGTCGCTGATAGTAACCACCTACATAATCTGAGCTAACTCCTTCATTGACAGCATCCAAAAAAGTAGGGTGGCAAGCAAAATTTGAGATAGTCAGGACATTTTTATTTTGCTCATCCATCCATTGCAACACCGTTAGGGCTCTATCAAGTTCTTCAGGCTCAGAGATGTTATGCACCCATTCATGTCCATGCACGCCCATGGCATACACTGCGCGTGCAGGACGTCTATGTTGCCAGGCCTCCACAAGAGCGTTAGCCGAATACTCAATGAGTTGAAGCATATACACTGGATCTACCCCTGAGCTTAGCACATCAGGTCCCCATAGACCGACTACATCAGGACCAGAATGGGTGTGCGAAGAACTCATAACTATATGATCAACGGGAAAACTCGGCAGCCTCCGATGCACCAATGTGCGGATATCTTCTAATTGTGGATGTAACAATCCGATACAGTCAAAGGTCAATATTCCAATACTCTCATGATCTGCATTAGTGATGACCGCCGCTTTGACATAGATAGGATCATTTACTCCTGTAAAGATGCGGTTGTGCGAATGCCCAGCAATATAGGCCGTGTCTGTCGGTGTGATATCTCTATATGCATACCCCACCGAAAATGGCAGCTGCGCCTCTATCAGCATTGGAAAGACAAATAATACCAACAGCATGCGTTTTACAATCAGGGTTTGATCAAAGAGTTTCATATAAAATAGTTATTGAACAATGAAGGTGAAAGATGAAATGGGCTTGCTGGCTATCAAAAGTAATTGCAATGTACAATTTGAGTTGCAATACTTCAAGCTACAGTAAGAAGTGTCAAAATAGCTTTGGTAGGGCTTATTTCTACCAAGTACATTGTTTAATGGCCCAAAACAAGTTCTATGATCCGCTCCTTAGCTACAAAAGGCTTGACAGCATTCAGTTTTAGCTCGGAAACATAATGGGCGATATTATCCAATGTGGCGCCATTTGCAATAGCCGAGAGTTGGGCCATTCCAATGAGTTCGCTGCCACGCGCCTCTGCTGCCCACCTGCTTTTCAACTGCTGATCTACCCAACGGTACAACGCTGTCATAGAAATGGCCTTGGTGTCATAAATATTTGTGGACAATTGATACGTGGCATATTCATCCATATACCAAGCTAAAAATCGAACGGATGTAAGTTGCTCAAAGTTCACTATATCCATCGGGTTGCAAGCAATAAAATGCTGTTGGTCATCTCGTTGGCGCATAAAATCACTCGCTATGGCTCGCGCGACGGGTAGCGTAGTTACTGATATATTGATGTTAAAAGCGACCATCATTTCTCGTGCCGCGAAACAGCTAGCGCCTAGTTGTGCATGAAAGCTAGGTGGCCCATAATCCGGCGACATTTCCCCTATATGGCACCTTTCGCTAGCGGCGGCGATACCACCTCGTCTGAAGTGCGAGAGTTTTTGACGTACGGGGCTAGATGCCAGACGATCATACAGATAGACAGGCATGTTCATTCGCTCAGCAATCTGCAAGGCATATCGACGGACAAAATGATCCACCTCAAGTTTAGAATAACCATAAAAGGGCACAATCGGCAAGACGTCAACAGCACCTATACAGGGATGCTCTCCCCGAAAAGTGCGCATATCTATATGTTGCAAAGCAAAGTCAAAAAGTACATCTATCGCCTGTCCGATGGCTTGCTCATGACCAAAAAGGGTTAGCACGGTGCGATTGGCGTCATATCCACTGTCCATATGACCGATTATCAAGCCATCAATGCGCAACAGTGCACCTTGCAACTGTCCAATCTTATCAGGATTCTGTCCTAAGCTAATATTCGGAATACATTCATATAACATGATACACCAAGATAGCTTTTACCGCAATAATGACAAAGAGACTAGCTTTTGACGACCACTATTTTTTCCTTTTCCTTTTGGATAATCAGATTATAGAATTGCTTCAAATCAAAATACGACTCAGGCGAAAACACATCTTGATTGAGTTGGAACTTATAACTGATGATCAATTTATTAGCCATCTGTTTTACTTCATACATATACTTGCCCTGATCATCTGGCAAACTCAAGAATAAGGATTCGGGCAGCGACTCTACAGCATAACCTTCGGGCAAAATTATCGAAACAGATTGGCGTAAGTTAAGCAGTTGGTCATAAAAAACAGGAAACTCCCTCTTATCCTCCGTAAAAGGATTATAGTTCACCCCAAAATCTAGCGCACAATCGATGAAGTATTTATTGCCTATTTTTTGTAGATGGGTGAAGATTTCTTCGTCATACTCTAGGGTGATGGCCGAGTTAATATCCTCAAAGCCTTCGATTTTTTTGGCTGTAAAAGTATTGCTTAAACGCAGCTCTTCCTCTTCTTCCTCTTCAGATGTGTCGCCCGCATACTCCTCTTTTATATCTTCTGCATCCTCCTTTTCGTCTGCTTTGATTCTATATCTTGTAGCAGCATAATCAGCATACTTCTTTTTGCCTGTTCCTATAAGTGAAACGTTTTCTGGCGTTAGTGTATATTGTGCTATACCACTCACATTATACTTATTCATGTTGCTAAAACTGACCATATCAGAAGCATTCTTTTTTACCAGAAGCCCATTAATATTAATGGCTCGCTTAGGCAGTTGGCCTATCGGCACATATTTAGAACTCGCATCTAGCAACAAAACCCTACCATCTTCAGCTTCTACATATACCATTACATAATTCAGACTTGTCAAACTTGGATAAGAAGGGTTGAGCAGTCCGGCATATCTAGAACGCACTAAAAATGGGTACGCATTAATTTCAGCTTTGTTTAGTAGATTGAGCAATAGTAGGTTGATTTCGCTGATATTACCTGACTTCGTAGATAACAACGATTTAAGTCCATCGTCGGTCTGTCTTCCATAGTTGCCATTCCAGCTATAATTGTTTTGAACATAGCTATAGAGAAATGCCATTTTCTGTTCTTTAGTCATTGCATTAGTTTGCTCTAGTATAGGATCCAAATCTTTAAGACGACGAGTTATTTCTTTTCCAAACGAGGTCTCTTCTAGAAGGTCATCTCCTATTTGCACCCAATTTTTTGAATAATTTTTAGTGGGCTTGCCTGGCATTGCAACGGAGAACAACTCATATTTTAAGCTAGATGTGTAGTCATTCATATTGAGCACATACTCTTCATCTTTGATGGGGGGCACATTCTTGCCAGTCAAGATGGTGCCGCGCACTTCTCCCCACGCCGAATTCATCCATTTGTCTTCGCGTCTTAGTTCCACAAAGCCTTTGGGTATAGGTGTATAGGTAAAGAATTTGGGCAGTTTTAGTGAATAACTGACCTGGTCAATGGGCACATGCGATTGAAAAAACCATGTTGGGATAACGTAAATGTATGGACTCCTTAACGAATAACTTATCTCTACAATACTGCCGGCCCGAACATTGGGTACGGCAAACTTTATTTGTTCATGATTATCACTTATCTTTTCTTCATAAATATCCTGCTTGCGTAGTTCGGTTGATTCTATTTTGCCATTCACTAAATTGTAGGCGGCGGCTTTTATCTTGGACACAGTCTCCTTTTCACTTCTACCTTTATGTAAATCGATGACGACGTTGGCCATCTCTTTACCTTCTTCTTTAAATATTTGAATTAGATCGTGATACTCTATGTACATGGAGAACCCCATTCCATCGACATATTCAAAGCTCACATCGCCTTCATGAAAAATGTATGCGCTATGAGCGGAGCTATCTAAAAGATGGGCTGTACGATCGAACTGGCTTAATTCGACCTTGCCAAATTTATGTTGTGATTGCAGTGAAAGTGCCAAGGCCACTAACAGAAAGGACAAAAATGTTTTCATAGTATTGTTTTATTTGGTGAAAGGCTTAGGTTTTTCGTTTTTGGACAAAGGTTTTTTCGGACTCAGCTTTAATGACCTTATCAAAAAAGTTTTTAATCGACGCATACTCTGAGACAGGATATTGTCCTTTGTGATACATCAATTCTCGTTTGACGGACAATGTGTTCGTCACTACATCGAAGTCATATTCTTTCAGATAGCGTCCATAGGGCGTTTTGATTTCAATATTGACATCCTCAAGAGAAAACTGGTACTCTTTAGGCAGTATATAATGATTATTATGCTTTGTAGTTTGTCCGCGCAAAAACTCAATCGGATATTTTCGTTTAGAATCTTTGGGTAATTTAGGACAGTCCATCTCTTCAAAATCATTGGGCAAGAAGATATATTCTCCGTTTATTTGGCCATATCCACTTGCAGAAAAAACATAATTTATCTCGCCATAAATTTGTGACTTTTCTTCTCTTTTGATATTCGTTTGATCTATTTGGACATTGATGAGCTCAGGTAAAATGTTCTCTTTAAGCACTTTTATTAAATCGTCACTTGAAAGCTTAGAAAGTCCAATAATTTGATCATAGTTGATTCCTGCCAGAAGAACACTTACTTCTGCCACCACATCTCCCGATTCACCAAGCTGTATTTTAGCATCTTTCTGTGTCAAATTGTCGGCTGTGTTATAACCCGGAGTTCGCCAAAGTTGTCCTCCAGATTCTTTAATCAACACGACTTGTCGATCATCCGTAAATGAACCAAGATGCCCGGCGGGGGCATCATTACTCGTGCATTCTAACCACACAGTATCCCCATTATTTGGGACATGTACGATAACATGATTTCCTGGCCAAGTGGAAGGAAAATCGTCAAGAGGTCCTATTTTATCATTAGAGCCACTATGAACTACGACATAGTCTGAGGCGATATCAAAAATACCTAATAAGGATTTCATATAGAAACTTAGAGCCTTGCAGTCGCCATATTTTAGCTGATGCACTTTGCCTGCACTGAGCGGCTCTAAGCCACCCTCTTCGAGGCCTATAAAAATATAGCGCATATTATTTTTCAAATACTGATATAAGACGCTGATCAGTTCTCGACCAGAAAGCCCTTCGATATTAAATTGCTGTTTGACGTCCGATACGGTTTTTTTTGAGTCTAAGTCATTTTTGTTATTTAAAAAGCTACTGTATATCCAGTTTCCAAAATCATCCCAATCTCTAAATTCTCCCTTTTTGCCTTCGTATACAAATTCTTCTGGCCGAAAAGCTACCATTGGAAATATCTCGGTAGAATGTGGAGAATACACCTCCCTTTTTAGCGGCTTTTGGTCGGATAAATGATACTCAAAATCAGATGGTCGCTGAATGTTGAATTCAGCAATATTCATTTCTTTTACAAATAGCTTTGCTTCAGGGAAGGCTTTTAATGTATAGTCGGATGATTGAACCCCAATGTTATATCCTGGAATGGGTTGCCAGCTTTCAAGGCTCAAGGTAGTTTTATTCTCCTCTTCAAAGGTATAATAGATTGTCACTGGATAACTAACAGGGGTGTAACTAAAATATTTTATCCGGCCATCTGTGATGTATTGCGGAGAATTTTGGGCGGCATAATCTTCTATGTCTTTTTCTTTGATGGCTCGGAGGAGCTGACCTGACTGATCATAATAGCTCAACTGAATATGAGAAATTTTGCTGCTACTTGCTTTGTAATACTCTCGAAACACCAAGTAGTGCTCTGCTCTTTGGTTTAAAACGGTTATGGCTACTTCGCGAACCACTTTACATTTATCAATACTCAAATAATCGACTGTTGTACGATCAAAGCGAACTACAGCATCAGCTCGCGATGTCAAGCTATCGGGTATGAGCAACGCAGCCAAATCTATCCGCAGCTTTTCTTGAGCATTCAAATAGCTCACACCACACATCAGGAAACAGAGACAAATCTTAGTTCGAGGGCACATAATGATGAAAGCTTTATGAAAAAATTTAAGGCGTTCTACCTATTTACATTAAAGACACGACAGAACAGACTTTTAGGCAGGCTTATTTCAATTCCAGAATCAAGAATTTCTGGATCTCTCAAACGTTATACTTACCCCAAGCTCTGACCCCATGAAGGAGAGAGTGAAATGCTACCCTTACTCGCCAGAATCTACTCCTAGACATTCGCAGGTAATTACTTTTGTTTGATAAATTCTAAAACGTACTTTTACTTTAATTAGTACGTCAAATTGTATGCCAATACCAAGTTAAATTATAATGTGGCTTATCGAAGTATGAATGAGACACGAAATGCCAGATGCTTCTATAACTACACTATAACGATTTTCATCGGTGACCATTCTCGGCACTTAACGATTGTAGTTTAGACAGGAGCAAAAAAGGAAAGGATTAACTGTAACTATTAGAGTCTCAAAAGTTTAATATTCTCCATTTCTTTCGATAAAATAAGTTCGTAAAATTGACGCAAATTGGCATATTCAGATGTGTCAAATACGGTTTTATTAATCACAAGGTTATAAGCTATCGAAAGTCCATTTTGTATTGGCTTAACTTCATAGGCAAATCTAGCCGCATCATCGGGCAGTACCCATGAGGCGCTTGAGGGATATTCAATTATTTCAAAAGAATCATCTATTTCAATTGTAGCGACATAGTTAAAGGCTATTTTACTGCTTAAGAAAACTGGAAGAGATCGCATTTCTTGACTGAAAGGATTCGTTTTTACACCAAAATTTAAGGCGGCGCCTATTAGTAAAGTGTCACCATTTTGTCTCAAGGCATCTTTTATCTCTTGAGTAAAATCAAAAACTAATTCATTGTTTTCTTTCTCGACGACATTGGTAATGGTGTACTTATCTCTTGCGCTCCAAAGCTCAGGTTCCAATTGCGTTTCAAAGCGTACATCTTCATCTGCCATTTTGTTAGCAATGCGTACCTTATGTGATGTGGTGGCATATTGAGTGTACTGCCTCTTGCCTTCGCCTTTAAGCATTTGATTGGGAGCGTCTATTTGAAGTTTAGACAGACTATTCACCTTATACAAATTTGGGTTTGGCAAAAGGATCATTTTACTCTGTACAGGCAGGACTAATAAGCCCGTTGCATTAGTTGCTCTATAGGGGATTTCTCCGAGGGGAACTAATTTTGAGCTTGCATCTATCAAGAGTTGGGAACCGTCTTTTTTAGTAATTCGAACGAGCAGATAATTAAAATCGGCTAGACTTGCAGTAGACGATTGGAGTATGCCATCACCTCTATTTTTTGTTAATATCGGATCTGCCTCTATATTTAGTTTGTCCAAGACATTTAGTAAAAGAAGGTTGATCTCCCCGATGCTGCCTTGCTTGGATTCGAGAATATCGTTGAGATCTTTTTGTGGCCCGATATCATATTGGCGATTCCATTTGTATCGTCGCTGTATTTCTTGATAGACGGTTGCAATAGCTTCGTCTTCCGTCTGATTTTTAGCTTTGCGAATAATAGGATTTAATTCGTCAAACTCTCGCTCTATCATTTTGCCAAAAAAACCTGCAGCCAGCAGTTCCTTGCCGGCCTCTTCCCACGAAGCCTTTCTGTTTTCGAGAAGGGAGGTTCTAAAATAATCGGGCTCAGCTGCCATTTTAACACTGCTCACTCCATCTTCAGGAGATAAAAGGTGATCCATAATAACGACAGGCGGCACATTTTGAGCTAGAGCTGTCAGGTCGCGCTGTATAGCGCCCGATGATTTACGTCCTTCTAATTGGAGCTTTACTCGATCTGTACCCGAGAAATGTGGAATAAATGGAAAATCATAGTAATTATAAAATTGAAACAAGCTGACTTCCACTGGTATGTCCTTTTGAAAATACCAACGCGGTGCAGCGCCCAAAAATGGTGTAGACACAGTATAGCTTATATCGATAATGGTTTGATCTTTCACTTTGGGAGCCCTAAAGCTCACGAGCGTTATATTATCATTTATCTCTTTGTACTTGATCATTCTGCGGTCCATTTCGGTAGATTGCACCTTATCTTTTCGCAAATTATAACTGGTCACCTTTATATTTCTTATCCGCTCTGCCCCAGAACGATTATTATACAACTCCAAAAAGACTTGTGCGTAACCCGCTCCATCAATGTTATAAATCTGAATACGCTGACGATAATTGACCTCCACAAAGGCCGATCCGTCAGAGTACAAATTGACATTCATTTGGCCGTGATTGATCAGATAGACGGCTGGCGCTTCTGGAAAGGAAGGATGCTGGCTACGTTGGAGTAGATCTGGTGTTACCTTGGCCATTTTTTGGGCCATTAGTCCAGGTGCTAGCATCAAAGAGCAAAGAAAAATTTGGTATATCTTGATCATGTCGTTCTCCTTTGGGTTAATGATAGGCTACTTCGCTTATACTTACAAAAAAATGAAAAGAAAATTGTTGTGCATAGCGAACTTTGATTCTCTAAATTGCCTTATAGCTCATATGAAACGTTTGCTTTTTTCTTTTTTAGTCATATGGGTATCCATTTTTGCTGCAAACCATGTGGAAGCCCAGGGTATTCAAAATGAAGCATTCGCTAAAAAATTATCAGTGCTATTGTCACATACTGTAGCCACTATCGACGTTCATCAAGCCCACCATTCTGCGGATGAATACCTTTGGTTAGACATTCGAGAAAGGGATGAATATGACATTAGCTATATTGCCCCGGCTAAGTTTATGGGCTATGACCATCCTGATTGGCACCTACTTGACTCTGTGCCTAAGGATACCAAGATTATCGTTTATTGTTCTGTTGGCTACCGAAGTGAAAAGATCGGAGAAAAACTCAAAGCACGCGGGTTCAAAAACGTCTTTAACCTGTATGGAAGTATTTTTGAATGGGCCAATTGCGGTTTTCCATTGACCGATGCGCAAGGTGCTGTGACCAACCAAATACATACTTACAATAAGGATTGGTCAAGATGGATAAACAACCCTGCCATTATAAAACAGTGGTGATAGGGTCGAACTAATGCCAAAATTGTGCACAATGAGAAAAAATGTGCGATATTTTTGCTGAAAATCAATTAGTTAGCTTCTTCAATAAGAAAATAATTTCCTCAAACACTTGTTTGGATAAGCGAATTGGGTTAGTTTCGCGGCTCTTTTAGAAAAACGACAATTAATTATTGTGAATACACTAAGTTATAAAACCCAATCGGCCCGCAAAGAAGACGTCACCAGAATATGGTATGTCGTGGATGCGGAAGGCATGACCGTCGGTCGTATGTGTACCAAGATTGCGACTGTCCTCAGGGGCAAACACAAGACATCTTATACCCCACATGTCGATACAGGTGACTACGTAATTGTAGTTAATGCAGATAAGATTCGCTTTACCGGCAACAAGATGGCCCAGAAGGAATATCTCAGGTACTCAGGTTATCCAGGTGGACTTAAGAGAAGAACAGCAACAGAAATGTTAGCAAAACGGCCTGAAGCGGTCGTCGAAAACGCTGTAAAAGGCATGTTACCTAAGACAAAACTGGGCAGAGCTATGTACAAAAAGTTATTCGTGTACACAGCAGCGGATCATCCTCATACTGCTCAACAACCCAAAACGCTTAATTTCTAATCATGGAGAAAATGAACGCAATAGGCCGGAGAAAAGCTTCCGTTGCCAGAGTGTATTTAACGGCCGGAAGTGGTGCTATTATCATTAATGGTAAAGATTACAAAGAATACTTCCCAATGCAGTATACGCGGTTTAATGTCGAAGATCCGCTGAAGTTGGTAAACGGAATGAATCAATTCGATGTGACCGTCAATGTAAACGGTGGGGGTTTCAAAGGTCAAGCTGAAGCGATTCGTCTTGGTATTTCTCGGATACTAGCGGGCTTGAATATTGAGAATAAAGACATTCTTAAGAGCCACAAATATCTTACAAGAGATGCGAGAGTAGTAGAGCGTAAGAAATTTGGTAAACCAAAAGCAAGAAAGAGCTTCCAGTTCTCTAAGCGTTAATCACTGGCTCATCACCATTTTAAACATTCAAAGAATATCCTCATGGCAGAATATAAAGAACTATTAGAAGCAGGAGTACATTTCGGTCACATGAAACGCAAATGGAATCCGAAAATGCGACCTTATATCTTTACAGAGAGTAAAGGTATCCACATCATCGATCTTAACAGAACGATCGAATGTGCCGAAAAGGCCGCGAAGGCAATGAAGTCTATCGCTAAATCTGGCCGAAAAATACTTTTCGTCGCGACTAAAAAGCAAGCTCGTGATATTGTATCTGAAGCTGCAAGAAGCGTCGGAATGCCTTTCGTTACTGAGCGTTGGTTAGGAGGGATGATGACCAACTTCGCCACGATCAGACGATCCATCAAAAAGATGCAGACGATCGATACTATGCTCGCAGATGCTTCTTTAACAAGTATTACCAAAAAGGAACGTCTTACCTTACAGCGTGAGCGTGATAAGTTAGAAAAGGTATTGGGTGGAGTTGCCAATCTGAATCGTACTCCAGCCGCCATGTTCGTTGTCGATATAGTACAAGAACATTTAGCGATCACCGAAGCCAATAAAATGGGTATTCGTACTATAGCTATGGTCGATACAAATTGTAATCCTGGACTAGTGGATTTCCCTATACCAGCCAACGATGACGCCTCTAAATCCATCCAAATCATCACCAAAATCATGATAGATGCGATCAAAGAAGGATTGGAAGAGCGTAGAAAAAGTAAGACTGAGTTAGAAAATAGCTAATCAACAGTCAGCCACATTTTTTTATAATTACTAAACAAAGAAAAATGTCAGTTTCAGCTAAAGATGTTAAAGAGCTAAGAGATATTACTGGTGCGGGTATGATGGATTGCAAGTCTGCCCTTACTGAATCAAACGGAGATATCGAGCAAGCTATCGAAATACTAAGAAAAAAGGGGCAAAAACTTTCCGCCAAGCGTGCTGAAAGAGAAGCAAACGAAGGCGTAGTTATCGCCTTGACTAGCTACAATAAGAATAATGGTGTAGTCATTAAACTAAGCTGCGAGACAGACTTCGTGGCTAAAGGCGAAGGATTTATAAATCTGGCGCAAGATATTGCGCAGGCCGCCTTGACCAATCTGCCTGACACACTCGAAGAACTTATTGCCTTACCTTATGATAAGAGTCTATCTATTGCAGATAAAGTTATAGAGCAAATCGGAGTTATAGGCGAAAAAATTGAGGTGAAGGAGTATGCCAAAATTGAGACCGAAGCTGGTCAAGGTCAAGTCCTACCCTACATCCACATGGGATATAAAGCGGGTGTAATAGTTGCGTTAAATCTTGAAGGGCCACAATACGAAGCCGCTGGTAAAGATGTGGCGATGCAAGTAGCTGCGATGAAGCCTATCGCTGTAAGTAAGGACAGTGTTCCGCAAGAAATCGTTGACAAGGAGTTAGAGATAGGAATGGAGCTAGCCCGCAATGAAGGTAAGCCAGAGGCGATGTTGGATAAAATTGCCCAAGGAAGACTTCAGAAATTCTTTAAAGAGACGACGCTCTTGGCACAAGTCTTTGTTAAGGACTCTTCAAAGTCAATTGAGGAGTATCTAAAATCTCAACACAAAGATTTGACAGTCACAGACTTCAAACATATAGCTCTAGGCTAATAGAGGTTTAAAGGCGGTTCTTATCAAACCGCCTTTTTTTTGCCCCGCAAAATGGGAACTTTTGTCTTTGCTTGAGCAAAATATAAACTTAAAAGAAGCCTTTAACTTCGATATACACTGAAAACACAACTATTAAATCGATGAAGCTCAAATACAAAAGAATACTACTTAAACTAAGTGGCGAAGCACTCATGGGAGATAAATCATATGGTATCTCTCAAGATCGCTTGGATCATTATGCCGCAGAGATTAAAAGTGTTTCGGACATGGGCATCGAGCTAGCTATCGTGATAGGAGGTGGAAATATCTATCGTGGACTCGATGCGATAGCCTCTGGGATAGATCGCGCACAAGGTGATTATATGGGTATGTTGGCGACTTGCATTAATGGCTTAGCGCTTCAAAACAGTCTGGAAAATAAAGGACTTTATACCCGTTTAGTGTCGGCCATCGAAATGAAGGAAATTGCTGAACCATATATACGTCGCCGTGCGATAAGACATCTAGAAAAGGGGCGTATCGTAATCTTCAGTGCAGGAACAGGAAGCCCGTACTTTACAACAGACTCTGCGGCGGCGCTGAGGGCAAATGAAATCGACGCGCATATTATATTGAAAGGTACCTCGGTGGATGGAATCTACAGCGCAGATCCCAAAGTTGATAAATCGGCTATTCGATTTCCTGAAATTAGTTTTAATGATGTTATACAGCTTGGATTAAAGGTGATGGACATGACAGCCTTTACGATGTGTCAAGAAAACAATCTACCGATCATCGTTTTTGATATAAATACCCCTGGTAATCTGCGAAAAGTAATAGAAGGCGCAGCCATCGGTACTCTGGTTGAGTAAACTTTAAATGTTAAAGTTTTTGCTTGCGGTATAATTTCTGCCCAGCAGTTAATTGATCATTGATCAAATTCAGTTTCTTTGTGTCACTAAAAAGACGTCGCTCCTCCTTTAAGTCTATTTAGCTGTCTGTCCTGCCGGCGATATGATTGGTGGAGCGATTTTTAGTTCAGCGATCATCTCCATCTTAGTCAAATATGTTGCAAATTGCTAATCGTATTCTTACGTTGGTTAGAGTGTATTAATATTTTGCAGCTTTGCCGTTGGCCAATGAACTTTTGATAAATTCCCGCAAATCCTCATTAGCATTTTCTAGATCTTCTCTTCGCAAATACATCATGTGTCCGCTCTTATAGCCTTTAAATGCAAATCGATCTTTCATTCTGCCACTCGGATCTGCTTGCCACATAGTAAATTTTGCAGCAAAATATGTCGTCGCACCATCATAATATCCGGATTGGATCAATACCCGCAAATATGGATTCTGCGCCATGGCCTGTCGAAGATTCTCGCGCGTGTTGTCATTCTCATTATTCCAAGGTCGTACAGGGCCGAACATATTGTACTTGACATCAGTTTCAAGTTTTAGCTCTGTCTTATAATAATGATTGATTGCCGGAGTAAAAGAATGAAGCCAAGAGGTCAATTCGGCAGAATAATCAGGAGAATCACCAAACAATTGCTTGTCGATACCCAAATATCTCGAATCCAATCGACCAATAGTATAACCACCTTTTTCCTTTAATAAGTGCTTCCAAAAATATTGGGTAGTAACCGAAAGGTTGTTATCCAGATAATCTTTGGCAGTCAATCCTGTATATTTTGCCAATGTATTGGCCACGTCTGCCCTACGTTCATTAGTAATAAAACCGCCTTGCGACAGTGCCGGAATGACCTCATTGACAGTATATGTTTCTATTTCGGTTAATAATTCTTCTAATCCTTTAGCTTGCAAGTCAGCTGGCAAAACTTTATGATGCCAAGCGGCGGCAGCAAAATATGGATAGTTTAACGCATCGCTAATCGGATCTCCGTTGCGCAGAATCTTATAATCTGCAGGGGACACCATAATCACTCCATTCAGATACATCCATTGGCTATTTTGCAATTCGAGTGATAGCCCCATCACTCTTGTCCCCCCATAGCTCTCGCCTATAATATATTTTGGAGAAGGCCAACGACTATATCGAGTGACAAAGGTGTTCATCCACTCGGCTAGATACTTGGTGTCGGCATTGATGCCAAAAAATTTAGTTTTATCGACTTCTTTGCCATCTAAAGGAATGGTTCTAGAATAGCCTGTGTTGACTGGATTGACATAGACGATATCTGTCACATCGAGCACAGAAAATGGATTTTCTTTAAACCCATACGGCTGCACTGGATATCCTTCATCATCAATATTTAGCACTCTAGGTCCTGTGTACGCTAAATGCATCCAAGCTGAGCCGGAGCCCGGGCCACCATTAAATGAAAAAAGTAAGGGCCGCTCCTCTGATCGTTCTACGTTCGTACGCTTATAGTACGTATATTGTACATAAGCTATCTCTTTACCCTCTGTATCCCATACGGGGATTGTGCCTACCGTAGCAGAATATTGGATGGTTATACCTTTAATCTTGGTCGTATGCTCCGTAGTTGCCGCCATGTCCGAAGGCAAAGTCCGAGCTTTTGGAGGACTCGAATCCTTTTGGGCAGTAATGGAGTTTACTAAAATGAGCGCAACGAAGAAACATTTAAATTTCATGATCTGGGCGTATTTGTTGGTTAAATGTAAAACGATTTAGCTAAATGCAGTCAGATCATAGCTGAATCATTAAGGTTAAATAAATACCGCAATAATATTAAGTAAAAGTCTCTAAAAACGAGCGTTAAAAGGGAATTTTCGTCTTGAGCGCTGATTTTAATGCCCCAAAGAATTTTTGCATCAAGCAGGAAGAGCTTTATGCTTGCGATAATGGTAGATCATACCTGCCATACCGATAAAAAACAAGATAATGGAGATAATATGAGCCTGCGACAATTGCATTCCTAGAAAATCATAACGAGGATTTACGCGGATAAATTCAATGAGGAATCTCTCGATGCTCATCAAAATTAGATATAAATAAAAAATCGCCCCTGCCCAATGTAACTTGGTACGCAATGCCCATAATATGCCAAAAATCATAAAACTGGCTAACACCTCATAAAGCGGCGTTGGATAAACGGATGGCACCAACTCCATACAGTGCGCCCCAATACAATCTGCTATTCGTGCTCCCTCGTCTATGACATTGTGGGGATAATTGTAAGACCACGCCCAATCCGGTAATACAAACCACGCTGGCTTAGCCGCTGTATTAGCTATACCCCAATCTCCATCACCAGATAATTGACAACCTAATCTTCCTACTCCATAAGAGATCATAAGCGCAGGTGCTATGGCGTCCATCACATGGATAGGCGCTATATGATGTCGTTTCACATAGATATAGTTAGCGATAAAGGCCAGTATCAATCCGCCATGTATCGTTAATCCACTACCTGAAAACAACTGACCCAAAGGATCTTGCCAAAAGGAATCCATATTTTCTAAAATAGAAAAAAGTCGGGCGCCTAATATACCGAATATAGCAGCAATAAAGGTCATATCCCCCACGCGTTGATAAGGATGCACATCTACAGTTACCGTTTTGGGCTGTGCTAACTTAGTCTTATTCCCACTCCAGTAAACGTATGCCGAAAAAGCTATGAAACCCAAAATTCCAAAAAGCCAGTTTCCTTGAAGACTGAAAATATAGCCCGCTGCATCTTGCTTAAATTGCTCGAAATTGGTAAAAATGCCATGCGCTTTAAACAACAAGAAACCACCAAATAACCCATTGAACAAGACGTCCATTAGTTTGACGCCTTCTCCTATCACTCGGGTTTCTCGGACAGATTTGATTAGACCAAGTTCTTCCTTCCTTTTGAGCTCTTTTTGCAAAAAATAAGCCGCCACAAAAAACGCACAAGCAAGTAACAAGCCAAAGGTTTGAAATACAGAAAGCCAATTGTCGCGCTCTGTGCCAAACAAGTCGTGAAACAAATAAGATAGATTAGGATACATAGTCAGCCATATGATAGACCAAATGTAAGAACTTAGCTCCGCAAAGCAACAGGAGTTAGGTTAATTCATTGCTATTTAGTGGTGTCGTCGATATCATCTAAGCGCTGCAACCACATCAGAGCCTTCTGATGTAAACTCTTTTTATGCGCGGACGGATGTATAGTCAAGGCAGTTTGCAGCATTTTTTGTGCGAGCGCTCGTTTCGATTGTGTCTTATAGATCAAGCCCATCTGCAAGGCCGCATTGCATCGTATATAGTCTTGGTCAGCGTAATCGGACTTAACGACATGCGCAAAATGATGCACCGCTAGATCGTACTGATTCATCCCTTGATGACAGCGCGCTTTGCGATAATGTAGCTCCATCCCCTCAGACGGCGGAAGATTATTTTCATTTATCAGCTCCAACTCCCTTAATGAGGCATCGTAATATCCGCCATCATACAATAAGCGGGCTTTGAGCAAACGGCTATTAGGAATATGACCTGCTTTCGCCTCGTCATAGGCCATTTCATCTTCTCCCACCTCCAAGTGGCCCGCGAAGAGGCATTTCTTCATATTGTTGTGATATGAATTTGGATTTTCGCGAAGGATTAGTTCGTACCAAGCTAATTTTTGATAAGCCTCTTTAATGTAATGACGCCCCTTGTGATGTTCAAGAAATCGCACCAGATATGTTTTTGCTCTTGGGTTTAACGCATTGAGCAACGCGGTGCCGAGCAATAAATCATTATAAGCTATGAGCATTTGTCCTTGTTCATAGCTTCGGTCGAGTTGCTGAATGGCTTCTTGTGTGTTGCCTTTATTTTTGGCTATGCTTCCTCTTAAAAAAGCTAGCAGAGGACTTTTGGCCATTACGTCCATCTCCTTATGAGCTATAATTTGCCAAGCTTGCTCAGCGTCTGCTTCAATGTGCAAAGCGGTCAAAGCCCTGATGGCAACAATTTCTTCTCTGAAAAAACGAGTAGCCGATTGATTGGAATAGTACAATTGCTGAATCTCACTCAAGCCTAGAGCGACCGAACCGTCGAGGCTCGTAAATAGTTTCATAAGCGTCTTCTTAATACCTGATATACTGCCTACTAAGGCATGAATCATACTAAGGCTCTTCTTATTGAGCTCAAAATGCGGATACTGTTGTTGATTTTGTTCGAGCCAACGATAGGCTTTATTAATATCCCAACCCGCTTTGATTTCTTCACCAAACTTTGCGCGAGCAAGAGCCCATTGCAATTGAATTTCGGCTTTGGCAAACAATTTATAGGGCCCTGATGACAAGCGTTCCACCCACTCCAAACGACCATCTTTCTTCGTTCTGAATACTTCTAACGCCTCCCGTTCTTCACCAATGAATACACGAAAGAAGTCTATATAATTCTCAAGGTGATAGGTACTGACATTTTGTGGATCAGAAAGCTTTAAAGCATCAATCAATTGCTGAGCTTCTTCAAGCTCTAGTTGAAGTATAGTGTGATAGACATTATGCTGTTCTTCGCCAAGAGTGTAATGAAACTCTGTAGACATTGCAGATTGCGGAATATTCAATAGTCCACAAAGAGTGACAGCAAGAATTTTTTTTACAGACCTCATATATGTATGCAAGATAATGTATAGCTGGCAGATTACAAGGCGTTTAACGTATTGAAAGTGTTTATTCAATGCCTCGAGTTTCGATCATCTTTTTTGAAGTGTTTACGAACAATCCAAACATCTTGAATCGGAACTTGATTTCGAGGCGACTTCTCAATATGGGCGAGTATAGAATCTTGCGCAAAAAGATCGATCATGTATTGTGGTGGATGGAAAGTGGAAAATACACGATGCCCTTCGGTGACTCTCCCCCTGACAATGAGCTTCCCCTGCGCAAATTGAGCTGACTCTTCGCGGCTAAGTTTCTGTACAAAACTATTCCCTTGGCTGGTCAAAAATAGAATGCCGCCCGGCTTCAAGATTCTACATAGCTCGATATACCAATCGCGAATACTTTTATCAGGCAAATGGGTGATCACAGAAATGCCATATATGATGTCGAAATAACCATTGGCGAAAGGCAATGAAGCGACGGTAGAATTGTGAGTGAATGCAATCGCGGGCAAATGTTGTTTACACCAATTTATGGTCTGTTGATTGTAATCAGTGCCATGAAGAGAGCTGCGTTGACCGACAAATTTCTCGAAGTGTCTAATGATTCTACCAGGGCCGCAGCCCCAATCTAAAATACGCACATCCGATAGCGAAATATGATGATTAAGTAGAGTGGCTAACCACTCCGCAGTTTCTCGCCCTCCTTCATAATATCTTTTATAATCTAAGCCAAACGATTCATACAGTAAATAATCGGGAGGAAATGCTACGTCTGGATATTGTCGCAGAAAATCCGAATTTGCCCTCCAATTTTTATATCGATAAAACAAAAATCGCAAGCGATCAAAGAGGTGCAAGAGCCCTAATTTCCTTAGATACTTGTGCCAAATGAGCTGTATAAGCCATAGATACATTGGCTTATGCTTGGTATTTCAAATAGAAACCCCCTCCCCCAGCACCACAAATTTTATAAATTCCTCCATCGGATCGCTCCCATTGATCTTTGATTTCGTGCCTGATCCACGCTTGCATATATTGCCATTGCCATGCGCTGATAGATTGCAAAGCGCTAACGAGTTCCTTTTCTTGCTGATTGACGAGTGCTTCTATCGCCATATTATTAAAGTGACATAAAGTCTCCACAGCATCAGGCACTTGCTCACATAAATTCAAGAATGCCGGAATAAGCTCTTTCTTCTGATTTCGAGCCGCCCCCGAATCAATGAGTTCAAATTTATGTATCAGTGGATTATCTTCTGAATCCCATAATTGAAAACTCCCCAAAGGGGTCTTGATAACACCGCGATCCATGTAACTAACCAAAGGGTCAAATCCTGAACTCTTACCATGGAAAAAGGATTCCATTCTACCCATTTCTTCCATCAAAACTGATAAATCTTGCCCTTTTTGTGTACGAGCATAGTCATATACACCCGCAACGAGCGCACCACTGCTCCCCAAACCATACCCGATCGGTATGGTCAAGTTGAACATCCACTGCGTTGCTAGATCAGTTAATCTATCGACATCCATTAGGTCTGAACAATGTGCGATTAGATAGTCAATAAATTCACCTAGCCAAATCGGACTTTGGCCATGACGCTCTTCCCACTGGCCATAATACTCTCTGAGCGGTATGGCAAGTGCTGAAGATCCTTTCAACACAGTGTATTCGCCGAGTAGGAGTAGTTTAGCCGGATAGCGGGTTTTAGTCATAGACATAAATTCAAAAATCTCTTCGTTGTTCCCACAGCCACGCAGTCTGCATGATATCCTCTATCGTATACCGGGGTCGCCATTGCAAGCGCTGAAATGCCCTATCGTTATTGGCATAGATGCTAATTACATCTCCAGGCCGACGGGGGCCAATTCGAAAATTTAGTTTTATGTCTGATACCTTTTCAAATGCCTTTATGGCTTCTAAGACTGTAACTCCTTCCCCTATTCCTAAGTTAAAGACTTCGTAGCTGTGTTCTTGCTGACCCGTTAGTAGATATTCGACTGCTTTTGTATGTGCATCCGCGAGATCTAACACATGAATATAATCTCGCACACAACTGCCATCTCTTGTATCGTAATCATCACCAAACACCATGCATTCGCTTCTCTTTCCTGCAGCCGTCTCGGTAATGACGGGCACTAAGTTTAAGGCCTTAACTCTCGGTGCCTCTCCTAATAAGCCACTAGGATGAGCCCCAGCTGGATTAAAATAACGTAGGCTAATGACCTGTATCTCGCTATAAAGTGCCATATCTTCAAGAATCATCTCGCCTATTTGCTTTGTTCGACCATAGGGCGACTCGGCTTCACGAATAGGAGATTTTTCCGTTACGGGCAAATCCGTCGCCTGACCATATACAGTACAGGAACTAGAAAAGATAAAATTATTGATCCCCCTTTCTTTTACAATCTCCAAAATATTGAGTAGACTTTGGATGTTGTTTTGATGATATAACAGAGGTTTTTCGGTAGACTCCCCTACAGCTTTGAGCGCTGCAAAGTGGATAACACCTTGGATATCGTGAATAGACGATAATCTTGAGCGCAATTGATGCATATCTCGTAAGTCCGCTTCGATTACTTGTACTTTTTTGCCTGTGATCTGGACAACGCGATCAATGGCCTGTGGATACGAATTTATAAAATTATCGACCACTACGACTTCGTGTCCATTTTCGATAAGGCTAATAGCGGTATGCGAACCAATATACCCGCCTCCACCTGCGATCAAAATTTTTGCCATCTCAGCTTTTATTATTTTTGTCCAAAATTATTCTAATTAATCGGTATGAAAGGTCTTACACAACAAGTATCCAATATCGCTCGTCACGCAGGAAATGCGATTATGGTTATTTATAGCAAGGAAGATTTTGGCGTAGAACAAAAATCAGACCTCTCGCCGCTAACCAAGGCTGATCGTGCTGCAAACGATATCATTGTCCAAGCCTTAGGGCAATTGAAGCCACTCTATCCAGTATTATCCGAAGAAAGTCGAGAAATACCTTATCACGTCCGAAAGGATTTCGAACGATTTTGGCTTGTCGATCCACTCGATGGAACCAAAGAATTCATTAAACGCAATGGCGAGTTTACTGTTAATATTGCCTTGATCGAAGAACAGCGTCCCATATTAGGGGTCGTGTACGTGCCAGCCACCGGGGATCTTTTTTATGCAGAGAAAGGGGAAGGTGCATTTATGATTAAGGGGGATATACACATTCGTCTGACTGCCTCTAGTTACGGCAAAGCGGACAATGGACTGCGCGTGGTAGCATCACGATCTCATATGAATGACGAGACGAGTGCCTATCTAACTGATTTGAATAAACCCCAAATAGTCTCTAAAGGAAGTTCTTTAAAGTTCCTCCTTTTAGCATCGGGCGAAGCGGAAATCTATCCACGCATAGGCCCTACAATGGAATGGGACACAGCAGCAGCACAGATTATCCTTGAAGAAGCTGGAGGGTCAATTACGATTTTTGGTTCAGACACCCCATTGCGCTACAATAAAGAAAACCTCTTGAATCCCAATTTTGTAGCGCGTGGTCGAGAATTAGCATGAAAACGCCTATTTCTGCGGTCATTATCACCTACAATGCTGGGCGAACACTAGATCAATGTCTTGCTTCGATCGTTAACTATATTCATGATATAGTCATCATTGATGCTGACAGCATAGACAATACACTAGATATAGCCGCTAAATATACTGACCGAGTGTATCTAAAGCCTTGGTCAGGATACGGTGCTACACGCAACTATGGGGCCCAATTAGCCAAACACGATTGGATATTGACCCTTGACAGCGATGAATGTCTGGATGCGTTGTTACTGTCTTCTCTTTCTTCTTTAACACCTTTGCGCAATACGCTCTATACCATGCATCGAATCAACTATTTGGGTGAAAAGGCTTGTCGCTTTGGAGAATTGGCACCAAGCCACAAAATCAAGCTCTATCATAGAGAAGAAACTCAATGGAATAGTGCGAAAGTGCACGAAGCATTGACGTATGATCGTTCCATGAACATTGATCGTCTGAAAGGTACAATACACCATTACGCCTATCGCGATATTGCTCATATGAGAGAGAGATACGTACATTATGCCAAGCTTGCTCATCAGCCTAAGGCTGTTTCTGCAATAATTGCACCTATGTATCATTTAGTCCGAAGCTATTTTTTCAAATTAGGTTTTCTTGATGGCCATCAAGGTTGGGCTAGCTCCTTGATCAGAGCATCCTACGCTTATAAGAAATATAGGGTTTACTGAGCAAAGCCTGAAGTAAATCGTCTTCTCACAATACCCCCCATCATCCAATCATCCTTTTCAATTCTTCTAGATCATTTGCTTCGCTTGCGGCCTTATCTCGACGCCAACGTTTGATGCGCGGAAAACGTACCGCAATACCGCATTTGTGACGGGTAGATAATTGGATACCATCAAAGGCTATTTCGAAGACAAGTTGCGGCATAACGGATCTAACGGGGCCGAATTTGTCCATCGTATTTTTGTTGATCCACTGTGTTAATTCTGTAAATTCTGCATCTGTAAGCCCTGAATAGGCCTTAGCAAAGGGCACCAGTTGCTCATCCTCCCAAACGGCAAAAGTGAAATCCGTAAATAGGCTAGATCTTCGCCCGTGCCCACGTTGTGCATACAGCATGACAGCATCAATGCTAAATGGTTCCACTTTCCATTTCCACCATTCGCCTCTCTTACGGCCGCTTTTGTATATGCCGCTTTTTAATTTTAGCATTAGTCCTTCCGCCAAGTTTTCCCTCGACATTTCACGGATACCTTTCAATTCTTGCCAGTTGGCTACCTGGACAATTTTAGATAATTGGAGGCACTGTATCTCGAGAGAGAACATCTCATTCATGAGCTTCTCTAATTGTCTTCGTCGTTGTGCTAAGACTTTATCACGTACGTCTATACCATTCAGTTCTAGAATATCGTAAGCTATTAAACCAACAGGGAGTTCTTTGAGCATTTTTGCACTGATGGCTTTACGTCCGATTCTTTTTTGTAATAAATGAAATTCTCCCACTTGCCCCTCCTTCCAGATCACTAGTTCGCCATCAAGAACAAAATCATAAGGAACGGCAAGTAAACTTGAAAATTCAGGATATTTGTCTGTGACCAACTCTTCTCCCCTTGACCAAATAAAGAGTTGATGTTGACGCTTGATAATTTGAGCTCTTATGCCATCCCATTTCCACTCGCATTGCCATGAATCTATATCCCCTAGGGTTGTCACATCTTCCTCTATGGCATAGCCCAAGTAAAATGGATATGGCCTAGACGAATCATCTTTCCAGTCACTCTGTACTAGCAATTTTGAGAAGCTTGTTGTCTGCGGTGACCAATCACCCATCAATTTATGGGCTACTTTATTTTCATCTTCATCTAGATAGACAGATAGCGCCTTAATGATGAGCTTTTGTGACACCCCGACTCTAAACCCGCCCGTAATGATCTTGTTAAATAAAAATATCTCTTCGCTAGACATACTTGCCCAAGCCTCTGACACAAAACTTTTTTTATGATCTTCCGTCGAATCCTTTTGATCAATGATGGCTGTTATCCAGTCATGTAATGAGCGCTGAGTATGCCTTCCTGTGTCAGGAATTAACAAGCTAATGGTTTCGGCTAAGTCGCCGACAAGATGATAGGACTCTTCAAATAACCACGGGGAAATGCATGCCTTTTCTGCGGCCCATTTTCGTAATAATGTTGTAGAAATTGTCCTCTTAGGTCTCCTATGTGAGAATAAGGCAATAGCCCATAGTTTGTCTCGATCTTCAGTGTGTCTAAAATACTCGACAAGTGCTCTAACTTTAGATAGAGTGCCAGAGTCTTCGTCGATGGATTTGAACAAATCTACAAAACGTTTCATGCCTCTATGTCTGTATCGTCTACACCATACTCTGTTTGAACTGGTTTGGCAATATAGCCTTGCTCGTTGAGGTATTTGCTGAAAATTGCTGTATAGCCATGTGTTGGATAGATATATTGCGCGCCAGTAAGCTTGACAGCCTCATTAAGCTCGGCCCAATCGACATGATCTGATAATACAAAACCTTTGTCAGCTCCTCGTCTACGCCGGTTCCCTCTTACGGCCATCCATCCAGATGCGACGGCTTCAGAGGCATTTTTGATCTTTTTGGCCCAGGGACTCCCAATAGCCGACGGGGGAGCAATAATTAAAGATTTGCCGATCGTAGATTTATCAATCTTGTCATCCATTTTGACAGTTTTAGGTAAAGCTAAGTTCATGGAGCGGTACACTTGATTCATGGCTTCAATAGCTCCGTGGGTATAGATGGGCCCGATGCTTGCGTCAATATTAGAAAGAATTCTCTGCGCCTTGCCTAGCGAGTAGGCGGACATTAGAGAGGGTCTGCCTTCAGATGCATTTGTCTGCCACCATTGATTTATTTCCGACATGACCGTCGATTGTGCTGGCCATGTGTAGACGGGTAGACCAAAAGTGCATTCTGTGATAAAATGGGTGCATTGTACTGGCTCAAAGGCTTCAGAAAGACCATCATTTTGCAACTTGTAATCTCCTGTAATTACCCATATTTCATCCTTGTGCGCCAATCTTACTTGAGCGCTACCTGTAATATGTCCGGCTGGAAACAGTGTAATCTCAACACCGTTGATATACAATGACTCGCCAAAACGGATACCTTGAATGCTAATATCATGGCCGAGACGATGCTTTAGAATAGGTACCGAAGAATGCACACACAGATAATGCTTATGCCCCCAACGCGCATGATCAGAGTGTCCATGGGTGATGATAGCGCTAGACACCTTCTTCCAAGGGTCAATATATACCTTAGCCTGAGGACAGTATAAGCCTTTGTTTGAAAATTCGATTAATGCCACAATGCGGCGACTTTGGTCATCATGATAGCATAAAAATCAACTTATTTATTCAAATCATTGATACAAGAAAGCCAACATTATCGCGGAAGAAGAAGTGTTAAGGGATATTTTACCCAAGGAGTAACAAAAAAACCTCTAGAGCAAAAAATAAAAAACTCAATTTTTTCATACAAATTTAGCTAACTGATCGCTCCAGAGGCTCTTATATTTGGCTATTTTACACAAACGGAAGAACGTTTTAACCGCTTTTATTGCTGCCTAGAGCGAAATAAATAAATATTTTTTTTGGCGTATCTCGGCTATTTAAGTTAGCAAATAGTCAATATATCGAATACCCTCAACAAGGGGTTTAAAATCCCCAATGTCTCAAATATCGTTTAGACGACGACCTTCTTCCAATGGCCTTTTTTAAATACTAAGATGGCCATTATAGCCAATATGCAAGAAGAAATGGCAATAGCCACATACACACCTCTAGACTGTAATCCCGTATAATGACATAGAATATATGCCAGTGGGATCTGAATAATCCAAAAGGCGATAAAATTTAGCAGAGTAGGCGTATAGGAATCTCCCGCACCATTAAAGGCCTGTCCCAATACCATCTCATAGGCATACAGCACATATCCGGCAAATATGATTCTGATCGCCCACATGCCTTCGTTGATTACAATTGGATCATCACTAAACACCCCGACGATCGGTCGAGCAAAAAGAATCGCTACCACCGAGATACTCAACAACAGCAGCATATTGTAATAGGCGGCCTTCCATGCCGTCTCTGCGGCTCGTTCTGGTTGATTAGCGCCTAGATTTTGTCCTACCAATGTAGCTGCCGCCATAGCAATGCCCCAAGCTGGTAGGATGGTAAATGCAATGACTCTGAACGATATCGTGTAAGCGGCCAACACCTTACTGCCAAACGCTGCAACTATCATGACCAGCACTAGCCAACTAAAAGAAGTCAGAAGGTGCTGACCTGCTGCACCGCCCGTAATTTTTAACAACCGCCACAGAACATCTGGTAAAATCTTGAAGTTTCGAGTAGACAGAACTATAACACTCTTGCGGTTAAACAAGTGATACAATTGATACACAATCCCCATTCCTCTACCAATACAGGTAGCTATGGCTGCGCCCTTAAACCCCAGAGCAGGGAAGGGGCCCCAACCAAAGATTAAGCATGGGTCTAAAAAAATATTGATTCCATTTGCCAGTATTAGTGTTCTCATGGCAATCGATGCATCACCGGCCCCTCTAAAGATAGCGTTGATGACAAACAACAAGACTAATATCACATTGAAGCTGATCATGATTCGAGCATAGTCAGTGCCCTGTTCAATCAATCCCTCCGACCCTCCTAGCAAACGCAATAAATCTGGAGTGTACCATATGCCAACCACTGAAATAAACATCGAAAAAAAGATCCCTAACAATATAGCCTGAAACGCCGCATCCGCCGCTGCATCATTGTTTTTCTCCCCTATCCTACGCGAAACAATTGCCGTTGCCGACATCGCAACTCCAAGGGCAATAGAAATCACGACAAACATGGAGGTCTCAACTAATCCGATGGTCGCCAAATATTCTTCATTGCCAAGCCGCGAAACAAAATAGGCATCGCATATCGCAAATAGTGCCTCCATAGACATCTCGAGAATAATCGGAATGGACATGAGAAAAAGCGCGCGTTTTAGGCTACCTTCTGTCAAATTCTTCTCGGTTCCTTTAATGGCAATCCATATATCAGCTAATAATGACAATATTTGTATTTGACAGCGAAGATAACCTTCATATTCAACTTAGGAGAATGCTTATTTTCGTACATCATCTTTGAGTCCTTTCTTATGATAATTGCCATCAATGGCCGTACGTTGACATCTCCAAAGCTCGAAGGAATAGGCCAATATACCTTGCAGCTCATCACAAGAATGATCCGTAATCATCCCCAAGATGAATTTCACATTCTTCTTGATAGAAGAGCTCCACGTACTTTACACTTAGGGGCAAATGCTCACCTACATATAGTTTATCCGCCAACGCGGCATCCTTGGTTATGGAAAATTTGGTTTGAATATCGCGTTCCAGCTCTACTAAAGAAAGTTAAGGCGGACGTCTTTTTCTCTCCTGATGGTTTTTTATCAATGCGTACTAGCGTACCAACCGTATTAACCCTTCATGATCTCGCTTATCACCATCAGAAAGAATGGATGAAAGATCGGGAATTCAACTTTTATCATGAGCATGTACCGCAATTTTTACAAAAAGCAATACGGATTATTACGGTCTCTGATAGTATTGAAAAGGAAATTTCAGCGGTATTTTCTGATAGTAAGGATAAAGTAATCACTATATACAACGGAGTGGATGAACGATTTCGCCCAGTAGCTGATAAAGAAAGAAAAGCTACGCAAACGACCTTCGCTGGCGGATGTGAATATTTCATTTATGTAGGCTCCATCCATCCACGGAAAAATATTCTTCGTTTGATTCAAGCATTTGACCATTTTGTTCAGCAATCCTCTTCCCAAACAAAGCTATTGTTGGTAGGAAGATTAGCATGGCGCCATGCTGACGTACTGTCGGCGATACGCCAAGTCACAGTAAAAGAGAGCATCCACCTGCTTCATAATATCGAAGACGAAATATTTCAACTTGTAGCCAGCGCAAAAGCTCTCGTCTATCCATCATTGTATGAAGGATTTGGGCTCCCTATCCTGGAGGCTTTTAGCTCAGGGACACCAGTGATTTGCAGCCACAGAGCTGCGATGGCCGAAATAGCAGGAGAGTCGGCCTTACTTATTGATCCATTAGACAAGAATGGCATAGTTGAAGCACTGACTGAGATAGATACTAATTTGGCTTTGAGGGAGAAACTGGCTGAGCATGGAAAATCAAGAGCTCGAGATTTCTCATGGGATAAAAGTGCGCAACTAATATATTCCGTCCTTCGCGAATCGGTGTAATATCATTTTATCCTATTATGCAATAACTGAATCCTAGGGATTTTTTTTAAATACCTTTATCAAACGAATAACATATTCTTCATGACCTTCGAGCATAAAGTAGTTTGGATCACTGGTGCGTCTTCTGGTATAGGAGAGTCATTAGCCATTGCGTTTGATCGTCTAGGCGCACGACTAATACTGACCTCAAGACGAAAAGAAGAACTTGAGCGAGTAAAGAATACATTGCAAAATGAATCTCGAGTATTAGTAGCCGATATCAGTAATATAGAGGCTATGGATCATGTAGTGAATCATGCCATTAGCTTTTTTGGTCATGTGGATATACTCATTAATAACGCAGGCATCTCACAGCGTGGACGAGTGGAGGAAACGTCAATAGTGGTGGATCAACGGATATTTGCTGTGAACTTCTTTGGCAATATTGCTTTAACCAAAGCCCTTTTGCCACATATGATCGCCCGAACATTAGGTCATATTGTTACGATCAGCAGCGTCGCGGGCAAGATTAGTACCCCGGGCAGATCCTCCTATGCTGCATCAAAACATGCCCTGCATGGATGGTATGAGGCGTTAAGGGCGGAGGTAGCCGATAGAAATATTCAGATTACGCTCATTTGTCCTGGGTATATCCGTACTAATGTCTCCATCAATGCCCTTGATGAAAACGGCGACAAACATGGGGTCATGGATCCCAATCAACAAAAGGGTATGGATCCCGACATTTGTGCAAAGCATATCATTAGGGCAATCCACAACAAAAAAAAGGAAGCCTACATAGGCAAACAGAAATATTTTGTTGCACTACGTACGTTCTTTCCAGGATTATACTACCATATTACAAGAAGAATGGCGGCAAAAGAAAGTAATCAGCGCTTTTTGCCAAGCGCATATTAAATCCAGTAATTAATTCTTACTATTTGGAAAAGCGATTTTCTTCAAACGCATAGATATAGCCATTAAAAACGATAGCTCTGAAACAAAAATCTGTACTACAGGTCGAACTCCCCAAATCTAGAAAGTCCCAAAAGTTGTACATCGCTGCAAAATGAACAAGCAATCGGGTCGTGATAGCTTTAATCTTCAGCCATACTTATAGCCTTCTGTATTACTCATCCGCTCAAAAGCCATTCTATTTAACAAAATCATTCCATTCCTGCTAGGAGTAGAGGATTTCAACCGCAAAACCTATCTTTAACTTTCAATAAAGTGACATGTCTAAATTCCATCATACCGTTCTTCTGCTTATTTTGATTTCGGGTATCTTAACGAATTGCCAAGCACTTCGCAAAATCGGCATCAATGATACCTCCTATGATGTAGTGATTATTGGCGGCGGGGCAAGTGGTATCAGTGCAGGTTTACAGTCTGCCCGTATGGGGGTGCGCACATTGATTATAGAACCCACACCTTGGCTAGGCGGGATGATTACGGCGGCCGGAGTTTCGGCATTTGATGGCAATCATGATATTGCAGGCGGCATATTCAGAGAATTTAGGGATAGCCTCTACGCTCATTATGGTGGCGCTGACCAAGTGGCGACGGGCTGGGTCAGCAACACTTTGTTTGAGCCACATGTGGGCAACCGTATTTTTAAAAACATGGCACGTCGTGAAAAAAATTTGACCATCCATTTTTCTACTGACTTCGAAAAAATAAACTACGGCCAAGGAGGCTGGAAAATTATAGCAAATCAGGATAATCGGAGCATAGAGTACCGAGCAAAAGTCTTGATAGATGCCACCGAACTCGGCGACGTGTCGTCATATCTTGACGTGCCAGCCGACATAGGCATGGATAGCGGTAAATCGACAGATGAGTGGTTTGCCCCAGAAGAGGCCAACGATATTATTCAAGACTTGACTTATGTAGCCATCTTAAAGGATTACGGAGAGGGGGTCGACAAGACGATTGCTAAACCCGAAAACTATGACCCAAAGGAGTTCGATTGTTGTTGCGATACCAAGGACCCATCACACACAGGGCCGCCTCTGATCGATTGTGCTAAAATGCTCCAGTATGGACGCTTGCCCCAAAACAAGTTCATGATAAATTGGCCCAATTGCGGCAATGATCTCTACCTTCATATCATTCGCGATGACAAAAAAACCCGCGAAATAAAACTCCAAGCAGCCAAAGATATCACCTGGCGTTTTTTGTATTATTTGCAAACGGAGTTAGGGTATAAAAATCTCGGTATCGCCGATGATGAATACGAGACCGCTGATGGGCTGCCCTGGATACCTTATCATCGCGAGTCGCGACGTATCAAAGGCGTTTCGCGATTGCTAGTGCAGCATATTACGAAGCCATTTGACCAAGTCCAAGCTTACTATCGGACCGGTATAGCTGTAGGCAATTATCCTATCGACCATCACCATAAAAAAAATCCTTCTGCTCCCAATATAGATTTCATCAATATTAAGGCTCCGGCTTACAATATTCCGCTCGGCAGCCTTATACCAGCATCTGTTGAGCATCTGATCGTTGCCGAAAAAAGTATCAGCGTGTCTAATATTGTCAACGGCGCCACACGATTACAACCTGTCGTTTTGGGCATTGGTCAGGCAGTAGGCAGTCTGGCAGCTATTGCCGCTGTTAAGGGTGTGACCCCTCAACGAGTACCGATCCGCGAGGTTCAGCAAGCGCTTTTGACGCACGGCGCTCTTATTATGCCTTATATTGATGTACCTGTGACAGATCCGCATTTTGCAAGCATACAACGCATCGGAGCAACCGGTATTCTAAAAGGAACGGGCGTAGCTTATTTATGGGCAAACGAAACCTGGTTTTATCCAGATCAAATCGTCAATGAATATGAGTTGGTAGAAGGACTACGTCCGATGTATCCAATCCTCAAAACAAAGTGGGATGCACGAGGCAAGCCACTGAAAATAGATTATTTACGACAGGTGCTTCAGACTATAGATGTCAGCATCGACGAACGCAAAATGGAGACAGCTTTTTCTTCCGGAGGAATGGCGTGGAATAAGGATCGGGCATTGAGTCGGCGCGAACTAGCTTATTTGCTCGATAGCTTGATCAAGCCCTTCTCTGCTCCTATCGATCACGATGGCAATTACCTGCATGAGGACTCTGACGCGCACGGTATGACAAAGCCTGTCTTGGCCGATTCGATGCGTTTTTTTGGGGCGAGTTGGGTCTTCGACACTATAGCGACGGGCGTCATCCATCAATATTATCATTTTAACGACCGTGAACTATTTGAATCTAACCAACATCTGCATATGTTGCGCGTCGCTAAGAAGAACTCCTCAGTGCAGTGGGCTATTGCTTCTGCTGGTGATCGACTACTGCCCACGAGTGCACAAGCCAAGGAGGTCAATGCCCTTGTTGCGGTCAACGGAAGTTTTTTTGATATGAGGCAAGGAGGGTCAGTGAATTTTATTCGACAAAACGGCATTACAACAGATACGGCCCTCTTAGGAAAAAGCGTATCACCATACGGTGCCCATCAACAGGGGGTGGTGGCTTTTGATCACGATAGATTTGATATTCTCAAACGCGCTAAGGCCACCTCGGGCAAATGGGAAGAAAGCTTGCCCTATCCTAACATCATGGAGTCGGGTCCCTTGTTGTTGTATAAAGGGGCAAAAGAAGCCCTCCCTGAGAACCCATTTAATGATAACCGCCATCCACGAAGCTGTGTCTGTATTACTGATGAGGAGGTAATTGCGCTGAGTGCAGACGGCCGCAATGCAAATGCCCAAGGATTATCGCTGCACGAGCTCACGAGAATCTTGACTTGGCTGGGATGTTCTGAGGCGCTCAATTTAGATGGTGGCGGGTCGACAAGCTTCTATAGGCATGGCAAAGGAATTGTCAATATGCCTTGCGATAATCGACAATGGGATCACCTAGGCGAGCGATCGGTGAGTAATATTCTTTATGTTAAAAAACATTAGGCTCCATAGCTAGGTAAAATGTCATTAAAGGGCAAATTTGCTCAAGGTATTTGATAATTGTCAGCTGAAGTGAAAGCAGCTAATTTTATAGCCTTGCTTAAGTTTTATTTCAAAAAGTAGGGGAATGTCTATAAACTCGACAAAGAAGAGAAGAGGGAATCCATTTCAGGTGAAGAGTGACGTATCATGTCAGCCGCTAAACCAATCACAGGACAGTGATCCTTGCGCGGGACGAGTTTTGTTTCGTAAAGTCCCGCTAACCCTATGATTATCGATTGCATTAAATGTTAAAATCCTCATTTTATCAAAAAAAAGTTTATTCTTTCTTTCTTTCTTTCTTTGTACTATATTCGTTATTACGAGTAGAGATCAAAATATCGTTTGCCGACAATCGGAGCAGTTGCGCGAACGACTATCATAAAGGGATTTCTGTAATGTAGCGTCCTGCATACAAGACAGAGATAAGGATCGGATGGAGGGTATAGAAGTATGCGCCTATCCGTGAGCAAGTTGTAATGGCTTGCAGATGCTGGTTATTTTATTTCTTATATATCACAAGGATACGACATGTCATAGCTGAAGGCAGCGATGGTATGCTGATCATATAGACATATGCGCTTAAAACGCAAAAA
>CAZTSI010000032.1:0-42103 GCA_964616755.1 uncultured Saprospiraceae bacterium | reverse complement strand
CGAGCTCTATCAATGAGAGGGTAAGAGTGTCTAGTGTCCCTTGAAAGGATTCATCAATATCGGCGATCTCCCCTACTTTTTGTGCTATCATCTGATCTGACATTGAGGCGATCTTGCTGATCTTGACTCCATGTTTATTCAGAAAGGCAATATTTATCACTCGCCTTAAATCTTCGTCAAGATAATAACGGACGTTGGTAGATGTGCGACGAGGGGTAATAATATCATACCGCTTCTCCCAGATTCTTATTGTATGCGCCTTAACGCCCGACAACTTTTCAAGATCACTGATAGAATATACGACCATAATTTACTTCATGGAAATGATTAAGCATCTAACTGCATAAAGCCGACCAAGTTTAGCCAAATGGTTAAATAGCTCACGTTGACTTGCCATTTATACGCTCAATTGGCTCAAAATAACAGAATTTTGTTTCACTGCGTAACCTACGACCATAAAATTACGTTTCATGCTCTAATCAGCTTATGAACCAAAGAAATATGAAGATAGGAATAGTGTGTTATCCAACGTTTGGAGGCAGCGGAGTAGTAGCAACAGAGTTAGGATTACAACTTGCACAGCGCGACTATGAGGTTCATTTTATTACTTATGAGCGTCCTGTTCGTCTAGAAAATTTCATGGAAAATGTCTATTACCATGAAGTATTGCCCTTTAAGTATTCACTTTTTAAATATACCCCCTACGAAACCACCTTGGCGGGAAAACTAGTGGATGTCGTTAAAAATGAGGGTCTTGATCTACTGCATGTGCATTATGCTATACCGCATGCCTCGGTGGCATTTTTGGCTAAAAGTATACTCAAGACATTTGGTATTAATATTCCAGTGATTACCACCTTACATGGCACGGACATTACCTTAGTTGGCAAGGATCCTTCACTATCTTCTGTGGTAGAATTCAGTATTAACAATAGCGATGCTGTAACAGCAGTATCTCAATACCTAAAGGAAGCGACATATGAAAACTTCGCTATCACGCGTGAGATTGATGTTGTCTATAATTTTATAGACATGAAGCGCTTTTATCGAAAAGATAAGGATCATTTCAAATTGGCCATTGCCCCTGAAAATGAGAAAATTATTACACACATCTCAAATTTTAGGACAGTCAAAAGAGCTGAAGATGCCTTATATGCCTTCAAAAAAATTTACAAAGACATTCCATCAAAACTTTTAATGATCGGCGACGGCCCAGAACGGCCAAAATTGGAAAAAATATGTCGAGAAATTGGTCTTTGTCATGAGGTGCGCTTTTTAGGAAAGCAAGGAGCTATAGAAGAGCTTTTATCAATTTCTGACCTGTTTTTATTGCCATCGTCTAATGAGAGTTTTGGCCTTGTTGCCTTGGAGGCGATGGCGATGCGTGTACCTGTCGTATCTACAAATGCAGGGGGTATCCCCGAGGTAAATGTACATGGCCAAACTGGATACCTCACCGAAATAGGAGATGTAGACAGCATGGCGAAATATGCCAAAATGATTTTGTCAAATCCTCAGGAGCATGAGGCCTTTCGTGAACGTGCTTATAAAAAAGCTCAAGAATTTCAGGTGGATAAAATTGTTCCTCAATATGAAGAAATTTATCAAAAAGCCTTAAACCGCTGCAAAGACTAAACTAGCTATCACTTTTTTCAAAACACTAAACGTGAACAAATTATCCATTTTCCTTTTTGCTTCAAGCCTTGCTGCCGCCATTGGTTTTAGTGTCCAAGTATTTACAACTGTTCACGATCGAAAGGCATTAATGGAAGACTATGCCGAGATCAATAAGGTAAATTATGAACTCTTTAATATTCAACTCTGGAAGGAAGAAGCTATCGCCATATTTCAGAAAAAAATAAAGGAATATCGTATCTCTAACGAGACCTATCAGATGTTAGATGATCAAATCCAAGGCTATATACTACAACTTTATAAGCGATATTTCGAGTCTGGCGAACTCATTAAAATGATTACCGACAACCTCGAATCTAGTGGCAAAATCAATAAAGTTTTCATCAACATGATTGAGTCGCAAGTCGATGAACAACTAGATAAACTCGACCTAAAAAGTCAAATCCCAGGCCTCTCAATGCAAGTGGTCACTGAAATTAAAAAGAATGAACCACTCATCAGGGAATATTTGCACAAGGAGATCTTTCGTTTGATGCTTGATGCCACTACTCAAAATTATCGCGATCGACGAATACCGATTTATGAAAAATACGGTATGACAGATGCCTCAGCTACAGATGCCTTTCTAACAGAAAAAATTAGGAATGCTGACGCCGCAATCGCCCATTATCTTAAAATTGGTATCACCCTTTTGCTTCTATCCTTTGCCCTCGCGTTTTGGATGGGAGGTGCGTATAGTTTTAAAGCCCAAATGACGGGTCTAACGCTCATCTCAATTATTTTTTTGGTGCTTGGTGTCTCCATGCCAATGATCGATATTGATGCTCGACTTCAATCATTCGATTTCCTATTAATGAATGAACCCATTCATTTTGATGAACAGGTTATCTATTATCAAAGTAAAAGTATTTTAGAGGTCACTAAGACTCTTTGGCAAGGTGGTCAATGGGATCTCAAGTTCGTTGGCCTTTTGGTGCTCCTATTTTCCGTTGTATTTCCCTTTTTCAAACTTCTTATGTCCGGACTTTATCTTTATACACAACGGATTAGGGAAAGTAAAAATGCACAGTTAATCATCTTTCACTTGGGCAAATGGAGTATGGCCGACGTGTTTGTAGTGGCAATGTTTATGGCCTATATAGGTTTTTATGGGATCATATCTAGCCAACTCAATGCTATAAGCAATGGAGCTGGCGGCTTCGTCATCGAAACCGTTAATTATTCACGACTATCACCTGGGGCATTTTTCTTTACCTTATATACGATGCTCTCCATTACGATCAGTATTTTAATAAATCGGCACTTTCAATCAAATGATTAAGTCCATATAGAGACTGAACTTCTTCACATATATTTGGCTTGAAGATAATACTTGTAGATATATGTTGGCTATACGCCAGAATTCTATTATTTTAGTTCGATAAAATCATCTGAAGCAAAAGCAATATGAAAAACACCTTCTACTTGGTCCTATTAGCCCTCTTAATAATCTCATGTAGTGTCCAAAAAAACACTTCACCCTCCTCTAATGCTTCTTGGGAGACGCTATTTGATGGCAAGAATATGGATGCTTGGAGGGTGTATAATGAATCAGGCATCAGAGGTTGGGAAATTAGGAATAACGAAATGGTAGCTCTCGGAAAAAATCCCTCAGCTGATCTTATTTCAATAGGAACCTACGAAAATTTCGAACTTACCCTCGAATGGGCAATATCCAAGGGAGGCAATAGCGGTATATTCTTTAATGTCATTGAGCGCAAAGATCTCTCAGCCGTATATTATTCAGGTCCTGAATATCAGCTGTTGGATGATGCATCCAACCCAACTGCCATGCCTTATCATAAAAGCGGTAGTAATTATGAAATGCAAGCCGGCACCTCTGTTCCAGTCAAGAAACAAGGTGAATTTAACACTTCGCGAATAAAAGTTATGAATGGCAAAGTAGAACATTGGCTCAACGATGTCAAAGTGGTGGAATATCAGCTTAAGTCAGAGGATTGGGAAAAACAACGCCTCGAAGGAAAATGGAAAAATTTCCCTCTTTATGGTCAAGCTACATCAGGACATTTGGCCTTACAGGATCATGGGAATGAGGTTCGATTTAAAAACATTCGTGTTAGACGATTGTAAATTTTTGAGCCAAAGTTGCTCATGCGTAGTTGTCAGCTGTTACCCTGTTATATATCTTATCGAAAGGGGTATATCATGATCTTCTAAGACGAGATGGTCTTTAAGAAGATTATTTTTTAAATGAAGATAAAATTGTTCCTTGCTGATTAAGTCAGCACCGAAGTTTCGCATATAATCGGTGTCTTGCTGACAATCTATTAAAACAAATCCCTTTCGTTCTAGTATTTTGACTAATTGAATGAAAGCAAATTTTGAAGCATTTGCAACGGTAGTAAACATGGACTCCCCATAAAATATTTTGCCTCGTACAATACCATATAGCCCACCTACTAATTGATCCCCTTGCCATACTTCAATGGAGTGTGCGATTTTGAGTTCATTCAAGGAGGTATAGGCTTGTTTCATCTCTAGGGTTATCCAAGTGCCTGATTGTCCGCCTCTGGGAGATGCGGCGCAGGCCTCAATCACCTCTTCAAAACAACGATCTATGGACAATCGAAATCGATCATTGTTCAAATAGGGGCGCATGCTTTTAGCGATGTGCAAGGCATGAGGAAATAAGACAAGCCTAGGCGAAGTATACCACCAAAGTATAGGTAGCTGATTATACCATGGGAATATTCCAAATTGATATGCTAATAAAAGTCGCTCAATGGATAAATCACCACCATATGCTAATAATCCATCCCCTTCAACTGTTAATGGGTGCGGGAAAAAGAGCATTGAAGATTGTACAACTAATGTTTTTCTTGATATGACTCAATCACTGCTGATAGACCGCGATTGATCAATTCATCTTTTAAAGGCTTAAGCTCTGGATAAGCGCCAGTTTTAACAGTAGCCTTGCCTTTATAATGAACAATTAATGATAATTGCTCTGCTTGCTCTAAGGTATGGCCACACACCTCTACGAACGACTCAATAACCCAATCGAAAGTATTATGATCGTCGTTATATACGATTAGCTCCGACTTATCTATTACCTCAACATCATCGAATACTTGTAATTCTTGATGATCGTATGACGACATTCCTTTGGACATTGGCAACGAGAGTTTTAATTTATGAATGGGCAACTAATGCCTTTATGGCTGCAAAATTAGGAACTTCACCAGCATTATCAAGTACTTCTGCATACTTAACATTTCCTTCTTCATCAATCAGAAAAGCTGATCTCTTAGAAACTCCTTTCATCCCTAGCACAAAGTCTTCGTATAGAGCGCCATACGCTTGGCTTACTTTACGGTTGAAGTCGCTAAGCATAACAAAATTATAGCCTTGATCCTTTTTGAACCTGTCTAAAGTAAATAAAGAGTCTACCGAAATGGCCAATATATCAATGCCTAAATTTTGATAAGTACTTATATCATCGCGCACTGAACATAACTCTTCTGTACAGACCCCCGTAAAGGCCAAAGGAAAAAACAAGACCAATACTTTCTTTCCTCTATAGTCTTCTAAGCTCACCTCATTCTTATCAGATGAAAAGAGTTTAAAATGAGGAGCCTTGTCGTTAATCGATAATTTCATGGTAGGTATAAGTTACGCCGTAAAAGTACTTCAAAAAATGAATACATTCCTAACTTAAGTACTTTACATTCGCAAACTCTTTAGCATTTCTCACATACATGAATCAGACGAATCGAGCATATGGCATGTTGCACCTATGTGTTATTTTATGGGGCTTTACGGCTATTTTAGGCGATTTGATTGCTTTGTCAGCGATCGTGTTGGTGTGGTGGCGTGTAGCACTCACTAGTGTAGGGATGTTTGGTTTCGCAAAAGTGCGCTGCGAGCTAAGCTCCTTATCTAAAGAACAATATGTCCGTTTATTTTTCATCGGAGCCATTATCGGTTTTCATTGGGTATGCTTTTATGGCTCAATAAAATTAGCCAATGCTTCTGTAGGTCTAATAGGAGTATCTGTCACTGCCCTTAGTACGGCATTGTTAGAACCCTTTGTATTAAAACAAGCCTTGAATAGAAACGATCTGATCTTTGGGGTGAGCGTAATCCCTGGAATCATCTTAATTGCCGATGGTCTAAATCATGGCATGTTGATAGGTTTATTCGTCGGCTTTGTGGCAGCAATTCTCTCCGCTCTATTTGCAATTCTTAACAAAAAATACTTGTCAACCGCTCGTCCTGAGACAATCACCTTTGTAGAAATGTTAGGTGCATGGTTAGTGATGAGCACGGTGTTGTTGTTAGCGTGGTCTTTAGGTCATTTTGACATTTTTTGGCCTAGTCCAGCTGAATGGCCATTGATGTTGCTACTCGTAGTGGTTTGTACTATTGTACCTTTTGTCTTGCACCTCGTGGCCCTGAAGCACATCTCTGCTTTTAGCTCTAATCTAATAATGAACCTCGAACCTGTGTATGGAATCATCCTTGCTGTAGTACTGCTACAAGAGCACAAGGAGCTCTCTACCAAATTTTATCTCGGTGGTGCCATCGTAATGGCCGCAATTTTTTTGTACCCCATCTGGCAAGGGAAGGAAAAGAGCAAAATAGCTACCAATCCTTAACTAGCTCTTGTAGGTTTCGCGTGATTTCGCCAATGTGCCCATTGTCAATTTTTTTATCACCAATGCGCACAATGGGCACGATTGTTTTAGTTGTACTAGTGATAAACACCTCGTCAGCAGCATATAAGTCTTCTAGCTTGATACGATCAGGCGTCTGGATATCAAATCCTTGATGTCGACACCCGATAACTCTTGCTCGAGTAATCCCTTCTAATATCTTCTTACCTGGGGTGCTAATGGTGCCGTTCTTGACGATAAATACATTGCAGCGCGAAGACTCATAAAAATATTGACCGTCATGAAATAAAAAATCTATGGCATCATACTTCTTAAGTAAGGAGCTGTGTATACCAGGATACATGTAATTAGTTGTCTTTATTTCTGGAATATCGCGCATATATTCTAAGTCGACCAAGGCTGAACTAAAAGGAACATCGCTATTCTGACTTAATGGCAAGGCGAATGGAATCATAATCACTAAGGGAGCGGACTCTCTTTCATAGCCATTGCTAGAGGCGCCAGCGGAAACGATAATTTTAATACCACAATCCGTCACCTCATTAGCGATTAATAACTCTTGCAAAATCATTTTTACCTCTTCACCAGTCAAGTTAATCGTCAGATTAGCCAAGGTCAAGGAACGATAGAGCCTGTCCAGGTATAGATCCAAATAAGGATTATATCCATGAAGCATTTTGAAATAATCAAAAATGCCGTAAGCTCGATGAATAGACAAATCAAATATACTGACGCTTGCCGAGGCCGTATCAATAATCTCATCGCCGAGAAATACTTTAGCTACCATTGCACAAAAATAAAAAAGGGCCGAAATAATTCGACCCTTTATAATAGACCAACCAACCCAAGTTAAAAATTCTTATTCCCGACTACCAGTTGGTCAAACTTTCGTAATCGGCGTCATACCTTGATAAGTCAACTATCCTTCTTTCAAAATTATGATGAGGACTAGCCCATATACCTTTTTGATTATTCTCAATGATCATAAAACTCCCCTGATCGTCTGTTTGATCTGTGGTCACGCATTTCAATACTAAGTTTGTCGCGTTCAAACGACCAAAAACTTGGACATTTTTATTACTACCATTTGGTAACTTATAATATCCTCGCACGTGATCCCCAAAATAAAACAATCTCATTTTAAGCAATTCCTTTTGAGCACCTAAAACTCGATACCCTGCATAAACAACAATTGAGTCAAATTCTATCCCCTTTTGAATATAGCGATCACTGGATTCATCTACCGTCGCCAGTATTCCATTGATTTCTTCATCTGATAAAGAACGTACTGAATCTGTTTTGCATTCCATCATCGCACCTATACACAATGCTAGCAGCAATCCTTGTTTCATGGCGCTAAGATATAGTTTATTTATATATATGAAAATATTTAATATAAATTATTTCAGACGCGTAGACTATTAAATTGCATTAGTTTATATATTACAATAAAGTATTATATTTGAGGCGAATAAGCTTGACTACACTTAATTACTTCGTACTATGAAAAGGCTCACAATACTATTCTGTATGGCTTTTGGTTGTCTTATTAGTTCTATCATGGGACAATTATCCGTCAATACAGCCATCACGCTCTTAGATGCATCATCATCCGAAACAGAAGAATGTTACTCTTTGCAATTAGAAGCTACGACTATCGACGTACCGCTATCTACCCAATCATATAGGCTGTATTATGACGCTAGCGGATTAAGATTTTTGCGACAAAAAACCCAAACGCTACTAGATCAAAAGGTTTATGAGGCGCCCATGGTAGTGCAGGCAATCCACAATGCCAATGCGACTGGTTACGGATCCTTGGATTTCGACAGAAATATTGGATTCATCAATGTTGTCATTACGCATCATGAAGGTAAAAATCCCGTGGTGATTCCTGCAGGAGAATGGGTAAGTACCTTAGCAGTTTGTTTTGAACGAATTGGTGAACAAAAACAGATCGTCTGGGCACGCACGCCCGTAACAAAAGGCTACGCTACCGCGTTTACTCAAATAGGCGGCTGGGTCAATAACAAGGCCGTCCCCGTTGTGATTATCGAATATGGTGATTTTAAAAACGGAGTGGCGCCAACCCATAAGATTAGTGAAACAATCATTCGTTATTAATAGCCGCTAGGTAATGAATTTTATGCACAGAATATTACACCTATTTGCCTGCATGATCCTTGGTCATACAGTCATCGCACAAGTAAGCCTAATTCTTACGCCAGCTGCTAATGAAGACCCGACACTCAAATGTTATGAATTTCAAATGACGTCGACAGAGGCACTTAAAAATCATCGAATTGGAAGTCAAAATATTCGACTCTACTACGATTCCTCTAAAGGAAAACTTAACTTAGAAAAGTCCATTTCTCTTTTATCCTCTGATGAATACTATTTTGGCATCACCCAACACCTTAAGGATTTAGATGCCTCAGGTGTTGGTACACTACCATTTGAAAAAAGCCTCGGATTTATCAATGCGGCCATGGTTCTCAATAATACTTTGACAGGAGGCATCTCGTTCGACCCTTCGTCTACAATAGCCATTGCACAGTTTTGTTTTGAAATAGAAACTTCCACCACTGGATCAGATATTCCCCTTGCCTTTGCGAGTAGTGAAAAAACCGCTTCTTATGGCAGAGCTTTTAATGAAATATCAGCCATTAGCAAAGAGGATCAATTGATAAATGTACATGTTCTCGCCTACATTGTTGAGTAGATAGGTACAAGCTTGGCATAGTTGTTGTCATATTATTTTAAGTAATAATATATCAACAACCAACCATGAAGAATATAATCATTATTGCCCTTTTGCTTTCTTATGGAATGAATGTCGCCGCGCAGAAAAAAGCTGATGTGCGACTCAACCAAATCGCCGATAGCCAAAAAAACACTTGTTTTGACATTGAGCTTCGTGCTAAAAATGGTGAAGCTATTCAACTAGCTGGGCAAAACTATCGGATATTCTATAATAATGATGTGTTGGAGTTTGAAGAGCAAAAAGTTAACTCTTTGTTAGACAAAAAAGCGTACAGTCGATTAGAAATCAGTAATTACTCCTATGACGATATAGGCTTTTTAAGTATATCGGTTGATGGTAGAGAACTTAGCGATAAAGTCATTCAACTGAATAAAGAAGGTCATTGGTCAAAAGTAATGGATATATGTTTTAACAAAAAAAGCAACGAAGATTTCGAGCTTGTTTGGGCGAGCATAGAGAAAACAGCCCAGTTCGCCACCGCAGAGATCGCTATTTCTGAGTGGGTCAACAAACGAACGCAGCATATCGTGATCCCCAATGAACTCATAAATTACTCCTCGCAAAAACAAACCGAGCTACTTGATAACAATATTGATGTCAATATTTATCCTAATCCGGTTTCTGAATATATAAATATTAATATCAAGACGCCGGGCACTGCTTCTCAAATTATTATTTCAGATATTTTGGGAAGAGAAGTTGCTTATGATCAAATTGAAGACAAATCCACCGTTTCTTATGACCTCATTAATTGGATGGATGGTCTTTATACGATTGAATTTATAGACGCTAGCGGCAAGCGCGTTCATGTTCAAAACATCATGAAAATAGCCCGATAGAAACATAAGCTAAAAAAATATTCATTTTTTATACGTACCAATAGGGGGGCTAGTATAAAAATCTGTCTTACTTTTATACTCCCCGTATTACCAATTGAACTGGATCATTTATCAAATGTGTCCAGAACATCAATATATTGTTTAAACCTTGCCAAATTTTATGGTTTGGCGATGTCAATTGGTAACCTATGAGAATTTTAACGTACACCCTCTTTATCTTTTTTCTTCTTCCTCAATTGTCACTGTCTTCCCAAGACAATATTGAGTTGAAAATCAATTTAAAAGAATATAATGCTACTAACCAGATACTTACAGTAAGCTTAGATGTTAAGTCAGATCATAAAAATCTAATGCTGGCAGGCCAGAATTTTAGATTATTCTACACCACAGATGTTTTGCGACTTGATATGTCCTTATCTTCATCCTCCTTACCCAAAGGTAAGTATTCGCCCATGATTCTCTCCGAGTCAGTAACGAAACTTGACGCTAGCGAAGTAGGCCAATTAGGTTTTGACGATAATTTAGGTTTTATAAATGTTGCCATCGACCTCAACGATCTTAAATCCGGCGGCATCCGAATAGATAAAAATAATCAGTGGCATAGTCTAGCTACGATAAGCTTTAGAGTAATTGATTTGTCGCAAGCAGCTAAAATAGTTTGGGCAAGACAAGGCACAACAGATCAATACGCTACGGCATTTGTGAGTGTCGCAAAATGGAATGGCCCTATGAACACCGAATCGCTATTAATTTCTGATTATCATGATTTTAACTGGACGTATACACCGCCTAGTTCAGATGACGCACTTAAAATAACGTATACCTTAAGTCCTAATCCGTCAGCAGATTTTATTCAATTGATCATGGACAAAGCCTCATTAATAGATCAGTGGGTAGAAATTATGAATACTAATGGGCAATTAATTCGAAAAATTTCTTTCCCTAAAGGAAGTACTACCCTTAGAGTCGATGTAGCTGAGTTGTCAAGTGCTAACTATCTTATTTCAGTGCTAGATCATGATCGTCGGCTGCTCTTTCATGAGACAGTAGCTGTACTTCACTAGAAAAAGTAGTGAATTGTAGGTAGAACGGCAATGGAATGATCCACTGTTTGGAAAGTTACGTGTTCTCTAAACGAAGGATCTGTAGCCACTGTCTATAGTTATTATAACTCTCTATAATAAATGCCAACATCAGAGCAGTCAACAAATAATGCCCAGTGATAAAATAAAGGGTGGAGGCTATACTATAGGTCAACATCCAAAATACCCAAGCTTCAACGTTGCCATAAATCATTAGAAATAAGGCAAATATGCCCATAACCGACTTAAGACTATCGGCGAATGGGAAAAAGGCGACTCCTTGCCTAAAGAATACGAAACCAAGAGCCCCAGAAAGCAAAACCACCAATGTCAAATAAGGCAAATAGGCCGATCTACTCAATCGCGATAATCTATGTTTCTCTTTACGTCCCTTAAATCGAAAGTGTACAACGACTGACAAAACAACCGTAGCTAGAATGACGAATTGAAGTAAAACGTCAGCAAAAAGCATTGCAGAGATACAATCAATATAAATGATACAGATGATAGATAGACTCGCCGTGAACCAAGAAACGAGTTGATACCTTTCTTTAGAAAAAACAGTGATTAAGCCGAGAATTAGCGCTAGAAGTTGGATTTCCCAGTGGTTCATAAATTGTCCTTAGCGCTACTCTATCGCACAACTGTGACGGAAAATTTCGCCTCCTTTACGATAGGTTCTGTATTGGCTATAATATCTATGGTTTTATCGTAATCCCCTTCCATCCCTGTGCTGTCGAAAATAGCAATAATCTGCCCTGACTCACCAGGTTTTATAGGCTTTTTAGGCCAAGTAATTTCCGTGCACCTGCAGGAAGTGGCTAATTCAATGACAAGGTCAGCATTGCCCACGTTAGTAAAATAAAAAGAGATCTCCTTCTTTTCCCCCTCATTCATCTTACCTATGTCTTGGTGCTTTTTTTTAAACCGTATCTCAGGAATCGAATCCAGTCTTATGTTTTGTTTGCCTCCTTGATAAGGCCGTTTGACTTCGCGCTTTATTTCGATTGACTCAGGACCCTTTATAATCTTGAACTCAGTCCGCCTATTAAATCGATGTTCCTCTTCGGTGCAACGTACACCATTCACACATCCGTTTAATATCTGGGACTCACCATAACCTTTGGGGGCGATACGACTCTTATCAATACCTCGAGCAATGAGCCAATCAGAGGCGGACTCTGCTCTTTTTTGTGATAATCTCTCATTAAACGGATTAACGCCACGACTGTCGGTGTGCGAGGACAACTCAATCTCCACAGTTTCATAATCCTGCATAAGTTTTAGTAAGACGTTTAAATCTTCTTCGGAAGCTGGCAAAATATCCCACCTATCAAATTCATAGTAAATATTATTCAGCCGAATGGCCTCATTTAATGTCACTGTTTCGATAACAAACTGTGGTATGGTGTCACGCCAATCTTGTGCCTTTTTAAGTAGAACCATCTTACGAATCTGTTGATCATCAACGATACCGTAGGTGGTCAGTGAAAGCGTATCTGAGATATATCCCTCTTTTGATGTAATTACCTGATATTTCTTTTCCGCATCAAGACCAAAACTAAATCTGTATTCTTCCTCTTCTGTTTTTCTCTCTGGTTGTCCAAATACCGTTAGGTCAGAAAGCTCAACCGTTGCACCATTTAAAGGTTCTTTATTTTCATCACCTACACCCACAAGTAAGTCAATCACTAATTCTTTTAGCTGAAAAGCATAGATATCATAACAGCAAGTCTCGCTTTTGAGCTTCCTCTTTTTTTCATCAGGTCGATTACTTACCAAGAAGCCCTGCTTGCCATTGTCACTTAAGGTAAAATAATAGTCATCAAAGATGCTGTTATAATTAAAGCCCATGTTGGAAGGTCTAGACCATTGACTTCCGTCCCAAGTACTTTTAAAAATATCCATACCCCCTAACCCTACTTGTGCCTCGGTAGAAAAGTAAAGAGTGCCATCGTTATAATGAGGTGTAAATTCATCACTTGGTGTGTTAATGACATCGCCAAGATTGACAGGTAATCCTACCCCATCACCTTGTATTGGGGCATAATAAATATCTAATCCACCCATTCCGCCATCCATGTCAGACACAAAATATAGAACCTCTATCCCTAGCAACTCACCAAAGGCGGGCTGCATGGTAAGCCATTGACCATTTATGTTATTCAACTCTCGTGGCGTATCCCATTCATCAGCCCCCATAGTGCTGACAAAGATTGTGGACGACTTTACTTGATCATTCTCAATCAACTGTCTCGAAAAGAACATCTTCCTCTTATCAGGACTGAAGGTAACGTTCGTATGATGAAAATCCTCCCGATTAATACGACGATGCAATGCTTCTGGCTTCGAAAAACCCTTATCGTCTCTTTTAGATTGATAGATTTTGGCATGATAATCATCTTCCTTACCATCAATAATAATTTCCTTTCGCGCCTGAAAAGAGGCGAAATATAAAGTCTTATCGTCATATTGTGCTGGGGAGTACTCGGCCGAACCACTATTGATCGTTTCGCTCAGAAACCTGACAATGACATCTCGATTTGGTTCGAATCGCGAAAGAGCATCAATACCTTCGAGTTCAATTTCTGCCTGATTGCTAAGAATTTCATCATCCGTCATTTCCAAGAACTTCGCAAATTCTTCTTTGGCTCGTTCGTTATTAGATAGAGACCTAAGCACTCTGGCGTACGCATAGCGATCATTCAAAAATATATTGTCTTCATCCTTATCCAAAATCCTTGAATACCAGCGCTCGGCATTAATAAAATCTCGCATTTTATAGTAGGAATACGCCATCGATAGCGCCACATCATCTGATTTGACCTCTTTATAGGCCTTTTCATACCATTCGAGGGCATTGTAATAGTCGCCAGCATCCATACAATCGTCGGCAGTTTTGAGCATATCATCATACTTATATGTCGTGATAGGCTGGGAATGCAAGCCGGCGGTGATCAACATCACCATCATCGCAAATATGATTCTAATCATCTCTATTTTCCTTATGTTCATCATGTTCTTATTACAGTCTTGGGCAGAAAATAACTGGCTTGACATCAGGCTCTTTAAATATTTGCCCTACATATCCAACGGCCAATTCAAATGCTCCACCGCCTGCGTTGGCACCTAGGGTGGATAATGTTACATCATAACTGAGCCCAATCTTTAAATCTCTGATCTGAATACCCCCGATTAGCTCCATAGCATCACCGATCCGATAACCCATGCCGCCCGTTACCACCATTTGAGTTTTGGGATTCAGTAAATAATCTGCAGTTCCTTGAATGGCTAATTCTTGAAATGATTGGCGATTCTGATACAAAACGGCTGGGTTAACACGTACTTTTTTGCTCGCTAAAAATGAAGCTTCCCCATGAAATGTCATTCTAATACCTAATTGGTCTCCAAGATCATTGTCGCCAGGTATAGGAGATGGGTTTGGCCCACCTGGAGGCTGAACTACTTGTCTTTGTGCTAAGCTAACATTTGGCGTATTTATATGCGCCGCATTCAATCCGAATCGCATCAACGTTCCTCCTTCTGACAAAGTCTTAAAAGCAACCCCTAATGACATATCTGAAAATCCTTTAGACGGGTTTTGATCTTGAGGAAAATTAATTCCTGGTGTATTATTGATAAGTGAATTTGGTGTGGACAGCTCTCGAGGGTCGAATGCTCGAGTACCTGATCCATAAGATAATCCGACAGTAAATACATTGTTATAGTCTTTGTCCATCCCAAGATGGTAGGCTACATTTAGTGCCGTTAATTGATGCTTAAACCCAAGTGTGCCCGAACGATCAGAGACAAAAGAGATGCCCGCCGCAACCCAGTCATAGCTTGTCAATAGACCTGCCTTGAGATTTAGTTCAGCCGACGCGAAAGGTGTCCGAAAAGGTCGACTATTATCAATCGGACTCCATTGATCGCGATAGATGGCGCTAATGCGATACGTTCCCTTAAATGAGCCTGTTAATGCGGGATTAAGGCTGACTGGCGCCATTCTAAACTGAGTAAAATGTATATCCTGTGCGGATAAATCGTTTTGACAGACGATGCACAACATCATCAAGAGGATAAAGGAAAATCTATGCTTCATAAGTAATCTCATATACATACTTCTCAATTCTTCAGTTATCTTAGAACCCTTATAACTCTATATCTAGCGTTATAGGACTCGAATATTACCAAAAATTTATGACAGAAAGACTCAATAAGTATTTTTGCCTCCAACATTGTTGGAATAGAACAACACTAATATACGTCTTCCTTGTTATTCTGATATTTTTCTATAGTAGTATAAACGGTCAATCTTACAAAATTGCTGAACCCGCTATAGAAATATATCAAGACAGTTTGAATAAAAAACGTCTATTCTCCTTTGTAGGTATAAGTTCGGCCACATATGTTGCAGGTTCCGTGGTATTATATCAAACATGGTATAAAGATTATCCCCAATCCTCCTTTCATTTTCATGATGATTCTCGAGAATGGCTGCAAATGGACAAGGTCGGACACATATTTGGAAGCTATCAACAATCCTTGCTATTGACTAAGGGCTTTCAATGGACGGGGCTTCCATTGACAAAAAGTAGAAACTTTGGCATGTTAGGAGCCTTTATCTTTCAGAGCACAGTCGAAATGATGGACGGATTTTCTGAGCCTTGGGGTTTTTCGTTGACCGATTTAGGTTCAAACCTTATTGGTATCGGAGCATTTGGCCTTCAGGAGCGGTTGTGGAAAGAACAACGCATCACCTTTAAATTTTCATACTCTCCAAAAGTCTATTCTACTGAAACTCTCCTTTATAAATCTACTACTTTCACACTTTCTGATAGGGCTCAATCGTTATATGGTCGGCATTTTGCTCAGCAACTTTTAAAAGATTATAACGCTCAAACCTATTGGGCATCCATAAATATCAACGAGTTTATTCAGTCACCTTTGCCAGATTGGCTGAATATAGCAGTGGGTTATGGGGCTGATCATCTGTACGGCGGATTCGAAAATCAATGGGACATAGCTGGCAAAAGCATCCTTCTAGATCCAGAACATTTCCCTAGAAGCAGACAGTATTACCTGTCCTTAGATCTGAATACAGACAAGATAAAAACGAATAGTAAACTACTGCGAACCATCTTAGATATCTTTAATTTCATAAAAATACCATTCCCTGCCTTGGAGTTACATTCCAATGAAGGACTCAAGTTTCACCCTGTCAAATTTTGATGTATGAAGGCTTTTTTCTATGTACTGCTTATACTTGTCATTGCTTGTTGTATCCCTTCTAAACACGTTCAACTACCTAAGGCGGATATTAAGTCAGATCGATATAATGTGGCATTTTTGATAATGGACGGAGTATATAATACAGAATTAACCGCACCATATGATATTTTTCAGCATACAACCTTTAGACAAAACATCAAGTCCATGAATACATTTCTAGTTGCCGACAAATCTGAGGCAATAAGGAGTTTCGAAGGGATACATATTCTGCCTCACTATAACTTTCAAACAGATCAGATTCCCAAGATAGATATTCTCGTCGTACCAAGTGCACAGCATCATGTTGATAGCGACATGCTCAATGAAACGCTTATCTCATGGGTGAATAAAGTGGGACGAGATGCTCTCTTTGTTACCAGTCATTGTGATGGAGCTTTTATCTTGGCCAAAGCGGGTTTGTTGGATGACAAAGTTTGCACGACCTTTCCAGCAGATGTCGAGCTATTCAGACAGACCTTTCCTAAGCTTGATGTTCGAGAAAACACTCTTTTCGTCCATGACCGCAACGCCATCACTTCTGCTGGTGGTGCCAAATCTTTTGAGGCTGCGCTCTATCTCGTGCAAGAATTGTATGGTACTGAGATTGCTCGCGATATTGCCAAAGGTCTGGTTATCGACTGGGATCTAACACAGGTGAATCACGTGAGACTTCAATAGTTAGACAAAATGGATTAATTTTGTCATCCTATGGCAACACCTCAAACAGTCGCTTTTCATACGCTTGGTTGTAAGCTCAATTTTTCTGAAACATCAACGATTCGCCGAAAATTTGAAGATTTAGGCTTTGGCACAGTTGAGTGGAATACCCCGGCTGATGTTTACGTGCTCAATACATGCTCTGTTACAGACTTTGCCGATAAAAAATGTCGCGCTGAAGTGCGGCGAGCTTTGCGATTGCGCCCTGAAGCTAAAGTGATCGTCATCGGTTGTTATGCACAACTCAAGCCTAATGAAATAGCCGAAATCCCCGGTGTTGATTTGGTTTTAGGCGCCGCAGAAAAATTTAACGTACACAATTATGTCGAAAATCTTAGCAAGTCTCCCGCCAAGGGTTTGATTAGAGCGAGTGAAGTGTCTGAGGTAAACTCTTTTGAAGAAGCTTTTAGCTTTGGAGATCGAACGCGCACCTTCTTAAAAGTTCAAGATGGATGTGACTATAAATGTACATTTTGTACCATTCCTCAAGCTAGAGGCGCTAGTCGTAGTAATAGTATAGAGAAGGTCGTTGCCAATGCAAAAGTCATAGCGGCAAATGGTGTAAAAGAAATTGTTTTAACTGGAGTAAATATTGGCGACTTCGGCAACAACAATGATCGCAATGAACGTTTTATTGATCTCATCAAGGCCTTAGATAAAGTAGAGGGAATTAAAAGAATTCGCATTTCATCGATAGAACCTAATTTGTGCCACGATGATGTCATATCATTTGTCGCTGACTCTCAACTCTTTTTGCCTCATTTTCACATGCCTTTGCAGTCTGGGTCAAATCGCATTTTAGCTTTGATGCGACGTCGTTACAATCGAGAACTCTATCAAGACCGAGTAGCCAAGATTAGAGAGTTAATGCCACATGCCTGCATTGGTGTTGATGTTATTGTTGGTTTCCCCAATGAAACAGATGTTGATTTTCAAGATACTTTTGCTTTCTTAGAAGATTTAGACGTAAATTACTTTCACGTCTTTACCTACTCAGAACGCGCCAATACCCTTGCAACGGATATGCCAAATTCAGTACCCATGAAGGTTAGACGCGCGCGAAATGACCAATTAAGACGGCTCAGTGATAAAAAGAAACATGCCTTTTATGCTTCATTTTTAGGTACAACACAGGATCTTTTAGTAGAACAATCATCCATATCAGACCATGTTAATGGATTTACCTCTAACTATGTAAAAGTCTTGATACCAAATGGAGACAACTCTATTCAGGTAAATGATCTGATAAACGTCAAACTAATTGAGATAGGGCACGACATGGAGGTCATCGGCCAATATTTACGGCATACAAAGGTCTCAACCAAGAAAAAAAGTATAGCTGTTGAAACGAACATAGAAAACTTTAGTTGATAATCTTTCACTTTTCAAATTTCTTCTTCCTCTCGATTATACTCCATTTAAACAGAAAAGATACTCATGACAAATACGCTGACTCTTATAAAAGCCGTCTTCATTCTTTGTTTTTCTATCTCATTTTTACATCTTCGGGCAGGTGGCGGATGGCCTCAAGCAAAAGGCAAGGCTTATTTCAAATTATCCGTTTGGTCGCTGAATGCGGATCAACACTTTAATGATAGCGGGCTCATAGTACCAAATCCAAGTACGAGCATTTTTAATGCTAATATTTACGGAGAATATGGCTTGACAGATAGATTGACTGCTATGGTCTATTTACCCTTTCTGACCCGAAATAGTATTGGCGAGGAATCTTTGACCAGTTTTGGCGATTCAGACATTGGAATAAAATATGGTTTGACTAAACCAAATAGCGGGATTGCATTAGCTACTTCGCTAACCTTAGGTATTCCTTTTGGCAAGGGATTGAGTGAAAATAGGTCGATTCTTCAAACCGGAGATGGAGAATTCAATCAATTGCTTCAAGTAGACGCAGGTACTGGGTTTCAGCTTGGGGCTATGCCCTTTTATACCAATCTTATGATCGGGTTTAATAATCGGACGAATGGATTTTCTGATGAATGGAGATACGGTATTGAACTTGGTACTGCTGCCTTCAACAAGAAATTGTCTGTTGCGGCAAAATTTAATGCAGTCGAATCATTAAAAAACGGTGACACGACCAATCCTGAAAATTTTACCACCATTTTCGCCAATAATACCGAGTTTGTCGGTGTCACTCTAGAACTAGGGTATGCTATAAGTGAACAGTTAGGCATAATGATAGGTATCGGCGGGGCAACCCGAGGGGAAAGGATTTTAGCTCGTCCTGCTTATAATTTTGGTGTGTTTATGAAACTTTAGTAAACACATTAACATTATTAATATATTAAAAAATTTCTTATATTTATGCTTGATTGCATAAAACATATTAGAAATAAACTATTTTTGTCCTAACAAGAACCATAAGATACTTTAAGACGTAGTTTTCTTATTTTGAGACCTTAGTCGAAAGAGCCTGAGTTTGGCAGCAAACTTGGGCTTTTTATTTTTGGATAGATCCATAAATGTCGAAAGCATCAAAATAGTCTTCTATTGATAAGGAAAAATTCGCTGGATCATACCATATCATTGATCTCGTCAGTATTTTTACCCTAATGAATAAGGAATAATATGAACCCGATAAGATCCATTTTTTTGTCTCTCTTGATCATCCTATTGGTCGGTATACTTCACTCTTGCCTGAATAATTCAACTGTTGAAGCCCCCGTCCAATTGAAAGAATCGGAAATACTTTCACACCTTGTAGAAATCTCAGATGACAAATATATGGGCCGGATGCCATTTGGCGTTGGTGACCGCATGACGGTTGATTATATCGTAAAACAGTGCAAAGAATTCGGCCTACTTCCGGGCAATGGTGATCAATACACACAGTCTGTGCCCATGGCAGAGATAACTTCTACTGTCAAAAGCGACATCAGTATACAATTCAAAGATAAACTCGCGACGTTCAAAGGTGGCACGGACTATGTAATAAATTGCCCTAAACTCATCGACGCGGTTGAGGTAAGCAATGCCGAGTTGGTATTTTGTGGGTATGGTATTCACGCACCAGAGCTGGGCTGGAATGATTTTGAAGGTGTAGACTTAAGAGATAAGATAGCAGTTGTTCTTGTCAATGACCCAGGGTACGGCGGAGAGGATTCCACCTTTTTTAAGGGTAATAATATGACCTACTATGGTCGCTGGACATACAAATATGAAGAAGCCGATCGCCAAGGTGCTAAAGGTCTTTTGATTATACACGAAACCAGTTCAGCCGGCTATCCATGGTTTGTGATTGAAAGCAGTTGGTCAGGGGCCACATTGAGCTTAGAGAAGGAAAGCGTACAACAAGGTGCAGATTTCAAAGGATGGATGCACCTCAATATGGCAAAAAAAATATTTGAAAACAGTGGTTTTGATCTCAGCCAACAGATAAAAGCCGCTCGAACACCAGGATTTAAACCCTTGCCTCTTGGAGCCTTCTTGAGTACTGCGCTGACGAACCAGTATAAAAGAGATGTCTCCGACAACATCATTGCTGTATTGCCAGGCACCGAAGATGCAGAGGACTATATCCTTTTTTCGGCACACTGGGATCATTTGGGCGTCGGCAAACCCGTAAATGGCGACTCAATCTATAATGGAGCCCTAGATAATGCCAGCGGTACTGCAAGTCTTTTGGCCATTGCAAAAAACTTTACTCTTCAAAAAAACAAACCAAAACGATCCATTATTTTTACCTGGGTCACAGCAGAAGAACAAGGACTGTTAGGCTCAGAGTATTACGCCTTAAATCCAACATTCCCAATCGAACAAACAGTTTGCAATATCAACATAGACGGATGTAATCCGAACGGCGCCATGAAGGATTTCCAAATCGTCGGATATGGTCAATCAGATATGGACGATATTGCAAAAGAGGAGTTGCTAAAGCAAAATCGCTATGTCTTACCTGATCAGGAACCAGAAAAGGGATATTTTTTCAGATCGGATCATTTCAATTTTGCAAAAGTAGGGGTTCCTGCATTCTATGGAAACGGTGGCTATGATCATATCCAAAATGGCATTGAATACGGCAAAGCCAAAGCCGCTGAATATACCTCTCAGAATTATCACTCACCCTCTGATGAATATAGTCCAGAAACATGGGACATGACAGGGGTCCTTCAGGATGCACAGTTATACTACAATGTGGGTTGGCGTCTGGCCAATTCAAAAGAATGGCCCAAATGGAAAGCAGGGTCAGAATTCAAGCGAAGTTTGCCAAAAGAAGAACTGACTAAGTGATCGTTCAAAAAGAGCTATTGCTGCCGAGATTTGATAGAGGCTTTCATCTTATAAGCTCAATCATAGAGTCTACTATCCAAGCTCTTGTGCCAAAAGAAGGACTTTTAAATCTGTTTCTTCAACATACTTCGGCTGGGCTATCTCTCAATGAGAATGCTGATGGCACAGTACTACTCGACTTTGAGAGTTATTTCAATATGATCGTACCCGAAAATCAGTCCTTCACCCTGCATGACTATGAAGGGCCTGACGATATGCCCGCTCATATAAAGAGCACCTTGACGGGGCATAGTCTTACAATTCCCATTGTTAATCATAAATTGGCTCTAGGGGTATGGCAAGGAATCTACTTGTGTGAATTTAGAAACAAAGCTCAGAGACGCAAGATATTAATCACACTATACTATTGAAAGTATGCAATATGTGCTAGAAGGGTTACTATTTGGTTTGACGCTTTCATTATTAGTGGGGCCGATTCTCATTGTATTGGTACAATCATCTTTAGAAAGAGGAGCAAAAGCGGGCATGTTGGCGGCCTCAGGTATTTGGACAAGTGATGTACTTATTGTCGGATTCTCCCTTTATTTTATAAACCAAATCTCCCCTTTTGTGCAAAGCAAGGGATTTACCTTTTGGCTAGGAATAATAGGTGGCCTTGTACTTATTGGCACCGGAGTCCTTACTACCCAGAGACGCGTAAAATTGGATTTTAGTCTTTCAAGTCTTGGAGCATCTAAAGGAGCAAGTTATTTTGTCAAAGGCTTTTTAGTCAATACGATTAATCCCTTTACCTTCATTTTTTGGCTTTCGGTGATTAGCTCATTTGTAGGCAGTAGACACCTCTCCATTCAAGAAACTATGTTATTTCTTGGATCAATCATTTTGGTCATTGTATTTACTGACTCGTTGAAAGTGTTGATGGCAAAATATATTAGGCATAAAATTGACGACAAATTATTGCGCAAGATTAATCTAATATCAGGTTTACTTCTCATGAGTTTTGGCATTGCGCTCATCATTAGATCAATGAGCTAAAAAAGTGCTATGCTTTAACTAAATATTAAGGGCCCTAACAATTTAAAAATACTCCAGCTGCATAAGAATAGTTCGAAGAACCGTCTACTTCGTTTTTTGAACTTTTATTCCACAGCCTATGGCCATCGTTGTACTAGGGTTTATTTTCTGCCCTTTCTTTATAGCGCTAACTGCATTGTCAATATAGTTCATTTGTGCACTCGCGGCATCTTGAGGATTGTCGTCAATAGCTCCGATATATTGAACGATCCGATTATTGTCTAAAACATATACATGTGGAGTCTTAGTGGCTCCGTATTGTGGAAATACAGCTTGGCCAGCATCAAACAAATAAGGAAACGCAAAACCCTTTTGTGAGGCTCTCTCTTTCATTGCCATAAAACTATCACCTTCACTTACTATCGGATCGTTTGGATTTATAGCGATTACCGGAAATCCATTCTTCGCGTGCGTATCATGTAGTTTAATAATGCGATCCTCATACATTTTAGCGTAAGGGCAAGTATTGCAAGTAAAAATCACAATAAATCCGTCCGCATTTTGATATTGACTAAGGGAAACAAAGGTGTCATCGACATTTTTAAGGCTAAAGTCTGTTGCCTTATCACCAATCTGATAGCCTGTGTTAAAGGGTAAAGCAAAGCTTAGACCCACTACAAATAATATTGAGATATAGATGGGAGATTTCATAATACTAGTTTTGATTTATAAATGAGATGAATTGTTTTTCTAAGTCTTCAAATTGCTCAAATTCTTGGTCAATGAAGAGGCGCTTATCCTCGCTAAGGAATAGAGTAACCGGTATAGTGCCTTGCCAATTTTTGTCGATCTTACTAATCCAAGAGTTGGCGTCTGGATCAGCCATATGAATAACGCGTGACTGCAATTGTTGCTTGTGTACAAAAGGCTTGAGTCGCTTTTCAAGGTCATCCTTAAAATCGAGGCTGACTAGGGCTATAGTAATTCCTTCGGCGGAATACTTCTTATGCAATGCTTCAAAAAAAGGAAGCTCGCGTACACATGGGGCGCACCAAGTTGCCCAAAAATTGATAACGTACACATGGGCACTGTCGCCATCAATGAGTTGTTGTTCGAAACGGTCAAAACTGTTATACACCTCAATGTCTTGGCTTAGCACATTTGTGATGGATAGAAATGACAATACACAAAATAGGAGAACACGAAATACCATAATTAATTAAACGAAGTCTAATCGATATTGGTTATACTACACCTTACTTTTTAGAATTAATTAAGCTTATAAAGCAATCCTAGCCTAGAAACCTTCTCGAGTAATGCATTATCCACATTAAGATTTTTTTGTGCCCCTAGTAAAGGCAGTTCTATTTCTTCATCTGAATCTGTTACCACAACTTTCAGCAGATGGTGTCCTTTATGTTCAGTGATGATTCGCTCTATACTCTGTATAAATGCATTATTGATATCTAAAATAGGTAGTTGTATAGTAATAGATTTGGTCATTGACTTTCCTATAGTATCCAACAAACGAATGCCCTTTACACGAAAAAAATAATTGTCGCTATTATATCCTGTGGAGTTAGTTCCCTCGATATACAAGACTTCTCCTACATTAATGAGATCTTTAAAGTTCTTGTATGCCTCGTTATAAATACTCAATTTTAAACTACCTCTAAAATCTTGAATAGTGAATTTGGCGTAGCCTAAACCCTTCTGGGTAGATCCATGAAATACCTCCGACACCATTCCCGCAATTTGCAGTGGTATATCTACTGATTCTTCTACCCTATCTAAGGTACAGTTAACATAATTCTCCAGCTCAAGTTGGTAATCGTCTAATGGATGGCCACTTATGAAAATACCTGTCACCTCTCGTTCTCGATTGAGTGCTTCGATTCTAGTCCAAGGCTTAGCCTCAGGCATACCTGGCTCTCTAATTATCGTATCTGTCATATCGCCAAAGAGTGAATTTGCTAATTCACTCTTTTGCTGTTGATACGTCGTACCATATTTTAGCGCGTACTCTAAAACACTGTCCATGCCTTCTAATGGGGCATAGTATTGGGCTCGATGTCCTCTATTAAAGCTATCAAAAGCGCCTCCATCCGCCAAACTCTCCAAACATTTTTTATTAACTGACCGCAGGTTGAGACGCTTAGTCAAATCAAAAATGTCTTTGTAATAACCCGCTACTCGACGTTGTAGTATAATCTCTTCTACTGGACCTTCGCCAACTCCCTTTAGCGCTGACAAGCCAAATCTTATTTGACCTGTGCTATTCACAGTAAAGTTTAATTCACTTTCATTGATATCGGGGCCAAGAACAGCTATACCCATTCGCTTTGACTCCCGTAAAAAGAAATTCAATTTAGAAATATCTTGCTTATTATGTGTCAAGACCGAGGCCATGTACTCCGCAGGGTAATAAGTTTTGAGATAAGCCGTTTGAAACGCAATAACTGAATACGCAGCGGCATGAGATCGATTAAACCCATACTGGGCAAATTTTTCCATGGTGTCAAAAATTTCATTAGCATTAATCTCAGTAATGCCTTTGGCGGTGGCACCTTCTAAAAAAATCTCTCGATGCTTTTCCATCTCCGATTTTTTCTTCTTCCCCATTGCCCTTCGGAGCATATCCGCTTTACCCAGTGAATAATCTGCCATGATCTGAGCCGTTTGCATGATCTGCTCTTGATAGACCATAATGCCATAGGTCGGTGCTAACACCTCCTCCAGCCATTCATGTGGGTAGTTTATCATCTCTTTACCATGCTTACGCTTTATAAAGCTGGGGATATTATCCATGGGCCCCGGCCTATACAATGCATTCATAGCAATCAAATCCTCCAAAGAAGTGGGCTTCAGTTCTCGTAAAAATTTGCGCATTCCGTCAGATTCAAACTGAAAAATGCCGATCATATCACCTTGCTGAAACAACTTAAACGTCTCATCATCGTCCAAAGGAATATCATCAGGACTTATTCGTGCATTCTCACCATGCCTCAACACAACATTCTCTATCGCGTCTTTGATAATAGACAGCGTCTTTAAACCAAGAAAGTCCATTTTTAACATACCTGCACTCTCGACAACACTCCCGTCAAACTGGGTAAGTAGTAAGTCTGTATCCTTAGATGTACAAACTGGTATAAGGTTCGTAATATCCTCTGGAGCTATAATTAAGCCCGCAGCATGTATACCCGTATTGCGTACTGTTCCCTCTACTCTTGTTGCCAAATTTACGACCTCGCCATGTAGATCCTTACGATCTTTAAAGGCTCTGAGATCTTGTATCCTACTTAAATCATCTCCTTGCCATTCTTCGCGCAATTTTTTTTCTTCATCATGTATGAGCGCAGCTAGTCTTGTACCAGGTCTAGAGGGTATCAACCTAGCAATCTTATCCGTTTCAGAAAGTTCTAACGACAATACTCGCCCTACGTCACGTATAGATGAACGCGCAGCCATAGTGCCAAATGTCACTATTTGCGCAACTTGATTTCGCCCATATTTATTTACCACCCAATCTATTACTCTTTGCCGTCCGACATCGTCAAAATCTATGTCAATATCCGGCATAGATACACGTTCAGGATTAAGGAAGCGTTCAAACAGTAAATTGTACTTTATAGGATCTATGTTAGTAATTCGCAAACAATAGGCCACCGCCGAACCCGCTGCCGAACCTCTACCTGGCCCTACAGCCACCCCTATCTCGCGTGCAGCTGCAATAAAATCTTGCACAATCAAAAAATATCCCTCAAAACCCATGTCGGAGATTATCTTTATCTCAAACTCTAAACGTTCTCTTACTTTTTCCGATATTTCTCCATACAAACGTTGTGCCCCCTTATAAACCAAATGCCGCAAATATTCAGATTGCGTTAGGAATCCAACAGGAAGAGGGAAATTTGGAAGTAGAATATCTCTAGCCAATTGCGGCATTTCTACCTTGGATGCAATCTCCATTGTATTATCTAGCGCCTCAGGTATATCCTGAAAAAGTAGAGTCATTTCACTTTTTGTCTTCAGATAATAATCACTACTTGAAAACTTAAATCTGTTAATATCACTCCGCTTTACACCTGTATTAACGCAAAGTATGACATCATGTGGCAACCAATCATCTTCATTGACGTAATGCGCATCATTCGTTGCAATTACCTTAATATTATGCTTTCGTGCCAGCTTCACTAGATGTTCATTGATTTGGTGCTGCCCCATAATTGCCCCCCCGTCAAGTTTGTCTAATCCTCTATGACGCTGTAACTCTATGTAATAATCCTCACCAAACAAGTCCAACCACCACAACAACTTTTTCTCCGCCCCTACGAGATCGCCCTGGGCAAGAGCACGAGGTACTTCTGCCGCTAAGCAGCAACTTGTCGCTACCAATCCCTCATGGTAACGCAACACTAATTCCTTATCTATTCTTGGGTACTTCCCATAAGCCCCTTCAATAAACCCAAGAGAACATAGCTTACTCAAATTCTCATAGCCCTTTTGATTCTTTGCTAACAGCAATTGATGAAATCGCTCATCCTTCTCACCTTTTGATTTCAGAAAACTCTGCTTATGCCTATCCTCTACTAAATAGAACTCACAGCCTACGATAGCTTTTAAATTTCGCTTTTGGGCCTCACTGACAAAACGAAACGCGCCGAACATATTACCATGATCAGTCAAAGCAATTGCTGATTGTCCGTCCGACACCGCCTTATCCATTAACGCCGATATATCAGAAGCCCCGTCTAGAAGTGAGTATTGTGTATGGCAATGTAAATGGCAAAAATCAGGCATTATACAAGATGTTAGTGTGTAAAAATAGGCTTTCTACAAGAATAGCACATGGATTAATACCAGTTTATATAAAAACGGAAAAGCCCCTTTCCACCGAAGCGGAAAGAGGCCATCCCAAAAACCGATTTTATTTTTCGGCTATCTTAATACTACTCGATAAGTATCATCTTCTTAGTAGCAGTGAATTCACCACTCTCTAATTGATAGTACATTACACCTGATGCATTAAGATCTGACTTCTTCAATGTGATTTCGTTGTAACCTTTTGCATAGCTACCTCTAATTACATTGATTGTCTTACCTGTAACATCGAATACAGTTAATGTTGCTCTGCCAGCTTCAGGTAAATTGAAACCAACGCGAGTTACATCATTGAATGGGTTAGGCTCATTCTGTGCCAAAGAGAATCCACTAGATGCTACAACTGAACCATCCTTAGTGAAGGTCATTTGTACATCCAATCTCTCTAAGTCAGCAGTATAAGCTTCAGCCTTAGTAACTTTAGAAGTTACATTGATAGCCTTGCTCAACTGAAGATCAGCAGTAGCTTCGAATGTTATTGTAAACAATACATCATCAGCACTTACAGCAGTAGCATTGTACCATGCAGTAGTGATTGTATTTGCGTTCAATAAACCGAAGTTATCGTTACTTACGTTGATAGCACCGCTAGTAACACCTCTGAAGCTCAATCCAGCTACTTCCATAGTGAATTGGTATCCAGCGATATCAGCGAAGTTAGCACCTCTAACAGCCACCTGAACTGTCTGACCAGCTTTCACTGATGCATCAGATGTCTCAAGAGTTAATGTGCCAGCACTTCTGCTTCCAGCAGCTAATAGGCTATTAGCTATTGCATTTCCGCTTACGTCACCAATTTTAGCAGCAACGAAGTCTTTTCCAGATACGCTACCTGATGCATTGTTCACATTAAGTGACTCAACAAAAGGGAACGGTCTTAATACGTCATCAAATTGCTGAGCTGCATCTATGAATCTCCAGCTATTATTGCTAGGAAGTTCAGTGTAGATACCTAAGATCAACTTACGTAGCTCTAACAAGTCAACTGCAGAGATCTTCTGGTCATTGTTAATGTCCGCAGAGATCACTTTGTAAGGACTGTCAAGGTTTTGTAAACCTAAGACGTGCTTTTGAATCAATACTAGGTCAAGCGTGCTTACACCGTTCATGAAATCGTTGTTCTTAGTAGCTTTAACAGCATAGTTAGCATTAGCATTTACATTAAACGCATACTTACCTTCTACACTTGTCAAGTTTCTAGCTGAAGTGTTCAAGCTAACTTCAGCACTTTCTACCATATCACCTGACTCCGTTCTGATTTCACCAGCGATCAATGCAGCACCACTATTAGCAGGCTCACCACAAGCACCCTGATTGTCATCAACTCTCAACGTGATATAACAGAAATCAACGTTTCCAGACTCGTCGTGTGCATACAACGCCATCTCAACAACAGGACCTGAAGCTATATCCTCACAAGTTACTGTTGCTGAAGGAACAAGTGCAGTAGCAGAGAATGAAAGCTTCACTGGGCCACAGTTGTCAAATGAACCATTGTCATAATCAGAAGCCCAAATAGAAACCTCACCATTAGCCATAATAGCAGTACTCAAATCTTGAATACATACTGGTGTTGGCTTCTTGGTATCAGCAAAAGTGATACGAGTAAGAGCTGTACCAATGTTAGCACATCCATCCTTCACCTGCCACTTGATTATGTGAACATCACCAGGCTTACCTGTTCCTGTACCCATGGTTGCCGTAGCACCCACTACATTCTTAGATGTTACGAATACATCTTTACCATTTACTACTCTGTATAGTTCGATCCACCAAGATGCATCATCTGCACCGATTTCAGTTTCACCACAAAGGTCGCTAACAGTTGCTGTAAGGATATCACTACCTTTACAGTCATCAAAATCATCACCCTTGTACTTAGCTCCATCAGATATTTCTACTTCATGATCTTCTACAACTACGATCTCAGGATCCGTAGTATCTACCACTTTGATCACTTGATCATAGGTGTAGTATCCATCTAACCAGACAGCACCATACACAAAATATACATGATCAGACTCGCCTTTTGATTTCTCGCACTCAAGACATGGCTGATAATAAACTGTACCCCTATTAGTTCCAGTTTCACGAGTTATGAAATTATTGTACCACTCACCTTCACCTAACCACTCATCATCTATAGCAACGAATACTTCTGAATAACCATCATTGCTATCATCTGGAACGTTATCATTCGTAAGGAATATAAAGTCTCTATTAGTATTATTAGGCTCCCAAGTACACCAATCGATGACTGTCCATCTTCTGATCACTTTCTTACAAGCATCAGCAGCAGCAACTGTTTCGTCAATGTAATTAACCGCGATCAAGTCGCAAGCAGGAGCACACCATGTAGGAGCACCAGTATCCGCACCATCAACACATTCGAAAGCATCACCCATGTACACATCATCAACATAATTGACGATATGCTTTAGAGTAGCGCCACCTTTAGTGATTTTCACAGCTGATGAGCTCTGAGGACTACCACCAACATAGAATCCACCAGTTTGGTCAGAATAAAGCTCTTCACACTCTCTGCGTAATCCTTCGTACACAGTACCATCATAATGCTTAGGCCACTTAATCTCAAATGGATTGAATGGAGCCGCAGCTTCAACATAGTATTTACAAGTAGTCGTGCTAACTACATTGTCATCTTTGTCATACGCTGCATAAGTGATATAAATATAGCCTTCGCCACATGTTACATCAACTTCTCTAGATACTTCCTCTACATCAAATCCAGTACAGATCACACCACCGAATGTAGGCTTCTTTGGATCGAATAAATCCACATCTGTACAGACTACGTCGTCTGCAAAGCATACCCATCCAGCACCGCTCTTGTCCTCTACATTGACAACAGTCCAAGAGTGACTTACGTTAGGATGATCTGTAGAACAATACTCCTTCTGTAAATGTGCATTGTCAGTCACTACTAAAGCCACTAGATTTTCACCTATGTCTGAACAGCAGAACTTAACAAACTCCTTACAGAATACATATGGCGTTCTTGAAATAACGATATCCTTTCTAGTCTTAGGATCATACACTTTCAATTCATAGATACCATCTACACCACACTGTGCAGCTTTGTATATATGACGACCATCTACCAAAACCGGATTGCCCCTAGAGTCAACTATTTGGTTTTCCAACTCTTCCTTCAAAAGTAAACATGTGCTTACTTCACCGCAACCTGCGTCGTGAGAACCAGCATCAATAGCATCTACATATACTTTAGCTACACCACCGTCTTTGCTGACTGCGCCTGTAGCATCGTATGTCAAACTTACATTCACCTCATCTTCAGCCACAGCAACCGGAGCCACTCTGTCAAGAATAGAGATGTAGTAATACACGTATGTTTTGTTTCCACACTTATCCTCAATAGTTACTGTTAATGTAACATAGCACTCTGACAACCAAAGGTTGACCAATTTACCTCCTACTATGTTACCAGCATCAGTAGAATAATGATACGTTATATCAGAACACTCATCCGTAGCACCAGGTGTAGGCAATGTGTACTCAGCACTACATATCCATGGAGCTATTGATATATCAACATAATTATGAACTAGTACATTAGATGCCAATTTAGGTGCAGTCTTATCAACTAGCTCTATCCACTGTACACACTCTTTAGTGGTACCAGTACACCAGTCAAGCATCTGCCATGTACGCATGATCTTACCTTCTTTGCCGGTACATGCTTCAAAGAACCAGTCAGTACACTTAGTAGTGATATTACACTGAACACCCTTCTTTATAGGAACGTACTTAGGAGTTGTTTTATAAGTAGTGTCAAATAGTGTTACACTTCCCTTTCTGACAACATCTACTAACACCCATAGACCATTGATTTCAACCTTTTGTTCGACTGTATCAATGATAAACGAAGAGTCTCTAGGAGTTATAGTTCTAGTAGAGTCTAAACCCTTATCAAGGTAAGGATACGCATAACGAACACCGCTAGGCGCGCCTAGCGTTTTGTTGAAATGAGCCATAATAGACTCTGGATCAGTACCTACACCGCAAGGAACCTGTACTCTATCATCCCATGTCTCACCTATTGGACACATAACATCATCCAAATCGATTGGCATTTCATTGATATTATCTTGACGGATCAACACCTTAAGTGATCTTCCATCAAGATTAACATTACCCCACACACTTCTAGTGTAGGTGTTACCAAGACACTTGTCATCTGATTTGTCTTCTGTAATATACAGATTCGAAATCGTAGGGTAACAATTAGCCGGGTTGTTGATAGCAGTTGATATCATTGCTAACGTTGGCAACTTAGGCCATTCTTGACCACACATTAGCGGCCAGTCGTAAATTTCCGGATCTGGAGTCTTTTTGATCTCCAAATTGATGGTACCCCAGCAAACCATGCTGCCAGTAGGCTGTCCGCCAGTCGTAATAGGACCGGTATACAACTCATACTGATTGGCGCCCTTCTTAAGACCCATTGAGCCTATAGAACCTGCGCCAGGAAATGGAATGCCAGAACCGCTCGCCGGGAAATAAATTGAGATTGCACCACTGCCCGTGTACCCTATAACGGCTGCATTGATGACAAACTCACAATTCTCATCTACTGTAATATTCACCTTATCGATACAAGAATTTGACTGCGGTTGTTGGGCAGTCACTTGCAAAGAGACGAAACTCAGTAATGAGAAAAGAAAGAGAAAAGTAAAATTCGATCTTTTCATGAGATTGAGTTTAGTTAATAAATAAGTTTTGGGTTAAAAAATAAATCGGTTGATTCTCTGATCCAAATAATTGATTTCGTCACGGATCTTCAAATCGTATTAATAAATAATACATAAAACGCTTAGCGCTACATCTAGCAACTACGCAAAAACCACAAGACCACGTTTGGACTTGAGTTCCGAAATCTCCATCATTTACCTGATGGAAAGGCTTTAGACTAAAATGGACACTGAGAATCACCTGACAGACCACAACTCACCAGCGGTGAATAAATTTGATTTCGTCTTTGTGTGTAGGCTTGGAGTAACCTATCAGGATTTCGTCTTTTCCTTAAAAAATGAATGACACCTTCTGCATCATCCCCACAAAGATATCATTTGCCCCTTACCGTGGGTTATCAAATGGCGGGTATTTTATATATATAGAATATTTTTAATATGTCAACAGGCCCCGTAAAATGACAAATGCCCGACCAACTAGTCAGGCATTCATTAAAACTATTTTTAATATAAAGTACTTTTGTTAAATACTACTCACTCTTTTTAGGCGGCATCAACCGCAATGTCAACCCCAATTCATGCGACCCATTCGCATAGGTCTGAAACTGTTGAGTTGTGACATTATAGCTGTAATTGAAGCCAAAATTACCTGCCCTGCCGCCGACCAAAAATCCCAATCGCTTTTCGCCATTGACCGTATAATTCACCCCCGCATTAAGACGCTCATCTAAGAAGCTCGCCAACAAATTTATATCTACGTGAAAAGGTGTAAACATAAATCGTTTGGCATATACTGTTGGGGTAATAACAATGTCCTTTTCAGGAATGGAATGTCTATAACCCAAGGTGCCAATGAAGGCCAAATCGCCTTTTGTCTCATCGCTAAATCCACTTATTCTATTAGAAATGAGGGCCGGAAGAGTTGCTCCATAGATAATCTTGTTATCATATATACCATAAATACCAAAACCAGCATCTAAAAACGCATTTCCGTCCATCCGCCTGACAATCTCTGCGTCTGTAATATCCACAAGTGGGTTTAATAATTCATCAGCATTTAATCGGTGCTGGACATACTCACCCATTATCCCGAATCCAATTTTATTCTTTGGAGATTCAATTTTGTAAGATAATGTTAGTCCACCTCTCGAGGTTGCAAACGCTGCATAACTATCGGTCATGCCAATAACACCAATTCCCACCCTATTACCTATAGTACCTTCATAGCCAATGGACACAGTTTTTGGTGAACCAGGAAATGCGGCATATGTATTTCTATAATTAGCTACCACCTGCCCATAATCTTCAAAGCCTGCCGCGCCTGGGTGCAATAAAAATGGCGTCAAGTGATACTGCGTATATATACTTCTCTCACCAATAATTCTAGTCTGGCTATAGGCCAAAAGACCAAAACTCAACACTATTATAGTAAAAGTGATTCTTCTTGTAGTCATTTTTGATAAAGATCTTGTGAGGTATAGCAAAGTGTTGTTGAGGGCATATAATTTTCGATTCATCATTAGCGTAAGATTGAAACTGTTCCTCTGAATAAATCTCGATTGCCGGCCACACCGGTTTGCAATATCCACATATACCCTCCTTCACTTAGGGCATTACCGTTAAAGTCAGTACCCGACCAATCATTGTCATAATTATCTGAACCGAAAACCATTTTGCCCCATCGGTCAAAAATCTCTAATCGATTCGGTTGATTTTGCCCTCTAGAGAGGCAACCTATTTCAAATATATCATTGACCCCATCACCATTGGGGGAAATAATAGAGCGACCAACACACAGATCAGTGCCTGATCCGCGACATTCATCACTAAAATCAATATCATTAAACATCATTTGACACCCTGCGCCATCTGTGACAATAAGGGTCAATGGATCAAGATTCGTCAAGCCAGTAATACGACCACTTGTAGTAGCTGTTCCGCTACTGGACGTAATGGCGTAACCTCCGGTACCACCTGACAAGTTTATTTGAATTATACCTGTTTCCAAGTCATCAGGACATGTTATCACATCAAAATTATCTAGTGAAATTGTGCTAGTCTCATCTGCCACAGTAAATGACATTTGGCTAGAACAGTTATTCCCGTCGGATACGGTCACCATAAATGTTCCTGCATTAAGATTTGATACTGTTGCTGTTGCAGGTAATCCGCCAGACCAAGCATATCGATAACCCGCACCACTACCACCACTGGGCGTCAGCGCAATACTGCCAGCTGTTATACAATTAACGTTATTAACGACTGAGGCCAAACTGATAGGTGACGGCGCAGTAACGGTGAAAGTTCTCGAAATCTGCATCGAATCTTCATCAATGGCTCTGAGAGTATATGTGCCTGCACCTACACCTACGAGATTACAATTGGTTGATACTTGATTCCCGGCAGCATTTGTCCATCGACAAAAAACCATACCGTTAAAATTACTAAAGTCCACTGCGATTGCACCATCTACGTCGGCATTACATGTCGGGTTCGTCAGCGCGAGCAAATTTATTCTACCGCCTGCAGCGCATGTATCTATCGTGACTGTACCAGTGCGCAAGGTAAAGGGAACAGCCTGCGACTGTGCATTGATTACTTCTATCGCCCCACCGCTATTGCCTATAAAACTTATCATTGTGCTACCTTGTAGTTCACAAGAACCTATGGCTTCATAACAAACTTGGAAAATACTCGTCGCATCTGGCACACTTTGTGCGCTTGGAGGTGTCCATACTAATCTAAGTTGGCCTGCATTTAATAAATTAAAATTGGTAGTGCCACCAGAAAGGTTTGGCAAATTAAAGTTCTGCTGGCGAACATGTCTGAGAATAGTACTATCCCAAGCCAATGTAAAGCCAAGAGCACCGATGTTACTAAAATTCCTTACTTGGATATCAACACATGTAGTGTCACCTTGAGCAACGCGAGAAGAAGAGCTACTCAGTTCTACTTGATTTGCATTAGGATTATCTCCTACGGTTATAGAGCCATCGCGTAAAAAGAACTCCAAAGGAGTACCGCTCGAATTGGATACTTCAATAGGAAAGCTAGGCAGGTTAACAAAGCCAATGGGCGTTCGTTGACCAGGGGTACCGATCACATCAAAGCAGAGCTCAAACAACACGGCATCATCTGGCAAGTCAACTCTTTGTGTATTGCCTTCTACTGTCCATAACACTCTTAATCTTCCTAACGCGGCATCAACTGTCCCTACCAATACATTAGTCATTAGACCTACATTGTTAGAGCCCGTATATGTCAAAATAGCCGGATCGAAACTAACACCTAACTGAAGTCCTGCAATATCCGTAAAATCCCTTGTTGTAATACCTATACACACATTGGATTGATTGCCCGTAAAAATATTGCCAGCAATAAGCCCTACACCCGTCTCATTTCCACCGCCACCACTACCAACAGTAATAGTGCCTGCGTCCACGAAAAAAGGAAGCGCTTCAGAGTCATTATCCGAAATTTCTATGTCAAAACCGCTGAAACCTACGAAGTCAATCGTAGATGAGCTGCCTGTATTACCAATGACATCGAAACATAGTTCGAACATTGTACTATTATCAGCAAGTGTTACCGCCGCATCTTGAAACAGCCATAATAGTGATAACTCACCCATGGCCTCACGTCCCCTATTGGCGGTGACGTTTGTTAGGCTTGATTCCTTAAGTTCAGTAAATCGCAAGACGGTAGGATCCCACTTTACTCCTGTCTGCAAACTACCGACATTTCTAAAATTTCGAGTCTTGACAGGAATACAAATATTTGCTCCTGGTGTAACACTTTGATCATCCACGATCAATCCGACACCGTCCATATTTCCACCACCGCCGCCACCGCCACTACATGTGCCGTCGTCTATGCGCAAGTTGGCTGTATTTGCATTTACTGTTATTGGGGCGAAATCTTGATCTACAACTTCTATGATTAAAGGTGCGCTAGCAATCCTTAGCTGAGTGGAAGTACAGTTAGCACCAACCCCAAAAAGCCTGAGCGTAAAAAGGCGCGTACCGTCTGGTATTGTCACTGGCTCAGTACTCGTCAAACTCCAAGAAATCGTTAGCTCGCCATCATCCACGGCAAGGGCGCTCGGTGGCGTTCCAATATTGGCCGCCTCAGAGAACTGTTCTAAAACAGTTGTAACATTTTCTATTGAGCTGAAGTTAAAAACCTCTGGATCCCAATTGATAGAGAATTGCATGGCTACGACATCGGTAAACTTAGATACTACGACATCTACATCCACTAATTGCCCGGAAGCAGGGATGGTATCTCCATTAAATCTAATTTCTAATTGGGCATGAGCTGTTAGACTCAGTAGGCACAGTATCAGAATTGTAAAGAAGTTTCTAGTCATGACAACACGTTAGTGTATTAATTAACAAAAGTACTAATGTTTTTTTAAGCATACATACTTAAAATGGTATATCCTCTAATAGGCATAAAACTGTATTTCACCCCTTTAGCCTTTTATAACGCTTAAAAGATCAACATCTTTTTGATCAAAGATCGTTTTTGTGTTTTTATCATATAGTAGTATATACCCTTATTCAGTTTTTGTTCGTAACGGTCTATTCGAATAGTCGAGGAGCCTTTAGGATAAAAATCAGATGATTTGTGAATTACCTCCCCATTCACGTTAAAGATGTGAAACTCCACTTGAGTTGATTCGTATAAGAAAAACTCAATATCTGTGTGATCGCTAAATGGATTTGGCACATTTTGATTTAAAACGATATCGCCCGTTTCCTTTTTAGACTCCATTATCAACTCAAGATTTCGAACTATATACTTATCGTCATATAGCTGATTCGCCCAATTTTCGTTGAGGGAAATATCTGACAGATCCTTCGTCTCTTCAAAATGCAAGGTAAGCAAAGGTATGTCCTTATCTAAAGAAGCATCTTTGGCATCAAACCAACTTATGTTTAAGACTTGACCATCAAGATGGGTCATTTCAGGGCTAAATCTTGAAAGTTGGCTACTGATATTTCGAAGGACTACATTATTTGGCAAGATTAAGGATAACTGCAAACCTGAGCATTGCATAGCTTGCGTAGGATAGAGTTCTATTGTATTTTCTCCCTCCACAATTCTGAGTGCCATAGATTCCAAGGATCTAGATTTGGAAAGTTTTGAGTTTGCCACAGCATTCTGATCCACATCACCCAACTTTATAGCGACGAAATGTGCGTTATTCATATCTCGTTCTAGATTGTCAATCGAATATTCTAAAGTCGTTAACCACGGAGTCTCAATGGACTGTGGCATCTTTTCTTCGGGCACTATCAACCATGACTCGCGATTAGGGAAGCTTTCTAACTGTCCTAGCAGAAGTCGGCGAATAGTTACTAAGTCAGCAGAACTTATGGACTTACTCATATTCACATCTGCCGCTATATACGCCGCTGGTTGATCAAATTTCTTGACGCCCAATATATGTCTTTGTATCAATACCAAATCAAGAGTAGAAACTCCGTTGAGGTAGTCGTTTTGTTTTGTTGCGACTACCTTTAGCTTTTGATCATTTTGAATATTTGCAAATGCATAGTTGCCGTCATATAAGGTTTCGAATGATTTATCGCTATTAGTCGCTATAAGATGAACCCCAACATTCTCCACTGTATTATTCTTAGTAGTTCGAATTGTGCCACTTAAGGTAAATCCAATGGCCCCAAAACCACAGGTTCCGTTTCCATCTCGTATATCTAGAAATGCAATGCATGTTGATATATTACCATTGTCATCTGTAGCCTGCACTTCTATTTGTCTAACTCCTAAGTCTTGGCAAGAAAAGCTAAGAGAATTAGTGTAATTCGTTGAGCCGAGACGGCGGATTGCCACAGTAACATTCTGAGAACAGTTATCACTAACGCCAGAAACAAAAGCTTCGGCCGAGAGCGTTAAGGCAGGATTTAATGTATCTGTATTTATGTCTCTGACTAAAGAATTGCAACTCAACAATGGCCCTGTTCTGTCCCTCAAATCAATTACTCTGGATGCTTGACTTGAATTTCCACATTCATCAGTAGCCGTAAAGCTTATTCTATATTCGCCAAAATCCAAGGCTCTAGTGAGTGTTCGTCCAGCTGTTGAATTAATAATTACAATACTATTATTGCCTGACAACAATTCTAACCGATGAGTCCATACTAACTGTGCTTGAGCAGAGCAATCGTCTGAAGCTAATCCTGTAATATCAACGAATGCTCTGCAGCTAGATTGATTGTCTTGAATGACTACATCAGCGATAGCAGCATCAAAAACGGGTGGAGAAGTATTTAATAAGGTAATGGTTTGTATATATGTCCATCGCGCTGAAGGGTTAGCTGGGTATCTACACCAATCAACTACGGTCCAAGCGCGTTGAATTTTTATACATCCACCATTTACGTTATCTACAATTCGCGTGTCGATCGGTTCCGAGGCGATAACATTGCCACATGGCAAGGCTTGAATAAGATCACTTATTTCTTGTTGTGTGGGTGGTGCATCTGTGCAATTCACGACTGTTCTATTGGCTGGCCAACGAATATCAGATTCAGCGAAGGCTCTTGGAGGGGTGAAGTTGATCCGCTGTGCACAAATAGTCTCTTCGGTACCTGAATAATTGACTACCCATTCTATGTCTATGTATCCTTTGCCACAAATATCAATATTTCTCTCTTTTTCTCGTATTATGGGTGTAAGAGCATTAGCAATGCACGTGTTAGTAGACCTAATTGCAGGGGGCGTAAGTTGATTTATGTTAAAATCTGAAAAGTTCGCGCAATTTTGAGTTGGAATATTTGGCGCACAAGTGACTTGCGGACCAGGCCCTTTGTATTGAACATGTACCTCAGCCATACAGATATTAGTCAATCCTGCTTCATCTGTCACTCGAAATTCCAGCATGATCAGTTTGCCTATATCTTCACAACAAAATTTTGCGCTATCATCCCAGTCTAGAGGACTGCCACAACCGCTATTAGCGCGATCCATGCGTCTGATTTTCATTGAGACAATGTCGCCACAGGCGTCAAAGCTTTTGCCGTCAATACTTGTGGCAAAGACCTTAGCTACTAAGTTATCATTTAGTGTTACGACAGTTACAGCATCGCATATAGCATGAGGTTCTGATTTGTCTTTTACTTCTACATTAAACTCGCATGTAGCTTGATTATCGCATGCATCCTTCACGACATAACGAACACGACTTATACCGATTGGAAATGCGCGAGCAGACGTTGTCCCTGAATTTCGAGACCCGCCAAAGGCCACAAAATTATCACCACCAGGCTCTCTAATCAGTATAGTGTATGTCCAACTACTACATTCGTTGGCGCTGACGGTCGGTGAAGGAAGCGTAACCATAGCGGTACAAGTGCCTTCATTTGCTGTTTGGTCCAAAATATTTACGCAACCAGAAGCAATAATGACTTGAGTGTCGACTACTTTTATTACTTGATGCAATAATCGAGTGGCGCCGTAGCACCAATCTAACATTACCCAAGTGCGCACCACTTTGTAGGAGGCCCCACATGAGGGCAAAACTTGATCAGAATAGGTCGCCTTGATATTGCATAGTCCACGCTCTACAAAAAGGCTATCACGCAAATCGAAGAGTGATCTACCCCTGATGTTTGGCAAGGAATTTAATCCAGCTGCCTCCCTGTGCGTAGAAGGGCTACTGAGCAAATGCTGAACGGTTGGGTATGGGCCAGTACATGGCAAAACCATGTTTTCTGTATAGTTTTTAGGCTGTGAAATGGAGTCCAGAAGTAAGGAACGATAAAGGAATGTATCTCTACATGTTTTTATAACTTCTCTATTTTGGAGAACTGCATAATCCACAATTCTAGTGGTAGAAAAGCCATTTGTACATGTACTTTGATCAACGCCAAGTATATTAATATCTACGGTTCTGTTGCCGCAATTGTCGACAAGTCCTCTTTCGATTTCAGCTTTTATGTAGAGACGAAGCACATCGATATCGCTGCTAGCGGTACAGTCTAGTGTATCTCTATTTAAACAAAAAACTTCGGGTGGTAGCTTATCCTCAATTTTTAAGATCGACCAACAACCTGTCGTTGTAGGACGACCCGTCAAGTAGATTCTTGCTGTCAAGAATTGGCCAACATATTGACTTCCTACATTGGGGGCAGAAGTAATATTCACACCTGCTGAATTTTGTATTTGAATGGTGTAATTACACGACAGGGCATTTTCTTCAAATGCCTCAAGCAACATGTCGGGAGTGATGGTTGCCATACACATGTTATTGACAGATACATTGATCGTATCATTGCATCGGAAGTCACATTGACTGTACAACATATTTAATGTCCCTAAGAACATTAAGGAGACAGATAGAAAATTCTTCAGTTTCATTTTTTCAGACATAGTCAAAGGCTTTTAATCCTTTAACTTCGAAACATGTAGGGATTCTCAGGGGGGAGAATATAACATTAAACGAGCTGATGGTCAATGGCAAACTTGATCAAATTGACTGTATTACGCACACCAAGCTTACGCATGATATTTTTGCGATGCACACCCACGGTTTGATCACTTATGTAAAGTTGCTCGGCAATTTCTTTATTGTTTTTGGCCTTTGTTATAAGCGCCAGTATCTCTTGTTCTCTTCTAGTCAGTTTTTTCTTGAGCAAGAATCTATCCTCAAAAGGATGCGCGCTAGCGAGTTTTACACCATTCTTTTGCGGTGTAATTTGTAGGCCCGCGGCTAAAAATGTATTTCCAATAATTAACTCATTGACACACTCTACAAGTTCTCCAGAGTCGTTGTACTTACTGTAATACCCATCGGCTCCATTTTGAAAGGCTTGTTTGACAAATTTGTGATCTACATAACTGGATACCACGCAAAGTCTAAGTTCCTTGTGGTTGGCTTTGATCTGTGGGATAAGGCTTAATGCATCTTGATCTGTGAAATTTAGCTCCATAAAAATGATGTCCACATCGTTTTCATCTAAGAAATCTAACATATCTGTCGCGCTAATGGCTCTGCCGACCACCTTTACCTTAGGATAATCCATCTCTTCGAGCATACGCTCGAAACCATCCATAAATAGTTCCTGAGTATCGGCAATAAGTGCATTAAGTGGTGTCATCAATCGTTTTTTAGATGCATTTAACGGTATCTGAATATTCAGATTTCACTTAGATGAGACAAAACCAATGCCAAAGTTCTAAAAAAACAAGATAGTTAAAACATTTATTTATTTATAATGTGAAGGAGATTTGATCACATTCGTTCCATGGGAGGTAGTTAAGGCGTATACAAAACCGGGTTGAACGGCAAAAGCCCCTACTTCTCCCTTTTTATTTATAGCGATATATCCGACTTGAAAATCAACCTTCCCCTTCTTGTCTACTAATCGACCAACCGCCTTTTCGCAGGCCTCTTGAGGGCTTAATCCTTGTCGCATTAACTCAACGATTAAGAACGAACCTACAGATTTCATCACCTCCTCTCCGACTCCTGTGGCTGTTGCTCCTCCTATTTCATCATCGACGTATAAGCCGGCGCCTATGATGGGCGAATCGCCGATTCTACCGGGAACCTTATAAGCCATACCACTAGTGCTGCACCCACCACCGATACGTCCTTCTTTGTCAATCACTATCATACCGATAGTGTCATGATTATCTGCCTTGGTATTAGTCCTTTTCCAGTCTTCATATGCTTTGGCCGCCGTGTAGGTCAAAAGATTAACTGGTGTAAATCCATGAGACAAGGCAAAATTTCGCGCACCTTCGCCAGAAAGCATCACGTGATCTAATTCCTCCATAACCAAACGAGCCACAGAGATAGGGTGATCTATATCCTTTAGGTACGTCACGCTGCCGGCATCGCCCTTAAAATCCATTATACAAGCATCTAGTGTTACTACCCCACTTGCATCTGGAAGCCCACCAATTCCAACGGATTGATCTAGGGTATCAGCCTCGGTAATCTTAATCCCCTTCTCTATCGCATCGATGGCCGTCATACCAGCGGCTAGAGTAGCATAGGCCGTATCATTAGCTGCAACATTTGCCCATGTCGAGATTACCATCGGCTGGGCTGAGGATGCATGATCCGTCAATTTCGCTGTGCGGGGACTTTCGGCCTTAGGAGTACAAGCAATGAGCGCCATAAATATGAAATAAGCGTAACGATACATAAAACAAATTTTAGCTTATCAAGCAGGAAAGGTATAAAGTTACGACTTAATACAAAGTT
>CAZTSI010000031.1:0-43866 GCA_964616755.1 uncultured Saprospiraceae bacterium | reverse complement strand
GAGGTTGTTTTCATTATTTCATTATTGCAAATTGATTTGTAGTGAAGTCAAATAGTATTGTTTTGTCCATAAAGAAGTTATTACCTATTGAGTGTTCAATACCCAAATCTTCATATAACTCTAAAATTCTTTTAGCTTGTGTGTAGTATATCCTGTTGTTGCCAATTGAAAAATTTGTATTTCCTACACTTATTTTCTTTTGTTGTTTTGCACCATACAAACTGATTGTTTCGCCCCAACTATTTCCACTAATTGTATCTCTCAATTCTTTGTGGTTTTCAGTTTGTTCGTCAAAAAAGGTTTTGTTTGTGGTTGCTATTGGAACACCATTACCAGTATCAAATAAAAAGTCAACAAGTGAATTTCCAGCTTTTAGTTTTATTATGATTTTATTGTTCTTTGTAACAGTCATTGGTGTAAAGTCAAATTTTGCCTTATCTAATAGTTTGTAATCGTCAAATATTTGAATATAAAGTTCAGTATAGTTAATTAATAAGATTTTGTTTCTGAATTGATTTACCCCAATACTACCTATAATGTCTTGTTCTTCATATTTTTTATCGGAACCATAATCTGACAAAACAAAAAGACTATCAAGATTACTTTCAATGTCAGAAATAAAGTACTTTGTTTTTAAAATTTGGTAATCATCTCTATCAAAATACTTTTTCTTTAAATTTGGATATTTCTCATAAATAGCATTTAATGAGTTCCCATAGATAGTACTTACATCAAGTCCCAGGTCAAATTGCATTTTAAAATCTTTTTCAACACCTTCAAGTTTTATAGGAATGTAAAAAATATTAAACCCAGCTGCTTTAGCGTCTTTGTTTATTAAGATAGGGATTTTAGTAACCTCTTCCTTTTTTGTCGAACAACTTAAAAAAAGTATGGTTGCAGTAAACATTATTAATTTTTTCATATTTGTTTGTTTTATTTTATATGACGATTGACAATAGTAAAAGTTACAATGCTGTTTGCGGAATTGTCTGTTACAATCTCTGCTAACATTAGTGTAGACGCTACTCACGCCGTTATAGCGTCAATATCCTTATTGTCTGATACCCTTTATTTCTCTTTCGAATGGACTGATTTACCTAGTGCAACATATAAATAAAGGGCGTAGCCGTATTTAAACCTTTATAAACGTCTATAAACGTTTAATTACTCTTAGGCAGAATGAGGAGCCTTTGCTTGTCTTCTGACTGGCGCAAGACTAAGATAACTAAGATAATGATCATGTGCTAGCCTTTGGGTTTATTTGTTAGTAATGCCATCATCTACCCTGTACCTTCTCCTTTACTCTAACAAGCAGAGGCCAGAATAGCTAATCAAACTTGGCCAGCCAAACCAACCCGTACATAACCCTACAACATGGTAAACTCGCCCGTCAATCGCCGACGATCTATACCATCGGTGATCACGACAACATACGTATATATGCCTGAAATATGCAGATCACCAGAGCTACTGCCATCCCAACGATGCATCGCATCACTCGTCAGAATATTCTCAACAGTGTGAACATTCGAGCCCCAACGATCAAAGATGTTAAGACTCTCTATGAGCAAAACATCCGAAGCGGCCACAGATAGGCCAAAAGTATTGTTTGTCGTACTATTTCGAAGTATAACATTGGGTATGTAGACAGACGGAAATACCCGACAGGCTGTATCTGCAATACAATCAGGATCTGCACAATCTACCAGACCATCATTATCATTGTCACGCCCATCCGAACATTCCTCGACCACAGGCATACATACAGCTCCTGCGACCAAATCAATAGGACTTGACGAGCTATCACTCATACAGCCTGTAATTGTATTTTGTGCAAGGATGTTATACGTACCCACCCCCAAATCCTCAAAATTTCCACTAATTTGATAACTAACTCCCCCATCGATGCTGAAGCGGATAGAATCATCCAGACTCAGTATGGTAATTGCACCATCCATTAAATCCGGACAGCGGACAGGCTCATCTGTCAGTACTTGTGTGATCGTAGGCTGGCAATCCGGGTCATCACAATCTACTAAACCATCACCGTCATTGTCTAGTCCATCCGCACATGTCGCGGAGTCAAATTCGTCACAATTTGCTGCTTGGATAGTGATGGGCGTTCTAAAGGCGCAAGAGAGTATACCATTGCGGACAACTACTAGGTTGTACACACCCGACATCAGACCAGTAAACGAGCTATCCGACTGAAATGTCACGCCACCATCTATACTAAATTGCAAATTTTGATTAAAATTGATCACCTCGATAAGTCCGGTGCTATCAATACAAGTAGGCGACCTCACCCTAAATGGTAATATTCCAGAGGCACATCCAGTAATATCCATACAATCCATCAAGCCATCTTCATCATTATCAATGCCATCACTGCACAAATCCGGTGTATTTTCTTCTAAAACAAAACAACTTGTATACGTGCGTTGTGGTGATATATCGATCACTTCGTCGGGTAAAATATCTTGTCGCTGCGCAAAGGAGATCCACGCTTGAACAATATTAGGTGGTACGGCTAACTCATTGGCTAGTTCGACACTATTGAAATTAAAATGTACACAAGTAGTAGGATTTGTAATGTCTTGAAACAAAATATTAAAACATAAGCGTACCGTAGAGACCCAATTACCCGTAGTATCTATCGTTATTCCTTGATCATTTGCGGCCATCCCAATTCTAAGAAACCCAATACTATCCTCATACGGTAACGAAGATCCCATAAACTGGGTGGTGATCTGAATACTACTCGGATCATAAATAACATCATCTAGCAAAAGTGAATCCGACCTAAATGAAAGTGCCTCGGCGTCATAAAATAAAGCAAAATTGTAATTGGCCAATATCCAAGGCACATCTGAGCTGTTAGATAGCTGCAAGTCATAACATGCTATGCGTTGAGCAGTGTCCACACTAACCAAGGCCAATCTAGCATTATAACTTGGTTGAGCTAAGAGTCCACTATTAAACGCGAGTAAAAGCCAAAAGAAGCAAAAATGTGATTTCAAATCTTGAAGTACTAGAATGGTATACTAACCTAATAATGTAGGTAGATATTGTCTTGACAGCCTCTGGGGCACAGTTCAAAACAGACAATTCAAGATACTATATAGTAGTAAACGGTGTACGATTATTTCTTAAGAATATAGTTATCGATCCCCGCAGATTTCAATTCCGTAGAGACCGACTTAGCGGCTGACTGCGTTGCAAATCGACCGGCAATAACTGTATGATATTGGCTTAAATCAAAGATTACTTTCTCCGCACCATTATGGCCCTTTTCTCTTAATTTTCTAACCATAGCCGTTGCATTGTCTTCTAATAGATAGTTTCCGGCTACGACTAAGAAAGGCGCAGAACTCGAGGAGGAGGATGAATAATTAGTCGATGGAATAGAGGTAATAGAGGTGGGAGTCCCTGCAGAATATGTTGCGGATGTCGCCCCACTGGCTGCTGCCTCTGGATTGGCGGCTGTCGGATCTGACCCATCAGTATTAAAGGTATACCCCCCTTCAAACTCTTCATCGGGGTTGTGCTTGTCAGATACGCCCTCTAATTCGTCATTAATATCCGTCTGCTTAACTTTTTTCTTTCCACAAGATTGGTATGTGACGGACGCTAACAAAAAAAGTCCGATCATCGAAATACTAACTAAAGCAGTAAAACCTGATTTTCTCATGATAATAGATGTTTGATGTGATCACTTTGCTTGACTACAATCCAATAAAATTGTCACTTTTAACGATGTCGAAGCGCGAATTAATCCTTGTTTAAAAAGCAAAAAATCGACCCTCCATCCTCTAAAGTACACAATTAATGCATACAAGGGTCAAGTCTCACACAACAAATATACATATTATTGTTATTCGTAATATGTTTTATTGGTTCGAAATTAATATGCCCTTTCATTTTTCTTTTCTACCCAATTGGCAAAAGCCTTGTTGACGACTTTATTTCCTCCTGGCGTTGGATAATTGCCAGAAAAATACCAATCGCCCTTGTGGTAAGGGCAGGCTTCATGCAGATGGTCAAGGGTTTGAAATATAATCTTTACCTCGCAATGAATATTTTGAGGACTCAATATCTCGCTGATTTTATTAGAGATTTCGTCATAACTAAATTGGTCGTACAACAACTTAACCACATTACACTGGTGCAATGAACCGCGTGACGCCATATTCTTCACCTTTTTATAGGCTTCTGTGATCATCGCCTCTTTGCCGCTATCTAGCAACAATTTGATCAAGGCCTGAAAAGCCACAAAATCACCCATTTTGGACATATCTATACCATAACAATCGGGATAACGAATCTGAGGGGCTGACGATAGAACAATTATTTTCTTAGGTCGCAGACGCGAAATAATTTCCAAGATGCTGTCTCTCAAAGTAGCACCACGCACGATGCTATCATCAATCACCACTACGGTATCCACCTCGTTTTCGACAAGACCGTAAGTGACATCGTACACATGAGAAATCATTTCACCGCGTGAAGAGTCATCTGCTATAAAGGTTCTTAGCTTTTCATCTTTAATAGCCAATTTTTCGATGCGTGGCGATAGGGCCAAAATTTCGGCAATTCGAGTAGGAGTTGGATTCTCCAAGGCGCTTATTTGCTTGGCCTTTTCAGTATTAAGCCATTCATGCAGCCCCTCAGCCATACCAAAAAATGCTACTTCGGCTGTATTGGGGATAAAGCTAAAGACGGTATGCTTAAAGTCATAGTTTACTTCCTTTAGCACTTCAGGCACAAGCAATTTGCCGAGACGCTTTCTTTCTTGATAAATGTCCTTATCTGAACCTCTAGAAAAGTAAATACGTTCGAACGAACACGCAGTACGCGGCACGGGATCTTTAAACGATTCAATCGAATAGTCTCCATTCTTTTTCATGATCAATACATGTCCTGGATCTAGCTCTTTGACCTCGCCTACTAAGACATTAAATGCCGTCTGTATTGCAGGGCGCTCAGAAGTAACAACGATCACTTCATCATCCGCGTAATAATACGCTGGACGAATACCCGCGGGATCTCGTAAGACAAAACCATCTCCATGTCCGATTAATCCAGCCATCACATATCCTCCGTCAAACTTGCGACAAGATCGCTGCATAATTCGTTGAATATCAATATTTTCTACAATCAACTGGTTAATCGTAGCCACGTCATTGATTTCTGCTTTAAACCAATGATACAGTCGCTCCACTTCGTCGTCCAAAAAATGACCCATTTTTTCCAATACCGTAACAGTGTCACTTCGCTCCTTGGGGTATTGGCCTAGTCCAACCAATTCATCAAATAGCTCATCAACGTTGGTCATGTTAAAATTGCCTGCTAAGACTAGATTTCGACTGATCCAATTATTCTGTCTCAAAAACGGGTGGCAAGTTTCGATGGTATTGACGCCATGCGTACCATATCTAAGGTGACCCAATAGTAATTCGCCTGTATAAGGTTTATTAATTTTTAGCCATTCAATATCTCTTAATTGCTCTGGAGTACAATCTTCAAAATGGCTGAGCATACCTTGAAATAGATCCCTGAGATATTGTGGCCCATTGGTTCTTTTTCGGCTGATGTATCGACTGCCTGGTGGCATATCTAGCTTGATAGTAGCCGCGCCAGCCCCGTCTTGGCCCCTGTTGCGCTGCTTTTGCATCAGGATCTGCAACTTAGTGAGGCCGTAGAGCGCCGACCCATATTTTTCTAGGTAAAAATCTAAAGGTTTACGCAGCCTTATGACGGCTAGTCCACACTCGTGTTTGATTTGGTCGCTCATATGACGCGCGAAGATAAAACTTAATCGATTGCTAACACATAGGAAAGGTAGATATGCCTAGTATTGAAATGTATCAACACATCTCAAATTGACTATTTATATTCAATAAGAAATGTTCTCATGGCCAATAAGCTAACAGACGCACATCAAATATGGGTAAAAACTTGCCGATGCTCTCCTTGTCATACTTTTTAAGGTCAAGAAGCTTCCAATTCTGACCCTCATCCGCAGATATGGCCAGCAAGTAGCTCTGCTCTTCCACGTCTTGGCTTGGGCTCTTATATTTTGCCCTATACGTCAGCAGGCATTGCTGTGTATTTTCTTGGGCAACTATCTCCGAGGTTTCAACTACATGTATTGTGGTCAACTGCAAGCCCAGCTCCTTATACATAGCCCATTCGGTGTTGATATCTAATGTGAGATAATCTTTGCCTCCGATCATTTCTACCGTATAGTCTGGGGTAAGCCGGACAATGGCCGCCGCATCCTCTAACATAACCGCCTTGACAAAAAAATCGAAGGTGGCCTGAAGACGCTCTTGACGGTCTTGTCCAGACAGTGTTTGGGGCAATACTATCCAACAGATCAAAAGAGCGGCAAATAGTTTTGACATAGCTGTTTTGAGTAAAAATGCCCAGCTTAAATGGCTGGGCATTAGTGGTTTTAAGATTCGATAAGCAACGATTGCTTATTTGATAACAATACGTGCTTTTACTTTAGCGCTCACATCCGTAGACTTATCAGCATAGAGAATGATACCCATGCTCTCATCAAAAATATACGAATAGCCTTCAGCTTCTGCTACCTCATCGATCGCTTTTTGAATGCTATCGCGAATAGGCTTAAGTAAGGCTTCTGACTTGGCTACTAGCTTTTCTTGAATATCTTGTTGAAACTTAGCAATATTAAGCTCTTCTTGCTTAAGGGCTTGAGCTTCTACTTCTAATTGCTTAGGAGAGATTTCGCCTTGCGCTTGTTTGCGTTCGAGTGCTTGATATTTTGTTTGTAGTGAAGCAATTTTTTCTTGTCCTTGCTTCTCATATTGAGCCTTTAAAGACTCCAACTCAGAGTTAGCCTCTTTTACCTGAGGGATTTGTTGAATCAGTTGCTGTGCATTGATGTATCCAAATTTTTGGGCACTCACAGCGGCGGTCGTCATAAGACAAAGAACAAAGATGAAAATGGTAGTAAGTTGTTTCATTGTATGAATTGTTAAAGTCTAATTTATTTAAGGATGCAAATATATAATTTTCGTCCACTTACAAAAACATGGCTAATTATTGAGCGGCAAGTCTGCGTTTGATCAATTCGGTTTTGTCAAATTCTTCACTCGCAAATAATACGCCTGCTGAGCCTCCTTTATCTAATACCAAATCATATCCACGATCTCTAGCAAAAGATTCTATGGCGGCGAATACTCTTTCTTGAATGGGGTTCACTAATTCACGTCGCTTCAAGAATAACTCTCCTTCTTGACCAAATTTTCTTTTTTGCAAATCTCGAACAAAACGCTCCTTTTGAACGATTTCTTCTTCGCGCTGAGCTTTCACATCATCGCTCAGAAGTACTTGTTCTGCTTGGTACTTGTTATACAAACTCTTTATCTTGTCATACTCTTCAGCGATTTCTTGATTCCAAAGGGCGGCCACTCGGTCTAACTCCGCTTGCGCTTCTTTATAACTCGACATATCTTCTAATACTGCAGTGATGTCAATGACGGCAATTTTTTGAGCCTCTATAGAGCTGTTGATCACGAGACCAAATAAGAACATGGCTAAAACGTTTTTCATTTTGTATCTTTTAGTGTTTGTGCAAAGGTAGGATTCTTTCTTATTACCTGATTAAACCCCGTTCATCCTAATAACTCATCGAAGGCTCATAAAGAATCAAAATTAGCTCGATTTAACGATTATTTAAATAGTCGTGAGCCTAAAGCACGTCACCAAACAACAATTAACTGCCCAAATCGGGCTCATGTAAGGAAGAAAAAAGGCTCTAATATCGTCTACTCGTAGCGCAGAGATTCGATTGGATCTAAACGAGCCGCCTTGATGGCTGGATACAATCCGCTGATCAAACCGACGATGAGGCACACAAAGAAGGCCAATATGATCCATGCCCAGGGTATGATAAAACTGCTTTTTACAAAAACGCTTACCATATTTCCAGCCAACATGCCTAACAAAACACCTACTAATCCGCCAATCTGTGTGATCACCACGGCTTCGGTCAAAAATTGGATTAGTATATTCCTTCGTTTAGCTCCTAAGGCCTTTGAGACTCCGATCTCGCGGGTACGCTCGGTCACTGATACCAGCATAATATTCATCAAACCAATGGAGGCGCCTAAGAGCGTCATCAGAGCGATCGCAATAGTGCCCAAGCGAAGATTTCTAGTGAGATCTTTGAGCGTATTCATGACGTTATTACTCTTCACAAGTTCAAAATCATTATCATCTCCAGCCGCGAGCCCTCTAAGATTGCGCATTACGGGTATAGCCGCACCTATAGCAGGATCTATATCTTGCGGATTACGCACCGACACAATTACATTATAGTTCTTGGTCGGAAATCCATATAGGTCTTTGGCCTTTGTAATAGGAATAAAAACGCGCCGGTCCTCATCGCCTCCAAATGAGCTGCCTTTAGTTTCTAACACACCTATGACTTTGAACTTCTCCGTATTAATAGATATAGTTTTTCCTATCGCCTTTTGAGGTTCATTATTAAATAACTGCTTGACCAACTCCATTCCCAAAATGGTTTTATTCGCTCGTTCATAGACTTCGTTAAAAGTAAAGTTCCGTCCAGTCGCCAAATTATAGCTCGAAGCATCAAAATAGTTCTCATCTATCCCTCTGATTACGGTCGTGGGGTTTGTTTTGATATTGGCGTATTGTAGTTCACCATTACTTGCTGCAAATGCTTCGATACTGACCTTAGCGGTGCCATAGGTATATTTGTCTTTAAATTCTACGGCTTGGCTATAAATCAACGGTTCTGCTCTTTTTGTCGATTGATTATTTTGTCGACTTCTTACTTCTTCGCGCAGAGGTCTTACATTAAAAGAATTGGCACCCAAACGATTAAAACTGCTATTCATAGAAAATAAAATAGCGTCAATTGCAGTCAATATCCCTACCAAACAAGTAATGCCCACAGCTATAATCATCAGCGTCAATGAGGTTCTCAAAAAGTTTGATTTTAGCGAACGAAAGGCTATTTTGATATTTTCTGCGAGATTCAAAATGGTGCATTTTAGAATGAACATCTAAGGTATGGTTATGTCGCTCATGGCAGACGCTTCATAGACAGATGCTCTAATAATTTAGATTAAAATAGGCCTAGAGGCCACCACTTACACAGGGTAGCTGAGAAATTAAACCAGGTTTTAACTTGAACGATCAAATAAAATTTGCTTGAATTATTCGGACAATGTCCTCGTGAATCTTGCCATTGGTGGCTATGATGGTGCCTCCATACAAGTATTGATCATCATGGTCAAAACTCGATACTTGGCCACCTGCCTCATGAATAATCAACGCCCCCGCAGCCACATCCCAGGCATTGAGCGTGGTTTCATAATAGCAATCAAATCTTCCGGCAGCCACATAAGCTAAGTCCAATGCCGCTGCCCCAAAACGTCGAATCCCTCGAGCATGACGCATAAAATATCCTAATGTTCGAATCAAGGGAGCCACGTCACTGACCTTGTACGGAAATCCAGTAGCAATCAAGGCGTTATCGACCGATGAGGTAGAGCTCACTGATAGTTTAACGCCATTTAAATACGCACCTCCATTTTTACTCGCCCAAAATATTTCACCACTTACCACCGACATTACTACTCCACAAACTATTTCATTACCCTCTTGTAGCCCTACACTAATGGCAAAATGTGGAATATTATGTAAAAAATTACTCGTACCATCCAAAGGATCTATAATCCACGTTCTATACGCATCGCGATTGTTAGCGACAGTTTCCTCTTCGGTCACAAAAGACGCATCGGGTACAAGCAATGATAGCTGACTGACCAACATGCGCTCGGCTTCCTTATCGACATAAGATACAAGACTATTGCGATCCTTTGTTTCAATTTGTTCTGCTGTTACTTTGCCCAATTCTCTGTTTATAAATACTCCTACCTCTCTGACAATCTCAACAATAGCTTTCGTCGTTTTCGTATGATCAATCATTTCGAAATATTATTTGGCTCTAAGTTAGTTGTTGTATAAGACAATTCACGCATATGGCGACAATGTCCATAAGGAATTAAGATATTTGTGCCGACAATAAGGAAAACAATCGTGAGCAGACGACGCAAACTGGAAAAATTTGAAAAACTGCACCAAAATAACATGGTGCTCGAATTAGTAGATCCAACGGACTCACTGTTGCAACGATCACACAATGACTTTGTCCGTCTAGAAGGGAAATGGCGAGAAGAGGTCTTTCAGAACACTAATCCCATCTGTGTCGAATTGGCCTGTGGACGAGGAGAATACACAATCGCCTTGGCTGCCAAAAATCCAATGATTAACTATATAGGTGTTGATATCAAAGGAGCACGCATACATGAAGGTGCTGAGCGAGCAGCAAAATTGGGGCTTCATAATGTGGCTTTCCTTCGCGCGCGAATAGAACAGCTCCACCGATATTTTGCCCCCGGTGAATTGGACGAAATATGGATTACTTTTCCAGATCCGTTTCCAAATAAGGAAAATAGGAGAATGACTTCCCCACGATTTTTAGATCAATATGTCGCCTTGTTGCGTACCAATGGCTTCCTGCACTTTAAGACAGATGACGAAATGCTGTTTGAGTATAGCGTGGAAGAAATGCTCGCACACAAGGGTTTTTCTATGCTCTATGCCCACCGAGATATCTACTCTTCTCCCCTTATTCATGAGAACCTTGCCATAACAACATATTACGAGAAGCAACACCTGCAAAATAAAAAAACAATAAAATATTTGCTTCTAATCAAAAATGACCGAAATTTGCAGCATTAAATTTGGTGTCAAGTAAAAATACGGGCATCAGAAAAAATTTGGATGAACAAAAGAATATTGTTTTAGTTATTTGTTCATCACATATTCATAAAATCTTTTATACACATAAAGTAAATCGTTTTCGATGAAAACAAGTATGGCATATCGCCTTTTTAGATTGTATTTCAATGCTAATTCAGACAATCATGAATTATTTGGAAACCGTGTCCATAGCCCACTAAATGAGCTAGAAGTGGCACAGCAAAAAGCTGCAGAAGCAGCTTGGGTGCGCACAGGAATGATCGCATTGATCATGGCAGCATTAGTGCTTATATCCATCCTGTAACCAAATTCACTCGCTGAAGCTAATTATTCCCCAAGAACAAAAATTAATAGCAAGTTGAATTTTAAGAGTGGCGACCAATATTGTCGTCACTTTTATTTAACCCCTTGAGCTTGTTTAAACGCAGATTTTGCTCAAATCTCGTCAAGTTAGAGGCTCGCGATCAGGCCACTAATATATGAATTGTTGTCTAACAGGTAATTGCTCTTATCGTGTTATTGATTGGACAAGATTCACTCCTTTGATGTAAAGTGATTCCAACCTTGTGCAGATAGAGGATGAATATTGCCTCCGGCACTATGCAAAGTCAAGCCATCTGCAGTATCGACTATCTCGCCTATAATATAGATATCTGGCATAAATCGAATTTTTTCAAGATCCATCTCTTTAATACAAAACAATAGTTCGTAATCCTCTCCACCATTTAAGGCGCAAGAAATCGGATCCATATTAAAGGTAAGGGCCAAGGATCGAGTCTCATCATGCATAGGAATTTTGGCTTCCTCAACAAATGCACCACAATTGCTCTGGCGACATATATGCATCAAATCCGAGCTCAATCCGTCCGAAAGATCTATCATTGCCGTTGGAGTAAAACCATGCTTTTCAAAATATTCAACCGCAAATCGACAGGCTTCGGGTTTCAACTGTCGCTCAATAACATAGTTATTCCCTTCAAAATCTGGGGTCAAGCTATTATCGTTGAGGTATAATTGCTTCTCGCGCTCCAAGAGCTGCAAACCGAGGTAGGCCGCCCCGAGATCCCCCGTCACACAAAGAATATCCCCCTTTGAGGCACCTGACCTGTAGACTATTTTTGATTTATCCTGAGCTATCCCTATTGCCGTTACACTAATCGTCATCCCTTTTGGACTAGACGTCGTATCTCCTCCTATCAGATCCACCTTGTACATTCTACACGCTATTTCTATCCCTTGATATAACTCTTCAAGAGCTTCGACACTATACTTGCTAGAAATGGCAATGGACACGGTGATATGTGTCGGAATAACATTCATGGCATAGATATCAGATAAATTAACAATGACCGCCTTGTATCCTACGTGCTTTAGTGGGCTATACAATAGATCAAAATGAATACCCTCTACTAATAGATCTGTAGAAACAACCAATGCTTGATCCCCCATCTCGATAACGGCAGCATCGTCACCTATACCCTTCATGGTAGAAGATTGCTGAGTAATAAAACCTTTTGTAAGGTGCTCAATCAATCCAAATTCTCCTAACTGGTTAACATCTGTTCGACGCTGAGTCATAGATTGTGTTTTGTTTATAGATGGTAGTAGTGATTGCCCGATAAAAGCATCAATCCCACTGGAGGGACAAAACTAAACTATATATCTTATACATGTGACAGATTAATAATGTATAAACTAACTACATTTGTATAATAAATAAAAGCCGTATCGATGACAGAGTATTTTGTAAACAAGACCTATCACGACCTTCAGGCCATTGCGCGAGCACACCACGACAATTATTGCTCAGCAAGCCCGTTTCCTAACATTAGTTTTCCCAATTTTTTGAATGAAGATCGACTTAATGAGGTGCTCGACGAGTTTCCGGATCTAACGAAAAATGATCATATCCACTTCAATAACCCAAATGAAATAAAATTGGCTACGCGTGGTGAACATAAATTCGGGCCTAAAATGCGCGCGTTGATGCATTATTTAAATTCACAGCCGTTTTTAGAGTTTTTGCAAAGCTTGACGAATATAGAGGAAGTATTATTGCCAGATCCGTACTTTGAAGGGGGTGGATGCCATGAATCAAAAGCGGGTGGGTTGCTAAAAGTGCATGCCGATTTTAATAAACATCGAATGACAGGCCTCGACCGACGGCTCAATGTTTTGATCTATCTAAATAAAGACTGGAAGGATGAATATGGCGGGCACTTTGAGCTATGGAATAAACAAATGACCGAATGCATCAAAAAAGTACGCCCAGACTTCAATACCTTAGCGATGTTTTCGACGACTGATTTTTCGTATCATGGCCTTCCTGACCCGATCACATGTCCACCAGAAAGAAGCAGAAAATCCTTGGCGCTTTATTACTATTCTAATGGACGTCCAACTTCTGAGATTTCAGATCGCGGTGAGGCCATTAACACCAAATTTGTTGATCGGAAAGGGAATGCCGCAGAAAACAAAATGAGACGATTTAATACAGCCGTCAATATCATTACAGATATAACACCACCAATAGTGCTAAGAACAGCAAAGAAAATTTTTGTAAAAAGCGTTTAATCCCGTTTTGAACCTCTGTAGGGGTTTAAAGAGCCTTCAGAAAATCACCTACATCTTTTACGGCCTCAAGACCTCTGGCGCCAAATCCGCTAAGTCCAAAAAAAGCATGAACTGTATGATTATAGCGGCGCGTTCTCACTTTGACACCTGCTTGTTCTAGTTTTATTGCCATCGCCTCACCTTCGTCTCTTAATGGGTCAAATTGTGCGGTTAACACCATGGTCGGTGGCAGGTTTTCCCAGCCATCTGTATTCAACAAATCGATTCGAGGATCTTTCAATTGCGTTGGATCCTTGATGAGGGCTTGTGTAAAATTGAGCATAGCCTTAGCCGTAAGATAATAATGGCTCGAATAATCTTGCATAGACTGCGTTAATGGCCCTGAAGCATTAGTAACAGGATAGATTGCCACAATAGCCTTGAGGCGATCCGTATATTGACTATTCGACAAGTCTCGCGCAATACTTAATGCCATATTACCACCAGCACTATCACCTATCAAGATCAAACGCTCAAAGGACACAAATGGCGTTCCTTGCAATAGCTGTTGGGCAAGGGCTAGGCTCTCTTCATGCGCACGTGGAAACGGAAATTCAGGAGCTAGAGAATAATTAAAACAAATAAGCGGTATGCCCGTCGCTTTAGCGATCCGCCTCGATTGCTCTTCAAAAACATTGATACTTCCAATACACCACCCCCCCCCATGAATATACAAGATGAGATCTTTGGATAGGCCTTCAGCAGAATCATCATATAATCGACAAGGTATAGAGCCAACAGAAGTATCAACGTCGGCATCCTTGATCCGCTGAATCGGAATATTGAAAAGATGTTTATACTTGGCTGAAAAAATTTCTAACGAACGTCGCAGTGCAATTGGCTCGCGATGATCTAAGCTAGGCATAAACTTAAGAACAACACCCGTCCGAAAATCAACACGACCATGTGGGACTCTGCATATATATCCATAGCCCAACACTGCAACTACCAACACTGTTACGATAATCCAAAACACCATTGCCTACAAGCTTCGATGAAAAAATAGCTGGATTTCCATCCTATTTTACTGCAATCAATTCTACATCAAATATGAGTGCAGAGTACGGCGGAATGTCAGCTCCAGCACCGCGATCTCCATATCCTAACTCTTGTGGTATGTAAAATCTATACTTTGCACCAGGGCTCATCAATTGTAGACCTTCTGTCCAGCCTTTTATTACACGATTGAGTGGGAAGGTAGCTGGCTCGCCACGAGCTACAGAGCTATCAAACAATTTACCATTTAGCAGCATGCCTTCGTAGTGTACGGTGACCATGCTTGTAGCCGTTGGCTTTATCCCGTCTGCTGCGTTCAATACTTCATATTGAAGACCACTGGCCGTAGTAACTACCTCAGGGCGTTGGCCATTTGTGGCTAAATAACGCTCCCCTTCTTCTTTTACTTTTGTAAACATAGAAATTTTTTGTGATTGAAAATATGCATAATTCAAACTGTCACTGTACAGTCTATCCAGCTGCCCACCACTGCCGTCCAGTGCATCGGCAATCCCTTGCAAAAGACTTTGATAATCAAGCTTAGACGCACCTTGCATCTTTAGTTTGGCACCGAGACTCTGCCCCAAACTATAACTTATCGTGTCACTGATACTCACTTGACTCGCCCCATTGTAGGAGAACAAGCATAGACTAACCAAAAACAACAATAGTGCTCTCATGTCCCTAAGTTGATCGTTTGTAACGCAAAACTAAATGGATATTTGCTCTTGCGAAGATCTTAAATTTGCGCATTTCAAAAAAAAACAAATGAACATATTTACTACGCTATCAAAAAGTATTATTTTTGCAGCCCATTTTGACCCATGGTGTAATCGGTAACACTCCAGATTTTGGTTCTGTCATTCTAGGTTCGAGTCCTAGTGGGTCAACGAAAGTCAATATAAAGCTCTGTTATTCAGGGCTTTATTTGTTTTTACCAATTGGTATTTCTCGCCTCTGCTGCCTGCCCAATGAATTTATCAAGACTCCTTAACTTGCCCCTACCATGATGTCCTCAATCGCTTCTTTTTCTATTTTCCACACAAAATCGAAGATAATTTCTTGTTCTACAGGAGACAAACGACCAAATAGTTGGTCGGCGCCTTCGATCAAACTAAGCCCCATTCGCAAAGCATTTTTCTCTTCTTCGGTATATATCTTAGGACGATTTTCCATTTTCTCGATCAGCGCTCGGAGTATTTGGATGATGCGTTTCACCAATTCTCTATCCTTTATAGTATCAAATAAGGCAAGACCTTCTTCCATAAAATCTTCAATTGCCTTGACTGGTAATGTACGTATGAATTGTTCTATTTGTAGCTGAGTATAAGGTGGCAATAGCTTACTTTGCTCTGCTGCATTGGCAAGCAAAGTTTCAAACTTATTGGCCGTCCGAAAGGTACTTAAGGCTTTAAGCCCCGCACTAATGATACTAGGCAGATGTCTACCGTATTTGAAGACAATGCTCGCTGAGTCCTTCACTAAACTCAATAGTTTCTGAGGATATCGAATGAATTTATCTAATTGAGCAAATGCTTTGTCTAAGTCGCGACGCTGGTCAATCGGAGGATAAATATGATCTAAGAAATAGGCTCGAATCAACTCGAAATTGGCGCGATCCATCGTTTGAGGCATGGTATACTTTGCTGCGATTCTGTCATAATTATATCGTTGCGATATAATTTTTCTATAGGCCTCAATGACTCCTTCCTTGATTTCATTCATGGCATTATGCATTTTATAACTCCCCGACTGCTCGCACGCCTGACCCGTCTCTGTTCGTGAGAAGATCACCTAATTCAACACGCGCCTTTTCGGCGTATGACATCAATTGCTTTACCTTATCAGCATGTTTTTCTACAAGATTAGTAGTCTCGCTGATATCCGTGGTAAGGTGATATAACTCAAGTTCTGTTCTGGCCGGCCGATAACTTACCGGAAGGCCATCATCGTTACCTTTTAATCCATCAAATGCATTATAGTTATGGGGCAAATACAATTTCCATTGCCCATCACCACTCAACACTGCCTGAAGTTCATTTTTATTGTAATAAAAATAATAAGCTTCATGATGTGGCGCTGAAGATTGCTCGCCCAACAATGTTTCAGCAATAGACACACCATCGATACTTCTTTCTGGCAGCTTTGCACCTACAATTTCAGCTATTGTCGGGAAAAGATCAATCGTCATGGCAGGCTCATCAACGACCCTTCCAGCGTGTATCATACCAGGCCAGCGCACGATACAAGGTACGCGAACCCCACCTTCAAACACGGTTCCCTTCCCTTCACGAAGAGGAAAGGCAGACCCCCCGTGTGTGCCATATTGTAACCAAGGGCCATTGTCTGAGGCAAAAATCACTAAAGTGTTTTCATCAAGGTTTAGCGTTTTAAGCGTTCCTAAGATCTGACCCACCGACTCGTCAATTTCTTCAATGACATCGGCATAAGGGCCATGTGGAGATTTACCTCTAAATGCTTTTGAAGAATATAAAGGAACATGGGGCATAGGGTGCGGTACATACAAAAAGAAAGGCTCTTGTTGATGTCGTTCTATAAAATCAACGGCTCGCTCAGTAATATTTTTGGTCAGATCGGATTGATCTTCTAGGGTATCAATTGCTTGCAATCCCTCTATCAACGGCAACGGGGGAAAATCAAAATATTTTCCTTGGCTAGGGTGAAGAGGCCACATATCATTTGAATAAGGAATGCCATAAAACTCATCAAAACCATGATTGTTTGGCAAAAATGGCTGTAAGTGCCCTAAATGCCATTTCCCAAATACCGCCGTCTTATAGCCTTGATCTTTTAGCATTTCAGCTAGGGTATATTCCTCTTCATTAATTCCCTTTTTGCCTTCGGGCATAAGAGCCTGATGAATGCCAATACGATTAGAATAGCAACCTGTGAGCAAGGAAGCGCGAGAGGCTGAACAAACGGGCTGAGAAACATAAAATTGACTAAAACGCAATCCTTCTTGAGCCATACGATCCAAATGAGGTGTGCGAATAGTCTTTGAGCCGTATACCCCTACATCATTGTAGCCTTGATCGTCCGTAAAAATGATGACGATATTGGGCTTTCGTATCGCTTGTTCTTCTAAGTGCTGTTTGCAGGACATAAGGCATCCGAGCAAGTAAATAAAAACGACCCATCGCTTCATATGCCCTTTTTATAATATTGATCATTGGGTTTGCCCCCAGCCAAGAGGTAGACAAATAAATCAACGATTTCTTGTTCATTTAATCTATCCAAAAGTTTAGCCGGCATAGGAGAAATGGGGGATAATTCTGCCTTTTTCACATCAGCCTTCAGAATTTCTGTGGTTGCATTCATGGCGTAGGGGCTTTGATAGATTTTGTAACTTGTCTCCTTATCCTCCACTATACGACCTGATAAAGTTTCCCCATTATTAAGACTAAAGACGGTAAATGCGAACTGTTCAGATATTTCTTCATTAGGCATAATGACAGCTCCTGTCATATCTCGAAGACTAAACCGTGAATACAAATTGCTGAGATCAGGGCCAGAAGCGGCTCCTTCACCATTCATTCGGTGGCAACTGTAGCACAACGCTGCCTTGAAGGCACGCTCTCCATCAGCGAGACTACCTGTATAATTTTTTATTCTATCGTCATTCCATAACACTATCGGACCTAGATCCATCAAGGTATATTCGCGACCTGGCCCGACGGGTTGAGGCAAGTCCGCCATTTCCTGAATAGGCGAATAAAACCCTGCAATAGCCGCCATCTCCCCTCGTTGATCATCGGGAACATGCTTAAGCGCACGTGCACGCATATTATCAAGAAAACCCTTGTAGCTCATCCCCCCCTTCTTAGACAAGGCAGCATAAAACCATTGGAAGTATTCTTTGCGCAAATCTTGACTCCACCCAGTTTGAGCATTACTTAACACCATCGCATAATGAATGGCCTCAGTTGGAGGCATATTAGCCAACATATCGGCGATTTGAGGCCCATACTGCTCACTTCGCTTTATTAATTCTTCGCTGATAATATCAGGATGCGAGGAGGTGGCGCGCTCTGCCTCACTACGAATAAGGGTCATACATTTCGCCACAGCATCAGGATGATTGGCATATACCAAAAGTTGTGATAACTCACGATTCAGTCTAGCATCCCCCGAAGGAAAAAAACTATCCAAGCGATTAGCCACAGCAGTGAGCTGATGCTTAATCCCCTTCTCCTGATGGCGGATAAATAAAAGTTGATAGGCTCTGACCAAATCTATTTGCTGATCAACAGATAGCTTTTCCCATTCAATGCGCGCTAAATTATTGAATACTTGGTCATTTGGCTCGCCACCCTTGCGCGCATAGGCAATAACACCATAGATTAGTTTTAGAGGGCTTAACTCTTGCATAAGCCTCGAACGCCAATCATTAAGGGGCTGATGTTCTATCGCGATTCGGGCCGCATAGCGGACTTGGCGATCTTGATGATCCAAATAAGGCCATGAAGCGTCAACCGCCTTTTTGTCAATAACATTATGATATCGTTCTAGGTTACGTCGCAACTTGGTTTCTTCCGTAAGTTCAATAACTGGATTGTTTGAAATAGCTTCATTGGTCGCTCTAAGTCGATATAAGGAAGAGGAAATACGTCTCCCCCCTGTCAAAAAGTATAGCTTACCATCTTTACCCGCCGTGGCATTTGTGATCGGAAGTGGCACCCCAGATAAAAACTCCTCCTTTTTACCCACATAACTACTTCCATTAGGTATCAGATCGACGAAATACATTGTGCCAAAGCTCCAATCGCAAGCAAATAATCCATTTTTATATCGCTCAGGAAAAGACAAATCTTTACCCATAATAACCGCTGTTGGCGAACCTTGATCCATATTTACAACCGCTGGCAAGTTGTCGGGAAGATAGGCAGGCCATTTACCCGAGCCCGTTCTCCAACCAAATTCTGCACCGCTTGTCACATGGACGATCCTCGTAGGGCGATACCAAGGCATGCCAAAATCCCACTCCATATCGGCATCATAAGCAAACAGATCCCCAGCCGCATTAAAGCCAAAACTAAATGGATTGCGCATACCAGCGCCAACAATTTCCCATGATTTGCCCTCAGGGTCTGTTTTCGCGATCCAACCGCCTGGTGCTTTAAGCTCTGTGGCATGACCCATAGCGTCCAGATACTTAGGGAAAACATTGTCTTCATCCCAATGCTTAGGCAAGCGAGAGCTGAAATGATTGGGTATTTTATTAAAATTTCCAGCGATAAAATAAATGGATTGGCCATCCGGACCTATTCTCATAGTGTGAGGCCCATGCTCACCTGTTCCATCTAAGGTGAGAATTTTTTGACGATCCTCAAGTGTGCCGTCTCCATCCAAATCTTGAAGTCTATATACCCCACTTGATGGTTTTTCAGGATTATCAAATTCTGTTCCTTCTGCTACAGATACATACAGACTATTAAATGCCCATAATAAGCCTTGTGCAAATCCGATGTTTAGCGCCAAACTATCTACGTCTTCCTTTTTTATTACTGAGCCCACAGCAGGAGCTTTGAATGTGTAGATGGCTCCGTATTGATCTGAAGCGAAAAAACCATTCGGGCCTTCGGCAATGGATACCCATGATCCTTGGCCTTGAAGACTAGGTGAATAAAGTTCTTCCAATTCAAAACCTTCGGGGATATTGAATACAATTTTAGTGGCCTCTTCTTCTGATATCTTTTTAGAACAGCATGTCAAACAACAACCAAGAAGAATAATTCCTAGTGAGGTAAATAAGAATCGGGCAGAAAGCGAAAAAATCATGCGATGTGTAGCTTTATAGTATGAAGATTAATTTGACCATTTGCGACGGCTCGACTTAGCAGCTGTTGGAAAATCTAAAGGTATCTCTTGAGTGACTTGACCTGTCGCCACCCATTCGGCAGCGCGTTGTAGAGTTGTTATAAATCCGACTGACTCCACACTGTAATCCATATGCCCTAGTACGGTATGAAAAACTCGTCCTTTGCCATAGTTGATGACGGACAACATTGGTTCGTGACGTCCTGTTCCTTTAGCGTCCTTATTCCAAGGTTGTCCATTTCCATCTATATCTGAATAGGCAGTGGCCAAGACAGTCATATTTTCTGCCGGCCCTCTCATGCGATCGTACATTTCATCTTGGGTATGCATCCATTCAGCAGGCAGTCCTTTCATGATAGGGTGCTCAGGCTCTCGTGTGGTAATGACAAATTCATATTGCGGCCCATGAGAGCCACAAGGCCCAGCAGTAGGATCTATGGTCAACATACCAGTACTATCGTAGTAAATATAATTTCCCGATGAATCTGAACGACCACCCCAGCCGCCTACTCCGATCATACGGTTGTATTCATCCCAGTCCCCAAACGAATTGTTGGCAGCATGCACGACGATAAAGCCACCACCATCGGTCATGTATGATTCAAAAGATTGCTTTACCTCGTCGGACCATGTAGACGCCTTCCATCCAAAATTGGTAATGACCACATCATACGCTTTAAAATCAGGGGCAAAAGTTGGATCAGGTACAGGTTCGGGCACAGGGTTGGGTTGATGTCCTTGAAGTGGATAGAGGGTCAATAAATCTGTTATGGTATCAATTTCCGCCATTTTATCAAAATGTGGCCCTTGCCAAGTATGTAAAGTCCGAGCGACATCGACGGTAAAAAGACCTGTCTGTTCGAGATAGTCTCTCATCATCATCGTCGTTTTAGGCCACACGCCATGATTGTTTTCGCCGTCAATGATTAAAGCCTTCAATTTTGGTGTATTGCCAGAGTTAGCACTGTCTGACGTGCTTGGCTGGCAGGAGTACGTCAAAAATATGATAAGTGACAATAAGAGTACGTTGATATGCATATGCAGAAAATTAGGGTTGGTTTGTGTTAAAGTGGTACTAAAAAGATACGAACGATATTCGAAACAGTGCTGGCATATTCCTCTTTGGCAACCATCGCTTTCCATTCCGGATGATCTATAAAAATCTTCCAATTGTCGTCTCGCTCCGCCATGTCTTTGAATTGTAGCATGTACACTAAAGCGGGGCGATGTGGCCCTGCAATCATTTCGCCAAAGAAAACAGGAAATAGCCCTACTCGGTTAAAAAGATCAATTTCCTCGACATCGAACATCTTAATTTTTCTCCTGACAGCTTCCTCATTTTTACCCTCATATATACGTAGCTCAAACAAATTCTTTCCTTGCATCGGCTGCATCATCTGCTGCATTCCGTCAAAAGCGTGAAATACCCATGATTCATATCTGTTGTAGTGAACGGCATCTCTTGTCGCCGCCGCTTGAGTAGATCCGTCGATAGATTGGTACGCATGCTGCCCAGCAACATACGCTTCTGAAGAAGGGTAACTTATCAAAACCCAAATTTTTGTCGGATCAGACTTGCCAAGTTCGTTAAATAAAAAATATCCATTGGCCCCAGCCTCCAGAGTCGCTTTTCGCAGACTATTTTTAAGGTAATCCATAAATGGTGCGGCAGGCGAACCAAACTTCAATTCATACATTCTTAGTTCGTACAATTCATTAGTCATAGCCTTATTTTCTGTGGCATAGATTGTTATGCTTGACATTAAAAGAGCTATATATATCACCATCTTCATCGTTATACAACTTGAGGTTTTTATCATCTTTGGCATATTGTTAGTATAAAAAACGTGCACTCCGACCTTAATTTCTCGTCGAAAATCTTAATGTGGCAATATAAAAAAGAAAAGCGTTGTTCACATCACTTTCCTTCTAAAATAGATTGTATTCGCCTGAATGAGCGTGAAGTAAAGTGATTATACGAAGATCCATTCGTCGGCCATCAATACTGACAGCTCCTTTTTTACATTAGGATCAATACTAAATTGATTCGCCGATAGCACGATAGCCTTTATAATATAGCAAAGGATCACCTTCGGTTCTGTCACAATCTTGAACTTCGCAGATAATAAGATCATGATCTCCAACTCTAATAATGGATTGAATTCGGGTAGCATACCAAGCGATACAGTCTTCAAGTATGGGACAGGCGCGTTTGTAGACGAAAGGAATATCATGCTCTATAGCCGATCTGCTGGCAAAATGATCGCTTAACGCTTTTTGGTCGTGGCGTAGGATGCTAATACCCAAAGATTGTTCTGTGTGCAATTTATTGGATAAGCTTGATTTGTGATCGACCGAAAATAAGACAAGCGCAGGGTCTAAAGAAACGGACAAAAAACTATTCGCCGTCATGCCCTGGATGCTGCCATCGTCTTTATCAATACTTACCACCGTAATGCCTGTGGCAAACGCACCCGCTACAAAACGCAGTTGTTGTGATGAGAAAGTAGGATTCGTCATTGAAAACATGTCATAAGTTCAAAGTAACAGTTTAAGGTATTCATAGTTGCAGCTTTTGTTATTCTAGCTTAACGCTCACTGCTAGGGAAATATAAAACCAATTTGATCGAAGAGAAAAAGAACTAAAACCATGCTCTATTCGCAATACTCTTTAGATATTTAGGACATTTACGTACAAATATCTACCGCTTATGCTATTCCTTCGGCTATCTATCCTGATCTTGTTATTGAGTTCCTGTTATCGCTCTGCCCCTCTGACAGAGACTGAAAGATGGGCTTTGCGTGCTACAAATACAGAAATTTTGCGCGATGATTTTGGAGTGCCACATATTTATGGCAAGACAGATGCTGATGCTGTTTTTGGATTATTATATGCGCAGTGCGAAGATGATTTTAATCGAGTTGAACAAAATTATATTTGGGCGACTGGTCGTTTAGCAGAAGTGCAAGGTGAGGAAGCATTGTATAGTGATCTTAGAGCCAATTTATATATGACGAAGGAAGAAGCTATGGATCGATATGCCTCCGCTCCAGATTGGCTGCAGGTCTTATGCATTGCCTTTGCGGATGGTATTAATTATTATTTGCACACACATCCCGAAGTAAAACCAGCTTTGTTGACGCACTTTGAGCCATGGATGCCCATGTACTTTAGCGAAGGCTCGATAGGCGGAGATATTGAGCAAATCTCCCTTTCAAAAATTAAGAGACATTTTCAAGCGCAATTGACGAGTGAAGAAATAGGTAGAGTTATACCATCGGAGACACCAAAAGAGGAGGACACTCTATTAGAGGAATCGGCTGGGTCAAATGGAATTGCGCTGTCTGGCGAATTGACTGAATCAGGGAATGCCATGCTCCTAATAAATCCGCATACTTCCTTTTTCTTCAGACCCGAAGTTCATGTTGTGAGTGAGGAAGGATTGAACGCCTATGGCGCCGTCACTTGGGGGCAATTTTTTGTTTATCAAGGTTTTAATGAAAAAACAGGCTGGATGCATACGTCTACCTATAGTGATATTATGGACGAATTTGCTGTTCATTTTCTTATCCAGGATGGAGTAAAAGGCTATTACTATGGCCTAGAATATAGACCCTTGATCGAAAAAGAAGTTACCCTCGCCTATCGGAAGCCCGACAACACGTTGGGCCAGCAGCAATTTGTATTTCATAGAACTCATCATGGTCCTCTTACCCATTCAGACGGAACGAAAATGGTTGCGACCGCGATTATGTGGGATCCAGTCAATGCATTAATTCAATCCTTCACGCGCACTAAGCAGCAAAATCACCAGGGCTTTAGAGAGATGATGAATATCCGCACCAACTCATCCAATAATACCGTATATGCTGATGCAGATGGCACAATAGCGTATTATCATGGCAATTTTATACCGCGACGCGATACCTCGTTTGACTATACCAACATCGTCGATGGTCAAAATCCTAAAACTGACTGGCAAGGTCTACATACAGTCGACGAATGCATGGTGATCGTTAACCCACCTAACGGCTGGATTCAGAATTGTAACTCAACCCCATTTACGGCCGCGGATGTTTATAGCCCCAAAGTCGAGGAGTATCCAAAATATATGTCGCGCAATCATGAAAACTACCGAGGGGTAAATGCCATTCGCTTATTGAAGGAGGCTAAGGACATGACTCTAGACAAGTTAATCAACCTAGCCTACGATCCGTATTTGGCTGCTTTTGAAACGATGATTCCAGCCATAGTAGCAGCCGTTGATAGCCAAAAGAATACAAGCAAGAAAATGAAAGAGGCGACAGAACATCTCCGCCATTGGGATTATCGCGTATCAAAGGAATCCATTGCTATGACCATAGCTCATTATTATGCCGAACGAATCTATCGCACGAACACTGCGCCAGAAGAGTTAAGTCAAATGCAAAAACTTGAATACTATAGCCTAGAAACCACGGCAGAAGAGCGCATAACGACTCTTGAAAAAGTTCTCTCCAGCCTGGAAGAAGATTTCGGGGATTGGCAGTTAGCTTGGGGCGAAGTGAATCGATACCAACGGATAGACGGCAGTATTAAGCAAGCGTTTAACGATAGTTTACCTAGCATTCCTGTGGGCATGGCTTCAAGCAACTGGGGCGCGCTTGCGGCCTATGGGCAAAATTACCAAAGCAATACCAAGCGCATGTATGGCACTAGAGGCAATAGTTTTGTAGCGGTAGTAGAATTTGGTGAAAAAGTAAAAGCAAAATCGCTGCTAGCCGGTGGACAAAGTGGAAATCCAAATTCACCACATTTTGGCGACCAAGCGCAGCGTTATGCCGATGTGCAATTCAAGGAAGTAGCCTATTATCGAGAAGATGTGGAACGACGGGTCATCAAGAAATATCGACCTGGCGCTAAGTAGGTAAAAATACTTATACAACTTTCGTCCTTTATCACCACTAGATAAACTGACAGAATAGCTCTTTGAAGGATATAAATCTGAGCAATACTCACTGTATAGAGAGGTGCCTCATGCCATACACTTATGTCGTCTATTCAAAAATCAACTGACTTACACACCCCTCACCGTGAACTAAATATATTTTGCCGACATCATCTTTATCACCCGGATTCATGTAAAACTGTTGATCATCGGTTCTCGCATTAATCTCTTTGAACGAAAATATAGTGTTCGCTCTCTTTAGACTTTCTTTACTAATCGATCCTTCCTTCCATTGAATGTCGTTATCCTCATTAAGTTCGTAACCTTGAGAAGCTTGTCTTAAAGATCCATCTTCCATTAATTCAAACATTTCTACTCTATTTACATCTAAATCTGCACCTGTTTTTACTAAACCTATAAAACAACCCTCATCGATATCCAATATGACACCTCGCGGTGCCAAACCATAGGACGGCGGTAACTTTAACTTTTTTTCAGTATAACTATAATCACTCACTGAGATTTCAATAAGTACCGGTTGGACATGAAGAAATAAAGCCAACATTCTTTGTTTATTTAAGCTCATTGCACTAACATGGCCTAGCCTATGATAAGGCATGTCAAGCTTAACAACTTCATGATTACTTCGGTTCAAAAAAAATAATCTGGGCGGATCTACCTGGAAAGTTAAGGCTTGATTATCATTTTTATTTTCAGAACAAGTAGACTCAAAGGCGGTGAATAATACCTGTCCGCTATACGACACCGCAGCAGTAGGTGTATAACGATATCCTTCAGAAAAACTAACAGTTGTATATTTGTAATTCTGTTTTTTACAGGAAATCGGTAGAAAACTAATAACCAAGCATAAAAGGATACTTAGATTCAATCTTTCCATTCTTTCCATTTATAGTATAAATATAACTTGGTTCAATACAATCCCCATAAGAAATATATGATAAAAATATTATCATATTCATATCTGGCGCATGCAAATACTCATTTATATACCCTTGCTGCGCCCGCGTTAAGATGATGTATCTAATTAAATCTCCTTCTGTTGCTAGCAAACCATGTTTTGCTTCGTCAGAACAGGATGAACAAGTAGGCCAAATTAAAACTTCGAATCGCCCTCCTTCAAAAACCTCTTTATCCATACATTCAAAACTATCGTAGGATCGCTTATTTTCACAACTTCCTGTCAATAAGCATATCAATATCATATATCTCAAAAACCAATTTATCTTCATCGAGATTTGGATTTTCATAATGATTAGTACTCAAATAAAGCTTATTCCCAACGGTAAAAGAGCGAAACAAATCAAAGATATTTTTTGGCAGCTCAAATACTACTATTTCATTTAAATCCATATCAACAATCTGAAGAATTCTATCTGTATTTTCTTCGTCTTCACCGGTAATACTTGGAGGTAAAGCCTTTGAGATAAATCTTAAAAAGACATTTTCAGTAGAAAGCATAAATAAATTATATTGATAATGAACCGGCTCTTTCGACTCAATACCTTTATTCCATTTCTCAATACTTCCAAGTGAACATTCTATCCTTTTGGCCCCTATCAATTCTAAGTCCATATTATAGAAGTAAAATTCATCAGATGCGGGGTAAAAAACTAAGAAGCTATCCTGATTAGGCATTTTAATTAATAATGCGAATCCTAAAGAAACTAACTCATCTGATGATCGAAAATTTTTATATACACTAGGAAATGGAATTTGTTTGCTGATGTACTTTTCGTTCTTTATATCAATAGACGCAATACTCGATGGCGGCCATTCTTTGGCAAAAGATGTTAGTGGCCATGAAACGAACCAGAGCGCCTTATGCAATGCGTAGCCCATCAATGTAGAAGTGAGAATAGGATTAGCTAGTTCAGCTTTACTTGTCGGATTACTATCTGTAAAAAAAGTCTTCCAATTATTATTCGTGTAATCCAATAAATAATAAGGATTTGCTCTAAACTTTCCGAGTAACCAAAGGCTATCAAGGCTTATAGGAATAATACCACTCAGGTTAAGGTTTTGAAATCGCTCATCCCGATAACTGATCTTGTTCTTTACCTCACCATCCGAAAGACTTATTACATCAATCGATTTATTGGCATGATTTAATAATATTATGGAGTCCGATTGCGGTAGATTGTAAATTGATATTTCCCTCCCAAATGGAGTCAATGAATCAAGTTCAATTACTAAATCCCCGATCTTAGCAAAGCTAATGCTGGTCTCTATCTTAACATTTCTCACTTTATCAACATCAGAAGGCTGCTGATGAATACAACTGCTCAATACGAATGAAGTGAAGAAAGACCATGCAAAAATGGCCTGGACAACTTTAGACATGGTCTTCCATCGATAAGAGCTATTGAATGATTGGGCCACAGCTGCACCACCATTGCACACAATCCGCGTAAGCACCAGCGCAACCACCATTAGAATGGTACTTAGACTCTACAGGTATCCAATAACACCCGTGGCCGCAATTGCCTTGGGCATTAACAACATTAGGCAATAGAGAAAAGGAAAAAAGAAGCATAGCTCCGAAAAGAAGATTCCTAAATCTTCGCAAAAGTCTCTGCGATTTCATTTTACTAAAATTATATGGTGAAATAATGAGGTAATTCTAAAAAAAAAATGATCCTCAAAATATTTACTAAATTTTCTTCTGATTCTGATAAATTTTAACATTTTTACACAGGTAAGATACCTCTATCTTCTACTAGGCCAATTTCCTTGAAGGTTAGAAAATCTAACAATTAATAGTATATAAACGTCCTCATTGTCTAAGCTTCGTCATTACCAGTATCCAAAGAATCAAAAAAAAACAAGGCAGGTGCTCTACGCACATCGAGCGTATGAACCTATAAATTAGCATTCAAAATTATAACATAGAGACCTGGCCTTGAATATAGCATCACTTATGAAAAATAGATTGTATTGCCCTCAGATGATGACGTGTATGCAATGAGGTAAACAAGATCATCTCTCTCATCGTCAATAGACCAAAAGCAGGATGTGGCAAAACATAGGTACTCAGATCTGCCTCTAGCCATTTATCCATTTGACTTACTAGGTTTTCGATTTCCATAGCAAAATCCCCTATGAGTGTAGCTCTATTAACATCTCGAACATCGTTCATAACAAATCGAAAAGGCGCTTTGAGGGATCCCGTTGCTAGTATTTCCGTATATTTTTCCCTTAAGTTTTCGTCATTCCATTCTGTGCGATTGTTCGTGCCAAACTTCTCTGCCAAAACTGCTTTGGGCATTTGCAAGGCTTGCGTTATCGGTGCAGTGCTCAATAGCAGATGGCCGATGTGCTGCCCAGGACTCCATTTTGCCTCCTCTATAGGTGTGACAAATTGCTCAGCGGTCATTCTCTCTGCCGATTGGAGTACTTCAGCCAGGGTTGACATAAGTCCAGCCCTCAAGTATGATTTGTCTGAAATATTTAATACCGTACTCATAATAACTAAATTTTACTAAGTCATTTAAAGTAACTAAAGTAACTTTGATATGATTATAAACCAAGAAGTAACACTCAAATAAGCAAGTATCATCATGACAACTAATATTGATCATCAACACTTTATGCTCAAAGAAAAAATTAAAAAATTCTTCATTTCCGCTCTAGCTTTGCGATCAGATGGCATTTGTCCTGTCCGAAATGTGCTCGCTGTAAGCCTTGAGAAGTGGAGTTTGTTTTGTATTTATAATCTAGGCTTTAATAATGTCATGCGATTTAATGAATTAAAACATCGGATACCTGATGTTTCTTCTCGAATGCTGTCAATCACCCTCAAACGTCTTGAAGATCAAGGCATCGTTGAGCGCACAGCCTATGCTGAAGTGCCGCCCCGCGTGGAGTATAGACTTAGCCCCTTTGGTCAGGAGTATGCCGAAAAACTCATCGATCTCAGTTCATGGTTTTTAGATCGTCACCCTTCCTTAAAATAATACGAAACACCTGTCCTCTAATTCCGCTAATTCTGACAATCCTCGATTAGAATTTCAAAATTATACTGTCCACCTGGTACTTCAAAACCTAAAGTCAATATAGCTTCTTGTCCAGCTTTGAAGAGAACGGAGTCCCCAGTTGGTATGATGCTATTAGCAGTAAGGCTTCATGATGCGATATGTTATACGGCAAATGTAGGCCACTGTCCAACATGCATTTGTCACCCAGGTGGGTGATATTTCTAGGATTCTATGGATTTTTAGACTAAAAAGTAAGTCGAACGCTCAAACCGAATTATGGATAAGTGAAATCGTCACAAAAAATTGATGTTAAGATTCTGTTGACAATGCATATTTAGTTGTTCAACTCTATAATAGTAAAGATTTTCCCTGTTGGTGTTTCGTCATCCATAGGAGAGGCGAGATATTTATTATTGTCCAGTTTACCGTGAATCACGTACAAATCATTCAAAAAATATACCTCAGAATTAAAAGTAGCCAAATCAAGAACCGTACAATAACTTTCGTACTTCGTGTCTGATAGCGGCACATTTGGTTCGCTCTTTGAAATATAGGAGTGAATAAAAATCTTGTTCTCTATATTAACGACAGAATATACATCATTAACAAAAGGTAAGTCTTCAATGCCAATGGGTTCGTCACTCGGTTCTATCCCAAAGACTTCAATATCTGCGAAACTAATAGAAGGTACTAAAAATGGTTCACTGAATAAACCAAGCACATTTAAAGGGGTTGAATATTGAACCGAAATCCCCATATCTTCTATATATTGAAAATAATTAAAAGTCCTAGCATCTCGATCAACCTGATTATTTATTAGAGTCCTAATACGGATTATCTCACCAGATAAAAAATATTGAGTAAGATATGGCAGAGAATCACCTGGCAATATTTGGTCATAAGGTGAGAAGTTTGAAACAACAACACTATCGGAAAGCCAATCAATGTCGGCACTTCCTGGCTTATGCTGAGCCATTAACGTCTTCGTGTAACTTATAAAAGCCCTATCTCGAAGATCATAAAACCCATACCCACTAGTGGTCACAAAAAAAAGAAGGCTGTCTCTGATACTAAAACTAAGAAACATATCTTGAAACTGAACCGCATTGGAATCCAAAATGATTGGTTCGAAGTTAAATGACTCATGATCTAGCATGTGCAATGTACCACCAAACTTGCTAAACCAATAGCTCCTTTTTAGATCCGGAGACCAATCTGCTAATTCGATGTCGCCCAATATTTTGACTTCTCGATTGTCAATTATCTTGACTGCCTGAACTTCTAGACTAGTTTTGATGGACAAATGGTCAACGCATCCAAACACAAATATCAGTAAACTTAACATCAAAAGTTTTCGTTCAAATTTCATTACTGTAAAGGACATCGATAAATACAAAATCCATTACCAGAAAAGACTGGACAAAAAGTAACATATTCCTTCTTTTTAAAATCCAAATAAGTTATTGAAAACCAATTACACCAATCAGAGGCTGTTACTTCCATTGTCGGCAATGAAATAAAAATTATGAGAAGGATGGTTGAAAGTCCAATTTTACATCTTTTCATGATCTATTCAATTTTAATAGATATTACAATAAGTATAACATGTGCCATTGGATCCACTAATTGCCGGGCAAAAAGTTATAAACACTTTGTTCTTAAAATCATAATGTGTACCTGATGGATAATTACAAACACCTGATCGCCCCACCTGAACAAAGCTAAAACAAATACAGACGATAGATGCTACTTTTTTTCTTCATGATGGTTTAATTTTTACAAAAAAAAAGAATTTTCCATTAATGCAAGCTCTTCATAAAAATTTGAAAAAAAGCTATTTTATCCTTCCCTGCAGAATAAGTGTTCCATAACATTTTCTCTCTTGTTAACCACGAAATTAAACATCTGTATTAATCTGGTAAACTCTTAATACTCCTAGTAAGTGATAGAAAATTCATTTTCACTGAAAAATATTCAGTGAGATAAATGAGTGACCCCACAACCTATCTCAAAATAAAACCTCAACGTGTACCTAATGCTGAATCAACATCCATAAGATGTAGTGTCACCGTAATCATCTTTGACGCTGGCGTATGGCTACCTTCTGCCTTCAAATCTAGATGTACTAATGGATTAGCCTCAGGAAAATAGGCCGCTAAGCACCTCCTAGGTATGTCGTATGGTATCACTCTAAAGTTATCCATCGATCTTGTTGTGCCCTTAAAATGACTCGTAACGCGCACTAGTTCTTTTTCATCTAATCCGTTATCGATCATATCCTGCGGATGCATAAATATGACATATCGATCACCACTAACACCTCTATATCGGTCATCTAATCCATATATTGTCGTATTAAATTGATCGTGAGAGCGTATGGTCATTAGTCGAAACTGTCCTTCCGCTTGTTCAAAACTAGGGAGCGGAACTACTGAAAATCTAGCGCGCTGTTTGTCTTTCAAAAATATCCTTGAACGCGCCGGGTTAGGCAATTCAAATCCATTCGGATGCCGTACTCTTTCATTGTACCGTTCAAAGCCAGGTATCACATTTTCAATTTTTTGACGGATTAGATCATAGTCCTTGATCATACTATCCCATCCGGCTTTCGCATAGTTTTCCTTCTCGAATGTTGCTTTGGCTATGCCCGCTACAATAGCACATTCGCTCATCACTTGATCTGATGTTGGGGGCAACACACCCTTGGAACTGTGCACAATGCCCATCGAATTTTCGACACTGACAAATTGATATCCTGATGCTTGAACGTCCCATTCTGATCTGCCAAGGCAAGGAAGAATTATAGACTCTACCCCTGCAATCAAATGCGTGCGATTAGGCTTAGTAGAGACATGAACAGCCAAGGAGCAGTTCTTTAATCCGAGCGCCGTGATATCCGTATCTGGGGCCGCCGACAAGAAGTTGCCGCCCATACTCATGAAGAAGTGTATTCCGCCCGTGACCATTGCTTTTATGGTCTCAACTGTATCATACCCAGCTTTTCTCGGCGATTGAAAACCAAATTCTGTGCTCAGAGATTGGTGAAATTCTTCGGGCATTTTTTCCCAGATACCCATCGTTCTATCGCCTTGTACATTGCTATGACCTCTTACTGGACAGGTGCCTGCGCCGGGCTTTCCAATGGCTCCTTTAAGTAAAAGTAAGTTCACAATTTCCTTTACATTATCCACTCCATTCAGATGCTGCGTTAAGCCCATAGCCCAGCAGATGATAATTTTTTGCTTTGAGGCTATTAGCTCAGCCGCCTGTTCTACTTCCTCGACATTTAGTCCTGCCTCTCTACAACATGTATAATAATCATACTCAGCTATCGCGACTTTAAGAGCTTCAAAGCCACTAGTGTACTGATCAATAAACGCGTGATCCAAAACTTTTCGCCCTTGCTCTTCATAGGCAAATAGCTTTATCATAATGGCTTTTAAAAAAGCTACATCCCCGTTTATTCGGACTTGCAAATACAAATCCGCAAGATCTATGCCGCCAAAGATCATCTTAAGCGGCTTCTGCGGATTAGTGTAATGAATGAGCCCCGCTTCTTTGAGCGGGTTTACAGCAATAATTTTACCACCGTTGGTCTTGCATATTTCTAATGCCGACAACATCCTAGGATGATTGGTGCCCGGATTTTGACCCATAATTATGATCAGCTCTGCTTCATGAATATCACGTAACCGAACAGATCCTTTGCCTATCCCCACTGTTTCACTTAGTCCCTTTCCGCTAGACTCATGACACATGTTAGAGCAATCTGGTAGATTATTCGTACCAAACATCCGCGCGAATAATCCGTACAAAAATGCCGCCTCATTGCTAGTGCGACCTGATGTGTAAAAGATAGCTTCATCTGGATTAGCTAACCCTCGGAGATGAGCCCCTATTTTTTCAAATGCCAATGCCCAAGGTATAGGCTCAAAGTATTGACTTTCTTTGCTGCGATACAATGGTTCGGTGATACGCCCTGACTTACCGAGACGCAAATCTGACCAAGAAGACAAGGTTTCGACAGAGTTTTTTGCCCAAAAAGTTGCGTCAGCTTTATACTTGGTGGCTTCTTCTGCCAATGCTTTAATGCCGTTTTCGCAGTATTCGCCAACACCAGAACGATCATCTTCGGGGTCAGGCCATGCACATCCTGCGCAATCAAATCCGCCCTGCTGATTCATTTCAATAGAAGCCCGCAAGGCCTGTGGAATATCCATATACTTGCCGACGTGTCGTAACGTTGAAAAGACCGCTGGCCAGCCCACTGAAGATGTCACAGCAGCCTTCAGATGAAGATTTTCGCTAGAAGAAGGAGCTCGATGTTGAAGGATCGGTTGTTTTTCTTCTGATGCTATATCCTTTGGCTGTTTTTTGGACGGTAGGTTCATTTAGTTATAATGCCTTAATTTAAAGGTAATTTTCTACCTTGGAAACATCGCATAAATTAGATAATTTCTTGCATAATTTTTACTCGGCCACGTGTATTCGATGCCGTCCCGCATATAGATTAAATTTATGCTCACTCATAAAACCTATTAGAGTCATCCCTACATCCTCAGCTAGGCTCACCGCGCTGTCTGAAGGCGCCCCCATGCCAATCAAAATTCCCGTTCCAGCCATCATGGCTTTCTGCGCCATTTCATACCCCACTCTACTGCTGAGCATCAACACATGATTGTCAAAAGGAAAACACTTGTCTTTGAGTGCTTTACCTATGACTTTATCTAACGCATTGTGCCTCCCCACATCTTCTGATGTATACAATGCCTGTCCATCAAGGTTATATAAACTTACCATATGATTCCCGCCTGTTCGCTTGAATATAGAGACCCCTTGATTGAAATGACGAAGAATGCCGATCAAATTATCTGTGCTTGCTTTCTTTTGCATCGACCAAGACAAGTAAATGGACTCTCGATTCAATGACACCTCACTATTTACACTACATAGACCACAACTGCTATTCACTAAACTGGTACGGGCAGGTAACCCATCGGGAAAATTCAACTTTTGACTTAAGACAATCTTTACCTGCTGCAAGTCTTCATCAAAAGCAATGTCCACTATATCTGTGATGTCAGAGATCATACCTTCATTGAATATCATCCCAACCGCTAAATGAACGTCTTCGCCCGGCGTCCTCATCACTATGGCAAAGGTGGATTGTTGAAGTAACCCTTGTCGAAAATAATAAATGACAATCCTTAGGGGTGACTCCCTTATTAATACATCATGGACGCTCTCTAGAACACCATTCTTGAATCGCAATATTTCTCTAGTTATGATTGCCGAATTGTCCACTTCATTTGACTTACGGATATGGCACTAAGCTCGTTCTATGATCCATTTGGCGATCATCTCTATGACTTCGTCTCGTTCAGGTTCGTGAATCAATTCATGATAAAGACCTTCGAAAAAATATAGCGTTTTATCTTCTGATGCCGCTTCCTTGTACAATTTTTCCGTCCCATTTGGCATCGTCAGTCGATCTGCAGAGCCATGCAGTGCTAACAATGGCAACTTGATCTGATCAAAACGCTCGTTTACCCATTTGATCGATGAAAGAAACTCCGCCCCTACACGCGCCCTCGTGCCTCCAAAATATATAAGGGGGTCACTCATGTAGGCCTGTCGGGCTTCATCGTTACGCGTCAAATAAGTTTTGTCTAATTTTTCGGTGGCCAATTTGGGAAATATTGCCCCGATAATGGGTGCCAATCGCTTAAGAATAGGCGACAGTTTAGGGTCTAAGGCAAGCAAGGCACTCGCACTAATCAAGCCTCTCACCCTTCGGTTTTGGCGAGATATACAATATTGGCTCGCCACTAAACCACCCATACTGTGCCCCATTAAATACAGTTCTTGTTGAGGTATACTTTGGATCACTTCATCCAAGTCATTGACATATTCTTCAAAGCGATCAACATATGCTCTCAATCCCTCTGACAATCCATAGCCTCGCTGATCATACGAATAAACTTGTATACCTTCCTTATTTAAGTCTTCTGCAAACTGCGCGTAGCGACCGGCATGCTCCGAATAGCCGTGGACGATTAATAGTGTAGCCCGAGCATTTTCGAGCGTCCAACTATGCTTAACGAGCTTGACTCTCGTGGAGGTCGTCAATTCAGAAGTTTTATGTTTCATAGGTCTGCAGGTAATTGACGCCAAGATATATAAATCTTTGCTAGCAGCTTTGATCTTACCCTACCCATATATCTCGTGGTTATAAAGTAGCATCAGACATAAGGTAATATAGTACATTTGGCAACTAAATAGTAAAACCACAGCGATGACTCGATTACTTTTCGTTCCTTTATTTATTGCCTGTTCATTTCTTGTTACGGCACAGCTGCAGACCCCAGATGAATTTTTTGATCATAAACGCGGCGAGCATTTTACCTATCACCATGATATTGTCAGCTATTTTAAGCACGTTGCAGAGTCGAGTCCACTAGTCAGCATCGTGGAGTATGGTAAAACGAATCAAGGAAGACCGCTCATCGTCGCCATCATCACAAGCGAAAAGAATCATAGCCAATTAGACGCTATTCGCATCAACAATCTCCGTCTTGCAGGAGTAGATAAACAGACTTCAGAAGCAAGTTTATCCAAAGCCATCGTGTGGCTCAGTCATTCTGTGCATGGCAATGAATCGGCGGGTACTGAAAGTGCACCAAATACATTATATGCCCTTATCGATCCGTCCAATGCTAGCGCAAAACAATGGCTAGAGAATACGGTAGTTATAATCGATCCATGCATCAATCCAGACGGATTTAGTAGATATGTCAATTGGGTCCGACAGATTAGCCGTGAACATTTGATCACTAATAGTGACGATATAGAACACAATGAACCATGGCCGGGTGGACGAGTCAATCATTATATGTTTGACCTCAATCGCGACTGGGCATGGCAGACACAAGTCGAAAGTCGTCAACGACTAAAATTATATCATCAGTGGTTGCCACATGTACACGCCGATCTTCATGAGATGGGCTCCGAAAGCCCCTATTATTTTGCCCCAGCAGCAAGACCGTATCACCAATTCATTACAAAATGGCAAAGAGATTTCCAACATACAATCGGTAAAAATCATGCTAAATATTTTGATCAAAATGATTGGTTATATTTCACCAAAGAAGTGTTTGATTTATTTTATCCTAGCTATGGTGATACCTACCCAACTTATGCTGGTGCTATAGGCATGACATACGAACAAGGAGGCTCAGGAAGGGCTGGCAGAGGTCTAAAAACACAAAATGGAGAGGTTCTATCCCTCAAAGATCGTATCGATCACCACACCACCGCTGCGTTGAGTACTGTAGAAGTTAGTAGCCTAAATGCCAAATCACTTATCGACAATTTTGTACAATTTTATAATGACAATCGGACGAAGACTAAAAGCCAATATCAAAACTATGTGATCAAAGGAGACAAATCTGGTCACCGCTTAACAGCCTTAATGGGCTTTCTCGATCTTCAAAAAATAGAATATGGCACCGTAGCCAATAAGGTAAACGTCACCGGATATCATTATAGCCAACATCAAAACGGAAGCTTGATTATTGAATCAGGTGACCTAGTCATTCCAGCTCTGCAATCACAAGGGATGCTTACGCAAATACTCTTTGATCCAGAAAGCACTTTAGAAGATTCGATGACCTATGATATTACAGCTTGGGCTCTCCCATATGTTTATGGACTTGAAGCCATAGCGACAAGCCAAAAAATAACTACAATGGTACCTAAAGCTGTCACCGCAAAAAAACAAGGCCCGATAGCTAAAGCATACGCTTATCTCATTGAATGGTCGGATGTCGAGAGCGCCAAAGCTTTGGCAGGTCTGCAGAAAAATAACATTAATGTGAGGGTCAGCTCAAAGGAATTTGAATTGAATGGAGAAAAATATGATCGAGGAACTTTAATAGTGACGCAGGCAGACAATCGCTCGAGAGTGGATGATTTGGCGAAAGCTATTGGCACAGCCCTCCAAAATATAGATATCAATGTGATACCCGTTTCAACAGGCTTTGTGGATAAAGGTCCGGATCTAGGAAGTGGTCGAATGAATCTACTACCGCTGCAAAAGGTTCTTTTAGTAGGAGGCGAAGGAGTATCTAATTTAGAATTTGGGCAAGTCACATGGTATTTTGATAAAGTACTGTCTTACCCCATTACGGTCATAGATCGCGAGCGATTATCATCCATTGATATGGCAAGCTACACGACATTGATTTTGCCGAGTGGTTATTATCGGTTAAGCGCGGATCAACGCAAATCGATTAGCTATTGGGTGAGCAAAGGCGGAAAAGTGATAGCGATGGGTCGGGCAACCAATAGTTTTGTAGATACGGACGAATTCTCATTAAAAACTTATGCCACCGACACAGAAAAAACAGAAACCAAAAAAGCCAATGAAGCCGCGGACTTAGCAGCAAGATATAATCACTATGCCGACCAAGAACGCGAGTCTTTATCAGACGATGTTCCGGGGGCAATTTTCCGCCTATCAGTTGATTCTTCGCATCCCTTAGGATATGGCTTGGGGGCAAGTTATCATTCGCTAAGGACGGGCACGACTAATTATCCTTTGATGGTCAATGGCGCCAATGTCATTTATCATCCTAAAGATAAGTCCGTTCATGTTGGATTCGCAGGTAGTCGCATTAAGGAAAAACTTAAAGATACCGTTGTTTTTGGGGTGGAAAACATTGGACGTGGATCAGTAGTCTACATGGCGGATAATCCACTTTTTAGAGGATTTTGGTACAATGGTATATTTCTTTTCAGCAATGCCTTATTCTTAGTTGAATAGAATTTCATGGAGCCGCACCCTATATTATGTATGTGTTTGATGTTTCACTTAAAAGAACGGAGAACTTACAATAAGCGATTCTGTCTGATAATTGGGTTATTAAAAGACTAATACTATTTATATAATTTTTGGCAGCTGAACCAAACCATCTTGGTAGCCTAATTCCATGTTGCGTTGAATTTTTTCTCTATTAAATGCTAAAGGGCTGCCCAAAAGCCTGGAGGGACGGATATAGTCCACTTCTATCTCTCGCTTAGTGCGTTTATTTTTCCAAAAATGACGCGCGATAGTCACATCTATACAGATAACTTTAGAAATATTTGGATTGTTTTCAGCTAGAATGATGGGGCGATTATCATAAACACCACCGTCAGTAAATCTATAGTTATCAATTCTATGCGCTTGAAATAAGGGGAATGTGGCACTAGCAATGACATAGTCGATTAATTTGCCGTGCTCAATATGCTCAGCACGCAAATACTGAGGCCTTCTTTTCGTCAAATCGAATACAACAAAACCGAAATCTAAGCCTCGTTGTCTGATCGCTGTTTCATCAATGTTATCATGAAGCATATCTTTCAACGGCTGAACGTTCAGTCCTCGCTGCCGGATAGTTTTCCTAATCCAAGTGATATTTTCAGTACTCAGGATTCTTTCTGTTTCAGGGAGCTCTTCAAAGACACTATTGTAATGAAGCTTTGACCAAATATGTATGGCCCTATCTAAGTCGTTTTGAATAAATGCGGCACCATTAATGGCACCAACTGAAGTGCCGTATACCGCACCAATTTGATCCACAAAACCCAACTCCTTTAATGCCTTCCAAACCCCGACCTGATATGCGCCTCGAGCACCACCGCCTGAAAATACCAAGGCAACATTCCTGTCGATTATCATGGATTAAATAATTGCTTGAATAAATTGGGTTTATGCTGAAATCCATTACTTAACGCCATCAAATGGTGCATAGTTCTTTTGAACGACGTAACTTTTCGCCTTCATCTTGCAGCTATGTCAGAAAACTATCAAAACATTAAATCTTGGGCTGAAGAAGATCGCCCTAGAGAAAAAATGAAAATGAAAGGGTATTCCGCTCTTACCGACGCTGAACTGGTAGCGATTATTCTAGGTTCAGGTAGTAGAAACGAGTCCGCCGTTCAGTTGGCTCAACGAATGCTCTTAGACAATGATGGGCTCGAAGGTTTAGCAAAAAAGGATATTAACCATTTTAAAAAATATAAAGGGATTGGAGATGCTAAAGCGATTACTCTAGCCGCAACTCTTGAGCTCGGCCGAAGACGAAAGGAAGGAGTTATTGTGCAAAAACCAAAAATCAGCTCAAGCAACGACGCATTTATGCTTATGGGCGCTCAATTGGCTGATTTGCCCTATGAAGAATTTTGGATGATGTGTTGTAATAGACGAAATCAGGTAATTTGGACTGAGCGAATAAGTCGCGGGGGAGTTGCTGGGACAGTTGTTGACGCCAAGATCATTTTCAAAATTGCCCTCGAACATCTGTCTTCGGGCATACTTTTATTTCATAATCACCCTTCTGGACAAACCATTCCGAGTGATCAAGATAAGCAGATAACGCGGAAAATTGCTCAAGCCGCAAAACTGTTAGATATGAATCTACTTGATCATCTTATCATCGGTGGAAAAACCTATTTCAGTTTTGCTGATGAAGGTCTAATCTAAATATAATAGATAGTCAGGCTAAATACCCATTTGCCTGAAAGCAAGTAATGCAATAATGATAAATCCAATACCCAATAGAACAACACCGTATGTACCTATGGCGGGGATCGGTGTAGGGTCGATCACGTTATAACAAATAGACGCTATACCAGCAGCCAAATCCGTTGATGGAGCACCACAAAAGAAAGCGTATATTCCTTCTTGATTAAACTGATAATCAAAATTAGGCGCCATAAATGTTGTATCTCTCTCACTCGCTCCAGTTTCGTCGCTCAGCAAAATATATGGATCGCAATTCATAGCACGGCTAAAGCTCAGAACCGAACCAACACTTATGGTCTGACAAGTCGAAGCTGATGGCACAAATGTCTCACCATTAGGTTCAATCGAAATAGACTGACCAATTATGCTCGCACTAAAGAACATTAAAAAGACGAAGCAAGTAACAATCTTATTCATGGTAGTATTTATTTTAGTTATGGTGTTTTACCATTTAGGTTATCCAAATACAATGCCAGTTTAGTAATTTATTCATATTATTAAATTATAATATGTTTATTTGATTGATTTTCAATTATTTATTATCAATTATAAAAAATTAAATTTCCCAAATATCTTAGACCACAAATAGGATGGTTAGCTATACAGAGAAGTAGAGCCCTCAGATTGACAATTCAAAAAGTCAATAATTCAGAAAAAAAAGTATGCTCTAGGACAAATTAAAAGGGGCTCAGAATAGATCTTTAGCCCCTTTTATTCGTATGCTTTATACCTGTATTAATACTCCAGTTCAATCCATTTAAATGAAGTAATATCAAGCGGAACGAAGATCGTTCTTGAGATTACAACAGAGCGATGACCGCTAAAACTGAAGGCTTAGTGAAAATCTACCTTGGTCATATGAAATTCATCCAAGCTCACCCGTATCGTGTTTTCTTAACTCGCTCCATTCTCTATTCGTTATTACATCCAGTCGTTGTTACCGTAATAATGGAGTTTTTATCCACTTCAAAACCAGGTTTCAATTCTGTCCCTGATTTTGCATTTAACAACATTTCTGCTTTATTACCAACAAGAACATTTGCATCAATAGTCATATTTGTATGATACTCCTTCAATACTTCAGTGCTAACATTATTTAATGGTGCTATAAGTGAAATAACACCATCACAATTTCTCGTAACAGAACTAGTCTGGCCAGAACTGGTACATAGTTGTGTATTATCAATTCTGTACCCTACCACATTTGATTCTCCATATTTACAACAACCAAAATTACGCGCACAACGCACAAAATATGTATTTTGAAGTATTACACCCGGATCGTAAGTCGACCCAAATGCATCCGGAATTAAAGTCCAAATAGTGCCTATTGTCAGATCATTTGGTGTAAAAGGTTGTCCATTTGATCGTTCCTGAGTAGACATAAGCCACATATATTCGACATATCCACATTCACCTTGTACAATTCCCGTCTCAATAATGGGTTCAACATCACAACCTACAGGAACCATCTTAATAAGTCCAGAACCGATAGCTATAGTGCCATAGTTACTTAATTGATTACATTCATTAATCACATAAGTAATTTCTTGATCACATATGGATGTATTTCCACATCCATCAGTGAACGTATAGGTGCGAATCACTGTTCTCTCATCAAAATATACGGCTGCAGGGGTCGTACACTCAATTCTTACTAAACTATCCGTCCATGTTATTCCCATTTGTTCATCAGGTGTACAATTGTCGCCTAATTGCTGACCTGTTGCATCCTCAATTTCTGCAATTGTCGCAAAAGGAGCCAGACGGCAGCTACTTGCTGTTGAAGCAACTGTCACATCCCAATTCGCAGGACACTCAAACGCTTGGATATCAGTAGTCACCGTGAAACTTCTGGTACAAGTCATTCCAGCAACTGGCTGACCATTTAGAACCAGTCTAAAGGTCACATCCACACTTCCACCACAAGAGAGTGGCGCTGTCAGACTCCCTACAAATTCACTAGTGGCACCACAACCTCCCCCATTAAATTGACCTAACCAATTTACAAACTCTGTTTCGACCTGAGCTTGCGTCAAACAGCTCGGAAGCGTCATATCTCCCGGACAATTTGGTTCTGTCACAACACAAATTACAACAGGATCATTCGTCGGATCTCCATCCTGTGTTCCCATTCCATCGGGTGTTTCGTTTTCTTCATCGCCTACATCTGAAACGTCTGAAACCTCAGCACTAGGGTTACCATCAGGACGAGGCGGAGGTACTGCAAATACCGTGGCCGAATTCTCAACATAACCTCTTTCCGCATCCTGTACACCTATACCATAAGTAGCAATGAAAGTGGTATTATCAGTTACACCAGGGTCTATACTTGGAATCGGACCGCCTACCACTGCTACTATAGGATCATAAATCGTAACATTAGTCAACGTCACATTCCCCGTATTCGTAACACTAAATGTATACCGAATTGAATCGCCTAAATCCAGAACACCGTTGTTATTTACATCAACCAAACCGCCAATATCCTTAAACAAGCGAATAGAAGGTATTTGCTGAACTATTAGAACTGTAGGGTCATCTGTCGGATCAGAGTTGGTCGAATCATCTAATGACATAGTCTCTGTATCTTCAGGATTAGGTAACGGTGATATATCGCCATATGTTCCGGCATCTGATATATCAGAAACTGGATCATTGCTTGATCCATCAGGGTTATTTGGAGGGGTACCTGTTACCAAAGCAGTATTTTCTACACCTCCATTATTTATATCCTGTTGAGTGATTAAATATGAGTTTCCAATGCAAATGGTTGTGTTTCCAGGAAGTAAAGTGGTCATGCCGCAAACTATTCCGGTAACTTTAGTATCAGTAACGAGTATATTATTAAGTGTTACATTTCCGGTATTAGTAACTAAAAATGTATAACGAATACTATCATTTGCATCAATCAAAGAAGCATCTAAACCAAAAGCTGTTGTTACAGAAGAAATACTCTTGATAATTGAAATAGAAGGCTCCGGTAACAAAGGAGTACCGGTAGGATCTTCTTCCTCTGCAACACTAGGTGAGCCAGTTTCATTGGGATCATTTAGATTACTCGAATCAGATATATCCATTACCGGATTACCTACAGGAGGTGTACCGACCACGCTAGCTTGATTATTAATCACGCCAGTATTTATATCTGGCACTTGAAGGATGTACATTGTCGTATAACTTGCTGATTCACCAACTTCCAGTTCCCCTTCCGGGCTATTATTGGTGGAGGATGCAAACATTATGGCAGTCATAAAACCAACACCAGTGAAATCATCTTCACTTATAAGTATATCCGTTAAATTAACATTTCCCGTGTTAGTTACCAAAAAGGTATAGAAAATTGTATCTCCTACACTTGCAACCCCATCACTGCCAACATTCAGTATGCTACCCTTGACGATGGAAATACTTGGTCTACTTACAAATACTGTTATCGTCGCCGTATCACAATTAGAAGGATTCAAATTTTCACAAATACTGTACTCAATTTCATACGTTCCGCCAGGTGTTAGCGGCGGAAGATTAACAATACCCGTTGTTTCATCCAAATATGGCACAGGATCACCGGGATTTACTGGTGAAGCTGGTGTCAATACGCTTGCAGTAATATCTGTCAGTAGTACTGGAACTCCATTTAAACTGTCATTCTCAATCAAGGGATTACCAACATTCGGATTGCCTACGATTCCATCTTGGATACCGTAATTATCATCGGTCGCCACAATCACTGGAGGTACTACCTCTACCGTGATGATCGCCGTGTCGCAGTTGGTGGGGTTTAAGTCCTCGCAGATGCTATACTCTATCATATACGTGCCCGCAGGTGTACCTGCCGGCACACTCACCACGCCTGTCATCTCATCCAACACCGGCACTGGGTCACCCACATTGATCGGCGTAGCTGGTGTCAATACCATCCCTGTGATATCCGCCACATCAACCGGTGTGCCGTTTAGACTGTCGTTCTCCGTATACGCATTGCCTACGTTCGGATCTCCCGTCGTGCCGTTTACCATACCATAACTATCATCCGTCGCCACGATCACTGGAGGTACTACCTCTACCGTGATGATCGCCGTGTCGCAGTTGGTGGGGT